>DAOOVD010000040.1:0-22992 GCA_035369845.1 Bacillota bacterium | reverse complement strand
AGCCGGGTCTCATGAACCTGGACCACCCTCTATCTACAAAGTGGGACCGTTTTTATAGGAAAAATGGAACTTGACCTTCTCCTGACCCCTCATGTTCTGCAGGAGAAAAACAACAATGAAAAGTGCTGAACGCCATCAGGCTGGGGCAAATGAAACATGCGCGAAACCCCGTTTTTTTGATTGAGAGGCGCGGCGTCAAATCCTGATTGGTAAAATTGCTTCGGGTACATTTTCGGAGTGCCCTGCTGAAGAAGCCCTCGGCATGTTTTTCTGGAAATCGGTTGATTTGAATCCGCCGGTTAATCGTAAGGAACAGTTATTGTTTTATGCCCTATACCTGATGCGTCAAAGCAGTCAAAACATGAAGATAGAGAGCAAGGAAAAGGCTTTGGAAATCCTCGGGGTTCCTGAGGAAAAACTGGCTTTGCCGGAAGATAGATTAATAAAAGAAATTAAACTTGTATACTGGAAGTATTTTTATTGTTCATTACATGATCTAAGAGGGCTTATAAATAATGCCCGTGAAATTGGCATTAAAAAGAGTGCATTTGATTTTTTATGTCATTTATAATCCGGTGATTATTCTCTATCCATGCAAAACCTGCACCATAAAAGTTTCGCATGGCAAAATTGCCATGCGAAACGCCGTATAACAGCTTCATTTTGTTATACTTCAGCAACGATATTGCCCAGTTCAGTTAAATCATAGTCTCCCAAGCCCTGAAGCTCTGCTTTAAATTCCCTGGACTGAAGGATCTCAATAACCGTTTGAAGCTGAGGCTTGTCTACATCCTCTCTTTTTATTACCAGTTCATAACGCTCCTTTTGCAGCGGGACGAAATCGATACCGCGAACTTGCAGGGACGCCTTTTGGTTTCCCAGAGCTGCGTCAGCCTCTCCCCGTGCTACAGTGCTGGCAACCGCGAGGTGGGAAAGCTCTTCTCTCTCATAACCATTGACAAGTCTCCTGTCAATTCCCAGCCTCCGGAATTGTTCGTCAAGAAGAACCCTCGTGCCGCTGCCTTTTTCACGGTTTATAAAAGTCACATCAGGTCGTGTCAAGTCCTGCCAGGATTTAATTTCCTTGGGGTTGTTTTTGGCTACATAGAACCCCTGCATCCGGCAGGCCAGGTGGATTATTACGGCCGGTATGCCGAAAAGGATATGCCGGACATAAGTAATATTATATATATCTTTATCCCCGTCCCAAAGATGAGCACTGGCCATGTGAGCCTTTCCCTGGTAAAGTGCCATAAGACCTGCAAAACTGCCCACGTGATGACGGAAGGCGCGGGTGCCGTTGGGGTGGCGTTCCAGGTGGCGGGCCAGGATATCTAAAAGAACGTCCTGTCCGCAGATTACCAGCCTGCTAAATAAAGGAGAAGGATCCTCGATGGCTGCTTCTCTTTGATGAAACGGGGTCTCTGTCAATGCCGGAGTGGCCGGGGTTAGCTGATCTATTTATAACTTTGATGTTTACCTGGTGGGCGGCCGTTCTGGCTTCTGTGGTGGTAGCCTTTCCTTTGATGTATCAGAGCGCCAAGGCAGCTTTTAGAAGCGTGGACGTTAATTTTGAGAAAGCGGCCAGAACCCTCGGGGCAAGTGAAGTGAGGATTTTTTTCACGATTACGGTGCCCCTGGCCTGGCCCGGCATTCTCGCCGGCCTGGTGCTGACCTTCGCCCGCGCTCTGGGTGAATTTGGCGCCACCCTGATGGTGGCGGGCAATATACCCGGGCAGACTCAAACGGTGCCCCTGGCGATCTATTTTGCGGTTGAATCGGGGGACAACACCACGGCCGGAGTACTGGTTGCGGTAATTACAGTATTCAGTTTTGCCGTGATATTCTGGGTGAACCGCTGGGCCAAAAGGCGCGGGAATAATTCTGAGTGATATGAGTGATACGCGTGTTGGAATTTCAGATTACAAAAACGCTGTGGTATTTCGACCTGGAACTGCATGTGAGAATCGGCAACCAGATCCTGGTTTTGTGGGGTCCCTCCGGTTCGGGGAAGACCACGGTTTTGCACTGTCTGGCGGGTTTGCTGAAGCCGTCCGCCGGTTTTATCGAACTCAATGACCGGGTTCTTTTTTCTTCCGACAGGAAGATCAATGTCCCTGCCCGGCTGAGAAATACCGGTTACCTTTTTCAGGATTACGCGCTTTTCTCGCACATGACCGTAAGACATAACGTCATGTACGGGCTGCTGAAGCGAAAAAACCGGCCGGGGACTGACGCGGACGTTGTCGAACTGTTGAAATTATTTGGCGTGGAGCACCTGGCCGACCGGTATCCCGGCCAGTTGTCAGGCGGGGAAAAGCAGCGGGTGGCGCTGGCCCGGGCGCTGGCCGTCCAGCCGGAACTGCTTTTGCTGGACGAGCCTTTAAATGCGCTGGACAAAAATACCAGGGTAAGCTTGAGGCAGGAGATAAAGAAAATACACCGGCGATGGCGGATACCTTTTGTTTTGGTCACTCACAACGAGGAAGACGCCGGTTTTTTAGGAGATGAGATTGTGTATTTAAACAGGGGACGGCTTTTTTCTCCCCCAAGTCCGGCAACGCTTTAACGGCTTTTTGTTATGCCGGGCCCGGCCTGTTCAATGGCTTTTTCCAAAATGACCTGTTGCCGGTCATTTTTTTTAATAAAGTTGTTTTATTGAAGGAATATGCGTAAATAGGTAGAAATTATGCATAACCGTTTTTTTGTACAGTGTAATCTTTCAAAATACACAGATTGTTTCACCATAATATTTTTATACTCTCCGAGTCATACGGCCTAAAGTGTCTAAGCCATGGTCGTAAGGCCGGCAGGGTCCGCCGGGAAACCGGCGCGCCTTCCATTGCGAAAAGGAGAGCTTGAATGGTATTTGTGCCGGGCAGGCCTGTTTTCGCAGTGTCTGCCCGGCGTTTAATATTTTTTGGAGGGGAGGGATGAACGGATTTGGTAAAACGCCCGGGGGCAAGACGGCTGTAGTCGCTACAGCCCTTAACCCGGCCGGACTTACAGTGCTATTAAATTGCAAGGGGGGAATTAATATTTGAGATTTAAAGCAGTTGTTGTTTTGGGCGTGCTGTCTGTTCTTGTTTTGCTTCTGGCGGCGGGGTGCGCCGGTCAAAAAAATCAGCCGTCCGGCGCAGCCCCTGGCGGCGAGCAGATACTGCTGGCCAGTACAATCGGACCGATTGACGCCGGGATAGTATCAGTTTTGGAAGACAGTTTTGAAAAGAAAACCGGGATCAGGGTGAGGCACGTCGGCGCGGGTACCGGGGCGGCGCTGAAAATGGCTGAAAGCGGCAATTTCGACGTGGTCATGGTTCATGCCAGAGCGCTGGAGGAAAAGTTTGTCGCCGACGGGTTTGGAACCCAGAGAATTGATCTCATGTACAATGATTTTGTTATAGTGGGGCCGGAATCCGACCCGGCCGAAATTAAAGGCTTGAAGGCTTTTGAAGCCTTGAAGAAAATCATGGACAGCAAATCCCTGTTTATCAGCCGCGGCGACAATTCAGGCACGCACGTGGCGGAAAAGGAACTGTGGCAGGCGGCCGGGCTTAAGCCTGCGGGCGAATGGTACAGAATCTATGAAAAAGGCGCCGAGGGCAATGTAAAAACTCTAAAATATGCGGACGAGCAAAAAGCTTATACCTTTATAGACAGGGCGACTTACCTTACCATGAAAAACGATATCGCTTTGAAAGTGCTTGTAGAAAATGACGAGTCCCTGCTCAACTTCATTTCCCTGATTCCGGTAAACCCCCAGAAGTTTCCCGGGGTCAAGCACAAGCAGGCCATGCAGTTTGTAGAATTCTGCATCTCGAAAGAGGGGCAGACCATCATCAGGGATTTCGGAAAGGATAAGTATGGGGAGCCGCTTTTCTTCCCCAATTCTACAGAAGGGAAAACCCTTGCCAAAAGTTAAGGGTGAGCGGCCAATCAACTAAAAAATGGAGGAGGAATTACTTTGCGGAAGCTTAAAGAAATCGCCGCCCCGCTGACGGTAATAATTCTAGTTTTGATAATGCTGGCGGCCGTCCAGGGCTGCGGGAAACAACAGGCCCAGCAAACCGGACAGCCGGCGGTCAAAGAAGTGATTCTCGCTACCACCACAAGTACCCAGGACAGCGGGCTGCTGGACGTCCTTATTCCGAAATTCGAGCAGAAAACGGGATACAAGGTTAAGCCGATTGCGGTAGGCAGCGGCGCTGCCATGGAAATGGGCAAAAAAGGCGAGGCCGACGTGTTGCTGGTGCACTCGCCCAAGGATGAAAAGGCGCTTGTGGATAGCGGCGTGGGTATCAATTACCAGTTGATCATGCACAACGATTTTATTATCGTCGGGCCTGCCGACGACCCGGCGGGGATTAAGGGCAGTAACGCGGCAGACTCTTTCAAAAAGATAGCGGAGAAAAAGGCTGTTTTTGTATCCCGGGGGGACAATTCCGGCACCCACAGCAAGGAGAAGTCAATTTGGACGACCGCCGGCGTCAAGCCGGAAGGAAGCTGGTACCAGCAGAGCGGCGCAGGTATGGGGCAGACTCTGAACATAGCCAATGACAAACAGGGCTATACTCTCACCGACAGGGCCACCTACCTTGCCCAGAAGAAAAACATCAAGCTGGTCGTACTGTCGGAAGGAGACAAGGAACTGCTGAACATATACCACGTTATGCAGGTAAATCCCGAAAAGTTCAGCAAGGTTAACAAAGACGGGGCGAAGGCCTTCGTGGATTTCATGATCGATCCCGAAACCCAGAAGGTTATCGGGGAGTTCGGCAAGGATAAGTACGGCGAGCCTCTTTTCTTCCCCGACGCGGGCAAGAAAATGGAAGAACTGGGCAAGTAATGAATAAAAGGCTCCTCCTTTTCGGCAAAATATTAAAAAAAGGGGGGGTTAAGGTATGTTGAGCGCACGCAACCAGTTGAAGGCCCGGGTGAAGGAAATCCGCTCGGACAATATCACGTCGGAAGTCATTCTGGACGTGAGCGGTCAGGAGATGTGCTCCACCATTACCGTCGAATCGGCGAGAAGGCTCGGGCTGAAGGTGGGCGATGACGTAACGGCTGTTGTCAAGGCGAGTTCCGTCATGCTGGCCAAGTAATCTAGTTATAAAGCCCCGCATCTGATGGTGCGGGGCTTTATACCACGTCTTCGCAACGGATTTCCCATTTTATGTTTCTCAGTTCGTCCACCAGACCGCTTTCTTTCATCTTTTCCCAGAAAGGAAGCGATTCTTCGTATATCTCGCTCACCGTTATGTGCCTGAATCTCGGACGCAATTGCCTGAGCGCCTCCCGGCCGAAGCCCGCCCTCCTGGGGTTGCCGCCGATGGTGAGCACCCTTAAATCAAAATCCTGTCCGTTTTTAAAACCTATTATGCGCATGCCGTTTTCAAATTTGAAGAGTGTTGCAACCCTGTTGCCGTATTTGTAATCGCCTTCGAAAATCCTGTTCTGCCCGCTCATATTCATCCATCTTTCCTCCTTCAGCAGTTTCGTCCGGGCGCAAACAACGGAAGGGATCATGACGCTGAGGGAAATATGGACAACGGGTTTGTTTTTATATGATCATATCATATAATTGGCATAATATCCATACTAGTTAAAAAATTCTGATAATATCATGGTATAATATTATAATTAATTATTTTAGTAATAATGGCTTTTTTTATAAAATAGTGCTTGACTCAAAGAGATTTTGGCGTAATAATAAATATTGAGAAAAATGTAAAGCAAAGGGGAGTAGCCGCCGGGTCCCGACCCGGGGCAGGGATCGTCAATACGGTAGTGATACCCGGTTCCTGCAGGTAAAATAAACGGCAAGACCTTCGCGTTTTCTTGGTGGAAATGCGGAGGTTTTTTATTTGGTGAGGAGGTGTGTTGACTTGTTTGCTGATTTGCTTGTTTTAATTGCAGGCCTGGCCATGATCCTTGCCGGGGCCAATGTATTTACCAACGGCGTCGAGTGGCTGGGGAAGAGGCTCAACCTCACGGAAGGCGCGGTGGGCAGTATTCTCGCCGCTGTGGGAACGGCCCTCCCCGAAACAATGGTGCCGTTAATCGCCATACTGTTTGGTTCAACGGGAAATGCCCATGAAGTTGGCGTGGGTGCGATTCTCGGCGCCCCGTTCATGTTGAGTACGCTTGCGCTGGGCATCGTGGGGGTTTCGAAGGTCTTTTACTGCCGCGGCGGCAACAGCCGGTGCATAGATGTTAAAAGGACCATCCTGATGAGGGATCTGAAATATTTTCTTTTCTTCTACTCACTTACCCTGGGGGCTGCTTTCCTGCCCTCCCACGTTTCCAAGATTGCCGTTGCCGCCATATTGGTCGCAGGATATGCATACTATGTTAAAAAAACCGTGGAAGACGGGGACAGCCTGGCAGAAACAGAACTTCCGCCGCCTTACTTCTGGAAAAAAGAAGGTCCCGTGCCTTTGTCCCTGATAATTGTGCAGGTGATTGCAGGCCTGATTTTAATAGCCGCAGGCGCGCGGTTCTTTGTAAACGCTCTGGGTGCGCTGGCTGAAGGTTTGATGGTGCCGGCCCTCGTCCTTTCGCTGGTCATCACACCTTTTGCAACCGAGCTGCCGGAGAAGTTGAACAGCGTAATCTGGGTGAAAGGGGGGAAAGACACCCTGGCACTGGGCAACATTACCGGGGCGATGGTATTTCAGAGCACGCTTATACCGGCAATAGGCATTTTGACGACGCCGTGGCGGCTTTCTCCCATCGCCGTTTTGAGTGCAGTGCTTGCGCTCTTGTCGGGTCTGATAGTCTATTTGCTGGCATCGAGGCGTAAAGAGCTGAAACCGGTTGTTATGATATACCCCGCAGCCATATACGGACTTTTTCTTCTGGCAGTCATAACGATGATTTAAGCTGTGATATTGGGTGGTGATTTTAAAAAGTTTTGACGGGTTAAAATATTTAAAATTTGTTCAAACTTAAAAAAACAGGGGGTATTATGAAGTGAATAATTTTAGAGCATGGTTGTTTATGGGTTTGCTTTCCATACTCCTTGTCCTGATCGGCGGAGCGGTCGGAGGAAGGGCCGGGGCCCTCTGGTTCTTTTTGATTTCGCTGGGATTGAACTTTTTCAGTTATTATTTCAGCGACAGGGTTGCCATCTCGATGACCGGATCCCGGCCGGTTTCCGAGGAAGAAGCGCCTGAACTGTACAGCATAGTGCGCGGTCTGGCACAAAGGGCCAGGCTCCCGATGCCGCGCCTTTATATCACTCCTTCCATGCAGCCCAACGCCTTTGCGACGGGAAGGAACCCGGCGAACTCGGCGGTGGCTGTAACGCAGGGATTGCTGCAAATTTTGAATCGCAGCGAACTGGAGGGAGTGCTGGCTCACGAGCTCGCCCACATCAGGAACAGGGATGTTCTTATCGGGACGCTTGCGGCGACTATTGCCGGTGCGATAACCATGATCGCCAATATCATCCAGTGGGGGGCGATATTCGGTATGGGACGGGACGATGAAGAGGGCGGCAGCTATATCGGCTCGCTGCTCCTGGCTCTTGTTGCCCCCGTGGCGGCCATGTTTATCCAACTGGCTATTTCCCGCTCGAGGGAGTTCACCGCGGACGAGACGGGAGCCCTTTTAACGAAAAATCCCGGCGGACTGGCCAACGCCCTGTTGAAGCTTGACTCTGCAGCCCGCAGAATTCCCATGCAGGTTAACCCGGCAACGTCGCACATGTTTATTGTCAACCCGCTTTCCGCCGAATCCCTGGTTAGGCTGTTCAGCACTCACCCGCCTGTCAGCGAAAGGGTGAAGCGTCTTAACGAGATGAGGATATAAACGAAAGAACCTCTTTTCTTCGGAAAAGAGGTTCTTTATTCCGCAAAAATATAGATTGCTCTGCCTCGAGATAAATATTTTGCTTGGCATAGGCGCATATGATTTTGTTTATACTGAAAGAAAAGGATTAGTTTTTTAAAGAGGTGAGCAGCCGGTGGTCCGTACGATATCTATCGGAGCCACTCGACATATGGAGTTGCTGAAGGCCCGGCTGGGCAGGGAGTTGAAGTTTTTTGAAAACGAAGGTTTAAAAGTGGATCTTGAGGAAAAACAGGCCGGGAGCTTTACTTTCCTGGCCTGCCGCGTCTCGTACGGCGACGGGTGCGAATACAGCGAGGAAGATTCCCAGGTGATTCTGAAACATTTTATTGCAGACGTCATTTCGGAGATAATTCTGAGCAACTGGGTGGAAATCCTGTTGAAGAATATAATCAGGGAGGACTACTACTACCTGTGCGATGAAGAGAAAAAGCTCGTCTTCGACTATGCCCTGCGCAATGTAAGACGGGGTGGCGAAACATGGAAAAATGCAAACTGGATTGACAGAAAAAGCTTGATATTGCACAAACTTCTTGATTATTTTCACTCCAGCAACGACCTCGTTATCGACGGTTTCATCAGGTTCCGGCTGAAGGAGTACGTGTGTGAACTGCGTGAAGCGGCAGAAAAAGCGGTGGATGATTTGCTGGTGGAGAGGGAGTACAGGGAATTCATCCAGCTTTTGAGATATTTTGTTGAAATTCAGGAGCCAAAGACTGGAGTTGTACACGTGGTTATCAGAAGCGGGGGGTTTTTCAATCTTTTTGATGAGAGAATGAGGCCCCTGAAGAGCGATTACCTGGAAGGAACCGTGTTGAATCTCGTTGACGGCGAAATCAATTATGAAGACCTTTTAATAAGCGCTTTGATCACCATCGCTCCGAGGAAGGTAGTGCTTCATTACCTGAACGCCGATTACAGACCGGCTGTGCTGGAAACAATAAAAAGCGTTTTCACCGGGCGCGTTTCGGAATGCCCGGGTTGCAGCCTCTGCACCTCGTACATGAAGATTTAAAAGCGCGCGCATTTTATTGACAAAGGCTTGTAATGAAATTATAATACTCTTATGTAAATAACGCGCAGCGGCAATGAAAGGGAAGAGTAGGTTTTTACGGTCTGAAGAGAGAAGGCGCCCCGGCTGTAAGCGCCTTTAGACGCAGGTTAACCGAAAACCGCCTTGGAGCTGCGCAGCTGAAATGAAGTAAGCAGCGCCGGAGCAGCCGTTAACTGCCGAGAGCGAGGTGGCTGTTCATCCTAAACAGGGTGGAACCGCGGGAATTCCCGTCCCTGATCTGATCAGGGACATTTTTAATTTAAGCCATATTGGGAAAGGAAGTGCCGAGATTGAAAAATTCAGTGGAAGAGCCTGTAAATGTCGGTGATCGCAAAAAAAATATAAATGTAACTCTGCCGGACGGGTCGGTCAGGGAATACCCGGCGGGCGCATCACTGGCCGATGTGGCTCAAAGCATCAGCCCGCGTCTTGCCAGGGAAGCCCTTGCGGCCAAGGTTGACGGGCAGATGGTAGATATGGGCCGTACTCTGGACAGGGATGCCGGCGTCAGGTTTTTAACGTTTGAGGATGAAGAGGGCAGGCAGGTATACCGGCACAGTACCGCTCACATCCTGGCCCAGGCGGTGCAGAGGCTTTTCCCGGGGGTAAAGCTGGCGATCGGACCGGCAATAGCGGACGGGTTTTACTACGATTTCGACACTGACCGCCCTTTTACGCCGGAGGACCTGGAAAAAATTGAAAAGGAAATGGAGGCCATTATCAGGCAGGATCTTCCGTTTGAGCGCTGCGAGCTTTCCAGGGGAGAGGCTCTGGAAATGTTCAGGAAATCCGGCCAGATTTACAAGATCGAGCTCATCGAGGACCTGCCGGCCGACGCGCCTTTCTCCTGTTACCGCCAGGGCGATTTCGTCGACCTGTGTATGGGGCCGCACATCCCTTCGACCGGCAGGATCAAGTCCGTAAAGCTGATGAGCGTTGCGGGGGCTTACTGGCGGGGAAGCGAAAAAAACAAAATGCTGCAGCGTATTTACGGGACTTCTTTTCCAAAGAAATCCATGCTCGACGAGTATTTGGCGAGGATTGAGGAAGCCAGGCGGCGGGACCACAGAAAACTGGGAGCGGAGTTGGATCTTTTCAGTATCCAGGAGGAGGGGCCCGGGTTCCCATTTTTCCACCCCAAGGGCATGATCCTGCGCAACGAACTTGAAAAATTCTGGCGGGAAGAACACAGAAAGAGAGGGTACCAGGAAGTGCGCACCCCGATCATACTCAACCGGGCTCTGTGGGAGAGATCGGGGCATTGGGATCATTACCGGGAAAACATGTACTTTACCACCATAGACGAGTATGACTACGCCATAAAGCCGATGAACTGTCCCGGCGGCATTCTGATTTACAAGAGCAGGCTGCACAGCTACCGGGAACTGCCCGTCCGGATGGCTGAACTGGGACTGGTGCACCGGCACGAACTTTCCGGCGTCCTGCACGGGCTGATGAGGGTGCGCTGCTTCACCCAGGACGACGCACATATTTTCATGCTTCCCTCCCAGGTTAAGCAGGAGATCATCGGGGTGATCAACCTGGTGGACGATTTTTACAAGGTTTTTGGTTTTCCCTATCATGTGGAGCTTTCCACCAAGCCTGAAAAAGCCATGGGATCCGATCAGATTTGGGAGATGGCCACGGACGCGCTGCGGGAAGCCCTGGAGGAGAGGGGCCTCGGCTACAAGGTCAACGAGGGCGACGGCGCCTTCTACGGTCCCAAGATAGATTTTCATTTAATGGATTCCATCGGCCGCACCTGGCAATGCGGTACCATTCAGCTGGACTTTGTGATGCCTGAGACATTTGATCTGAGCTACATCGGGGAAGACGGCCAAAAGCACCGGCCGGTGATGATTCACCGGGTGGTTTTCGGCAGCCTTGAGAGATTCATCGGCATTCTTACCGAGCACTTCGCGGGGGCTTTTCCGGTCTGGCTGGCGCCCGTGCAGGTCAGGGTTTTGCCGATAACCGACCGTCATGCGGAATACGCCCGCAAGGTCATGGGCAGCCTTGACGCAAAAGGGGCGAGGGCGGAGATTGATTCCCGCAACGAGAAGGTCAATTACAAGATCAGAGAGGCGCAAGCACAGAAGATACCGTATATGCTTATTGTCGGCGACAGGGAGGTGCAAAACGGCACCGTGGCCGTCCGCCACCGCACGGAAGGGGATCTCGGCGCCATGCCGCCGCCGGCTTTCGAGGAGAAGCTGCTGGAAGAAATCAGGACAAAGGCATTTTAGCTGTCATTTTTCTGCGCTTACTCTGCAGCTTCACTGACGGTCATTTTCCCGTCGAGTAAGCAAAGGGCAACATAAAGCTTGTTTCGTTCATCCTGTG
Organism: Bacillota bacterium; assembly: GCA_035369845.1. Classification (GTDB taxonomy): domain Bacteria; phylum Bacillota; class Desulfotomaculia; order Desulfotomaculales; family Pelotomaculaceae; genus DAOOVD01. The sequence continues at coordinate 11,744 of DAOOVD010000040.1, read as the reverse complement.
TCATTGATAATATCATCCTCTCATTTTACCCAAGGGGTGACGTTTTTACAGAAATATTTCAGGGTGACATTATCACAGAATAAACACACACGGTCCCCGGGCTTTTGTTGACTTGGGCAATGCCTTGTGTTATAATTACTGCGGCGAAATAACAAATCTTTACAAGTAGAAGCCATCCCGCTTCTCACCTTATGACGTCCGGCGCGGGCTGTCCATAGGGTTTCTTCAAAGATGTATCTGTGCTTTGATATAAAGCGGGTGGACTGCCCGTTTTTTGTTTTAAATTATGAAGATTTGGAGGTGAATTCGCTATCACAAAGGATTTCCGTATCAATGAGGAGATCAGGGCCAGAGAAGTAAGGGTTATTGACCGCGACGGTACCCAGTTGGGAATCATGTCGGCGAAAGAGGCCTTGCGTCTCGCGGAGGAGAAGGAACAGGACCTGGTGGAGATTGCTCCTGCGGCCAAGCCTCCGGTCTGTAAGATCATGGATTTCGGCAAGTATAAGTATGAACAGAGCAAGCGCGAGAAGGAGGCCAAGAAGAAGCAAAAAATTATCAGCGTGAAGGAAGTAAAGCTCCGCCCCAACATAGAGGAACACGATTTCGAGGTTAAAGCAAGAAACGCCGTCCGTTTTCTCAAGGACGGCGATAAGGTGAAGGCTACTATTATTTTCCGTGGACGTGAAATTGTACACACCCAGTTGGGACAGCAACTGCTTAAAAGGCTTGCTGAACGGCTGAAGGAATGCTCCACGGTTGAAAGGCAGCCGAAATTGGAAGGGAAAAACATGATCATGATTCTCGCACCAAAGCAGGACAACTAGGAAGGGGATGTGTCAAATTGCCAAAAATCAAGACCCACCGCGGGGCTGCCAAGCGTTTCAAGAAGACTGCGAGTGGAAAATTTAAGGTGTCTCACGCTTTCCACAGCCATATCCTCGGCAAGAAAACCGCCAAGAGGAAGCGCAATCTCCGCAAGGCCACCGTCGTCAGCCCGAGTGACGCCGCTCGTATCAAGAGGCTGCTACCATAAAATATCCGGTTACAGAAGGAGGAATGTGCCATGCCGCGGGCAACCAACAGCGTGGTTACTCGTAAAAGACACAAAAAAATTCTCAAGCTGGCAAAAGGCTACCGGGGAGCGAAGAGCAAACTGTACCGCATTGCCAATCAGCAGGTTATGAAATCCCTCGTTTACGCTTACCGCGACCGCAAGGTGAGGAAGCGTGACTTCAGAAAGCTTTGGATAACAAGGATTAACGCGGCCGCCAGGATGAACGGCATTACGTACAGCCGTCTCATTAACGGTCTCAGACTGGCAGGGGTCGACATAAACCGCAAGATTTTGGCCGATATGGCGGTAAACGACTCCGCCGCGTTCGGCCGGCTGGTCGAAATGGCCAAGGCAAAACTCTAATAACGTCGCGTAATCGCGGTTGTTGAGAACAAGCATGGTTATGAGCAAACCATGCTTTTGCTGTTACGGGCCTGGAAAAGAGGTGGAACACCGGTGTTGAGCAGGCAGAATCCCCGCGTCAAATACCTGCGTAAGTTGGGAAACCGCCGCTTCAGGGAGAAGGAAGGCGCCTTCCTGATTGAAGGCGTCCGCACTGTGGAAGAGGCTTTGAATTCCCCGTGGACCGTGGAAATGCTGGTTTACAGCGGGAAACTCGGTGAAATCCCGCGCGGGGCGGCCGTCCTTGAAAAAGCGTCGGAAAGAGGCATAATGACGGCGGAAGTGGAAGAACGGGTCCTCAATGAAATTGCCATGACCGGGACTCCGCAGGGCATTGTCGCCCTGGTCAGGCAGCGCAAAGCGTTTTTGGAAGATATCCGGCCGTCCGGCAATCCTGTTTTGCTGGTCCTCGTGGATGGCGTGCAGGATCCCGGAAACCTCGGGACGATAGTGAGGACTGCGCACGCAGCCGGCGCCGACGGCGTAATTCTTTTGAAAGGCACGGTGGATCTATTCAATCCCAAGGCTTTGAGGGCCGCCGTGGGGTCGGTTTTTCACGTGCCCGTTGTTCAGGGCGGCTATACTGCAGACGAAATCATGGCGTATTTGAAGCAACGGGGCATAAAAACCGTGGCGGGCGACGTCCGTGGAACGAAGGCGGTTTATGAATGCGATCTGACGGTTCCTTGCGCACTGGTAGTCGGAAGCGAGGCGGCGGGAGTGTCAAAGGAGGTTCTCCGGACGGTTTCCGAACGGGTGCTCATTCCCATGCCTGGCCGGGCGGAATCTCTTAACGCGGCGATTTCCACAGTGATACTTATATACGAGGCTGTAAGACAGCGTTACACAAAGCGGTAAAAGCAGTTTTTTGCTGGAATTCCCGTTCGTCGGACAAGATTTGTTTTTATGAAACTTCCTTGTCTTTGATTTTTGCTTATGGTATAATCAATCACGAAAAGGTCCCCAAAAAATTGAGGGAAGGTTGTGGTTGATGAATGATCTTAACCGCCGAATTTTTTTGGAGGCTGTTTGAAGCAACAGGTTCGATCAGGGCCTACATACTTTACAGGAGGTTGGCTGTTCACTAAATTGACATAAATTCAAGAATTTAAAAGGTGATGACGGGGAGGAGTAGGTGGCCGGCGTTCTCCAGGGAAAGAGGGTCGCTGGACTGGAAGCCTTCTTAGGATCAGGTCATTGAAGTTCGCCCCGGAACTGCAACTGAACGTATGACTAGTAGGTGTCGCCGGGACTTCTGCCGTTATCTGGAAGGTAGTATGGTTTTTTATTTGGCTGAAAAGCCCGTGGTTTTATGCTCGAAGGGTATAGGCTAGAGGGTGGTACCGCGGAAAACAATCCGTCCCTGTAGGGGGCGGTTTTTTATTGTATGGCGCGCATGGGCGCCGGGTTGCCAAAGGAGAATCTATCTGTTCCAGCGGGGGGTTATAGAAATTGGAGGAAAAATTGCTTGAGTTGAATGAAGAGGCATTGAAGGAGCTGACAGGCGCACAAAGCCTTGAAGCGCTTAACGAAATCAGGGTCAAGTACCTCGGGAAAAAGGGGGAGCTTACCCGGGTGCTGCGGGGCATGGGCGGTTTGAATCCGGATATGAGGCCGCGTATAGGTCAGATTGCCAACAGGGTCAGAGAGAGTATGGAGCGTGCTCTGGCGGAGAGAACGGCTGTGCTCAAGGAACTGGAAAAGGAAAAGAGACTGCAGAGCGAGGGCATAGACGTCACTCTTCCCGGAACACCCGTGCGGCGGGGCGGAAAACACCCGCTGAACATCGTGTTTGAAGAAATCCAGGAGATTTTCCTGGGGTTGGGCTACAGTATTGCCGAGGGTCCGGAAGTAGAAACGGACTTCTATAATTTCGAAGCGCTCAACTTTCCCAAGGATCATCCTGCGCGGGACATGCAGGACACTTTTTTCATCGGCGGGGAGATTCTATTGAGAACGCATACTTCTCCCGTGCAGGTCCGCACAATGGAAAAAACCGCGCCGGGACTTCCCGTTAAAATAATTGTTCCTGGCAAGGTGTACCGCCGTGACGACGATGCCACGCATTCGCCGATGTTCAACCAGGTGGAGGGCCTCGCGATAGACCGGCGGATCACCTTCAGCGATTTGAAAGGCACGCTCGATCTTTTTGCCAGGAAGATGTTCGGGCCGAAAACAAAGACCAGGTTCAGACCGAGCTATTTCCCGTTTACCGAACCGAGCGCCGAAGTGGATATTTCCTGTGTGATGTGCGGGGGCAAGGGTTGCCGGGTTTGTTCGCAGACGGGTTGGTTGGAAATACTTGGCTCGGGTATGGTTCACCCGCGGGTGCTTGAAATATCGGGGTACAGTTCCGAGGAGGTCACCGGTTTCGCCTTTGGCATGGGTGTGGAGCGGATTGCCATGCTTAAATACGGTATCGACGACATGCGCCTGTTTTTTGACAACGACCTGCGTTTCTTGCAGCAGTTCTGACTTGATGGTTTTCGGTTACGCGCAAACTGCTTGCGCATCAACAGTAAAAATATGGTGTCATCAATTATTAAGGAGGCTCATAAAGGTTGCGTGTATCATACAAATGGCTGCAGGAGTTCGTGGACATGGATATCTCCCCGCAGGAACTGGCGGAACGCCTTACCATGGCCGGTATTGCCGTGGATGCGGTGACGGAGACGGGCAAGGGCATCGAAAGGGTAATCACCGGGCGTATTGAGAATATAAGTCCTCATCCCAACGCCGACAAACTTGTCGTTGCAACGGTCAACGTGGGGAAAGAAAAGCTCCGGATAGTTACCGCCGCCACCAATGTCGGTGAAGGCGACGTCGTACCGGTAGCGCTTGAAGGAGCGAAACTGGCCGGCGGTATGGTGATCAGACGTGCCAGGCTCAGGGGGGTGGAGTCGCTGGGGATGATGTGCTCCGGGCAGGAACTGGGGATCGATCCGAAAACATTGCCTCCGGAGCAAGCTCACGGTATCATGATTCTGCCTCCGGGCACCGCTGTCGGAAAAGATGTTAAAGAACTGCTGGGTCTTGACGACTTCATTCTGGAGCTGGACCTGACCCCCAATCGCGGTGACTGCATGTCGATTATCGGTGTGGCGCGTGAGGCGGCCGCCCTTCTGGGGAGGCGGATCCGTACGTTTCAACCCCGTTTCCCCGAGTTGGAAGAAAGAATCGAAGGACAGGCGGGAGTTGAAATAGAGGCAACAGATCTGTGCAGGCGTTTTACCGGCCGGCTGATTAAAAACGTCTCCGTCGGCCGTTCACCCCTCTGGATGCAGCAGCGCCTCCGCTCCGCCGGCGTCAGGCCGATAAGCAATATCGTCGACGTGACAAACTACGTTATGCTGGAACTCGGCCAGCCTATGCACGCTTTTGACTATCACCTTCTGGTAGACGGCCGTATCATTGTCCGGAGGGCGAGGGCCGGAGAGAAAATCGTTACCCTGGACGGCGTGGAGCGGGACTTGACCGGGGAAATGCTTGTAATTGCCGATCCTTCCGGGCCGGTGGGCATTGCCGGGGTGATGGGGGGGCTGGCTACGGAGGTAACCGGGAAAACAGTTTCGGTTTTTCTTGAATCGGCTTATTTCAACCCGATCAGCATCCGAAAGACTTCAAAAGCCCTGGGCTTGCGTTCGGAAGCCTCCCTCCGGTTCGAAAAGGGTATTGATATAAGCGGCTGCCTGAGGGCGGCCGACCGGGCGGCCCAGTTGATCTCGGAGATCGGCGCCGGCGAGGTGGTGTCCAGGTTCATTGACAACTATCCGGTCCCTTATTCCGAAAAGCCGGTCTGTTTGAGAGCCGGCCGGACGGCTTATGTTCTAGGCGTGGAAATCACAAAGGAGGAATCCTCCAGGATCCTGTCCAGCCTGGAATTCAAGGTGCAGGATGCGGGAGAGGACCTGCTGGTTACGGTCCCGCCGCACCGGACGGACGTGAACCTGGAAATAGATCTTGTTGAAGAACTAGCCAGGATGTACGGTTACGGCCGGGTGCCGGAAACCCTTCCGTGCGGGCCGTCTACGCACGGGATGAAAACAAGGGAGCAGTCCCTGACGGCAAAGGCGCGGGACCTGCTGGCGGAATGCGGGATGTACGAAGTAATGACTTACAGTTTTACGCATCCCAAAGTGTTCGGCAAAATGAACCTGCCCCAAAACAGCCCTTTGAGGAATGCGGTAAAACTTGAGAACCCGCTCAGCGAGGAACACTCAATCATGCGCACCCTCATGCTGCCCGGCCTTCTGGAAACGCTGGCCAGAAACTTCAGCCGCCGGGTTCAAAACGGGGCGATATTTGAAATCGGGAGGGTTTTTTACCCGCGGGGCGTCAACTGTCAGCCCGAAGAACGCCTGATGCTTTCGGCCGCCGCCATGGGCCGCACTGCCGTAAGCTGGAACGCAGCCTCACGGGAATATGACTTCTATTACATGAAAGGAGTGCTTGAATGCCTGTTCCGGAGGCTGGGAGCCGGAACGGTTGTCTTCAGGCCGGAGACCGGCAATCCTGGCTTCCACCCTGGGCGGACCGCCGTACTGGAAGCGGGGGATGCACGGCTGGGAGTTGTCGGGGAGCTTCACCCGGACGTTCTGGAAAACTTCGCGCTGCCGGAAAAGGCGGTTGCCTTTGAAATCGATCTGAACGAGCTTTTTGCCATATCGGGGAGGCCTGCCTCATACGCCCCCCTGCCGAGGTTCCCGGCGGCGGACCGGGACATAGCGGTTATTGTGAGGCTGGACATTCCGGCGGCCGACATTTTCGAAGCCGTCAGGAGCGCCGGGGGCGAACTGCTGCAGTCGGTTTCCCTTTTCGACGTATACCGGGGCGAACAGGTGCCCGAGGGCTTCAAGAGCATGGCCTTTTCTTTGAAATTCCTGGCTGGCGACCGTACCCTCACGGACGCGGAAGTTTCAGAAAGGATCGAGGCTATTTCCAGGACTCTTGCAGAGAAATTCGGCGCCTCGCTGAGGAGTTGAGTAGCGCGCTTCGCAAATATTGCACCGGCGGCAGGGCTTTACTTTAGTTGTTTTTAAGCCCGCGCCGCAAGCATTCAGGTCAACGGTTTTTTTAGTCGGCGACTTTCCCCGCGTAATTTTTTCGCATGTGTTAATGTAACACATTTGAAGGCATGCCGTATAATTGTTTAGATAATAGCTGCCAGGCTGTCGGCTAACATTGTCCGTTTTTTTAAGACAAGGCGAATATTTTTGTGGAAAAAGCGCCTGAGTGATCCGGTGGAGTGTGGTTTATGGATACCGTTACAATGTTGCCGGACGAACCGGAACTGGTGGCCCGCGCCGCAACCGAGCCGGCCGCCTTTGCCTCTCTCTACGACTACTATTTACCGCGCCTGTACAAATACATGCGCTATCGCGTCGGCGACATGGATGCGGCGGAAGAACTCACCGGCCAGGTCTTTGAGCGGGTTTTGGCCAAAATCGGCAGCTACCGTCCGGAGCGGGGTCCTTTTACCGCCTGGCTCTTTGCCGTAGCCCACAACACCGTAGCCGACTACCTGCGCACCCAAAAGCGCCGCCGCCTGATTTCGCTGGAAGTTATCGGCGAGACGGCATGTACCGCAGCCGGGCCGGAGGAAACGGCAATCCGCAATGAAACCCGGGAAAAGCTCCTGGCTGCCTTGTCCCGCCTGACAGACCGGGAGCGAAACCTGATTGCCCTGAAATTTTCAGCGGGGCTGACCAACCGGACCATAGCCGAATTATCCGGTCTGACCCAAAGCAATGTAGCCGTAATTTTGTACCGGGCGGTACGGCGGTTGCGGGCGGAATTGAGAGGTGAAAAAAATGGATGAGCACAAATTGGCCGAGCGCTTTTGCCGCGACATCGACAAGATTTTGCACGGCGAAGAGGCGCAAGCGATGGGTCCGGTTCCGGAGGAATACAGGAGCTGTATTGAGTTGGCGAAAAGTCTGGCTGAAGATGATTTTGGCGACGAATGCCTGTTTCGTGAAAAATTGCGGAGCCGGCTGCTGGATATATTTACGGCGCATCGGACAAAGCATGCCGGAGAGGACTGCGGGACGGAGCCCGGTGGTGCGGAAATCGACGATGAGAAACTGCAGTATGTAGCCGGAGGGGTAGAAAACGTCCGGAAAGATTCCTGTTCTTTGTGCGACTGCAGGCTCATCGCCGGGGCGATAAATGGCGACACCTGCCCCCTCTGCGGTCACCCGCGGGAATGCCACCCCTTGTAATAGCCTGCCGCCAATGACGGCGAAACGCTTTAAGGCGGCTGTGATACGCTGAACTTGTAACCGAAGCCCCTGACTGAAATGATATACTTTGGGTTGGCCGGGTCCTCCTCGATTTTTTTGCGGAGTTTGCTGATGTGTACCATTAATGACCGGTAGTCTACGGATTCCCTTGTTTTCCAGACCAACTCCATTATCCTGTCGGCGTTGTAATAACGGTTCGGGTTTCCGGCCAGCAGGGCCAGAATGTCGAACTCCCGCGCGGTCAGGACCACGGGTTTGCCGTTGACTTCAACGGTGCGTTCCGCCAGGTCGATCTTCAAGCCCGGGAAGTGGAGGGTTTTTTGGGTTTTCTCTGCTTCCCCGGCTTTGCGCAGTTGCCGGCGGCGTCGCAGGTGGGCTTTCACCCGGGCCACCACTTCAATAGGATCAAAGGGTTTTCTGATGTAGTCGTCACCGCCCACCCCCAGGCCGAGGGCGACGTCCAGGGTATCGCCTTTGGACGTGATAAAGATGATCGGAACGTCAGTTTCATCCCGGATTTCCTGGCAGATTTCCAGCCCGTCCAGTTCCGGCAGCAGGATGTCCAGGAGGATCAGGTCAGGCTTTTCCCGGCGAATCGTCTCCAGGGCGGTGTAACCCGTGTCGGCGGTAACAACCCGGAAACCTTCTTTAACCAGGTAATGAGTAATAAGTTTCTGAACAACGGCTTCATCGTCGACGACCAAAATTTTTTCCCCTGCCAAGACTTCCACCTGCCGTATACCCGGCCGCCTTGCTTCAACTGGCGGTATCTGCTGTCAAAATCACATTGTATTGTTCTCGATGCGGTTGGTATAGAGTTGTTGCGGGTAAGGGTACCTTTTTCCGTTAAATATTTTACCATATGGAAGTAAAATTTTAAACCGCTGTTGATTCATCCAAAAATGAGGCGTTTTTATGTTCAGACCGGCTAAAAGAATGACGCTCGCAGCTTTTTTCGCAGCAGGACTTTTTCTGGCCTTTCTGTATTTCCAGGGCTGGTTCACGGAGGAAAGGGCGCGGCCGCCGGAGGCCGTGGACGGCGTTCTGGATCTGTCGGGCTGGGACTTTGACCGGCAGGGGGTTTTGCAACTCAAGGGCAGGTGGGCGTTCTACTGGGAGCAACTGCTGAACCCGGCTGATTTTGCAAGCGAACCGCCGAAAACCGGTTATATCAGAGTGCCGGGTTTGTGGAACGGCTATGCCGTCAACGAATGGGGTGACAACCGGCGTTTGTCCGGCGACGGATACGCCACCTACCGTCTGATCGTCAAAACGGCTCCCCATAACGATCTGCTGGCGTTGAAAATTTTGGACTTCGCCACTTCTTACCGGCTGTGGGTAAACGGGCAGTTGCTGGCGTCCAACGGACAGGTGGGTAAGAACGAGGCGGAGGCGGCACCGCAGGCCTTTCCCGTGCTGGTTAATTTTCTAAACGACCGGCAAGAAATCGAACTGGTCCTGCAGATTGCCAACTTTACCCACAGCAAGGGGGGCGTCTGGACGGGGATTTCTCTGGGGAACGCCGGTCAGATCCAGGCCCTGCGGGAAAGGCAAATTGCCGGCGGGCTCTTTTTAAGCGGCGCTCTGGTGATTATGGCCGTTTACCACCTGGGGCTGTACGTGCTGCGCCGGAAAGAGATGTCCACTCTTTTCTGCGCCCTGCTGTGCCTGCTGATTGCCGTGCGGTCCAGTGTAACCGGGGAGATCGTCATCCTGGACTTTTTTCCCGGTACCGGCTGGCACCTTCTGTACGTGCTGCAGTACCTTTCCTTTTACCTGGCCGTGCCCGTCTTCGGGCAGTTTATCCGCCTGTTGTACCCCGACGAAACTTCGCGGAGGCTCATTGCGGTTTGCTGGGCGGTAGCGGCGCTGTTCAGCCTGACCGTAATCATCATTCCGGTAAAAGTATATTCGAAATTCATCCTCTGGTACGAACTTTATACCATTATATTCCTGCTGTACATTGCCCTGGCGGTGCTGGTAAGGGCGGCCCTGAGAAAAAGAGAGGGGGCGTGGTATTTTGTCCTGGGCACCGCTGTCCTGACCCTGGCGGCGGTCAACGATACCCTGGTGGCCAACGATGTGCTGGACGGCCCGTATGTCGTTGATTTCGCACTGTTCATCCTCCTTTTCTTTCAGGCCCTGGTCCTGTCCATGCGCTTTTCCAGGGCTTTTGTCACTGTGGAAAAACTGTCCGCGGAGCTGGAAGCGTACAGCCGCACCCTGGAACAAAAAGTGCGGGATAGGACCAGCGACCTGGAGCGGGCAAAGCAAAGCGCCGACGCGGCCAACCGGGCCAAGAGCGACTTCCTGGCGGTAATGAGCCACGAGATCCGGACCCCCATGCACGGGCTCATGGGTATGGCCGAACTCTTGATGGATACTTCCCTGAATGAAGAACAGCGGGAGTATGCCTCCGTCATCAACGAATCTTCCGGCATGCTGCTGGCCATTATCGACGACATTCTGGACTTCTCCAAGATTGAGGAGGGCAAACTAGCCCTGGAGGAGGTTGATTTCGACCTCAGCCAGGTGGAAAAAAAAGTCACCGGCTTGTTCGCGCCGAAAGCCGGGCAAAAGGGCCTGCGTTTCACCACCTTCGTCGACCCGGCGGTGCCCCGCGTCCTTAGGGGTGATCCCCTGCGCCTGGGCCAGGTGCTGTTAAATCTGGTGGGCAACGCCGTGAAATTCACCGAACGGGGCGAAGTATCCTTAAGCGCTGTTGTGGAAGGTCAGAAGGGCGATGTCTTCACGATAAGGTTTGAGGTGCGAGATACCGGCCCTGGCATCCCGGAGAGTATAAGGGACGGCCTGTTTGAACCTTTTACCCAGGCCGACGCCTCCACCACCCGCCGGTTCGGCGGCACCGGGCTGGGCCTTTCCATCTGCCGGCGGCTGGCGGAACTGATGAACGGGAAAATTGGTTTTGAGAGCGAAGAGGGACGCGGCGCGCTCTTCTGGTTTACCGTTCCGTTAAAAGCGGTAGAAACTATTGAAGAGCCGGTCGAAGACAACGCTGCTGTTTCGCATTTGCCGGGATGGACGCAGAATCCAGGGCCTATCCTGGTGGCCGAGGATTCCTCCGTAAACCGGAAGCTTATTCTCGCCCAACTTAGAAAACTGGGGCTGGAGGCCGAAATGGCGCACAGCGGCCGGGAAGCGGTGAAGGCTGCGTCCCGGACTGCCTACGCTTTGATCTTGATGGACTGCCAGATGCCGCAGATGGACGGCTACGATGCTGCCAGAGCCATCCGCCGGCTGGAAGAGCGGCTGGGCCGGCGTACGCCCATTGTGGCCACCACCGCCGGCGCCGCCCGGGGGGAACGGGAGAAATGCCTGGCCGCGGGGATGGACGACTGCCTGAACAAGCCAGTCCGCCTTGCCGACCTGCACCGGGTGCTGGCCTTCTGGCTGCCGGCGCCCGCAGCGGCCGGAACAGCCGCTGCGGGAGAGAGCCGGAGCAGGGCGGCGGTGAACCCGCCCTCCGGTGATGCGGAGGCGGGCGAACTGATGCGGATAACCGGCGGGGACGCCCGCCTTGCAAACGATTTAACGGAAACTTTCTTACAGGACATGCCGGCCAAGCTGGCCGGTCTGAATAGCGCCCTGGCCCGGGGAGACGCCTCCGGAGCGTGCCTGCAGGCCCACGCCATGAAGTCCAGCAGCGCAATTGTGGGCGCCGTCCGTTTTGCCGGCCTGTGCCGGGAACTGGAGGAAGTGACCGGATCAGGTGATATGGAGGCGGCAAAGGAACTGTTTTCAAAAGTTGTGGAAGAATACGGGCGGGTTGAAAAACGGTTGCGGATTTTGCTGGATGCGTACAGAAAGTAAACGGAGGTGTGTTGCTTGGACGCGACTGAGGCGGTTGGCGATTTTGCTGGATGCGTACAGAAAGTAAACCCGGAGTTTTAACATTTTACTGCAGTAACTGCTATAGCCGCCGGTGGCTCTTGTCAACAACCTTGCAGTCCTAAAGGACTGTTTTTTCATTTAACTCTCCCCGCCGGGAAGTCCCCGCGCCTTCCGCCTTCCTTGCTCGCGAA
>DAOOVD010000039.1:0-23362 GCA_035369845.1 Bacillota bacterium | reverse complement strand
CGCGGGGGTTCTTCTCGCCGGGCACCAACTGCCTCGGCGCACCGAGACTTGACGGGTCAACCCCGTTTGGTATGACGTTCACCTTGTCGGGAGAAACGTCGAACAGTCCGGTCACCTCCGCCGCCATGTAGCGGCTGCAGCAAATTACAGTATCCGCCAGCGCCGTCAGCCGTTTTTCCAGGCTGTGAATGCTGCGCTGGAGATCGTTGTGCAGCCCCCTGTTGCGCCCGTATTCCGTAGCGTGAACGGTAACCGCAAGGGAAAGGCCGAACCTTTCGCGCAGTTCCCCTGCCGCGTTTCCCACCAGCCAGTCGTGGGCGTGTATCAGGTCGAAGGATTCCTGCAGCATAAGACCGCTCGCCAATTCCGTCATGGAAGCGTTAAGCTGGTTTACCCACTCCAAAAAATCCGGCGAGGTGAGTTTGGACTGATCCACCCTGTGAACGTGTACACCGCCGACCTGTTGGTAATGATTCACCCCCGGGACGGGACAGCTGATCACGTGCACGACTTCACCGAGCCGGGCCATCGCCCTGGTGAGATCGTATACGTGCCTGGCCAGTCCGCCGACGGTCCTGGGCGGAAACTCCCAGGACAGCATCAATATCTTAAACGGTTTGCCTTCCCTTCTGCCTGCCGTCCGGACGCTCTTTTTCAGGCGGTAGTGACGGCTGTAAATGTTGTAGTCTATATCCGGAAAAATATTGTCGTTTCTTTCGGCCTCCGTCAGCACCTCCCCGTCGACCGACGGCAACTCTGATACAAGGGAATTGAACCTGCCGATATGGTCGCTGATGCGCTGCACCGCATACTGGACGGCCGTGCCGGTCTTGATGATGAAGGCCCAGTCGCTGCTCTGGGCGAGAAGAAGCTCCCGGGCAGCCTGATTGAGCACCCTTTTTACAGGGCCTTCAGCATTGGGGTAAAGATCGGCCAGGTCTATCAGCGTCGTTTCAGCCCGGTGCAGGTGCCTGTAAATCCAGTCATTACTGGGATTCAGCCAGACCTGATTGTACCCCCCCTCACCCCAACTGGAGGCGTCAAGGTCGACAACCTGGTTGTCAATGTATTCACCGAGGTACTCAGCCGGAGTAACCATCATTACGCCGTCCTCCCCCGAGGCCAGCGTTCTGCATAAATGCTCAATCCATCGCGGTCCTTCATACCACCAGTGGCCGAACAGTTCCGCATCGTAGGGAGCGACCACAACCGGCTTCCTGTCCATTTGACCGGCCAAATGCTTAAGCTGTACTCCCCGGTAATGGGCAAAATTCTTTGCGTCCTCCATCGCCTGCCGTTCGGCGGTTTCCGGCCGGTAGGGCTCTTTGTGGCTTCCCTGTCCGGTAATCCGGTAGTATTTGAGACCGGTGTCGCAACGTATATTGCCGCCGGGCAGGTACGGCGCAAGGTAATCCAAATCCAGGTCATAACCTATATCACGGTAAAATTCCCGGTAACAGGGATTCCCCGGATAACCCGCATGGCGGTCCCATACCTGCCTGGAACTCTCCGGATCCCTGCCGAAGGCGGCCACGCCCGAACGGCAGTACACCGGGGTGTATACGCCATAGCGCGGCGGCGGGTCAGCCAGCATAATACCGTGAGTTTCCGCAAAAAAATACCTGATGCCGAACTCTTTCAAAATCTCGTCCACTCCCGGTACGTATCCGCACTCCGGCAGCCACAGGCCTGCCGGCGGCCTGCCGAAGAAGCTGCTGTACTGCTCTACGGCAATCTGAACCTGCGCCCTTCTGGCCTCCCTGGTTAACATCAGGGGCAGGTACCCGTGGGTTGCGCACGTGGTAATTACCTCCAGCACTCCGTGCGCCTGAAGGCTTTGTATGGGAAGGAGAAGGTTCCCGCCGTAGTCGTCTTCAAAAGAACGGCGCGCTTCATTCAGGTTGTTGACATACATTTCCGCCAGTTCACGGAATACCGGGTTTCTATCATTTCTTTCAACCTCGGATTCAGCAAGCCGGATCATTTTTTTCAGGTGGCGAAGGTAACGTTCCTGCAGGAGTGTATCGTTCAGCATCGATATGAGAGGGGGTGAAAGGGAAAAAGTCAGGGAGAAACCCAGCCCTTCCTTAACCAGTTTCCCAAAAACCCTGACAAGGGGTATGTAACATTCCGTCATAGCCTCAAAAAGCCAGCGCTCCTCGAGGATTCCCGGTTCCTCCGGATGACGTATGTAGGGCAGGTGTGCATGCAGTACCAGCGCAAAGTACCCCGACATGGGCTTCTCCCCCGAAAAATAAAATCCATACCACATCAATAATTATAGCATGGATATTGCAGACCGGACATTTTCTTATTTTCTCTCCGAGCACTGCCTGCAGATGCCGAAGATCTTAAGCTGGTGGTTGGTGACGGTAAAGTCGTGCTGTTTGCTGACACGGCATTCAAGCTCTTCCAGCAGGTCCACATCGACCTGGATGATACTGCCGCACACATTGCAGATCAGGTGATGGTGGTAATGGTCGTTTCCATCTTCCGCCCCGAATTCGTAGCGTTTTCGTCCGTCCCCGAAATCCATGGCATGGATTATCCCGAATTCCTGGAATATTTCCAAAGTCCTGTAAACGGTTGCCAATCCAGTGTCCGGCGCCTTACGCTTGACAAGGTTGTAAACGTCTTCAGCGCTCAAATGCTTGTCCCTGTTTTCCAAAAGAACTTCAAGGACCATTTCACGCCGCGGCGTGAGTTTAAACTCCTGAGCCTTCAACTTTTCACCGACATCTGATATAACCTTGTTCACAGACGCCACCACCAGCCGTCTTTTTTGTTAGTATAATTAAAGCTCATTGATATGTCAACGAGACTGCGTTTTACCGTTCATATTTTCAAATAACTTAAATAAACATAGGAAAAACCCTTAAGGTGATTGCGGATTGGCAGCACTTGCCTTCTTTTTAACGGGAATATTCCTCCTGCTGGCCGGCCTGCGCATAATGAAATACGGACTGGAAAGGGCCGCCGGCTTCAAGATGCACTCGTTCATCGCATCCTTTACCGGCAGCAGTTTGTCCGCCTTTTTGACCGGAACCGCCGTTACCGCCCTGATTCAAAGCAGCACGGCGGTAACGGTCCTTGTCATCGGCTTCGTCAATGCCGGCATCCTGAATCTGGTTCAAGCAGTCGGCATCATCCTCGGGGCTAATATAGGAACATGTGTGACGGCGCAGATACTTTCCTTCAACCTCTCCGCGCTGGCCCTCCCTTCCATGGCGCTTGCGGCCGCGCTGCTCGTCACCGGAAAGAAAAAGCCCTCTTTAAAATACACCAGCCAGGCGCTCTTCGGTTTTGGATTGATTTTCCTGGGATTGGAAACAATCTCGGACTCCTTTGCTTTTTTACGGGACAGTGCGATGTTTGCCGGTATTATCTCCTCCCTTTCCGGAAGCCCCTGCCTCGCCGTGCTGGCCGGGGCTGTCTTTACGGGGCTGATTCACAGCAGTTCCACAACCACCGGGGTTGTAATGGCGCTTTCAAAGCAAGGCCTCCTCGATCTCGAAACATCCATTGCCTTGGTGCTAGGCGGAAATATCGGGACCTGCGCGACAGCGTTCCTGGCAAGTATCGGAGGAACAGCAACAGGAAAACGGGTGGCCCTGGCCCACATACTCCTGAATTTGGGGGGTGTAGCGATGTTTATGCCTTTTCTGCATCCCTTTTCCGTCCTGGTGCAGTTCACCGATCCCCATTTGCCCCGTCAAATCTCGAATGCCCAAACTATCTTCAATATCGCCTGCAGTCTTATCGTTCTGCCCTTCACCGGACATTTCGCCAGGCTGCTGATTGCCCTCGTCAGGGAAAGATAACGGAACCGGACGAGGTTGGCAACACAGTGCACAGGCGGTTTATTTCAAATAATAATACCTGTTTCTGTACGTTTCCCACTTCGCACGCCTGGCCCTGTTATGATAGCGGACAATCGACAAAAGCACCGCCAGAAACACGGCCAGGAGGAACCACGGCCACCACTGGGCTGTCAGTTTCCTCTTGACCTCTCTCTGGGCCAACAGGTCAACCCGGCCGAGTTCACGGCCCGCCGCTGAAAACACCAACTCCCCCATTTTTTCCCCGGCCCTTACCGGAGCTGCGAGGTTGTCCCTGAAGATCGCCTCCTGCTTCACTTCAGGCCGCTGCCCCAAAGGAAAATCATAGAACAGGGAATTCCCCGTCTGGACGGGAACCGACCTCGTTACACCGAATTTTACCGGAACTTCGTCGACATGCTTTCCCGCTTCGGTGAGGGACAGGCAGTAAAACTCCCCAAAACCATAATCCAGGAGCTTCTTCGTATCTTCCCAGATATCCGCACCTTCGCTTTTCATTACCACGGCGATCAGTTCCCTGCCCTGCCGGTTTGCCGCAGAAACGAGACACTGCCGCGCTTCCTCGGTATAGCCGGTTTTGACGCCTATCGCACCTTCGTAGTTCCACAGCAGTCTGTTGTGGTTTTCGAGATACGTCTGCGCATCGGCGTCATCGCGATGGATGATTTTCACCTTTGTCGAAACCATCTTCCGGAACTCGGGGTTCTGCATGGCATACCGGGTGATAATCGCCATGTCGTATGCCGTGGTGTAATGTCCGGGGTCGGGGAGACCGTTGGGATTGCTGAAATGAGTGTTCAGTGCCCCCAACCCGGCGGCCTTGTCGTTCATCATGGCAACAAAGTTCTCCACCGTACCGCCGACATGCCGGGCAATGGCCACCGCGGAATCATTACCCGAATTCAGCATCAGGGCGTAAAGCAAATCTTCAAGCGAAACTTTTTCTCCGGCCTGCAGGCCAATGGCTGAGCCCTCAACATTTGAAGCCTCGGGAGTTATGCTTACCAGATCGTTCAGATTGCCTTTCTCAAGGGCTATCACAGCGGTCAGGATCTTGGTGGTACTGGCGGGATAAACCCCGGAACGGGAATTTTTTTCATAGAGAACCTGTCCGTTTTTGACGTTCAGTAGCACCGCGGCTTCGCCAACCAGTTCCGGCCCTGCGGAGGCCTTGAGCGGTGCCGCGGCTAACAGCAAAACAAATAGGATGAAAAAAAACCGTATATCCCCTTTTTTCTGCATTACGCTCACCCGGCAATTAAAATCTCTGTTTCATACATTATATTTACATAAGGCGCTACCTGCAATCGCCACTCCAATATTTGCAAGATGAGAGCCGTAAACACTATTGCACTACACCCCCCAATCCATTCACTTGGGTAAGAAACACCTTCAACCGGCGTTTTTCCCCTGCAATTTTCCGGCGGCAAAAACAAGGCCGGCTAGTGCCACAATGATCAGTACCGCCAGAACCGGGGCACGTAAGGAACCCGGCATGTCAAAAACCTCGAGTATGCGGGCAACCACCCCGCCGATAAAAAAGGCGAGGGAAAATACTATAATCCATATCACCAGCCCCTCGCTGACGCCCCGTTCCTTAAAGACAACCATTGTTGAGGCAATACAGGGCACGGTCAGGGTAAGGGTAATGAGAGCCACAAAATTTTGCAGATGTGACATGTTCAGGCTTAAGATGGCCGCCGCACCGAACTCCTTTCTTATCAAGCCCATTATAAAGATGTCGGCGATCTCCGCAGGAAGGTGCAGCCAGCCCACGGTGACAGGAACAAGAAGGCTCCTCAGCCCCTGCAGAAGTCCGGCGGCATCCAGAAGGCTCATGAAAAGCATGCCACCGGCAAAAAGCGGTAGGGCTTCTTTTATAAAGTAGTATGATTTTAGCGATGCTTTCTTGATTATATTTTGCGGAATCGGCAAGCGCAGGGGAGGCAGTTCGATCAGGAGGGGGGTTGTCCCGCCCGGAAGCAAACGACCCAAAACCACGCCGGCGCCGAGCAGAACAGTGAACAAAAACAAAAAGAACAGCAGCATATAAGTAAAACCCATGCTTGCAATAACCGCAACGTTGACGGCCATCTGGGCCGAGCAGGGAATGCCCAGCGCCAGCAGGAATATGGCTATGCGCCTTTCCCGGTCGGAACTCAGCAGTCTGGTGGATATACAAGCCATAGTCACGCAGCCGAAACCGAGGATGAAGGGTATGACGGCCTGACCGTTCAGCCCCATGCCGGCCAGGACCCGGTCCGTCAGGGTGGCTATCCTGGGTAGGTACCCGGTATCCTCCAAAATAGAAAGGGCCAGAAAAATACCCAGCACCAGCGGCAGCAAAAGACCGATAAGATAGGTTGCAGTTGCGGTCAGAAGTCCGTACCGGCCGGCCAGAACGGTATCGAAAACCGACCCCGGCGGAACGATGCCGCCCAGCAGTGAACGAACCGCCGGTTCGTATGCCTGTTTCATGACGTTTTCAGTAAACTGTACAATATGACCAGCCAACAAAACGCCTATCAATTCATAAATGAGCCAAAGCGCAATGAGCAGGATCGGAAAACCCGTCACCGGGATGATCATCCAGCGGCCCAGCCTGGCCGCGAAATTCTCCCTTTTACCCGTTTCCCTTACCGTCTGAGCGACGATTCTGTTCGCCATTTCCCTCCTGGAGCGGTAAATCTTCTCCCTTTCCTTCCCCGGCTGGAGGCAGTACCGCTCACTTAATTCGGCATCCCCCTCCAGAATAAGCAGCGCCTCCCTCCGGTCTGCAGGGGGGCTTACCTTTTTTACCTCTTTCAGCAGCAACGGTTCAATATTGCCGGGTCTGGCAAAGTAAATCTTTCTTTTCAATTCGTTCATCCCGATATTGCGAACGGCAACGGTGGGAACAACGGGAACGCCCAGAAATTTTTCCAGAAGGGAAACATTAATCTTAAATCCCCGCTGGATGGCCTCATCCACCATATTTAAAGCCACAACAGCGGGAACACCCATATCCATCAACTGCAAGGTAAGAAACAGGTCGCGTTCAAGATTGGCCGCATCAACAATGTTTATGACGATATCGGCCGAAAGAACGATATCCCTGGTTATTTTTTCTTCCTCATTATAAGAAGAAATTCCATAGACTCCGGGCGTATCGATTACGACATCGCCCCGGTAACGGCCGCAGGCCATTTCTAAAGTTGTCCCGGGATAATTTGAAACATCAACGTATGAACCTGTCAGGATATTAAAAAAAACCGACTTGCCGACGTTCGGGTTCCCGGCCAGCACTATCTTTTTGCCTCCGGCCGGGATTCTTGCCCGTTCCACGACACTCACCGCCCTGTAAGCTCACCGGCTAATATAATATATATTAAAAGACTATTCAATACGGCTCAACCGATATCGCCCTGGCCAGGTTCCTTCCAATGGCAATCTCCCGCTTGTTTTTAACCACGATCACCGGGCCGGCGGGCAATATTTCCCTGCAGGTAACAACCGAGCCTTCGGACAGGCCGAACCGGATGGCCTGGATCCTGGTATGTTCGTCCGGAATTCTCTTTATTATTACAGTCTGCCCCTTCTTTGTCTTGTCCAGAGTCACCGGACATCCCCCATTACATCGACGGCTGTTTCCACAGAAAATAATGATAAAGATTTTCGTTCTCAACTTAAATTATATTGAGACCCAATGGAAAATCAATATTAATTTTTCTTTCAAAGGGGCAAAATACTAAAAAAAGGAGGAGGTTTTAAAAGATGACTGAAATAGATACCGGGGGAATGAAAGCGGCGGAGCTCACGGAGGAACAATTCTCTCAACTGCGCGAGGCGGAGAAAAAAATAAACGGCGCCGCCGGCAACAAGAAAGAGATCTATCTTCTGGCAGTAACCAGGCATTAGGCAATATTGAGGCGGGTATACTACCCGCCGCTGTTTTTACACAATTGTTCCTGCCGCGGCAATGGTGTATAATATCATTAACCTTGACCGGACGACGTTGAACGGGTTCCGCACACAGTGACTGCCCTTTCCGTCATCAAGAAGGGTGGCCTGAAAAACCATTGCATGAATTGAAAGCTATACTTTCATCAAAAAAAGAGCTAGGCCTTTTGCTGGTCCTTTTTTTAATGGAATTTACCAGAGGCGCCTTTTTTCTCACCTTCCTTCCCCTCTATGCGGTAAATTACCTGAGCATATCGGTGGCTCTGGCAGGGTTGGCCGTATCACTGCATTACCTGGTGGAAACCCTTTTCAAGGGCGCCGCCGGGTGGCAGCTCGACCAGCGGGGGCACACGGTCATAATCTACGGGCTTTTTTTGGGTATGGCGGCGCTGCTGGCAATTAAAATGATTCCCTCGGCTTCCGTCCTGATGATCGGCTCGGCCCTCTTCGGACTGGGCTCCTCCCCGGTATGGCTTGCCGTAATCAGCGGTGTCGCGCCGGTTCAGCTGAAGGAGCGGGCAGCGCGCATGGGTATAGTTTTTGCGGTCTGGCTGGCTGGAGGAGGCGGCGGCCCTATAGTGATCAATTTTTTCATAGCACTTGACTACAACATCGCCTTCTGGCTAATGATCATCCTGTGGGGAGCGGCCCTGGTTACAACCCTGGTCTCTCTGCCGGGGCAAACCGGAACTGCCGGAAAAACAGCCGGGTTTTCTTTTAAAAAAGAAGTGGTAAAAATGACCCGGAACCAGTCGGTTAAAAAGCTTCTGCTGCCCGGTATGTTTCTCCAGACTTTGGCCGGGGGAGTTTTGTTGCCTGTACTGCCCATATACGCACAGAATAAAATCGGCCTGAACCCGAACCAGTACGCCGTTCTTCTTTTGGCCGGCGGCACGGCTGCAGCTCTCTCCTTTCTTCCGATGGGCCGCCTGGCCGACCGGGTAAGTCTGAAACTTATACTGGGCGCCGGTTTCGGCGCGACAGCCGCCTCGCTGACCCTTTTTTCAACGGTCGAAAGCGCTATGACCGCCTATTTGCTCGCAGCGCTGGTCGGGTTTTCGTATGCGGCGGTTCTCCCGGCCTGGAACAACCTTCTGGCTAAAGTGATTTCTCCCGAAAGGCAGGCCACCGGCTGGGGCGTTTTCTCAACCATTGAAGGAATGGGAATCGCCATCGGTCCCGCGCTGGGAGGAACGGCAGCAAAATATCTGGGGATTCCGGCGGCAATAGTGATTAGCATCACGATACTGGCGGTAATGTCATGCTTTTACCTTCTTTATCCGGTGGAAAAACTGTTTACAAAGTAAACCTCGCGAGGAAGGTCAAAAAAAATTGAGGCTTTCTTTAATGCAAACTGTCTTTCTCATCATTCTGGTATACGCCGTTTTGCCGACGGTTTTGATCAGGTTGTTGAGCTTGGGCGCCCTTTCACGCGCTCCCGGGGGCGGCGGCAGAATCGCCCTGACTTTTGACGACGGCCCGGACCCCCGCTACACCCCGCAAATTCTGGACATACTCAAACGGCACAAAGCTAAAGCCTGTTTTTTCATCGTCGGCTCAAAGGCGAGAGCCCATCCGGAACTGGTCAAACAAATAGCCCTGGACGGGCACGAGATCGGGAATCACGGCTTTCGGCACAAAGCGGCCTGGTTGCTCGGCCCCGCGGCCACCACCAGGGAAATCAGGGAAACGAACCTGGCTATTGAAGAACTTACGGGGAAAAAAGCCCGCTTTTGCCGGCCGGCCTGGGGCCTTTTCAACCTGTTTTCAGTCGGCTACTGCCGGTTCAAAGGCTTAAAAGTCGTGCTATGGACCTTCATGAGCTGGGACTGGGCGAAAAAGGCCACACCGGAGAGCATTGCGCGCAGAGTAATCGGTAAAATCCGGGACGGCGCCATACTGATCTTCCACGACAGCGATTCCAACATAGGCGCGGCGGAGGGCAGTCCGGCCCGGGTGGTCGCCGCGCTTCCCCATATACTGGAGGGGGTAAGGCAAAAGGGATTGAGGATAGCAACCCTGGAAGAAATAGCCGATATGAGAACGGGTCGGTTGAAAAAAGTCATCCTGCGGGTTTGGAGCCTGACCGATTCAGCAATCAGGGCAGTTAGCGGAATAAAAGATATTGACGGTAAAAACCCCTTTATTTTCAGGTTCGCGCTGCGTCGTCACCGCGGCGGGGATCGGGAGGTCTGCGACGGCGTGCTGCTGCGCCGGGGCGATCGTTACCTCGAACTTCATATAAACAACGAACTGCTTTTAAGACAAATCGGTGAAAACGCCTCACTGGAGCGCATGGCGGTCAAATCCATGCGCGAGGTGCGCAACGGCCTTCCCGCCCTGGCCAGGTTCCTGAGCAGCAACGAAAGATTCAGGGAAATCAGCGTTATACTGGGTATTTCCCTGCTGCACCGTCCAGCCGAAAGCCTGGGGTTCCGTGTGTACGACATGAAACCAGGCCTTTTGCGGACATTAACCGGCTGCTATCAAAGGTTCCTTCTTTCCGTCTATCGTCCGGGCGGCTCAAGCAGATACAGAGAAAAACTCACCCCCAAAATCATAGTGATCACCAGGGACGAACTGATGCGCCGCTACCTTCCCGTGGAAGATGCCGCGTTCCGCTGCAAAAATCCGGCGGGATGAAAGCGCGCGACAGTACGTGACCGGGAAAAACGACAATAGCCAAACTGCTGATTGACGAGGTGTTGTTCTTGAACAGGCTGCAACTGGCTGCCGAACTCAAAAAAATTCTTCCGGCCGAGCGAGTGCTCACCGGGGATCTGGAAAGAAAGGTGTACAGTTACGACAGTTCCTTTATGGCCAGATTCCGCAACTTCATTCCGGACGCCGTCGTACTGCCCCTTTCCACTGCAGAAGTATCCGCAGTGACGCGTCTCGCTTCAAAATCGGGCATACCGGTGATCCCGCGGGGGGCGGGCAGCGGAGAAACCTGCGGGTGCCTGGCAGTCAGCGGCGGTATCGTCATGGACCTTTCCTCCTGGGATACCGTGGAAGAGGTAGACGTCGCCAATATGCAGGTTTTTGTACGGCCGGGTGTCGTACACTACAAGCTGAACGAACATCTTGCCGGCTACGGCCTTTTCTTTCCGCCGGATCCTGGAAGCACCCGCATGTGCACCATAGGCGGAATGGTGGCCAACAATTCCAGCGGGCTGAGGGCGGTCAAATACGGTACGACGGAACAGTACGTACTCGGCCTGGAGGTGGTGCTCCCCGACGGCCGTGTCATCAATACGGGCGGGGTAAACTGCCGGGCCTTGAAAAACGTTTCGGGATTAAATCTTACCAAGCTTTTCGTCGGTTCTGAAGGTATTCTCGGGATTATCACAATGATCAGGCTGAGGGTGTGGCCGAAACCCAAGGCCCGCGGCATCGCCATGGCGGTTTTCGACGACTTGGAAAAAGCTCCGGCGGCGGTTCTGGAAGTCTACCGGTCCGGCATTCTTCCCTCCGGCATTGAAGTCCTGGACTCTTCCGCAATCAAGGCTGTCAACATGTACAACCCGGAAATCAATCTGCCGGACCGCGAGGCCATTCTCATTTTTGAAGTTGACGGCAATCCGGCCGGCGTAGAATGGGAAGGGCGAAAAATAGCTGAGGTGGTGGGAAAACTGGCCGTGTCGGTTGAATGGGCCACCGATCCGAAGCGCATGGCGGAGCTCTGGCGGGGCAGGAGCGTCGTGGCAGTGGCCGCGGCAAGGCTGCGTCCGGACGGGAGCAGGATTTTCGCCGGTGAGGACATCAGCGTCCCTCTGAGCAAGGTAACCGAAACGCTGCGCAGAATAAAAGAACTCGGCAAGGAATACGGAGTAACGGTGGTAAATTACGGACACATCGGCGACGGAAACATTCACACCGCGCCGGTGATAAACCTGGACAGACCGGAAGAGGTCGAGCGCGCGAACCGGCTGGTGGACGCCATCCACAAGCTGGCCATCAAAACCGGCGGTTCCACCACCGGCGAGCACGGAGTGGGCGCCGTCAGGAATCAGTACGCCCGTGACGAGCACGGGGAAGCCGTGGAAATAATGAAGAAAATAAAACAAGCACTCGACCCCGGGAACATTATGAACCCGGGCAAGCTGCTGCCGCCGGAAGGGGGAAGGGGATTTGCCTGAAGAGCTTTTGGATTTGAAAGATCTTTATCTGCGCTGCGTTCGCTGCGGCCAGTGCCGTTCGGTCTGTCCCGTTTTTGAGGAGGTCCGCAACGAAATGGCGGCTCCGCGGAGCAAGGTTTTTCTCGCTCATATGCTCGCAAACGGCGAAATAAAAGCAAGCAAGGAAGCTGTAAGCAAGCTTTCCCTCTGCCTACTCTGCCGTGCCTGTACCAGAGAATGCCCTTCCGCGATACCGGTCCACAGTCTGGTTATGGCCGCCCGTTTCCTGCTGGCCCGCAGGGTCCCTTCCCCGGTAAAGAAACTTGTGCTCAGGAGGATCTGGACCCGTCCCTCCCTGCTTGCCCTTTCGGTTGAGATTTTCCGCAGTTGTCAAAAGCTTCGCCTCTTTGACATTGGAATTTCCAGCAGACTGTTACCGCCGGGTTTTTCCCTGCCCGGCAAGCTGCCCGACCATGTGGCGCAGGATCTTATTCCCGACGTAACTCCCGCTGCCGGCAAAACCAAACTCAGGATTGGATATTTTCTGGGGTGTTCCACCAACCTGTTCTTTCCGCAGATAGGACAGATTACTTCAGCGGTTCTTTCACGTCTCGGCTGTGAAGTTGTTCTGCCGAAGGATCTAAAATGTTGCGGGCTTCCGATGCTCGACAACGGTGAAGGAGATCTGGTAGGGACTCTCATGTCCGCAAACCAGGACGCTTTCCGCCGGTTTGGCGTGGACACCGTCGTTACCGACTGCGCTTCATGCGCCGCCGCCCTGAAAGAGCACTCCACCCTGAAAGTGCTGGATTTCTCCGGCCTGTTGATCGACCTCGTCAAAAGCTACGGACGCGATTTGAAAAAGATTCAAAAAATCGTCACCTATCACGACCCGTGCCACCTTTCCAGGGCTCTCGGCATCACAGACGAGCCCAGGGAACTCCTCCGCCTCACCTGTTCAGAATTCAGGGAAATGCCTGGCGCCTCCGGCTGTTGCGGCGGAGGAGGCACATTCGTTCTCTACAATTACAACATCAGTATGGGAATTCTCAACAAAAAAATGTCTTCCGTGAAGGAAACCGGAGCAGAAGCAGTAGCTACCTACTGTCCCACCTGCATCATGCAGCTTCGGCACGGGATTACCAAAAACAAAATGGATATAGCTGCGGTTCATCCGATACAATTGTTGTATCAGAGCCTCTGTCTGAATTAAAAAAGAGACCCTGCGCACTGCAGGGTACAGATAGAGAGGCTAGATCTAGAGGTGATGACCAAAAACTTTAAGTCTGTGGACTGTGCCAGGTTTTCATCTCAATTTGCATTCCAGGCTTACCGGTTTTTGATGCTTATTCCGAGCCGATAAAGCCGCTTGTCTAAGACGCGAGATCAACAACGCCGTGACCGCAGAGCTCTTCTTCAACCCAGTCTGCATATGCTTTTTCAATTCTTTCTTCCAAAAGCGCTTCTCTTTCCAGTTCAAGTTTGATCTCCTTAATTAATTCATCCGGCATGGTCTTGATCATTTTTTCACTCCCTTTCTTTTTTTATATACGCTTGTGAAATTTTTAACAATGCAAGCTATAAACAACCTCTTTTTTACTGTATTTTAAGAGTCAAGCCTTCCGGCATCCGCATGCGGAATAATCTTTTCATCTTGCGCGCAACGGTTATTCACTCCGCCGCCTCAGTGTCACTAATATTGTTTTATTTTTAAAAGGACGCTTGTTAATTTTTTCACAAATGCGTCTTGGTATTTTTTAATGCAAAAAACGTGCCACAAATGACCGGGCGAAAGAACCCACTTTCGCCTTCCCGCGGGAAAACCCGTACCGCTCACCGTTTCTAAATCAAGGTCCGTTCGTCAGTTTTTGGAACAGTGGAGTGACAATAATTCGACACTTGTACAGACCGATAAAAAGGCCCGCCTTGATGCATCCGTTCATCAAAGCGGGCCTTTAAAATGCAAAACTGTAAGCAATATCAAGAGCCGGGCGGCTCCCGAACATAGAAGCAAAAGATCATCGGCGGGGAAATACTGCATCACGTTTTGCGACGTTTCGTCCGACCGGCATTTTCAATAAATCCGCCATCAACCTGTCAAACCGGCGCGATCCCCACTCAACATCATCCCTGATCAGAGGGTCCCTGATCAATTCATCCCAGGCCAGCCTGGCCCTGGCCAGAAAGCGCCGGTCGAGGAGATTGATGTCGCCGGTTCTGACCAGCGGGCATATGACGGCGGCCGCTTCCTCCAGGCGGAGAGTCAGATTCCCGTCAAGCGTCAGATACGGCGCAACCGGAAAAGTCCTGCAGGCAAAAGGCCTTTTCTCCCTGGGACAGGCGCCTTTGCACTGCACGAAAAAGAACTTCCCCTGCCAACTCGGGCAAAACTCATACTCGTCCGCAGAATGTTCCTCCCAGGACAGCCAATTCTCGCTGCCTGTAAACATTGTTTCTTCCCCCGGCAGCAGATACATGCCCGCACCTTTCTCCCACTCAGTACAGCAAACCGAGCCGCACAAAAGGCCGCAATCCGCGGGCAGAGGGGTCACATCATTCAAAAGGCCGTACACTCTAGCCCAGTCAATCACCCTGTTTTACACCTCCCCGCGTTCTTACTGCAACCGGCCAAACATCACCTCAAATTTTTCGGTTTTTCAGCGACCGTCACTGTGAACGAGAGCGCTTGACGGCGGCGTAACGCAACAACCTTGACCTTGCCGCCAACCTGAGACTGCTTGATAAACGGCACCAGATCGTCGGCACTGCCGACCTTTTTCCCGTTAAATTCGACTATCACGTCCCATTGCCGCATGCCGGCCTTTTCAGCCGGGCTCCCCGGTACAATGCCGGCCACGACGGCGCCTTCTGCCTTTTCCAGGCCCAGGTAGCTCGCCGTTTCCCGGTCCAAATTGCGTACCTGCACACCGATCCACGGACGGGCTGTTTTATTTGCACCGTTCTTCAGGTCCTCCAGCACTGACAAGACTGTGCTAGCCGGTATGGCAAAGCCGATTCCCTGTGCCTGGGCGTTGATCGCGGTATTTATCCCGATAACCTCACCCTGCAGATTCAGGAGGGGCCCCCCGCTGTTGCCCGGATTGATCGAAGCATCGGTTTGAAGGAGGTTTTCGTAGTGCCTGTCATTAACGCTGATGGGACGTCCCTTGGCGCTGATCACGCCGGTCGTCACGGTATGGTCCAGGCCGTAAGGATTGCCGATGGCGATTACCCAGTTCCCGACCCTGATCTGATCGGAATTTCCCAGAGTAAGGGAGGGAAGTTCCCTGCCCGCATCGATCTTCAACAAGGCCAGGTCCAGATCGTAATCCGCTCCGACCACCTCGGCCCTCAGCTCTTTGTCAAAACCAGCCACTGTGATTATAATTTCATTTGCCCCGTCCACAACGTGTTCATTGGTTAAGATATATCCGTCCCGAGAGATTATAAAACCAGACCCCAGCCCTTCCTCCTGCCGCCCGGGTCCGGGAGGAAAACCGAAAAACTGCCGGAAAAACTGGTCGCTAAAAAAAATCCCGGAACCCGGCGAGTTCACCCTGGCCGAAATTTTTACCACCGCGGGGCTGGAGCGGGCCACCACGTCGGCGAAAGCATCCGGTCCCACTCCGGGCGACAGGGATGTATTTTCCGCACTTGGACCTGGCCGGTCCTGCCTGGCGGAAAACAAATTCTTTACAATGCCGCAGCCGCCGGCAAACAAAATTACCGCAACAAATACCGCTGCAGCAATTAAAAAAAGTTTTCTCCTCCGGTCGCTCAACAAGCCCCTTACCTCCACACATTTTCAATGATCATCATATCAAAATTGAAGAGATAAAGCCAGTTTGAAAAATTAGGAGAGCCCGCAACATACATGTTACTTACCAGTTTTCCAGAATATACTTGAACGCCCCCAACGCCGCCTTTGCCCCCTCACCGGCCGCGACAATCACCTGCTTTTCCGGTGCGGAAGTGACATCACCGGAAGCAAAGACGCCGGGGACTGAAGTTCTGCAACTGCAGTCGACAACTACTTCGCCGGCCTCATTAAGTTCCAGAAAACCCCGTACAATATCCGTGGCAGGCACAGTTCCTATTTCGATGAAAACCCCCTGGACCTCCAGAACGCTTTCCTCCGAAGGTTTGCCGACCGGACTCAAAGTCACACTTTTTACCGTTTTGTCCCCGTTTATGCTTTTTACCCCGCTGCCGACTATTTTGGTAAGGTTGGCGGCATCCCTGACCTTGTCGGCAACAACGGGATCGCAGTTCCATTCCTCCAGGGAAACGACGTACACATGCTCAGCGATTTTTGTTAAATCATATGCCGCCTCAACGGCCGAATTGCCTCCGCCGATAACCGCCACCTTCATCTTTTCAAAAAGAGGGGCATCGCAAACGGAACAGTAGCTCACACCCCTTCCCCAAAACTCCTTTTCACCGGGAACGTTCAACCATCTCGGCTGTTTTCCCGCAGCAATGATGAGTGTCTTCGAGCGGTATTCGCAGCCTTTTCCGGTAGTAATATAAAAGCCGCCTTCCCGTTTACCCGCGCCTGTAACCTCGTCGATTATTTGCTCAACCGGGTATTGTCTTACCTGCTCCTCGAATTTTCTCATCAGTTCGGGGCCGCTGATGTACTGAAAACCCATATAGTTTTCAACCTCCCCTGTCCTCGCCGCCTGACCCCCGTACTCTTTTCCGACAATGAGGGTTTTCAGCTTCTTCCGGGCGGCGTAAACCGCCGCAGTCATACCCGAAGGGCCCAGCCCCACTATGATCACATCGTACACAACCGTCAACCTCCCGGCATTTTCTGTCTATTCTGTGCCGGAAGATGGGAAATAATGCATAAAATAATAATGAACTACAGCATGCCGCGACACCTGCAGCGCGCACCAGAGCTTTTTGACATGCCGCCCGCACATTTCTAGCAGGAATTTGTATTATTACAATGAAGTAATATTTTAAAGACTGCCCTTTTCAAGATGCGCCAAGAACGACAGCTTTCTATCAGGCGGCAGATGGGGAGGTTGCAACCGTGATAAGCATCGAGCTTGCAAAGGAACTGGCGAAATACCTGCACTGGGAACCGAAGGTGGGTGACCTTACCATAATTTGCGGGGACGAGGGAGCGGAAATTATCGAACCGATTATCCTGAAACACGAAAGAGAGAAAAAAATCGTGCTCTCCCTCCGCGACGTCGGCGATCTCGTCTGGCTACCCCAACTGGCCAGACTTCTTTACGAGCTCAAAATAGAAGCAAACCGGGGATTCTCATTGCGTTACGACAAGGAAACAGAGAAGTGGTGCTATAAAGACGAAAAGCTGGAAATCTGCCAGGATACTCCCGAAGATGCCGCAGCCCTGGCCTTGCTGGATTATTTCAAGAAAAAGGAGGGGAAGCATTGATCTTCTGCTCCTCAGACCGGGCCACCCCCTCCCGGCAGGCGCGTAATCATTGACAACCCGGACGGTAAATGCTAAAATAACTTTGCGCTTATCACAGGCAATGCCCGAGTGGCGGAACTGGCAGACGCACAGGACTTAAAATCCTGGGGAGAGCGATCTCCGTACCGGTTCAATTCCGGTCTCGGGCACCATCGGAAACTAATTGACGGTCATTTTGACGGCTTAACTTTTTATAATAATGCCCCCAACATCTTGTTGGGGGCATTATTATGCGGAGTTATACAACTCCGGAAATACTTCCTTCACTTCGGTATAATTAAAATATTTTATAATTGCAAGAAGCTCCCGAAATAACCACTTTTTCTGGCCATCAATTTTGGCCATCAGTGATTTTTCGGGAGCCCCTGTTATTCTTGCCAGCTCTCGAAGGGATGCGTCATGCTCAACCATTAACCCTTTTAACCGCTTACTTACTATTCTGTTTCCCGCCGCGTTCCTGTAAGCTGTTTTGCTCATTGCTCTTCCCCCTTTGTTTATATTTATTTCACGGTGACGCGTATCCACATTATATTACAAATTATTAGCCTACATCTATATTTTTCGACATTTTAAAGGGATATACGTACCCCCAGGGAAATTTTAGGGCATGAACAGGATGCGGGAGATCATGCTGCTAAAGAGAATTACGCAGAAAGAATTATCCAGGCGGACCGGCATAGCCCAGTCCGAGATAAGCAAAATTATAAACGATGAAAAAGATATTTATCTCAAAACCGCTAAAAAGATAGCCAGGGCTCTTGGGAAACCGATTGAATATATATGGCCTGATTAAAAAACCCTGGCGTTGTGCCAGGGTTAAAATTGACTATCTAAACCAAAAAACCCGGGTTACACCCGGGGCGTTATTAACATAAACAAAAAAGCCCCGCTCCGTAGAGCAGGGCCTGGATGTTCTTAATTTATTTTCTTCTCAGCCTTCAGCCGGCCGTAAATGGCCAGCAATCCGCCGGCAGCTCCGGCAATAACCATGATATAGTCTACAATCTCCCCCTGCGTGGCCTCGTCAACCGCAATGCCGAATGCACCGGCAACGGCGCCACCAATGGCCACAATGCCGCCCCATACTGTTTTTGATTGCCACCACTTCTTTTCTTCCATGAACCCTACCTCCCTATTGGATATAAACAATCTTATCTTTTTCATACCAGGTTACCCTGTACCCCAGGGCCTCAGCGATGTCACGGACCGGCGCGTAAGTGCGGTCATTTGTAATGAAGCCCTGGATGTTTTTGCCACGGACCAGGACGGTCACCTTCTCAACGGTGCAGGTCGTGTTGAGAGCCACCCCCGCAGATTCAGCCGCCGGCTGTAACTCCAGTGCCCGGGCCAGGCCGGCCGCGATAGCTTCTGCTATACCCTGCCGGAAGGACGGTTCGGCCAGCTTAGCCGCATCTTCCTTCCGGTCGATGAAGAGGTTTTCCAGTAGCACCGCCGGCATATTGGTTTGTCGGAGCACGGCAAAATTAGCTTTCTTTTTCCCCCGGTCCGGGAATCCTACCGACCGGTAAAATTCGCTCAACTGGTCGTGGACTATACCCCGAAGTGCCTGAGACTTGTCTCCAGCAAGAGTGTAAACATAACTCTCAAAACCGGTTCCACCGCCGGCATTGACGTGGATGGAACAAAAATAATCCGCGTTCAGACTATTGGCCATGTCTGCCCGGGGAGACAGGTCGAGGTCGATGTCGTCATCCCGGGTCAGTCTCACCTCAGCCTGGTAGGCATTCAGAATGTCCCTGGTTCGCCTGGCGATATCCAGAGTAAGATCCTTCTCCTGGAGGCCGTTGGTCACCGCCCCCGGATCCCGGCCGCCATGACCGGGGTCGATTACAATTCTTTTCATACCCCCACTCTTCCTTTCAGTTCTTTTACATCATCCTTGACCTCCCCGATGTCCCTGGAGAGGCTTTCGTACTGCTTTCCCAGGGCATCAAGGCATGACAGCAGCCGCTCTTCCCTTTTCGCGTTCTCTTTGAGCACATAAAAAAGCAGCGCCACAAAGAGCACCGCCCAAAGGCCTTGACTGGCCGCCAGTTTGATGATTTCTTGTTCCAAAATACCACCTCCCGCAAAGATAAAGCCGCCCGCGGCGGCAAATGTTTCAGGCCCCCATGCCGGGGATGCAATCGGTTGTCTTTCACCCCCTTCACCTGGTAGAATGTAGTCAAAAAAGGAGGTCTTGCCCATGCGAAAACTTGTCGCGTTGTTGGTTGCGGTGCTGGTGCTGGGTTGGTGTGGTGTGGCAGGGGCTAATCCTTTATACCCGAACGTACCTGGTCTGCAAGTAGCTATACAAGAGATTAAAGCTTTAGGATTAGAAAGCTCAGATAAACTTAACCAAATTTACGTCAATTTCTCTAATGTTTCAAATGGTACAGTTGTATCAACAGTATACAGCGGAGCAGAGCAGAGAAAAGATGTTAACACTCATTCGGTCATATCACAAACATACCAAGACGCATGGGGCAAAGTATCGCATTTTGCCCTTGATTTGAATAACCAATATGCACAAACCGTTGCTTTAGGTATCGGCCCTATCTCCAACGATCTTACAGTGCCAATTTATGTTTATGGTCAAGATAAGGATCAACTAACATATGCGATCGTTTCCGGTCTCACGGAATGTATCGGTAAAGAACGGATTACAATAGGTTCTGGCGGTAGCCACAGCGGATCTTCATCATGGGTAAACAATTATACCCCTGCTGTTATGGCATCAAAAACAATAACCTCATTCAAAGTTGGAGAAAAAACCATAACAACCGCTAGCGGCACAGCGATAACTATGGACGTTGCCCCATACGTAAAAAACAACCGAACATATACACCTGTTCGTTATCTTGCCTATGCTCTTGGCGTTCTCGAAGATGGAGTAAAATGGGATGAAACGACGCAGACTGTCACTATCATCAAGGACAATACCACTGTCAAATTAACCATTGGAAGCCGTATCCTCAGTAAAAACACCGAAACTATAATAATGGACGTTGCGCCGGAATTGGTTCCTCCTGGCAGAACAATGTTACCTGCCCGATGGGTCAGTGAAGCATTAGGTGCAACGGTCATATGGGATGAAAAAAATCAGCAAGTAACTATAGAAATTACTCAGCAGGGGCAGTAGTTGCCCCTGCTTCTGCTATCGGCAAAGACTCCTTAATTGCATTAAGCTGATTAAGTTTGTTAACAAGATTTTCTCGTCTTTGCTGTAAACCCTTTATATTATAATCTATGTTGTCAATCTGAGCTTGAATGATTTTAATTGAGTTTTCAAGCTCGTTTAATTCTATTTCATTATCAATTACAACAATGCTTTTACCATCTTTTTCAATAAGCTCCGGCATTTTATATCACCTCCCTGAGTCTATCAAAAGCATGATTCTTTCTTGTGGCAGACAGTGACCAGGCAAAAACAGAGTTGCTTGTGCCGCCGTTTCTTTCTTTGACAATAAAATAATCCGTTCCGATCTCGGCAACGTAAATTCCAATATCGGCATATGGCGTCAAATGGATTAACCAAGGAGTATCATCAGTATTCGGTTCGATACATTCTAGGAATATTGGGTCTATAGCTACTCTGCATTCACCGTTAACAAGTTGCGCCTTTCCCTCGTCAACGTATTTTTGTTCCGGTGATTCTCTGACTGCTAGCAACCTTTTTCCGTAATTTACTGTTTCTTCGATATTATATTTAGTTCCACTACCCATGCGAAGGTCACCAAAGAAATAGTGTCCTAGATTGGCGTGGTAATCTATTGTGCTACTATCAGCCTCTAAATAAAGGTAATTTCCCCATATATGAATGCTTTTGCGGTTTCCTGATAAATCTCTTCCCTGAATTCTTAACCCCTGACCAATAAGATCATTGAAATTAGTAATTTGTCCTACCATATCATCAAGATTAGTATCAAAAAACTGCACCAAACCGCCGCCAGAAGCCCATATTGACAAGGCATCTTTCCCATTCTCTTTTACAAGTAACGGTTCAAATCCTGGTGATAACTGGATATAGCTCGTATCAGTTTTCCCGCCGCTTCTAATTCTGCTACTATACAATTCCCCCCCGACAATCTCCTGCCCAATCGTTCCATCATCCAGCTTGCCGATAAGAACCTTCCTGGTCGTCCCGTCCCATACCTCCAGGCCCTGCCCCTTCTGCGGGTCCTGGAGGACGATCCTGCCGTTCTTCGTGAACAGGCCGAAGTCTCGGACGGTGGGCTGGAGAGTGCCGTCGCAGGACATGAGGTAGGTGGTGTGTTCGTCCACCTGCAGAGGCAACCCGCTGTTGTACTCCGCCTGGTGCTCGGCTAGTGTGCGGGCGCGGGAGGAAACGCGGAGGTCGGAGATTAGGCCGTTGGCTTGTTGACTACCCCAGTTAGCACTACCTATATACATATTTGTTGGTAGATTACCCGCAGGCTCCGTATATGCCAAATCAGAGCCAATCTGTGCACCGTTTTTGCAAAACCGTATTACAGAGCCATTGCCAGAGATCATGAACGAATATGGTTGACCTGCAACCAGGACTGTAGAATCCGCAATAGACTTACTTACCCCTCCAGACCTAACATCAACGTAAACCTGTCCGGTTGGAACAATAATAAGACGGTAATAATTACTCGAATCAATATACACTTCCCACAAAAAGCCATAGCGACCGCTTACAACTTGGCTACTAGTCGGCGTAAACTCCAACTCAACCGTCCAGTTGCCCTTCTGGAACACTCCGGCGACCGGGGCGGTAGGGACTTCGGCGGCCCTGGAGCCGTCCATTATGCTTGTTGCGTAATTCTTTTGCTCAAGCTGGACAAATTCCACCTCAATGGGGCGGGTGGAGAAGGTGAATATCCGCAGTTGCACCGAAGCAGGAGCAGATTGGCTGTCGAAACCGTCCTTTTTGAAGTTTTGGAATGCGGTAGTGAGTTGGTTTGTCGAAATGCCCAACTCCTGCTCAGCATTGTCGTAGCCAGAACCTTGTAAGTCTAAATACAGAGTATTTGCCGTCCCTGTAGTATCCTTGTACCTCGCCCTTATCAAGAAGCTGTGCTTGGTGTTCTGCGCCAGATTGGTCAGGGTGCAGGAAGCCATCGCCACCGCAACCCCGTCCGGGCTTTGCAAAGTAAGGACGCCGTTGGCGATTGTGGCGTTGGTCAGCGTCCAGCCAGTTGAGCTGTTGAAAAGCGGGTCGGCACCGGCGTTGGTTCTGACGAGGTTGGCGTTGGCTTCCTCGGACATCACGCCCTGGGCGACGTAGTAGGCGGCGAAGTCCAGCACCCGGAAGGCTGTATCAGAAGTGCTTTTCCTTAACCCAACCCCGCCACCAGTAAAAGTTGTATCGGTTATACTGATAACTTTAATGCTGTTAAAATAAACCTCCAAACGAGTACCATGAAGAGTGAACTTAATCGTTGCTGATGTGCCACGGGACCAAGCAACATCAGCTACTGCAAGTTGTGTAAAAGTTCCTGCAACACGTTTAAATAGTGTGATGTTTGTACTTGCGAGAGCACTGGAATCATCACCAAGTCTTATCAAATAATAGTTGTTGTTATCTTGATAGCGGGCAATAATACCCCCTTGCTCCGCCTGGTCGCTGTTCACCACTATGTCGCAGTCCTGCAACAGCAGGTCGTTCTTGATCAGCGTCGCCTGACTACCGCCCGTCCCCATCAGCACCCCGCCGGAGACAGCCCACGTCGCCGGAGTATTCCCGCCGCTGGTGTACTGGCTAAGCTGGTCGGTGTCGAAGGTGTCCTGCCACACAGGGGCGGGAAGTGGGATGTACTCGTAGCGCGGAACCCCGGAAGCAACCCGCTGGCCGGTTGAGGTGTAGGCGACGCTGGCCCTGGTGAAGGCGGCAAGCTGGTCGCCCAGGGTTTCGTAGTGGCCGAGGTGCCCGACAAGTTCACCGTCCTGATTATAAATCCGCTGGCCGTCCGGAGAGTACCAGATTCGGGGGTCGGACGGCTTCCCCTCCATACGGAGGCCATCGAAGG
>DAOOVD010000038.1:0-23603 GCA_035369845.1 Bacillota bacterium | reverse complement strand
CGTACGGTGCTGTGGGAGGTCGGCTACTCAATTAATGAGTAGCCTCCTACCCGATGAACTCCTCCGGTTGTGCAGTCCGTTATTTGATTTTTTGCAGCATTTCCAGGATTTTGAACCTGTACTCTACGGCCGGGCCGTTTCCTCCGGCAGTATCCGGGCTGCCTTGCCCCTTAATTTCCGGAACGGTGCCGGCCTCTTCCTTTATTGCATTGGAATTTGCCTGAATCTGTTCGTTTCCTTCGGCTTGACCCGGCCCGGCGGCCTTTGACATATCCACGAAGCACAGGGGCGGGAACAATACGCACCACCAGTTCGACCCTCCACCGGCGCCGATGACCACCCGCACCGCTTCATAGTCGCCTGCCGGGAGCACAAACGGCCCGTAATGCTTGGTGGGAAAGGAAAAACTGGCCAGTTCGACGCTGACCGGGTAGTTGCCGCCCCGTGTCCTTACTTCGCGTTCGGCGATTTGCTTTACTTCTTCCAGGTTGTCCGCCGCGACCGTCCTGGCCGAGTCGATGTTTTCCGCCGAGAGCATCCGGGGCGCTATAAAGCGCACTATCTCATCCCGGATCTCTCTTTTCAGTTCCTGGTCCTGTCGGCTGTCGCTGTTGGCGACGACGTGCAGCCTGATCAGTCCGTCTTGCGGAAAGACAGTTTCCTGTTCCTGATGTCTCGGGCCGCCGGCGAAAACGAGAACTGTGAAAACAGTTGCGGCAGCCGCGATCGATACCAGCCGGTTTCTCGAAAGCATTGTCTTTATTCCCCCGCCTCTTTGACAGTCGACTATTATAGTATTGCCAAAAACTGGCGGCAACTACTCAAAAAAATTTTCCGGGCCGGCCCGTGCCAACCCCCTTTTGATTTATTCAGCCGGCGTATCTGTTAAATAGAAATCAAAAGAGGGAGGGATTGCGCAAAAAATTATTCACATGTTTTTTTCAAAATTTCAGGGGGTGCAAAAATTGTTCAGGAGAGGTTTTTTAAAGGTTCTGCTTGCGGCGGTTCTTGTTCTGGGAATTGCGACGGCTGCTTATGCCGACCCGGGCAAGGGAAAGGGTAACTGGAAATTCAACGGCAAGAACAAAAAACAGTTCGTTCAGTTAAACGACATCAGTTCGCACTGGGCTGAACAACCTGTCCGGTATATGTGTTCATATGGAATAATTACGGGCTATCCGGACTTTACGTTCCGGCCCAACGTTCCTGTAACCAAATATGAAGCGATCATGATGATTTCCAGAGCGGCGGGCTTTGACGGCTCCACCGGTTCCGTCCGGAATTGGGACGGCAACGTTCCGGAATGGATGGAGGACTGTCTCGATTACGCCGTCAGCGAGGGAATCCTGACGGAGGAGGAGGCGGACGAACTTAAAGGGTTTGAGCCGGCCAAAAGGTACGAAGTGGCGGTCTGGGCCGCAAGGGCCGCGGGGCTGGAAGGGTATGGCGATGTTTCTTTTTCGGACAGCGGAGACATTCCTTTCTACGCCCTGTCGTACGTCGGCGGCATGTTCAAGAACCGCTACATGATCGGTTATTCCGGCAACTTCTTTCAGCCGAACAAACCTGTTACAAGGGCGGAACTGGCTGTAGTACTGTACAGAATAATACAGGACCGGTGGGCTGATGAAGACGGCGGCGGGGATCAGACCGATGCCTTGGAGATTTACAGCCTTTCCCCGGCTGACGGCAGCGCGGACGCAGACCCGTCCACGGACGAACTGGTTGTGAAATTTAATGTAGAGATCAAGGCGCTTGACGATATTGATGCCGTAAAAGCCGGAATAGGGGTTATGAATGTAACTGACGACGAAGATGTTGATGTCGACGAAGTGCTGATCAGCGGCAGGACGCTGACCATAAGACTTGAGGACGCTCTCGAAAGCGGTAAAACTTACAGGGTAACGATAGAAGACGACATCATCGAGGCGGAAGAGTCGGGAGAGAATTTCGAAGGAATCAGCGGGATCGACTGGGAGTTCAGCACCGAAGGCGCACTGGAAATCGTCAGCTTGCTTCCCGCGGACGGGGATGATGATGTTGACGGACCCGAAACCAGTGTTCTGGAAGCTGAATTCAGCGGTGACATTCAGGTTGTGGACGGCAGGACGCTGCTCGGGGCTGTAAGGGTTTACAACGTAAGTGACGGTGAGGAAGTGGATGTCGACAAGGTGGAAATAGACGGCGACACGCTTGTAATTACGCTGGAAGACCCTCTTGAAAGCGGAGACACTTTCGAGGTAACCATCAGGGCGGGCTATTTTGAAGATGAGGATACCGGAGCCGTTTTCGAGGGAGTTTACGGCAGCGACTGGAGGTTTACAACCAAAGACTGACATCTCGGAACACACCCGTTTAATGGCGAAGCGGCCGGGAGAGGTTCTCCCGGCCGCGGCTTTTGACAAACTGTTCAGGACTCAATCTCCGGCCCCGCACAGGCGGGCGGTGCCCTTATCTGCAGCGAACGGCGTTGCCCGGCGCTCAGTGAAAACACTTTGGTTCCGGGCCGGCAATACTTGATCCCGGCGGCAAATCACCCGAGTGCAGGGTCGGCCTGAACCGGGACGGGAAGGCGAGTTCCTGCCCGACGGTAACGACCGGCTTCAAATTTTTTTGGTTTCAGGCAGGAAATTTTTTTCTCCTGTAGAAATTATGTACTTACTTTGTACAAAAATTGTAAGGCGGTTTTATGAAAATAGAAATAAGAGGGGCGCAAAACCTCAGCTTCAGGGAAAAACAGGTGGTGACCCTGAAGGAAATGGGCTTTTCAACCGATCATATTGCGAGACAGTTGAGCTTGAGCGCTGGTACAGTTTCAACCCTGTACAATCGGGCCAGGACCAAGGGATACGAGGTCGTAATCGTTATTCCATATAACCCCGGGCTGTCCGGTGGGGATGAGGAGGATGAGCAGACATGACCGGGCCGTTGAGAAAGGAACGGGAAGTTCTTTTATTGCAGGGAGAAAAAGCCAGGCCCAAGAGAATCGTTCAAAAAAAGAAATTCCGTCTGTCCAAAGGCAGGCTTCCCGCCTTGATCGCGCTGCTGATTCTGATGTATCTCGCCGCGTCGTTTGGAAACCAGTTCAGCCGGATTTCAAGCCTGCAGAGAGAAATTGAAAACATACAGCAGCAGGTGAACGAACTGCAGCAGAAGAATGCGGCGCTCAGGCAGGAGCTGCAGATGGTTCAAAGTGACTCCTATATCGAGAAGATAGCGCGCGAAAAGCTCGGTCTGGTAAAGCCCGGGGAAACCAGGGTCGTTCCCGTACCGGAGGGAACCCGGTTAAAAACGGTTCAACCCCCGGACACGAATAGTTTTGCAGGTGATTGAAAGGATGCTTCAAAACCCCCGCAGATCTATAATTTCTTGACACTTTCCTTTCGGTTCGCATATAATTACACTAGGTTTTTCGGGTTTTAAGGAGGAAATTTTTCGGTTATGCCGGTTGAACTGGGGAGCGTCGTGGAGGGCGTCGTTACCGGAATTACCAATTTCGGTGCTTTTATTGAGCTGCCCGGGGGGGAGACAGGACTGGTTCACATTTCAGAAATTGCCGAGGTTTATGTAAAAGATGTCAACGACTTTTTGAAAGCTAATGACAAAGTTACTGTCAAAGTGATATCGGTCGATCCGAAAGGCAAGATCGGTCTGTCGATCAAGCAGGCGGCCGCCCCAACTTCCCGTTCAGGCAAAAAAAAGCTGCAGCCTTCTTTTGAAGAGAAGCTGGCGAAATTTCTCAAGGAAAGCGAGGAACATCAGCAGTTTTTAAGAAGGAGTACCGAGTCCAAAAGAGGAGGGCGCGGTTCCTGGCGGAAAGCGGATTAATTAATAGGAGCAATTCCCCGGCCGGGAATTGCTTTTAATGTTTTTGGGGGGGCTGCAAGTGAAGCGCATAGCGGCCGTGGATATCGGGACCAACTCAACCAGGCTGCTGGTCGCCGGGATAGAGGGGAACAGTTTGAAACCGCTGGAGTCCAGAATGATTTTTACGCGGTTGGGGGCCGGCGCTGGCGGCGGCATTCTGCTGCCCGAAGTGATGGCCAGGACCGCGGAAGCCGTTGACGATCTGTACCGGGCCGCCCGCGCCATGGGAGCCGGCCGGGTACTGGCCGCGGCTACCAGCGCCGTTCGCGACGCTTCAAACAGAGATGATTTTTTAAGCCTGGTCAGGCTTAAGACGGGGCTGGAGGTGCGGGTGTTGAGCGGGGAAGAAGAGGCTGCCTTGAGTTACAGGGGGGTTGTTTCCGGCCTTTCCGTCGACCGTTCGGCAACTGCGGTTATGGATGT
The DNA here is from genome assembly GCA_035369845.1 of Bacillota bacterium. Classification (GTDB taxonomy): domain Bacteria; phylum Bacillota; class Desulfotomaculia; order Desulfotomaculales; family Pelotomaculaceae; genus DAOOVD01. Next base: position 19,313 of record DAOOVD010000038.1, on the reverse strand, counting down.
GGGAGGAGGAAGCACCGAGTTTATCTGGCCAGCCGGGGACCGTCTCCGTTTTGCCAGTATCAATGCGGGGGCGGTACGGTCGACCGAGGCGGGTGCGGGAGAAAGGGAAATTGCCGGGTGTCTCGGACCTGCCCTCGAAGATATGCGCAAAACGGCGATTAATACCCTCGCGGGAGCGGGGGGGACTGTAACCACTCTGGCCGCCGTCGACCAGAAGCTGAAAGTTTACGACCCCGGGCTGGTCCACGGGTATGTTCTGACCGTGCAAAGCGTCAGAAATATCCTGCTTATGCTGAAAGCCCTGCCCGCCGAAGAGCGCGAGAGGGTTCCCGGTCTTCAGCCGGAAAGGGCGGATATTATTGTGGCCGGGACAACTATCGTAAAGGTGATCATGGAAAAACTCGGCTTTGATGAGCTGGCCGTCAGCGAGTGGGACATCCTGCACGGGCTGGTGCTGGAAGAAGTCGAAAGAAAAAAAGATATTTATTACTAAAAATGACAAATATCCCCAGTCTCTTGTACTATAATAAGCATATAGAAGTACAAGGGGTGGGCGTGTTGTTCGAAAACATCAACATATATCCGTACCTCCGGACCGGCAGGAAGGATAAAAAGCAAAAACGCCGGGTATCCCCGGTGAGACATTCAAAAAACCGGCCCCCCCTGTTTCGGGCAAAACTGGTTAAAATATTTTCACCCGGGACGCTGGCAATATGTTGTGCCGGTTTTTTTCTTGGGCGCGCTGTTTTGATGGGCGAACTGGTCCCTTTCGGGACGTCGTTCGCAGCCGCCGCCATCAGGGTTTTCGGGCCGGCCGGGCTTTTTTCGGTTCCTGCCGTCACAATCGGGCTGTTTACCATAAGCAGAGGAATTCCCCTGGCCGGTTCGGTTCTCACGCTGACTTTTGCCTGGCTTTTAATCAGGGCGGTGCCGGAAGACGCAAAGAGGCCCTGGCTGGTCCTGTCCGCCCTGGTGTTTGCCGTCACGCTAATCGTAAAAGCCTCGGTTACATCTTTCAGCGAACCTTCCACTTACAATTACTTCGCCGTTTTATTTGAAGCGGTGTTTGCCGCCTTGCTCACCCCGGTGGCGGGGTGTGCCCTTGCGGCGGTGAAGGACAAGGCCGGAGGTGTGCACCCTTTTACCGGCGAGGAGATCTTTTGCATGTTGCTTGTATGCGCGGGCCTGATCGCGGGTACGGGCGAACTCAAGTTTGAAATGGTAAGCCTCAAGGGGGTCTTGAGCAGGCTTGCCATCATGCTGGCGGCGTTTGTCGGGGGGACCGGGTCGGGAGCGGCGGCCGGGGCTGTGGTGGGAATTATTCCCGGCCTGGTATACACGGTAGCTCCTGCTGTGGTGGGGGCATATTCTTTTGCGGGTCTGCTGTCCGGTATCTGCCGGGGGTTCGGCAGGGCGGGGGCGGCCACCGGCTTCATTCTGGGCAATATAATCATTTCGGTTTATGTTACGGACTACGGCAATATTATTTCCGTACTGGCGGAAACGGGTGCGGCGGTGCTTCTTTTTTTGCTGATTCCCTCGCCCGTGTTAGACAGAATAAGAATTTCGCTCGGGCTCGAAACACAAATGGCCGGCAGAACGCAGGAAGAGTATTCTTTTGTCAAAGAGGTGTTTGACCAGAGGATAAAGAACTGGGCGAGGGTATTGGGCGAACTGTCCCGCACTTTCGAGCAGGTCTCCTCGTCGGCGGGGCAGGGCAAGGAGGAACAAATCCTTCAAAAACTGCTGGCCCAGATCGGTGAAAAAGTCTGCAGCGACTGCACGTTTTACAAAACCTGCTGGGAAAGGGAGTTTTATAAAACCTACCAGGCGATGATCGATCTTCTGGCTCTGGTGGAAATATACGGGAAGGTGACGCCCGACAATCTTACCGCCGAAATCAGGAGGAGGTGCTCCCGCACCAAGGAACTGGCCATAACCGTCAGTTGTCTTTACGAGGCCTACAATATCAACCGCTGCTGGTCGCGTCGGCTGTTGGAGAGCAGGGAGATCGTATCCGAGCAGCTGCGGGGAATTGCGGAGGTCGTGGGGAGACTGCCCGACGAACTTGAATTTGAGATGGAGGCGGGCGAAGCCGGGCCTCTTCTCCGCAAGAAGCTCAAAGAAGCGGGCGCCCGTGTGCAGAGTCTTTCGGTGTACAGGCGGGAGGACGGCGGCATGGAAGTGTCCGCGACGCATCCGCCCTGCGGTGAAAAAATGGAGTGCCGGGACGTAATGCTGCCGATCGCCTCAAAATTCCTCGAACAGCCTTTTTGCCTCGCCACGCCGTCCTGCACCTTGAAAGACGGGGAACATTCCTGCAGTTTGAGGCTCTATCCGGAGTTGAAATACCGGCTCGTCACGGGCGCGGCGGGAACTGGCAAGAGCGGGAGCCTGGTTTCCGGCGACAGCTACGGCTTTTTTCACCTGAAGGGCGGGCGTTTCGGCATTGCCTTGAGCGATGGAATGGGGACAGGCCCGAGGGCCGCCATGGAAAGCGGCACCACCATTTCCCTCCTGCGCCACCTTCTCGAATCCGGTTTCGGCCAGGAACTGGCGTTGAAGACGGTAAACTCGGTTCTTGCCCTCCGCTCGCCTGGGGAAAGTTTCGCCACCGTCGACCTGGCGGTAGTAGACCTTTATTCGGGCGAGGCGGAACTTTTCAAAGTTTGTGCCGGGCCCACGTTCATCATCCGTGACGGCGGCGTGGTAAAGCTCAAGACCGCCTCCCTCCCGGCGGGTATTGTCGAGAACATCGAAGTGGCTTCCATGACAAGGCAACTGGATCCGGGGGACGTGCTCGTGATGGTGACCGACGGGGTAACGGAGGCGTACAGGGGTGCGGAGGACAGGGAAGAATGGCTGGCCGGGGTTTTGCTGGATGTGGCGGAAATGCATCCCCGCGAAATGGCGGATCTCATCCTGAAACTCGCCCAGACCGCGGCCGGAGGCCCGTCGAGGGTGCCCGACGACATGACCGTGGTTGTGGCCAGGCTGGAAAAACAAAATAAATTGTAACGAGGAATGCCTCAGACTGCTTACAAACTGAGCGGGACCTTGAGGTTGAAGAAAGCGAGCATTTCACCTCAAGGTGATTTGTCAACAGCTTCACCGGGTCAATTGGCCCGGTTTATCGTTTGGAGGGCCGATTTTGTCCTGTTGGGCAACTTAAATTTAACAGCACGGCAGGAAATGGTTTTGGCAGTGTTGAATAAAGGTCAGGGTGAAAGCGGATGGACCTGGTCCGGAGGGTTAGGACCTATATGTCCCGCCACCGCATGGTGGAGCCGGGGTTCAAGGTGCTGGTCGGCGTTTCCGGGGGGCCGGATTCAATGGCGCTTCTGCACGTCCTGCACCTTTTAAAAGATGAGTTGGGCATTTCACTACACGTAGCTCATTTAAACCACATGTTCCGGGGGTCGGAGTCCGAAGCCGACGCGCTTTTCGTGGCTGACGCGGCAAAAAGGTACAATTTGCCGGCGACGGTGGAAACCGTCGATGTTCCCGCCTACCGTGCCCGGCATCGCCTTTCCGGTCAGGTGGCCGCCAGACAGGTGCGCTACCGGTTTTTTTTGGAGACTGCCAAAAGCGTCGGGGCTTCCAGGGTGGCGCTCGCCCACCAGGCCGACGACCAGGCCGAAACCATCCTGATCAATTTTTTGAGGGGTTCGGGAATAACCGGCCTGAAAGGAATTGCGCCGGTTCGCGGCGGGTTTTACATCAGGCCGATGCTGACGGTCCGGCGCTATGAAATTGAGAGTTACTGCAATGCGGCGAATTTGCCGTTCCGCCGCGATTCTTCAAATCTCAAGGCGGTTTACGCAAGAAACAAGATCAGGATGAGCCTGCTCCCACTGCTGGAAAGGGAGTACAATCCCTCCCTTGTTTCCGTCTTGCTCCGGCTTGGAGAAATCTGCCGTGAGGAGGATAAATACCTGGAGGAGCAGTCGGAAGCCGCCTATCGGAATTCCTTGCGGGAAGCGTCTACCGGCCGGGTGGTCCTTTCCCTGGAGGAATTGAAACCTATGCCAACGGCAATTAAAAGGAGAGTCCTGCGCCGTGCCTGGCAGGTTTCAACAGGAGAGCCTGCAGATCTGTCTTTTGGCCATGTCGAAGCCGTGCTTGGTTTGATCGGAGAAAGTGCGGCCGGCTCAAAAATAATCCTGCCTGGAAATGTAACAGCAGTTAAATCGTATAATACTATTGAACTCCTGCGGGAGCAGGACGGGGAAGGCGTGCCCGATTACGTTTACCCCCTTGAAATTCCCGGGGTGACTCGTATTCCCGAGCTGGGGTGTTGCATAAGTGCAATGTTGTCTTCCCGGGAGCGGGATGTCGACCTCGCATCCCTGCCGCCTACCGAGGCAATGCTTGATTTCGACAAGCTCCCGGCATGGATTTTTGTGCGCAAGCGCAGGGATGGAGACGTGTTTCATCCATACGGCCTTGCCTCGGAAATGAAGTTGAAGGATTTTTTCATCAAGCAGAAAGTTCCCCGCAGATTAAGAGACCGGATACCGCTGGTGTGCACCACGGAGGAGATTGTCTGGGTCGGCGGTGTAAGGACCGGGGACAGGTGGAAAGTAAACGGGAACACAAAAAGGGTTTTGCACCTGAAATTGGTCGGGGTATAAAAAGGCTAAAATGGTTGATTTTTTATTGCCGCCGGCCTCTTTAAGTTTGCCTGAGCGGTGATTGAAACAGTTGTTGAAATATGTTAGAATACTCATTATGGGTACATTAAGCGGCCTTAGTGGAGAGGGGTGAGATTGTTGAACAAGGTCATTAAAAATCTGAGCATATATCTCTTGATTGTTCTGGTTATCATCGCCTTGATCAGATATACGACGCCCAATAAGAACGTGCCGGCGCCCCTGTCCTACGACAGGTTTTACGATGAATTGAACCAGGGGCAGATAAAGTCGGTTGTAATCCAGTCGGAAAACCTTACGAATATAATAACCGGGGAAAAGAAAGACGGCACCAGGTTCGAAACCAAGGGCCCCGCGGCGGACTCCGAGTTGTACAGCCTTTTGAAGGAGAAAAAGGTTGAATGGAGAAGCGAACTGCCGCCGCAACCCGGATGGTGGACCAGCCTCCTGACGACTCTGCTGCCGATATTGCTGTTTGTAGCCCTCTTTTTCTTTCTCATGCAGCAGACCCAGGGCGGGGGCAACCGGGTGATGTCCTTCGGCAAAAGCCGCGCCAGGCTGCATACTGAAGACAAGAGGAAAATTACCTTTGCGGATGTCGCGGGGGCTGATGAAGTCAAGGAAGAACTTGAGGAAATCGTGGAGTTCCTCAAGAATCCCAAAAAGTTTATGGAACTGGGCGCAAAAATTCCCAAGGGAGTGCTCCTTTTTGGACCGCCTGGAACGGGCAAAACCCTGCTCGCCCGGGCGGTGGCCGGCGAAGCCGGGGTTCCTTTCTTCAGCATCAGCGGGTCCGATTTCGTCGAGATGTTTGTAGGTGTCGGAGCCTCGCGGGTGCGCGATCTTTTCGACCAGGCCAAGAAAAATGCGCCCTGCATAGTTTTTGTCGACGAGATTGACGCCGTCGGGCGTCAGCGGGGCGCGGGTCTGGGGGGCGGCCACGACGAGCGCGAGCAGACGCTGAACCAGCTCCTGGTAGAAATGGACGGCTTTGCCCCGAATGAGGGAATTATCATTCTGGCGGCCACCAACCGGCCGGACATACTGGACCCGGCATTGTTGAGGCCGGGACGTTTTGACCGCCAGGTGGTGGTTGACGCTCCGGATGTCAACGGGCGCAAGGAAATTCTTAAAGTCCACACCCGGGGCAAGCCCCTGGAGGATTCGGTAAACCTCGAGGTCCTGGCCCGCCGCACACCCGGTTTCACCGGCGCCGACCTGGCCAACCTGGCCAACGAGGCAGCCTTGCTGGCCGCCAGGCAGAACCGCAAGAAAATAACGATGGCGGACCTGGAAAATTCCATTGAGCGGGTTATCGCCGGGCCGGAGAAGAAATCCAAGGTTATCAGCGAGAAGGAGAAATGGCTGGTCTGTTATCACGAGAGCGGGCACGCCCTGGTGGGCTACTTGCTTCCGAACACCGACCCCGTGCATAAAGTTTCAATTATCCCGAGGGGGCGGGCTGGCGGCTATACCCTGCTTCTTCCCAAAGAAGACAGGTACTATGCCACCAAGTCCCAGCTCATCGACCAGGTGACCATGCTCCTGGCGGGCCGGGTAGCCGAATCGCTGGTGCTCAAGGAGATAAGCACGGGTGCTCAGAACGACCTGGAGCGTTCGACCGACATAGTGAGAAAGATGGTGATGGAGTACGGGATGAGCGACCTCGGTCCGATGACTTACGGCCGCAAAACCGACACTCCTTTCCTCGGACGCGATCTGGCCAGGGACCGCAACTACAGCGAAGAGGTGGCAAACGCGATTGACGTGCAGGTGAGGCAGACCATCGAGCAGTCGTACAACAAAGCCAAGGAACTTCTTGAGCAGCATATGGACACTCTTCACCTGGTGGCCAAAACGCTCTTCGAGAAGGAAACAATCGAAGCTGAAGAGTTCGCCGAACTGATGAAACTGGCCGGCGAACAGGAGCGGACGGACAAGGTAAAATAAACTACGCCCGCGGCTGTAAATGCCTGCGGGCGTTTTATTAGACAATCACGGCGCCATATTATGGTAATATATCTTTGTTTGGAAATGCCGATAATACCAAAAGGGGTTGCATTTAAGTGAGGAGGTTTTTCAATGGAGCGCACGTATCTGATGATCAAACCCGACGGCGTGCAACGCGGCCTGATCGGGGAAATAACGGCAAGGTTTGAAAAGCGCGGCTTTAAGATCGTCGGCATGAAAATGCTCCGGATAAGCCGGGAACTTGCCGAAAGACACTACGGGGAGCACATCGGGAAGCCGTTTTTCGAGCCGCTTGTCCGGTACATTACGAGCGGGCCGGTGGTGGCGATGGTTGTTGAGGGCAAGGGCGTGATCAGCGCCGCGCGGGAAATGATGGGTGCCACCAACCCCCTCAAAGCCGCGCCGGGAACGATTCGGGCCACCTACGGAATCGACACGGGGCGGAACGTTATTCACGGCTCCGATTCCCCGGACAGTGCGCGGAGGGAAATAAGCCTGTTCTTTAAAGAGGAGGAGCTTATGGAATACAGCCGGGACATGGACCGGTGGCTGTACGAATAAAAAAGCGCGCCGGTGACGGGGCGCCGCCGTGACAACAAATATCTGGTGAGAGGAACTGTTAAATGGCTTACGATCCGACCAGGTTGAAAGACTACGAGATTGCAGAGGCTGCGGAAGCCAATATGCCCACCCCGGAAGAATGGCGGGAAAAACTCGGTCTGGAGAAGGACGAGGTGATCCCTTACGGCAGGATCTGCAGGCTGGATTTTTTGAGGATAATCGACCGGCTGAAAGACAGGCCGGACGGAAAGTACATAGAAATTACGGCTATTACCCCCACCCCGCTTGGAGAGGGAAAGACCACCACCACCATGGGTTTGGTGGAGGGGCTGAGCAAGAGGGGCCTGAATGCGGGGGCGGCCATAAGGCAGCCTTCCGGCGGCCCCACGATGAATATAAAAGGAACCGCAGCCGGCGGCGGTAACGCCCTGGCCATTCCCATGACGGAATTTTCCCTCGGTCTTACGGGGGACATCAACGATATCACGAACGCCCACAATCTTGCCATGGTCGCCCTCAACGCCCGGATGCAGCACGAGCGGAATTACGACGACGCCGAACTGGCCAGGCGCAACTTGAGGCGGCTGGACATAGATCCCACCAGGGTGGAGATGAAGTGGGCGATAGATTTTTGCGCCCAGGGCCTGCGCAAAATTATAATGGGCATCGGCGGCCGGACGGACGGTTTCATGATGGAGTCGGGCTTCCATATCGCGGTGAGCTCGGAACTGATGGCAATACTGGCCGTGGCCACGGATTTGAAAGACTTGAGGGACCGGCTCGGGAAAATCATTGTCGCTTACGACAAAAAGGGCAATCCGGTAACCACTTCCGATCTGGAAGTGGCTGGCGCCATGTGCGCCTATATGCGGAACACCGTCAACCCCACCCTGATCAGCACGGTCGAGTACCAGCCGGTCCTGGTTCACGCCGGGCCGTTCGCCAATATTGCGGTCGGGCAGTCCTCGATAATTTCCGACCGGATTGGCTTGAAGATGTTTGACTACCATGTTACCGAAAGCGGTTTTGCCGCGGACATCGGCTTTGAAAAGTTCTGGAACGTTAAATGCCGCTTGAGCGGGCTGGTTCCCGACGTTTCGGTGATTACCTGTACGGTACGGGCTTTGAAGATGCACGGGGGGGGGCCCGCGGTCGTCGCCGGACGTCCGCTGCCGGAGGAGTACAAAAAGGAAAACCTTGCACTGCTGGAAAAAGGTGTGGCCAACCTGCTGCACCACATTGCGGTGGTTAAAAAGTCGGGGGTCAATCCGGTGGTTTGCATCAACGCCTTCAGCACCGATACCAGGGAGGAAGTCAACATGGTGCGCCGTTACGCGGAACAGGCCGGAGCCCGCTGCGCCCTTTCCGAGCACTGGCTGAAGGGCGGGGAAGGCGCCCTTGAACTGGCCGATGCGGTTATCGACGCCTGCAACGACAAACCGGAATTCCGCTTCCTCTACCCGCCGGAAATGCCTTTGCGCAAGAGGGTTGAAATAATAGCGAAAGAAGTGTACGGGGCCGAAGGGGTTTCCTGGACGCCCGAGGCCGAGCAGAAGGCCGAACGTTTTGAATCCGATCCCGCTTTCGCTGACTTCGCCACCGTAATGGTGAAGACTCACCTCAGCCTTTCCCACGATCCGGCGCTCAAGGGCGCGCCGAAGGGCTGGGTGCTGCCGGTGCGCGACGTTCTGGTCTTTGCCGGGGCCAAGTTCTTGTGCCCGGTGGCCGGTTCGATAAGCCTCATGCCCGGGACCGGCTCCGACCCGGCATACCGGAGGATAGACGTGGATGTGAATACCGGCAAAGTTCTGGGCTTGTTTTAGGAAAGAATAGAGGTATTCCCAACCACCCGGGCGTGCAGTGGCCTGTATTGCCTGTGGCGCTAATATCCAAAAAGACAATAAGACAGGTCATTAAGGCCCGCCTCATTTCATTGATTTTCCGTTAATCCCGCTTTATAATGTGGACAGGTTTGGAAAGCCGGACTGGACGATTTTAAACTGTTGAATATACGGGAGGGAACGGTTTGGCGATCAGGGTTTACAGCGTCATGGCAGAAAACATGGAGCAGGCCCGGCAGGCCATTGCTTCCGTGGGCGCCGACCAGGCCGGCTGCGCCTGGATGACGCCGAAGGCGGTGCACCGGCTGGTGATGCTGGAAGGGGTCAGACCGGAACAGGCCAACATAATCAAGCAGGAGATGCTCGGCAAAGGCGGGGAGGCTGCCGTAGCCAGGGGGGTTTGCAACTGCTCCGTTCCCGAAACCAAGGTTTTGCTGATGGGTACGCTGATGCAGTACGAAGCCTTCCTGGAAAAGCTCAAATACCAGCCCTTCGGGCTGGCCGCCCTGGCGGTGAGGATCGGGGAGGTGTTAAACCGTCAGGAAGGCTACCGCGCATATGATCTTGACTGCAGGGGGAAAACGCTTCGCCTTGGTGAAAGGACCTTGATTATGGGGATATTGAACGTTACGCCGGACTCCTTTTCTGACGGGGGGAGGTTTGAAGACCCCGGCCGGGCGGTGGAGAGGGCGTGGCAGATGGTGGACGAAGGGGCCGATATCATAGATCTCGGCGGGGAATCCACCAGACCCGGTTATGCCCCGGTTGAGGAGGAAATGGAACTGGCCCGTGTGGGGCCGGTTTTAAAACGGCTCGTGGAGGAACTGCCGGCGCCGGTTTCGATAGATACGACCAAGGCCGGAGTAGCGAGGTTTGCGCTTGAGGCCGGGGCCCACATCATCAACGACCAGTGGGCGCTCAGGCTCGACCCGGCGATGGCCGGGCTGGCTGCGGAATACGGAGCCCCCATCGTGTTGATGCACAACAAGAGGGACATCAGTTACCGTGATTTGACGGGCGACATTGTCGAATACCTGCAGGAATCTGTTGATTTAGCCGTGACTGCCGGCATCGGCCGCGAGAAAATCATTGTGGACCCCGGTCTTGGTTTTGGCAAGACCGCCGGGCAGAATCTCGAAGTTTTGCGCAGGCTCAAGGAACTCCGCTGCCTGGGCCTTCCCATTCTGATCGGACCGTCGCGAAAGTCAACCATCGGCAAGGTTTTGAACCTGCCGGTTAAAGAGCGTTTGGAGGGCACCGCAGCAGCCGTGGCTGTCGGCATCGCCAACGGGGCGGATATCGTGCGGGTTCATGATGTAAAAGAAATGGTCCGTGTAGCCAGGATGACCGACGCCATATTGGGACGCGGAGAAAACCCCGATGCCCGGCTTCGCTTTTCAGCCTTTGACAAAAACGGACTGCTCCGGGGGGAATGAATTCTTGGATAAAATTGTCCTCGAAGGAATGGAATTCTACGGTTACCACGGCACGCGCCCGGAAGAGAGAGCCCTGGGGCAGAGGTTTGTGGTGGACGTGGAGCTTTATCTTGATTTACAGCCTGCCGGGGAAAAGGACGACCTTGACAGCACGGTGGATTACTCGAGTGTTTTTGAGCTGGTGGGATCCATAGTGTGCGGACGTCCCATGCGGCTGATCGAGTCAGTTGCCGAAGCCGTGGCTGCCGAGATTTTGAAGCGGTTTCCGGTAGCGGAGACCCTGGTGCGGGTTAAGAAGCCCCACACGCCCGTGCCGGGCTGCTTCAGGTGGGTGGCCGTGGAGATCAGGCGGCCGAAACGGGCGTAAAAAATGTTCGCGAAGAGACGTTCCCGGTTCGGGGAACGGCCCCGGCGGCTGTTCCGGAGGGAAAGCCGTGCCTTATACTGCTTTTGTCGGGCTTGGCAGCAACATCGGCGACAAGGAGGACAATCTGAAAAAAGCTCTCGATCTTCTTAATTCATGTCCGGGAGTGCGGGTAAAAAAAGTTTCGTCGTTTTACCGCACCGCTCCCCTGGGCTATACGCGGCAGGACTGGTTTCTGAACGCGGCTGCCGAGTTGGAGACCGGTTTGAGCCCGCACGAACTGCTCTCAGTCCTCCTCGACGTTGAAAGAAAACTGGGACGGGAGAGAGGCGTGCGCTGGGGACCGCGGACAGTCGATCTCGACCTGCTCGTATTCGGCGCGGAGGAAATAAAAACTCCCGGCTTGACGGTACCCCACCCGCGCATGGGCGAACGGGCGTTTGTGATGGTGCCTCTGGCCGAAATCGCACCGGAATTGGTCCTGCCCGGCCGGGGGACGGCGTCGGAACTGGCCGGGCAACTGGCGAAAAGGCAGGCGATCAGCAAGTATCCGGCGGCGGTTTGGGTCCCGGAAAAAGTATGGGACCATAGTCCCATATAATTGTACCCGAATGTCCCATTGCGCGGGTGTCTTTTTCCCTATAGAATTATTAGGAAACTTCAAAAAAGTGTTGAACAATGTCAGAAAAAGGTGTGGGACAATGTCGGACAAAACTTTTGTAGTCAATTACCTGGAAGTTGCCGTAAAAGAAATCCTGGGACAGGTCTATGACAGTTTTAAAAAAGAAAATAACGGCTTCTGTGAGTGCCCGTCATGCCGGAACAAGGCCATAGCGCTGGCGCTGAACAGCCTGCAGCCCTGCTATGTTACCGATGAAGCCGAATGTATGCTGGCCAGGTCGCGTTTTGACAGCATTTCGGAAAGGGCAAAGCTTATTGCCGTTGTTATGGATTCGGTACGCGAGATTTCAATGAAACCGGCTCATGCGGAAGCGCTTCCGCCGGTCAAGAAAAGTGCTGCCGGCTGCGCCATCGCCTAAGTTCCGGGCAAAACAGCCCGCCTTTGAAGACAGAACGACCGGAAAGAAATCAACATTCTTCCCGGTTTTTGTTTTTCAATTCGGCAGATAATAAAAAAAACACGCAAATTTGCAGGTGATTGCCGGTGTTTGAGCCCGCCAGAATTGTTTTCGAGCGGGAAGCCCTCGAATATCCTCTCGGTCAAAGACTTTTCAAATATTTTAAAGAAAAAGGCGCCGACATCGGCTTTACCACTTCTCACAACCGGGTTGTCCCTATTCCCGGCAGAACCGGGAGAGAGGCGTATTTTGAAGGCAAGAGAACGCTGGTAGTCGGAGTCAGGCGGACCATGACCTTTGCATCGTGCAGGCCGTCGGCGCATTTCCAGTTGCCTCTGGCAACTTCCTGCCCCGGCAAGTGCGAATACTGCTACCTTTTGACCAACCTGGGCAGAAAGCCTTACGTCCGCATTTACGTCAACACGGAAGAAATTTTAAGCGCCGCCCGGGAGTACATAGAAAAAAGAAAGCCTGCAATCACCATTTTTGAGGGGGCCGCCACTTCCGACCCGATTCCGGTGGAACCTTACACCGGCATTCTGGGCCGGGCTATCGAGTTTTTCGGCGGTCAGGAATACGGCCGCTTCCGCTTTGTCACCAAATTTACCGACGTGGATTCACTCCTGGCCGTTTCCCACCATGGACGTACCCGTTTCCGTTTCAGCATCAACACCAGGGAAATTATCGAGCGGTTTGAGCACGCCACCCCGCGGCTGGGCGAAAGGCTGGCGGCGGCTGAAAAAGTGGCAAAGGCCGGCTACCCTCTGGGATTTTTGGTGGCGCCGATTATTGCTTCTAACGGTTGGAAAGAAAACTACCGGGATTTATTCAAGACCGCCGCGGATGAGTTGGGCGACAAGATCTCCGGCCTCACCTTTGAATTCATCACCCACCGGTTTACCAAAAGAGCGAAAAACAGTATCCTGGAAGTATTTCCGAACACGGGCCTGGAAATGGACGATGAGGCCAGGACCTTCAAATTCGGTCAGTTCGGTTACGGCAAATATGTTTATCCCAAAGAGCTGTTTACCGAGATGAAAACTTTTTTTGAAGGATTGACGGGGGAATATTTCCCGGATGCGAGGGTGGAATATTTTGTGTAACGGGATGCCTTTGGGCATTGAAGTAAACTGTGGCTAATTTGGCAGATTAAAGGAACATCTCAGGCTTTTTCTTTTAACAGCCGGGCTGCATAAGCGAGGGCCTCTTCCCTGCTGTTTACCTCGCCGCGCATCTGGGCCCCGCAGATTTCTTTTAAAAGGCTGCCGACTTTCCTGGAAGGTTTCAGCCCGAAGCATTCGATAAGATCGGTTCCTTTGACGAAAGGCGGAATGTGCACATAGGTTTCGGCCTCGAAAAAGTACCTGTGCAGGAGATCCCCGGTAAAGGCACGGTATTCTGCAGCCTCTTTTCCCCTTTCAGCGGCCTGGTAGGTTGCGGTAACGTCGGCATGTGAAAGCAGCAGTACGTCGGGGGCGTTTTCACCCAGCCTGTTGAAGAACTTGCGGGTGTCCGCCGGCCCGGCGGGCTGGTTAATAAACAGGTACAGGGGATACATGTGGTGCATGACCATATTTTCGAGATAAGATTTTTCGGCTTTGCTTGTCTTCAGCCTTTGTGAAACCCGGGAGGCATAAACCAGACCGGCGTTGTGATGATCGGGAAAAGTGATGCGCCCGTCCTCCCTTACTCCGGCCGTGTCCGCCTTGCCGGCGTCGTGAAAAAGCGCGGCCAGCTTGAGCAACTGGCAGCGCCTCCCGCGTCCGTGCCGCAGGGGGCGGTCAAGATGATTCCGGAGGCGTTTCTTTAAATCTTCGTCCGGACCGGCGTTCGGAGTGCCGGGAAAGCCGTTTTCAAGGTATATTTCTTCGAGCCGGCGGTAAGTGTTCAAGCTGTGCGTCCAGACGTTGTCCCTGTGAAAGTTGTTCTGGGCGGTGGCTTTCATTTTTTCCACAAAGGGGAATATCTCCGGGAGGACCTCCGTGGAATCCAGCATGGCGATCCACCGGTAAGAATCCGGAAGTGCCAGAATGGCCAGCAATTCCTCCCAGATCCTTTCCCCGGCGGTTTCCTGAAGGCGCCGGCGGCTCCGCTTCATCAACTCCACGGTCTCCGGCCTGATGACGAAACCGAGTTTCCCGGCGAGGCGAACCCCCCGCAGAATACGAACGGGATCGCTTTCAAAAACGCAGTCGCCGGTTGCCCTGATTACTTTGTTTTCGATATCGGCAAGACCGCCGTGCGGGTCGATCATCAGCCCGTGCCAGTCCCGGCGGTCGGGGCTGCCGCCGGAAAGCCCCGCAATTTTGAGGTAGTCCGGAAGCTCAATGGCCATTGCGTTGACGGTGAAATCCCTCCCGGACAGATCTTCTTCCAGGCGCCGGCCTTTTAACGCGGAGAAGTCCGCCTGCCATCTGCACCCGCTGCCGCCGATGATCACGCGGGCGACACCGTTGACCCCGTCCAGGGGAACGAAAGTTCCCTTTAAAATTTCGGCTGCCGTCCGGGCAAACCCGAGTGCGTCGCCTGTTACGGCGAAATCCAGATCAAACCCCGGAAGGCCCAGGTAAAGATCGCGAAGAAAACCGCCGACCAGGTAAATCTTTCTGTCTTGGCCGGAGGCGAGGTTTGAAACGGTGGCCAGTATTTTTTCGAGCAGCATGTGCATTCCTCCCGGCGGGCGCTGATACGTCTTTATTATATCACCACCGCCCGTGATGAACCATCACAACTGCGTTATGCCGGGAAGGCAGCGTTTCCGCCGGCGGCGAACGGGAACGATATTGCCCGGCGCCATTTTTTTGTGCAAAAAATTTTGCGATCCGGTTGCCCGTTTAAACCGGCATGTGATAAAATTAACATGTAGCGGGGTGGTATCGGGAAGAACCACACCCTGCGCGGTTGCTGGATATTGATGAATTGACAATGAGAAATTTTGTGCCGCTTGGAGCCGGGACGGACCGAGACGGAGGGTTGCGACAACAGTGCCTTTCGGTTTTACCGGAAGGTTTTTGTTTTTTAGCCCTCCCTGGTGAGACAGGTTTGGAAAAGTGACAAGAGGGGAGGGCTGTTCATTTGGTTAAGCCCAAGATCGCCATAGTCGGTGCCGGAAAAGTCGGATCGGCGCTGGCATTGCTGCTGGGACGCCGGGGTTATCCCCTGACTGGCGTCGCCAGCAAGAGTATATTTTCTGCGAGCCGCGTTGCGAAAGAACTGGATGTGTATGCGACTGACAGGCCGGAAGAAATAACGGCGGGAGCGGACGCGGTTTTTATCACCACCCCCGACCGTGAGATAGCCCGGGTTGCCGGCAAAATCACCGAGCGCGGGGGAATCCGGACCGGGCAAGTTGTATTTCACACCAGCGGAGCTCATCCGGCCGACGAGGTCGGCGCCGTGCGGAAAGCCGGGGCCCTGGCGTTTTCACTCCATCCGCTCCAGTCCTTTGCAGATGTTAAAACGGCGATGGAAAACCTCCCCGGATCTTATTTTGCGCTGGAAGGCGACGCCGGTGCAAGGCCCCTGGCGGAGCAGATTGTAAAGGATCTGGGCGGAAAAAGTTTTTTTATCGCGGCCGGGGACAAGCCGTTGTACCATGCTGCAGCCTGTATCGCTTCGAACTACCTGGTTTCGCTGATGCATTTTGCCACAGGGCTGTACGGCCGTTTCGGGCTTTCCAGGGAGGAGGCGTTTGAAGCGCTGCTGCCCCTGGTGCAGGGCACTGTCAGGAATGTCGGTCAGACAAGCCCCGCGCTGGCTCTTACCGGACCTGTCGCCAGAGGGGACGGTCCGACGATTGAAGGTCACCTGGAGGTTTTGCAAGAGATAGGGGAGGAGGAACTGGATCTTTATTGCAGGCTCGGTTTTTACACGGTAAAAGTGGCTCTCGAAAAAGGCAGCATAAGTTCCGAGCAGGGAAAAAGACTGGAAGAAATATTTCTAAGGAGGCAAAAATGAGTAAGGTAAAAGTGACAACCGCCACGGTCAAGCAGATGAAGATAGAGGGCCGGCCGATTACAATGCTGACCGCCTATGACTATCCCATAGCCCGGATGGTGGACGAGGCGGGCATAGACATGATCCTGGTCGGCGATTCCCTCGGGAATGTGGTGCTGGGGTACGACTCCACTCTCCCGGTAACCATGGAGGACATGATTCACCATGTCAAGGCTGTCTGCCGCGGGGCCAGCCGGGCGATGGTCGTGGCCGATATGCCGTTCCTCTCCTACCAGGTTTCTGTTGAAGAAGCCGTGCGCAACGCCGGAAGGTTTTTGAAAGAAACAGGGGCGCAGGCGGTCAAGCTGGAGGGCGGACGGGAAGTTGCCGGGGCCGTGCGCGCCATTGTTGACGCCGGTATCCCGGTAATGGGACACCTCGGACTCACTCCGCAGTCCATCCACCAACTGGGAGGCTTCAAAGTTCAGGGCAAGGACGAGTCGGCCGCCAAAAAACTTATCGCCGACGCCAAAGCGCTTGAAGAGGCGGGTGTTTTTTCAATAGTTTTGGAATGCGTGCCGACGCCTCTCGCCAAAATGGTGACGGAAATGCTGAAGGTTGCCACCATCGGTATCGGGGCGGGCCCCCATTGTGACGGCCAGGTATTGGTCACCCACGACCTGCTGGGACTTTACCCGGGTTTTGTGCCGAAATTTGTAAAAAAATACGCCAACCTTCACGAAAGTATTGCCGCCGTTTTAAAGCAGTACAAGCTCGAAGTCGAGGAGCGCTCTTTCCCCGGCCCCGAACACTGCTTCGGAATGTCCGAGGAGGTGCTGCAAAAGCTTTATTAGGGCGCAAGGCGCAAAAACGAAGGCAGCGCCTTCCTCTCAGAATGCAGACAAACTGTCGGGGTCTTGAGGTTGAAGGAAACGGACGGCGCAATCATTACTAAAACGGGGGTTGCTTATGTTTATTTGCCACACCATTGCGGAGATAAGAGATTTTGTGCGAAAGGCCAGGGCCGCGGGGAACACCGTGGGTTTAGTCCCGACCATGGGTTACCTGCATGAAGGACACCTGGAACTGATGCGCCGGGCAAAAGAACGCTGCGGAACCGTTGTAATAAGCATATTTGTCAACCCGACCCAGTTCGGTCCCGGTGAAGATTTTGACCGTTACCCCAGAGATCTGGAACGGGATGCGCGCCTGGCCGAAGAGGTGGGTGTAGACGCCATATTCAATCCCTCCGCGGGGGAAATGTATCCGCAGGGTTACTGTACTTACGTGGAGGTGGAGCGCATAACCTCGGTTCTGTGCGGGCTTTCCCGCCCCGGTCACTTCCGCGGAGTGGCCACCGTGGTAACCAAGCTTTTCAACATAGTGAATCCGGATTACGCCTTCTTCGGACAAAAAGACGCCCAGCAAGCGCTGGTAATAAAAAGAATGGTCGCCGACTTGAACATGAGTGTCGAAATAGTCACGGTGCCCACGGTGCGGGAGGTGGACGGCCTGGCCATGAGTTCCCGCAATGTCTACTTGAAGTCTGAGGAGCGCGAGGCTGCCCTGGTGTTATCCCGCAGTTTGCAAAAGGCCCGGGAGGTTTTTGCCTCCGGCGAGCGGGACTGCGCAAAAATACGGCAACTTGTTGTGGATATGATTGAGGGCGAACCTCTGGCCGGCATTGATTATGCCGAAATTTACGGTTATCCGGACCTTGAGCCGATAGACAAAATAAAGGACCGGGCCTTGCTGGCGCTGGCTGTAAAAATCGGCCGGACGCGGCTGATTGACAATGTTATTTTATCCAGGGAGGCGGGAGAGTAATGTATCTCACCATGTTCAAATCAAAAATCCACAGGGCTACAGTTACGGAAGCCAACCTCAACTACATGGGCAGCATTACCATTGACGAGGCCTTGCTGGATGCGTCGGGCATTCTGCCGAATGAAAAGGTTCAAATAGTTAATAACAACAACGGGGCCCGGTTTGAAACTTATGTTATGAAAGGCACCAGGGATTCGGGGATTATCTGCCTGAACGGCGCCGCCGCCCGCCTGGCGCAGCCGGGAGATAGCGTTATTATCATCGCCTACGCCTTGCTCGATCACAGGGAGGCGCTGATGTTCAAACCGACCGTAGTTATGGTCGACGGGAAAAACAGGGTCACAGGCATAAAGCGGGGCGAAGCTCACGGCGAAACATGCTGAGAAAACAACTTTCTTGACAAATGCGGAATGAGCCCGTTAGAATAAACCTAAAGTTTTTCTGGGGCTTGAAAAATCCGTATTTTTTTCTTGTTAAGAAAAAGGCGGAGGGACGGGAGCCCGGCAGGCATACATGTTAAGGGAGGGTTCCTATTGCCCGAAAGATACATGCTGAATTTCGATACCCGGGAACTGCCCCAGGAAGAAGACGAGTATATCGTCCTGGGAAGCGGCATTGCCGGGTTATATACTTCCCTCACGGCGTCACAGGCGGGCGGTTCGGTTACGGTCCTGACCAAACAGACAATGATGGATACGGGTACCGACAAGGCGCAGGGGGGTATAGCAGCCGCCCTCGGGGATACGGATTCCCCCGCCCTGCACAGGGAGGATACGCTTGTTGCCGGAGCCGGGCTGTGCGATGCTGAAGCAGTAGCTGCTTTGGTCAGCGAGGGACCCGACCGGGTCAAGGAACTGATCAGACTGGGCGCCATTTTTGATTGTGACAACCGCGGCCTGTGCCTGACCAGGGAAGGGGCCCACAGCAGGCGCCGCATCCTGCATGCCAGCGGGGACGCCACCGGGGCGGAGATCCAGCGGGTGCTGACCCAGCGCGTAAAAGAAGACGAGAGAATTAAAGTGATGGAAAACCATTACGTGGTGGATCTCCTGGTAAGGGAAAACGTCTGCTACGGAGTCCTCGCCTTCGACCGGTTCGAGCGGACGCTCAAGGTTTTTCGCGGCAAGGTTGTAGTCCTTTCCACCGGCGGGCTGGGACGGCTTTTTGAGCACAACACCAACCCGGAGATATCGACGGGGGACGGTATCGCCATAGCGTTCCGGGCCGGCGCCGAGGTGATGGACATGGAATTCATCCAGTTCCACCCCACCGTGCTTAACCTGCCGGGCGCCCCGCGCTTTCTCATTTCGGAAGCCGTCAGGGGTGAAGGCGCTTACCTGCGCAACAGTCTCGGGCGGCGCTTTATGCCCGGTTATCACGACCTCGCCGAGCTTGCTCCGAGGGACATAGTAGTCCGGGCAATTTTAAAAGAAATGGCCCAAACGGGCTCCAACAAGGTGTTCCTGGATTTAACCCACCTCGATCCGGAAGTTGTAAAAAGCCGTTTTCCCAACATTACCAAAACCTGCGCGGAATTCAACCTGGACATAACCGTTGACCGCATACCGGTATCCCCTGCCGCCCACTATATGATGGGAGGGGTTAAAACCAATCTGGTCGGTGAAACCAGCATCAAGGGCCTGTAT
>DAOOVD010000037.1:0-23925 GCA_035369845.1 Bacillota bacterium | reverse complement strand
AGCCGCCGCATCGATCCCGCCCTTCGCCCCCGCTTCGCGAGCAAGGAAGGCGGAAGGCGCGGGGACTTCCCGGCGGGGGAGTTAAATTTGTGCGGCGCCAGAAAACTACTGAATCTTAAACACGGAAACCGATTTTACGATCTTTTTGGAGAACACGGGAAGCTCCTGTGCCACGGCCGCAGCCTCTTCCGTGGAGGCGGCGGCTTCTTCGGAAACGGCGGCAATCGTTTGGGCGCCGCTCAGGAGGTTTTCGCTCGTCGCCGCCTGCTTTTTGGCGGATAAGGCAAGATCCTGGATCAGGGAAGTCGTTTCCGTGATCAGTTCCTGGATGGACCGGAAAGACTCGCCGGCGTTTTCAATCAGGCCTATACCCTGATCCACCGCTTCAACAGCCTCTTTGGTTCCTTCCTGAATCGTGGTGACCAGTTGGCCGATTTCTTTTGTGGCGTTGCTGGAGTTTTCCGCGAGGTGCCGCACCTCTTCCGCCACCACGGCAAACCCGCGCCCGTGCTCCCCGGCCCGCGCGGCTTCGATGGCTGCGTTCAAGGCGAGGAGGTTGGTCTGCGCCGCTATGTCATCGATAACGTCAACAATCTGGCCAATTTTTGAGGAGTTTTCTCCCAATTCGGCAATTCTGCTGTTTATGATATTCATTCCTTCAACTACTTTTTTCAGGGCCTGGTCGCCCTGACGGGCCGCCTGGTCGGTGTCGCCGGCAAGCCTCGCCGCTCCTTCGGCCTCTTCGGCGGAATTTTTGGCCGATGCCGCAAAATCCTCCACCGACCTCAGCAATTGCTGGACCTGATCGGCCTGGTCCTGCGTACCCTTGCTGATCTGGCTCGTGCTTGCCGATATCTGCTCGCCCGCCTGGTCAAGCACCTTGACATTCTCCAGCGACCGGGAAAAGTAAGCGCTCATGCCCTTGCAGATTTTTTCGAGGTTCAGCCCCAGAGTGCTGAATTCCCCCATTGCGCCGGTGTCCATCGAGAGGGTCAAATCTCCCTGGACAATCTGGTTGGAAAAATCGATCAGGTAATTTATCGCTTTTGAAAGAGGCCGGGAGAGCAGGTAGAAGACAAGCGCGCCCAGGATTGCTCCTAAAAGAGCGCCCGCGGTCAAAAAATAGATATTGCCGCCGGACAGAAAAAACCCTCCGACGATAATCAAGCCTGTAATCAAACCGGAACAAAGGCCGAAGAAAGTCAACTTTGCTTTTACCGTATTCATTGTCTTACCTCCCTAATTCAGGCTTGACTGAAAAGATTTTTTCACCAGGTCCGCGTCCTCCTTGAGCCTGTCGGCAATATTGGCGAGTTCCTGGGCCGAGGCGGCGGTTTGCTGGGTGCTGGCCGCCGCTTCCTGGGTAACGGCGGCTATGGCCTCGGCAACGGATACCATCGCTTCGGTGGATTCCACATCCCGGCGTGAGCCTTTTGCTATGTGCGTCATTGCGTCAAGCGTCTTTTGAATCAAGGAGGTGATTTCCTTGAACTGCTGGCCGGCTTCGTTCGTGAGCAGCACGCCCTGCTTCACTGCGGCGCCGGCCGCAGCGGTGGCCTCGCCGATACCTGTAATGAGCTGCGTAATCTCCTTGGTGGCGTTTTCAGATGTCTCGGCAAGCTTGCGCACCTCGTCGGCAACTACGGCAAAGCCCTGTCCGTGCTCACCGGCCCGCGCGGACTCGATGGCCGCGTTCAAGGCGAGGAGGTTGGTCTGCCCGGCAATGCCTTGAATTACCTCTACGATCTGACCTATCTTTGAAGAGAGGACCCTTAGTTCGTCGATCTTTTTGTCGATTATTTCCATGCCTCCGACAACCTTTTGAATGGCTTCCGCCCCTATGGAAGCATTGTTCATGGAGTTGCGGGCAACCTCCGCAGCCCTTTCCGCTTTTTGAGCCGACTCGCCGGCTGCCGCGGCCAGTTCCTCTATTGAACGGAGCATATTTTGAACCTGCCTCGCCTGGTCCTGGCTGCCGGAGCTGATCTGCTCGGTGCTGTCGAAGACTTTTTGCACCGCCTCGGACAAGAGCTGGGCCTGCTTTTGAATATCCAGGGTGTACTTGCCGACGCCCTTGTTCATTTTTTTCACGTTTTCAAAAAAGCGGGCCATATCCCCTTCTTTGCGCTCGTACTTGAACTCGTAGTCGAATTTCCCTTCCGCCATGCCTGCCGACCATTCGAGATACTCCTTCAGCGTTTTGCTGAATATATTGTTAAACCAGTATATTATCACCGTCATTATTATAATGCCGCCGGTAACACCCGCCAGAAGCCCGGTCAACATTCGCCCGGTAACATACCAACCCGTGAGGGATGACAATGCTGTCAGCACACTCGTTCCAAATGCCAGAGCCGTCATTTTTCCTCTTATTGTTTTCATGAGACCCCCCCCTTTAATTACTTGGTTTTTTTTGGCTTTTCTAATTCGACAAAAAATTCAGAAAACCTTTTAAAGTAAAAACATTCCTACATTCTTTTCGACTTTTTTATTCCATTAATTAATACAATAAAACAAAATTTCCCGCAAACAGCGGGAAATTTTGTATCCGGCTTACGACGTATTTTACCTGCACCTGCGTCACACACACCCGGTCGGTTTGGGCAACCCGGCAAGCTTGCAGGCCCCTTTGGCCGGACCGGACGGAAACAGCTCATAGATGTACTTCAAGCTGAAGCCCGTCTCTTTGCAAAGCTTGCGGATCATCGGAGCAATCTGGTACTGGTTGAAATAATCACGAAGATACCTGATCACCTTCCAGTGGTCTTCACTGAGCTCTTTTATTCCCTCCAGCCGGGCAAAGGCCCTGGCAACGTCTTCATTCCAGTCTTCAGGATTGATTAAAAACCCGTCCTCATCCAGCTCAATCCCCCTGTCTTTTATATCAACAACGGGCATACAACCGGCACCTCCCAAAGGCTGGTCAACTGCCATCAGCGGCGCAACCGTCCCTTACGATATTAAATAAAAAGATAACACGGGCAGGCGGCTTTCGTCAACATTTTGCATCCCAGCAGCCGATTTACGAGTTTTACCGGATATCTTAACCTGCCAAACCGCACGGCGGTATACAATTAATAATATTGCAAGTTATTGCAGGTTTGTTACCGGTAATTTATAGTATTTTTCAAGCCGTGCAACCCGCCGGAAAACAGGAGAGAAGGCCGGCAAGCCTTCTCTCCAAAGCAACCATCCCTACAGTTCATTCATTGCTCGGGACCTTTCCGTCACGAAACCGGGGCAGTTACTTTCAATTCTCCTCAAATTACCCTTCATGCGCATCTTTGTTCAAACAATCCGCCACTGAAACAAAAAACACTATCCAAGGACTGAACCGCTTGTTGCAACAAACCCGGGACACTTCTCCAAAGCTCTTGCAAACCCAAACCGCAGTCACTGTAAGGATGGTGCTTGATTTAATAATAGCACGGGAAAAGCAAAAAGGCAATCTCTCCGTAAAAATTATTTTTGTTAGCTGTGGGATGCTTCATACCTATCTAAACGGCAAATTTTTTCGAGTAAAGCTTGTTAAGAGCAAGAATGGCCCCCGCCCAAAAAAAGTGACAGGGGCCATTTGTTCCTAAATGCTGGCTAACACCGCATCGAGGCATGACACCAGTGGATAACCTGGACTTTAGTTTTCAACTCTTCCTGGCGCGCCCGCCAGTCTGGCAGCGCGCGATCCAGTACGCACCAAAACTCCGGGCCGTGATGTCGCTCCAGCAGATGGGCAAGTTCATGCACAATCACATAGTCCACCAGACGCACGGGGAACTGCAGTACCCGCCAATTAAAGTAGAGCACGCCGCTCTTGCCGCAGGATCCCCAGCGAAAGCCCAGATCTCTGACTTCCACCTGAGAGGGCAGAGCACCAATCCTGGGCAAAAGCATCGCCACTCGCCTGTATATCCATTCTTTCCCGACGGTAACGTACCAGTCGCGGAAGAGATCGGAGGCGGATATTATCGCATCGTTCCGCAGATAAAAGCGGTTGCCGTCAAATCGAAGCGGTTTTTCTTGTCGGGCAACGATTGCCAGGCGATACGCGCGGCCAAGATAATAGAAACTCTCTCCGGTCACGAACTCCGGCTCGCGGACCTTCGGCGCCAGTTCCTCTTTTATGGCGAGCTTGCGGTGCACCCAAAGCATCTTTGAGCGCGTCCATTCCGACAGTTCGTGGGTGTTTGCCGTTTCCGGCGAATGAATAACCAACTCACCGCCCCGGTCAACGGTGAGGCTACAAGTCTTCCGGCGTGCGCTGCGCCGGACCTCGAATGTCAGTCCGCCGACTTCCAGTGTCTCTTTCATGACTGCGTCAGGCTTTCGTGGTTTTCTTTGGCCAGCGCCACCAGTCGCTGCGCCAGGTCGCGCTCTGTGCCGGGTTTGCATACGCCCGCCCTGTCGAGGTCCCGCACCAGCGCCTTGGTCAACAGCTCGCGCATGGCCGGGTTCTTCCAAAAACCCACTTTCCGGACTTCCTGCCGTATGCGTTCAACCATCTCCAGCGTTGCGTCGATTGCTGCCTTCTGCCGGTCTTCGCTCAAATCGCGATCTTTGTCGCACCACTCCAGGACCAGCCGCACGAAGGGAACCTGCACTTTGGGATCGAGGTCAGGGAATTCGTTGCGGTCGCCTTGACGAAGCTCTTCTATAAACCTCCGCAGTTCCCGCTCCAGCGCGTCCCAGTCGTCCCTGAAGCGCTGCAGTAATTCCTCGAGCTTCTCGCTCATTTTCCGGGCATAGGCCGGGTTCTGGTTTGCGAACCCGGTGATGTGGTAGCGGGCGGCATGCTGCATTTGCGCCGCCCGGGCGCGGCTGCCGGTCTGGGCCTGAAGCACTTGTTCGAACTCCGCGTCGGTGATGGTGGCCGGAGGGATCTTGGGATCGACGCCCCGGGCGGTCACGTGAGCGTTGATAAGCGCCTTCACCTTCTCGGCGACTCCCAGCAGATTAAGCGCCGGATCGCGATACAGGTTAGCAGCAACCTTATTGATGAAACCCAGCAGCTTGGCATCACGGAAGACGTCCCCGGGCACCTCCGGGCGGTGCTCCAGGATGTTCAGCGTCTCGTAGAACATCCTCAGCTTGTTGATGAAATCGGCCCGGATCTTCAGGTCTTCGAGCAGCCATACGCAGGCATCCACCTGTCTCTGCAAGTCTCCAATACCGCGGTCGGTGAACACGGCCACCGCCCGCGCCCTCCGGTCCAGCAGTTTCGGCAGTTCCACGCTGATGTCGATCATCGCGCCCTCGATATCCTCGCCGTCGTAGTCCCGGAGTGCCTCGTTCAAATGGCGGGCCACACCGATATAGTCCACCACGTAGCCGCACTTCTTACGGCCGCAGGTGCGGTTCACCCGGGCGATGGCCTGCAGCAGGTCGTGCGCGACGATCTTCCGGTCAAGGTACAGCACCTGCTCTACCGGAGCGTCGAAGCCGGTCAGCAGCATGTTGTTGACGATGAGGATAGAGAGCGGGTCGGTCTTGTCAGTTTTGTCCGGGGCCAGCTTCCGCTTGAAGCGTGTGATGCGGTCCTCCTGCTTGTCTTTGTCGGTCCACTCCCGCCACGACTCGGGGTCGTTGTGGTCGCCGGAAAAAACCGCCGCGATCTCCAGCGCGCGGAGCTTTGGCAGCTGCGGGTGCGTGCGTATCAGGAACCGCAGGCCCGGATCGAGCTTCTCCACCTCGTCATCGGGCAAAGCCAGCGTGGCGGCCGGCACCGCTGCCAGATCAGCCACCAGCTCACGCCGCGCCTGCTCCAGCTTTTCAATGTAGGTCATGGCGGCCTGCCGGCTGGTGGCCACTACCTGCGCCTTGAATCCCTCGGGCAGGACCACGCCGGCGTAATGGCGCATCATATCCCGGGCCTTATGCTCGATGAGCAGCGGCGCCTCCAGCACGTCACCCTCGGTTGCGTACTTGGCCTTGATCACAGCCATCTCTTCGGGCGCATAGTCACGAAACATATCCTCAAAGAGCTGGTCAAGCCCGGGCGCGTCCTTCACCAGGCCGTCCGCTGTGCGGCCCTCGTAGAGGATGGGCACCGTCGCTCCGTCCAGCTCGGCTTCTTGCAGAATGTATTTATCGATGAAATCACCGAAAATCTCGCGGGTTTCTATTTTTTCCCTGCTCAGGATAGGCGTGCCGGTAAAGCCGATGATGGCGGCGTTGGGCAGCGCCCTCCGCAGGTTCCGGTGGAGTGTGCGGGTGTGCGACCGGTGCGCCTCGTCCACCAGTACAAGGATCTCTTCCGATTCGTTTAAAACCGGGAAATTCTCAAAGCTGATGCTCTCCTCGAAGGTTACTTCCCTCTCCGTCACGGGCTGGTCCTTGCCCGGCTTTTTCTCCTTGCGGACAATGGTCATGGCCACCTTATCGGGGGTAGCGCGCTTCGCCGTGTCCTGATATTTCTGAAGCATCGCGAAGACGATGTCCGGCGTCGCCTCACGGAGAATGCGCTGGGTGCGGGCGGTGGGCGACTCGCGTAGCTTCTTGTCGCGGTCGTTGGGGCGGAGCGTTTCTCCGCTCAGGCGCGCCGTATCGCGCAGTTGCCCTTCGAGGTCGGTGCGGTCGGTGACCACCACCACTTTGAAGCGGCTGAGTTTAGGAATAGTGCGCATCTTCCGCACCAGGAAGACCATGCTGAGACTCTTTCCGGAGCCCTGGGTGTGCCAGATGACGCCGCCGCGCTCGTCGCGGTCCGCACCCTGCTTTTTAGTGCGGCCTTCCTGCAGGCGGGCCAGCGCCTTATGGACGGCGCGGAACTGCTGGTACCGGGCCACTACCTTGCGGGTTTTGCCGTCCACCTGCTGGAAGACGGTAAAGTTTCGTACGAGGTCGAGAAGGTGGACGGGGCGAAGCATCCCGGCTACCAGGATCTGCTCGAGGCTCGGCGCATGGTCGGCCCACCACGCCGCCAGGGCGTCGCGTAAAGTCTGTACCCGGCCCTGCACGCCGGGGTTGTTCTCTATGATTTGACGCATTTCAGCGCAGTCGGTAATGATCGATGCGAAGTCATAGTAGGCGGCGTCGCCCGGGCGTGCGGAAAAAACCAGGGCGGGGTCGAAGCCCAGCGCGTCGAAGAGCCCCCGTTTCGCCTCCACTTCGGCCACGGGCACGCCGCCCAGCAGGTGGGCGCGCACATCGTGCGGCTCGGGGGGAGGGGAGTTGTCCACATAGCGGCGTATGTTAAGGTTCCAATCGTTGGCCGGACCGCTTATCTCTTCAAACGATACGCGCCGGGCATAGCCGGGCACGTCCTCGAAGCCGTCAAAGGTGGAAACAATCTTCTCAACGTGCTCGGGCCGCAGGTAATTCTGCGCGCGGCCTGCATGGAACTCGGCGTCGGCGTTGATAAAGAGCACCCGGCCGCGGCGCTCCCCGGGCTTGTTCGGGTTCGGAAACTGGCCGGTGAGGTTCGGGCGCATCACCAGGATGCAGGCCGGGATACTTGCTCCGTAAAAGAGATTGGGCGGCAGGCCGATCACAGCCTCGATGAGGTCCTGCTCAAGAAACTTCTTGCGGATCTCCTTTTCCGCGCCGCCCCGGAAGAGCACCCCGTGCGGCATGACGGTGGCCACCACGCCGCGGGGCTTGCAGACGGCCAGCATATGCTGGGCGAACATAAGGTCCGCCTTCTTGCCCGATGTCGGGCACCAGCCCCAGCGGAAGCGCTCCGGGAATTCCATGTTGTTCCTCGTATAGTTCTGGCTGAAGGGCGGATTGGCGATGACGCGGTCGAACCGCTCCAGCTCGCCGCCCTCGCGGTGCAGGGGGTGCAGCAGCGTGTCCTCAAGCCGGATGTCGGCGCCGGGCACGCCGTGGAGCAGCATGTTGAGCTTGCAGATGGACCATGCGGAGGCGTCGTTGACCTGGCCGCAAAGCCGCAGGTCGGTCGGGTCGCCCCCGGATTGTTCTATGTATTCACGGCTGATGATGAGCATGCCGCCGGAACCGCATGTCGGGTCATAGATGCTCATCCCGGGCTTGGGCTTTATAATACGTACCATCAGGCGGATAACGTCGCGGGGGGTGTAAAAGTCGCCGCCCTTCTTGCCCGCCGACTCGGCAAACATGTTGATGAGATACTCGTAAGCCGCGCCAAGCAGGTCGGAGAACTGAAAATCCTCGTTGCGCAGGCGGTGGCGGCTGAAGTGGCGGACGAGTTCCCTGCAGGCATCGTCAGAAACGATGCGCTTCGTCCCCTGCGTGCGCATGAAGCTGATGTGGTCGAGGACGTGCTCCAGCGATTCGTTGGCGTCGCTGAGCGCGCCGAGAGCCTTGTCAAGCACCCTGCCATAGGATTCGGAAGCGTCGTTGAGACGAGCCTGAAGGTAAGTCCAGCGGGCATTCTCGGGCACGAAGAAGCTGTCGTAGAAGTCGGGGTTCTCGCCGTATTGGATTTCCGCCGCTTCCTTAGCCATCCCCAACTCGATCTTGCGGCCGACAATCTTTTCCCGCTCGACGTCGAAGACGTCGGAGCAACGCTTCAAGAACAGCATGCCGAAGATAAAGTCCTTGTAGGTGGCGGCGTCCATCCCCTCACGGCGCAGGATGTCGGCGGCGGCGTATAAATGACGCTGGAGCTTGGCCAGTGAGAGCTTAGGCATCGGCACACCCCGGGGCTTCACAACATCCTTGCATCCGGGCGGATTTCGCTCTGCCTGCGGGCGTCGCACCGTATTTCAGTGATGTATTGTCGTGGTATTCCATAATATCCTCCAAATTTTTGTATGAGTGAACAGTTTATTATTCTAACGTAAGAATACCGGTAATATATCTAAAACCACCAGCCTTCTTTACGAATTAATTTTAGGAAATCAATACATTCAACACCAATCGCCTGGCAGACGTTGGGTATTTTGAGTCTCTTTGCCCCATGGCCGACTGCTTTTTCACCGGTTACAACCGTCCATTTATTTGACGCGGCAATGGCAATTACATATGGATCGGCCCAAATTCCATCAGAGCTGTCCTGGGGTACATAAATGAAGGGAATTTGTTTACAAGAGCGGCAAGAGCTTTTTGAACTTCCTCGTCAGCCTCCAGGAAAATATGTTTCCGTTCTTTTGCCCAATTGTAAATATCGTCCCCGCCCCGTTCCAGTTCAAGTAAAACCTCAACTGAGGAAAACAGCTTGCCTTGTCTAATCAGTTGGTCAAGTTGCTCCCAGAGGGACCTGAACACATCGGGAGGGTAATCCCTGCGCCAGCCGTGAATCAGAGCGCTGGTGTCGATGCAATACATTAAACCTCAACGCTCCCTTCACCGCCAAACAGGGCACGTTCGATACGCTCGACATGGTCAAGCTTTATTCCTCCCAAAAAATTGGACAAATCCCTCGAACTGATTGCCTCGTTGTGGTAAGCGGACAGCACAAGGCTGGTGAAAGCGGGGCCGTTGTCACGCAAAATAAGGCGGAAATGGGGAACGGGTCCGCCCCCTTCAGCCTTCTCACGCCGGTAAATCTCTTCGTACTCTTCGCGTTTCTGATTATAAAAGAGCCTTGTAGTTCTCCCGAAAGTGAGCAATCTCCTTAAAATAACTTCCTGGCTCACCATGTACCGGTCCGCCAATAACTTCAGCCGCCAATCCTCCCAAAGGGTGTTACCGCCGTTTTCCATCACGGTTTCCTCTTGGAGCAGGGCATCCTTGGGGACCAAAACTTCACCGGCTACCCGGTTGCAATATGTTTCAATGGATTCGGATTCCGTTTCTTGCAAGTCGCAAACGCCGCCGCTTTGCAGCACAATGTGGACCAGTTCGTGAAGCAAGGTAAATATCCTTCCGCGGGGGGAGTCCTTGCCGTTGGTGCCGATAACGGGAAAAGGGCGTTCACTGATGGAAAAGCCCCGCATTTGTGTCAGTTCAATGTTTTTCACATGGAATACAAAAACTCCCAAGCTTTCAACAGCGGAAATCCAGGACCGGAGAGCAGTATAATGATCGCGCCAGGAAACCTGGGCGGCAAGAGTGACGCCAAGGGCTTCCCGGATTCGGGAAGCCAGGCTGTCAGGAGATTCAGACATGTCAGCTTGAAGCGGGAAAATGATAGGCGCTTCTCCCAACTGCTCAGTCAGTTCCATGGCAACAACTCTCCGCTGAAAAGCGCGGCGGATTTCATAAAGAAGCCGGGGCGTGTATTTCAGGCCGGCGGCAGGCAGAACACGGAAATCCGCAATGTCAGGGGGCTCCGGAGGAGTTGTGGAACGATAAAACAATGCGGTGGGGCGCTTGTAAACATTAGCGGCTATTCTCAGTTGCCGCAAGGTCGGCTTATCTTCCCCGGCCTCCCAGGCCTGGAGCTTTTCAGGGCTTATACCAATCTTGCGGGCTGCTTCCTCCAGAACGCAGCCCGCGGTTTGCCTGGCCCAGACCAGCACATGAGCATTAATATTGGCCTTAACCCTTTGAGACACCGCTTACACCCCCCTTCATCAGTTATTTTAGTAAATTTTTTTACATTCTAACACATTTTCCAATTAATCAAAACCAGATATATACAAAACAAACATTTGAAATATAATAACAAGAATATTTAAACCTCGCTCCGAACAAAAACCAAAAACGGCGTAAAGTCCTCTTTGGGGCCTTTCACCGTCCATATGTCAAAATCATATCTTACTTGTGATACGGCTCCCCCCTGGCAATCTTAAACCAGCGGTATATTTGCTCCAGCAGGATCAGTCGCGTCAACTGGTGGGGGAAGGTCATTTTTGAAAAAGACAGCTTCAAATCCGCACGTTCCAGGACTTTTTCAGAGAGACCGAGCGTCCCCCCGACAATTAAAGTGATGTCGCCTTTTCCCTCAATCCCCAGCCTGTTGAGGACTTCCGCCATCTCTTCGGAAGACAGTTGTTTCCCTTTTGGGTCCAGGGCGATCAGGTAGGTGCCCGGACGCAGGCGGCCCAAAAGACGCTCTCCTTCTCTTTCCTTCACCTTTTCCATTTCCACGGGCGGGCAGTTCTCGGAAAAACGCTCTTCCTTTATTTCCGCCGCTTCCATCCTGGCGTAGGCGGACAGCCGCTTCAGGTATTCAGCGGCTCCTTCGGCCAGATATTTTTCTTTAAGCCGCCCCACAGCCAGAACGGTTATATGAAACATAACCTCTCCCAACGGCAAAAAGCGCGCTCGCGCCTATTTCCTGCAAACGGAAGCTCCCAGAGACAGCAGCTTCTCCACAAGCTTGTAGTATCCTCTGTCGATAAAAGCAGCGTTGCAGATTTCAGTGTCTCCCCCCGCCATCAAGCCGGCGATGATCAACGCGGCGCCGGCCCGCAGGTCGGTGGCCTTGACCTTGGTACCCTGCAGGGAGGGGACTCCCTCTATCACCGCCATCCTGCCTTCCACCTTAATCTTTGCGCCCATCCGCTTCAACTCGTCGGCAACCATAAAACGGTTCTCAAAAATGTTCTCCACAATGACACTGGTGCCGGGCACGGTGGAAAGCATGGCCATGAGCTGGGACTGCATATCGGTAGGAAAACCGGGGTAGGGCAGCGTTTTTATGTCTATGGGGCGAAGGGACCTTTCAGCGTAGACCCGCAAAGTATCCTCTTCCTCGACAATCTCCACGTTTGCCTCCCTGAGTTTAGCGCATAGGGGCTCCAGGTGAACGGGAATGACGTTCTCCAGGGTAACATCCCCCCGGGTGGCCGCTGCGGCGACCATGAAGGTGCCCGCCTCGATGCGGTCAGGAATGACTGCGTAACGGCCCCCGCCCTCAAGGGAGGGAACCCCTTCTATCTTTATCACATCCGTACCGGCGCCGCGTATTCTGGCGCCCATGGCGTTCAGAAAACTGGCGAGATCCACTATTTCCGGCTCTTTGGCCGCGTTTTCTATGAGGGTTTGCCCCTCGGCCAGGCAGGCGGCCATCATGATGTTTTCGGTGGCCCCCACACTCGGAAAATCGAGATATATTCTGGCCCCTTTGAGGGTATTCGCGGCTTTACCACGGACATGGCCGCGGTCGATCGAAAGCTCGGCCCCGAGGCCGGACAGACCCTTGAAATGCAAATCCATCGGCCGGACGCCGATGTTGCAGCCGCCGGGTAGCGCTACAAAAGCCCTGCCGAACCTGGCCAGCATCGGTCCGAGCAGGAGGTTCGACGCCCTGAGCTTTTTAACCAGGTGGTACGGGGCCTCGGCGTTGACTGTTTCAGGGGGGGTCACCCTCAGAGTTTCGGGTTTCTCCCACCTGGTAACTGCGCCCAGGCTGTTGATGATTTCCGTCATCACCTTGACGTCGCTTATTTCGGGGATATTTTCCAGAACGATTTCATTCCTGCACAGAATGGTGGCGCACAAAACAGCAAGCGAGGCGTTTTTTGCCCCATTGATTCTTACTTTTCCACGGAGGGCCTTTCCCCCGGTTATTACGATTCTTCCCATAAAAACCTCCGGACAGCCGCAGCTTGGTTAATTTTCCTTATCTTGAAGTTATTCTTTTTCAAAAATATTATTCCTGCCTTAAACGGCACTCTATTTCACCATCACCAATTCCGGGCGGAGCATTTCCGCCATTGTTCTATGAACCCGGCCTCGTCCAGACCGGTTGCCTTTTTCAGGGCATCACTGAAATCCTTTCCGTTTCCCAGTTCCGCAATGATGTCAAAAAGCGCCCCTTCACCATAGCTGCATACAATGAAACGCACTGCGGCAAGGGATTCCCTGTATGCGAGAGCCTGTTCGGGAAGACTGTCGAAGTCGTCCGTAAAGATTTCCGCCGGGTCGAAGGCATGTTCAAAGGAGCCCGCCGGCGCGGCCAATTCAAACCCGGTCAGCTTGTACTCCTCGTACTGCGCAAGGCCTTCCGTAAACCAGCGCGGATAGTTTCCGCCGGTAAGGTAATCAACCACAAGATGGGTGAATTCGTGAGCCATCGGGCCCGATGAAACAAAGGTCTCCTTTAAAGCCGAGGGCTCGCATTCGTCTATCCATTCCCCCGGTGAGAGCACCCTTATGGTGCCGGCCCAGTAAACTCCCATGGCGCTCTCGTCGGCCGCCCAGCCGAAGCTCCGGTTTAATTCCTCCCTGGTGGAATAAATAATCAAAGGGACTCTGGCAGGGGGGGCAAAGCCGAAATCCTCCGCCACGGGATAATAAAAACGCTCGGCCGTATCCAGCACCACTTCCGCATAATTGCGGTCCTCCGGCTTGAACTTGACATAGAAATGACGGGACACCGCCTTGTCCATATTCAGGGTGCCCAGCACGGTACTGAATTTTATCAACTCCCTGATCAGCCCGTACCCGTGAAGCCTGGCCGATGCCGGCGGTCTGAAAAACAGTGCGGCCGCAAAAACAAGAACCGCCGCCAGTATTCTCGCAAGCCAGTTGATAATAAAGCCTTTTCTTACTCCTTTAAAGGCGAGCGTTCCATTTTGCATCCCGGCATCCACGGTCCGGCCCTCCCAGTCAATCAATCGGTCAGCCAGTTTTAATTATAAAGCCGGGAAACACTCCTTCCTAGCGGAAATAACTAGATAAAAAGCCGCGGCAATGCGTGCGGCGCACCGCATACCGCGGCAGCAAGCTCGAAAGCGGGCCTACTTCTGGGCCGAAGCCGCTTTCCAGACGTTGATCCGCTGCCTGGCTTTCTCCACTTCGGGGCCTTCCTTGGCCAGCGCTATGAATTTCTCCATTTCCCGGATACCCCCGCTGTAATCCTTTTTTATCTCACCGAGGATAATACCGTACAGGTAGTGGGCATCTTTATTGCCGGGGTCGCTCTTGATCAGTTCCTGCAACTGGGTAGCCGCCTGGTCGATCTTCCCGCTGTAGAAATTTGTGTAGGCCAGTTCAATGCGGGCCTCGGAGTATGCCGGATTGAGGGATAGCACCCGCTCGTAAGTTTTCACGGCCTGATCGGGCATGCCGGCCTGCCTGTATGTTCCGGCCAGATCCATCAACAAGGCTGTGTCGGACGGATTGTCCCTGACTCTGGCCTCAAGGGAAGCCAGCCTGTCAAGCACGGTTTGCCGGGCCGGCCCGGAATCCCCGGGTTCTCCGCCGTCCGGCTCTCTTTGAATCAGACCCGCCAGCGGGATCACCATACCCACGGCAATCAGGACGACAATTGTAATGAAAACGCCTTTCGTAAGTTTGCTTCTCCTTACCTTTTTCCTGATAAACAACGACTATCACCTCAAGTGTATTATAACACCGCCAGCCGCCATGACAAGCGCCATTTGCAGGCGTTAAAAAGCCGCCCGGCTGGCGTGCCGCGCGGCGGATCGGGCTTGTTTTCGCGCCGGCTCTTCCCCCGGCACGCTTAAAAGCGTTTTTTAGTACAGGTAGTTCAAAGGATCGCGGGGCGAACCGTTGATGAGAACCTCAAAATGCAGGTGGGGCCCGGAGGCGTTGCCCGTAGCGCCGGCCAGGCCGATCACTTCACCGCGTTCGACCCTCTCCCCGACACTGACATTAATCGTAGAAAGGTGAGCATATCTGGTTACCACGCCGCCGCCGTGGGAAATCTCCACCATCTTGCCGTAGCCGCCGTTCCAGCCTGCGGATACGACTATTCCACCGGCCGCAGCTCCTATATCGCTGCCGTAGCCGGCACCCAGGTCAACACCCTCGTGCATCCTCCCCCAGCGCATGCCGAAATAGGAAACAGTCCCTCCGTAACACGGCCAGTCCAGCCTGATACCGCCCCTGGACGCCAGTATGGTATTGGGATTTTTCGCCACCACTTCCGTTTTCGCCTGACGAATGACGGTTTCCTCCAGAACTTCCCTCCCCGTTTCCAAGCCGTTTTCTTTCATTATGCGATATGTAACTATCCTCTCACCGGGTTCACCTTTGGCAATTACTTGTTTCTCACCGGGCAGGAGTTCCTCATCGTATTTGACTTCAACCTGATACGGCACCTCCTCGGTCAGAGTCACCGTCCGGGTTGCCGCCACCGTGATCAGCGGCGCTTCCTTGCTGAGATAAAGCACCTGTCCTATATCCAAATGCTCCTGGTCAATACCCGGGTTGGTCAGGACGATTTGATCCATGTCGATTTTCACGCTGCGGGCGATGTCCCAAAGGGTGTCGCCGTCCCTTACCGTGTACTGCATCTCCTTGTTTGTTCCCAGAAGAACCAGTTTTTTAGCCGCCTCGAGCTCCAAAACGCTTTCCATTCGGGCGGAAGTCACAGTCACCTCGATCTTTTCCTTGAATTCAACCTGCTCGCCAACTTCCGCGGGATACAACGTTTTAAGCCACGCCAGCAGTTTTTCGGCGTCTTCTTTTTCCTTCAAAAAAACTTTTTCTTCCCCGTTGACCACAATGGCAGCCGCTTTGACTGTATAGGTAAGAGCATCATTGAGCTTGTTTTTTAACGCTTCCTGATCATCCAAGATTTCCTTCTGATTTATACGGATACCGCGGTAGGATATTTTTTCGGCAACGGCGACAGGCCTGCCGGCCCGGCCGGACTTTATTTCAATCAATGCTCTCAGGGCGTTTCTGGCACTCTTTTCGCTGGCAGCAACGGCTATTGTCTTTCCGTTTACCATCACCGCGCAGGCATTCGGGCCGAAGGCGGCG
Source organism: Bacillota bacterium (assembly GCA_035369845.1). GTDB lineage: Bacteria > Bacillota > Desulfotomaculia > Desulfotomaculales > Pelotomaculaceae > DAOOVD01. The sequence continues at coordinate 8,382 of DAOOVD010000037.1, read as the reverse complement.
TAAGCTGTCGACACCAGGATAAAATAGACGGCCGCCCCCATCAACACCAGACGCAAAACGGATTGTCTTAAAAGCCATTGCCTCACGCTGTCGATTAGAGCAGGCCTCTCAGTTCCCGGAAGGCGCCGCAGTCCTTCGAACTTTGGCGGCAAAACAGTCAACTCCTTTCAAGCCGTAAATCCAGTTTTGGGCGGTATATGTCGAAAGAAAAAGATTTTTGCAATTTAATGGGGAAAAACGCTTGTTTATTATAACATGCGGTTGCAAGAAGGGTAAAACGGCCTGCGTCGCAGAAAACAGCCCAAAAAAGCCACGGGGGGGAAAGTTCGGCAGATAATCTTACCATATGGCAACTGAGACAGAAGTTGACAGTTCCGGTTACACGCTTTTTCCCTGATGCTCCGCCGCCTTTAAGTAAATGGCGCATTCCAGCCTTTTTTTGATCAGCTCGCATCCCCAGCCCTGCGGTTTTAAAATTGAGCCGTTGTACATCTCGGCGTTGGCGTGGCAGCCCCCGCTGCAGTAAAATTTCGCCCAGCAGCCGGGACAGCCTTCTTTGTTATACACATGAGCGCGTCTGAACAACGCGACGATGTTTTCGTCTACAAAACCGTCACGGATATTTCCCATCAGGTAGCCTTCCCTGCCCACAAACTGGTGACAGGGGTACAGATCCCCGTTCGGCGCGACGGCCATATACTCGTGACCGGCGCCGCATCCGGACAGACGTTTCGGCAGGCACGGCCCGCCGTCCAGGTCAATGTTGAAGTGAAAAAAATTTAACGGTTCTCCCTCTTTCCTCCGCCGCAGCAACTCCAGCGCCAAACGCTCATACTGTGCAAAAAGTAACGGCAAATCCCCCTCTCGAATGGAATAGTCGGCCTCTGCCGGCGCAATCACCGGCTCCAGGGAAATGTCCTTGAAACCGAGTCCGGCCAGGTGAAGGACATCCGCACAGAATTCCAGGTTGCGGCGGGTGTATGTGCCCCGAATGTACGAATACGACGCACCTGGTTGAGGGGGAGAAGCGCAGCGCGAATCCATATAACTTCTTATTCCGGACAGGACCGCGTCGTAAGAGCCTCTCCCGCCGGGGAACGGCCGCATGGCGTCGTGAATTTCCCGCCTTCCGTCAAGGCTTAACACCACGCTGATTCCGTTCTCCTTTAAGTAGCAGATCACATCCCGGTCCAAAAGCACGGCATTGGTGGTGACGGTAAAACTGAACTCCTTGCCTTCCTCCCTGCCCCGGGTCAGCCCGTATCCCACCACTTCTTTCAATGCCTGAAAATTCAAAAGCGGCTCCCCGCCGAAAAAATCTATCTCCAGCCGTCTGCGCCCCCCTGAGCGGGCGATTAAAAAATCCACGGCCTTGCGGCCGGTCTCCGCCGGCATCAGTTCATCGTTCCCCCCGAAACGCCCTCCCCCTGCAAAACAGTACCGGCAGCGCAGGTTGCACGAATGGGCGAGATTAAGGCAGAGGGCCTTGACGGCCCCGCCGGGAGCATCATAGCCCTCGTAGCCGGGATCGGGCGCAAACAGCAGTCCCTTTTCTTTTAATTCCCGTATTTCCGCAAGGGCTTCCATGATCTGGCCCGTACCGTATTTCGTCCCGTATTTCCCGATCAAATCCTCTTCGCTGAGCCGCCCGTAATCGCTCAACAACTCCCAGGCAACTTCGTCCAGCAAATGAACCGTACCGCTGTTTACGTCAAGCGCGATTCTGGCCCCATTAAACTCAAACAAATGCAGCAAGGCACAATCCCCCAAAAAAAGGGCCTTATCCCGCAAAGGACAAGGCTCCTTTTTACTTGTTCCGCAAACTTTTCAAGCAAACCTGATTGCCCACCGTGCAGGAAGTTTTGCAGGCAGACTGGCATGAAGCCTGGCATTCCCCACAGCCGCGGCCGTCATTTGCAGCAAGCGGCTGCGTGGTGTTTATCGTCTTGATGTGCTTCCCCATTTTTCCACCTCTCTTTAGAATAATTATAATTGATGGAGCTAAATGGCGCAACCGGTTGAAAAAGTAAAAGGTCCGCGTTTTTTGGGTGTTGATTGGCATACTTGTCAGATTTAAAAATATAAAAATAAAAACCTTCAAAATACCGGTATTCTACCTTCCCTTGTACAAAAATCGGCACATTTCTACAATATATATTGTTTTGAAAGGCAAAGTGTGTTAAAATACCAGACGGGGGATAAAAATGGTAATTTACAAATTTGTGGACAAAATAAAGTTTTATGTAGGCTACATGGTTTCCGGGTTCACCCACGGCGGGAGCTGGAAGCTGAACAGAATTACCGAATTGAACGCCCAGGAAATCAGAAAGATTATGGTCCGCAACGCCTCCACTTACGAGGAGTTGTTTTCATACAGGGACAGGCTCTTGCACTGAGCGGGTCAAGCTGTCATTTGTCATCGCCGTATCGAAACAACAGGGAAGGCTTCCTTGTTTTACTCTTAGCATCGGTTTCCTTTCAATCCTTCCACCCCTTTGACAACCCCGTCCACCAGAAACGGTCCGAAATATACATATTCCAGAACCGCCCTGCAAATTCCGTGCAGTACTGCGGCTTCACCGTCCGTAAGCCCGGAAAGGCCCCCGGCCGTTTCGCCGTCCAAAAACCGCCCGAAGTCACCGGCCGCGGCCGCCAAACTTCCCGGTATCTCCCCCCTGACCGCAAGCTCGCGGACTTTGTCTCCAAACAATGACGCGCCGTCTACGCCGCGGTCCTGACAGACCGCCTCCAGGGTTTTATGCAGCAGCGATGCGAACCTGGACGCATCGCATTCGCTTTCTTTCAGGGCGGCAAGGTAGAACTCTCTCACCGGCTCCGGCAAAACCGAAGGGCTGTGTTCGGGCTCGGGGTACAAAACCGCGAAATCGTAATCCCCGGGGCTCAATTGATCGTGCCAGTTCACCCGGGTAACCGTCAGCCCGTCGCAAGACGAACATTTCATCAGCACATAAGTAAGGCCCCAGAGATGAGAAACCTCTTTTACCAGATATCCGCAGGGGCTTGTTACCGTTTCGCCGTCCCTCTCGGTGTATTCCGCCAGTATCCTGGCCAGCCCTTTCCTCCCGCAATGAGCGCAAATCAGCAGATTAGCGTAGCTGGCCGCCACTTTCAGGCCCCCTTTTTTTCCAATCTGCGAAACGACAATGCCGAATGCAACAGTGCGACAGGAGACGGTTCTCTCCTGTCGCATTTTCAGCAAACAAGTTTTGCCGGTCAGGTCCCGCCGCCGCACTCCCCGGATTTCGCGCCGGCATCGCCGGCCGGCAAACGGGCGCGCGTCGCCGCGGCGGAAGTTGCTCCGTTTTCGGCTCGCTTCACGAACCGTAAGCCGCCTGTCTTTTTTCCTGCTCCGCTCTCATAATCTTCGCCCAACTGTCTTTCAAAGGCACGATCCGGTTGAATACGGGCGCCCCCTTTTTGGAATCGACGAGATCGGCGCAAAAGTAACCGTGCCTTATGAACTGGTAGCGGGCGCCCGGTTCCGCGTCCGCCAGGCCCGGCTCAAGCAGGCAGGAATCCAGGACCTTCAGGGAATCCGGATTGATGCAGGACTTGAAATCTTCCTCCTCGTCCGGGTTTTCCTTCGTAAAAAGGTTTTCGTACAGGCGGACCTCCGCCTTGACAGCATGCTGCGCGGATACCCAGTGCAGCGTTCCCTTGACCTTGCGGGCGCCGGGCAGGCCGCTGCGCGTTTCCGGATCGAAGGTGCAGCGCAGTTCAATGACCTCGCCGGTCTTTTCGTCCCTGATCACCCGCACGCACTTGATAATGTACGCGTGCTTCAAGCGCACCTCGCTGCCGGGCGAGAGGCGGAAAAACTTCTTCGGCGGGTTTTCCATAAAGTCGTCGCGCTCAATGTATATCTCCCGTGAAAAAGGAATCCTCCTCGATCCCAAGGCCGGATTTTCGGGGTTCAACTCTCCCTCCAGTTCCTCCACCCGGTCCTCCGGATAGTTTTCTATCACCACTTTCAGCGGCCGCAGCACGGCCATTACGCGCGGCGCCTTCAGATTCAAATCCTCCCGGATGCAGTGCTCCAGCAGGGCGATGTCGACGACGCTTTCACACTTTGCCACTCCGATGCGTTCGCAAAAGTCCCGGATCGCCTCCGGCGTGTAGCCGCGCCTCCGCAAACCTGATATGGTGGGCATCCGCGGGTCGTCCCAGCCTCCTACGTACCCCTGTTCGACAAGCTGCCGGAGTTTTCGCTTGCTCATAACCGTGTAGTTCAGGTTCAGGCGGGCAAACTCTATCTGCTGGGGGTGGTAGATGCCCAGTTCGTCAAGCACCCAGTCGTACAGCGGCCGGTGATCTTCAAATTCGCAGGTGCATATGGAATGGGTGACTCCTTCAATAGAATCCGAAATTGGATGGGCGTAGTCGTACATCGGGTAAATGCACCACCTGTCGCCCGTCCGGTGGTGCTCCGCGTGCATGATGCGGTAGATGACCGGGTCCCGCATGTTTAAATTGCCGGAGGCCATGTCGATCTTTGCCCTCAGGACCCGCGAACCGTCCGGAAACTCCCCGGCTCTCATCCGCCGGAACAAATCGAGGTTCTCTTCAACAGAACGGTTGCGGTACGGGCTTTCCCTTCCCGGCTCGGTGAGAGTGCCGCGGTACTCCCTGATCTCTTCCGGACTCAAGTCGCACACGTAGGCCTTGCCGGCCTTAATCAACTGTTCAGCATACTCGTACATCTGCTCGAAAAAATCCGAGGCGTAGTAAAGGCGGTCGCCCCAGTCGAACCCCAGCCACCTGACGTCCCTCATTATGGACTGAACATACTCCACTTCCTCTTTGGCCGGGTTTGTGTCGTCGAACCGCAGGTTGCACAAGCCGCCATATTTTTCCGCAGTTCCGAAGTTAAGGCAGATTGATTTGGCGTGACCGATATGGAGATAGCCGTTCGGTTCGGGAGGAAACCTGGTGTGCACCCGTCCCCCGTACTTGTTTGTTTCCAGATCCTGATTGATGATGTTGTGTATAAAATTGGCGGACAACTCAGAGCTGGCTATTGACATCCCGTTTAACTCCTCTTGCGTGTTTTGAACCGTGCCTGCATTCGGCTCCAGGCGGATTTTGGCCTTGCTGTTATTTCCACATATTGCCCAAAAATCCTTTTCTTTATGTAGAATAATTTTAAAATAAATAGAACAACCGCCTCAAAATTCTGGCCTTTTTTGATTAGCTTTTTCAGGTCTATCTCTAAATTCAAAATCAAAAATTACATATCCTTCCTCAATTTTTTCCACAGAAATCACCCAAGAAGTTTTATGCTTTACATAAAAACACTCTTAAAATACTTAATTATGCGATCCGGGTTCTGCCGTCCCGATCACTTTCTCCAGGAATACCTGCACCATGTCCGGATCGAAATGCCTGCCCCTCTCTTGATAAAGATAAGCAGCCGCTTTTTCCTTCGGCCAGGCAGTCCGGTAGGGCCTCACCGAACACAGTGCATCCCACACGTCCACCACCGCAAAAATACGGGCCGCAAATGGAATCTCCCTTTCCTTCAGGCCGCGGGGATAGCCGGTCCCATCCCATTTCTCGTGATGACAGTACGGAACTTCCAGGGCGGGCCGCAGGTGCTCGATAGGGGACAGCATTTCCCAGGCGTAAACGGGATGGCGGCGCATAATCTCCCATTCTTCCGCGGAGAGGGGACCGGGCTTTTGCAGAATGCTGTCGGGAACACCCAGCTTGCCGATGTCGTGCAGCAGCGCTCCCCTGCGGAGATGGCGCAGGGCCTCACCCTCCACACCCAGGCTGCGGGCCAGCGCAACGGCCATTTCCGTTACCCGCCGGCTGTGCCCTTCAGTTTCCCTGTCGCGCAGGTCCAGTGCATACGACAGCGCCTCAATGGTGCTGTCGTAGGCAAAAACTATCTCCTGGCTTGTGCGCTGCAAATCCATGAACATCTGGACGCTGTCCACCGCAATAGCAGCCTGCCGGCCCAGGGAAGTGAGAAATTCCTGCTGACGCGATGAAAAAGACACCGGGGAACGGAAGAAAAGCTCAAGGGCGCCTTTCAAGCGGCCTTTGGCAACCAGCGGGATGCCGACGCAAAAGGCAAATCCGGCGGCGAGGAGTTTTTTTGCCTTCGGGCAGGGCAGCCCGGCAAGTTCCCCGAAGCAAATATCCGCCTTTCCCATGGGACCGCCCCTGGTACAGCCCTCATAAGAGCGGACGGGCACCGCCGCCGCGTCAGCCGGTATCTCCCCGCTCCAGAGCACCGCGCTCATATGCCCCGTCCCCTCATCGAGCAGCATCACTGCACAGGCGTCCGCTGCCGCGTACTCCATCAGGCGGGCAGTGACCTTCTTCATGATCAGGCGGAGGTCCACGGTGCCCAACATGGCCTCGTCAATCTCCCGCAGCGCTTCCAGTTGGGCCAACCGCTCCCTGGCCTGCCGGTAAAGAATGCTGTTCTCTTCAGCCATGGAGGCCTGCCGCACGAACAGACGGTGCCGCTCCAGCGCATTGCCGAGAATTTCAGCCACCACCCTTACCAGCGCTATGTCTTCCTCCAGCCACTCTGTTGCAGCCTCCACATTGTCCAGCCCGGCAAAGCCGGCCAGGGACCCTCCTGCCAGCACCGGCAGCACCAGCAGGGATTTTATGTCCTGGACTTCCAGTATTTTTCTTTCCGCTTCAGCCTCATCCGGCATTTTCGACACATCTGTAACATGGATTGCCTCCCCCCGGCGCAAACGATCCATCCACCAGGGAAACACCCTGCAGGGAATGGACTGCAGCTCTTCCTTCATCGGCACAACGCCTTGTGCGCACCACTCGTGCGTATTGTCCATCAATTCTTCACCCTGGCGGAATAAAAACAAATACGCCCTTCCCGCACCGGCAAAAGCGCCAATCTCAGCAAGCGAACCGTTGACGGCAAGGTCAAAATCTTCTTTTAAAAAGCGGGAGGAAATATTGGCTACTATTTCTTCAAGTTCCAGCCGCCATTTGAGTTTACGTTCCCTTTCCTTGTTTTCGGTAATATCCAGGATAGATATAACACTCTGGCAGGCGCCGGGCAGAACGCCCACCGTCAGGTATACTTCCCGCCTGCCGCCCGCCCGGTCCTGTATTGCGGACTCGCAGCCAAGCGGCGTCCGGCACTGTTCCGTGCGGCGGCCGTACTCCTCCATGAAGTCGCCGAAAGATCCGTTTGCAAAAAAATCTTTCCAGTTCTTCCAGCCTTCTATCTCCTTTCTCGGAAGACCTGCCAGACGGGCAAACTCCTCATTGGCCAGCGAAATGGCGCCGTCTTCTTCCACCAGGATGGTGGCGGTGCCGGTGTTTTCAAACACAGTGCGGTACCTCTGCTCTGCTACCGCAGCGTTGTGTTCCGCCTTTCTCAACAGGTAGAAACTACTCCCTCCCAGAACTATTACGGAAAGCGCCAAAACGGCGGTCAGCCCCAGGGCCCAAAAACCACGCCGCCATCCCGCCTGCACGGCGGCGTAAACAAACGTGTCGGGAACCGATAGACAGGCCGTCACCCTTCCCCCGGCCGGATCTTCCAGAAGTTGCAAGTAAGCGTAGAGTCGTTTCTTGCCGCCGGTGTCCTCCTGCCAGAAAACACCGCTTTTCTCCCGGCCGGCAATCTGCAACAGGAAGGTATCGGTTGCCGGCAGACCAAGCTTTTCCTCCCAGTCCGGCATCCTGGCCAGCACCCTCCCCTGCCTGTCCACCAGCGCTACAGCCGCACCCGGCAGCAGGCGGCTCTCGGCTATCAGCATCTCGTTAAACTGTTTCAGGCCCAAAGCGGCATAAAGGACCGCTGTTACCTCGCCCTCGCCGTTGAGAAGCGGCCGGGCCAGGTGCAGGGAGGGCTTGCCCGTTACTCTGCCGACGGCATACTCGCCGGCCACAAATCTCTTTGCCGCAAGCGCCTGCTGGAAATAATAAAAATCCGCGACGTTAATCCGCCCGGAAAAAGGTGTCCCGCTGCATATCAAATTGCCTTGCCGGTCGGCCAGACCGATATTGGCCAACTGGGGAGTCTTGTCCAAAATATCTTTGAAAAGGGATGTGCAGGCGCCGGCTTCGAGGCCGTAAACAGCCGGCACTTTCGCCAGGACATCCAAAAGCTGCTCAACCGTCTTGATCTGCTCCGCCTGCTTTTCCGCCACCAGTTCCAGGTAAGCCAGCGCTTCGTTTTCTGCCGCCTTTTTCAACTGCTCCCGCTGGGCAAAAAAAGCGCACGTCAGAGCCACCAGACCCGGCAAAACGGCAAGGGCAAAAACCAGCAACAGTATATTTACTCTGCTTACATTTTTAGGCATCAGCATCCATCTCTCCCCGCTCAACAGCCCCGTTGCCGGGGACAGCCCTGGCCGATCCGCCCTG
>DAOOVD010000036.1:0-24717 GCA_035369845.1 Bacillota bacterium | reverse complement strand
TAAGCTGGGCAACCAGTTGAGCTGACCGGTACTAATAGGTCGAGGGCTTGACCTAGAAGCAAAAACTTGATTCAACTACGCTGTACAGTTTTGAGAGAACCAATTAGTAGTAGACAAAAAATCCAACGACTAACGACCCGCGACTAACAACTAAAATAGTTTCTGGCGGCCATGTCGGAGGGGGTACACCCGTTCCCATCCCGAACACGGCAGTTAAGCCCTCCAGAGCCGATGGTACTCGGGGAGAAATCCCCCGGAAGAGTAGGTCGCCGCCAGAAAATATTTTAAAGGGGTTGTTCTAAAAGCAAATTTAGGACAGCCCCTTGGTTTATTTGTTTCCAGTTCCAAGGTCCCGGACAGTTTGTCTTGTGCACTGGACCGGCGTGCCGCCGGCGCCGCAGTCAATCCCGCTTTTCTTTGTTTTTACTGTCCAGCCAGTTCGCGCATCTCCTCGTAGCCCAGTTTTTCCAGTTCCCCAGCCGCCATACAAAAATTATTTTAGAACCGGCCCCGGCCTTACGGGCGTAATACGTATTGTGCCGGACGAGAAATGCCCATCCTCAGTTCTTTCTTCAATCAGTTCCGGGCGTAATACGTATTGTCCCGGACGGCGGCTCTTCCCGCCCGATACGGGTTCCCGCAGTGTTTGAAATCCTTTTTACCGGGCAGGCGGCTAGAATTCCCTGCCGCGGTAAAACTTCAGAGACAGCGCGAAAGAGGCCGCCAGATACAATACCGAGAAGATTAACGAGCACGCCGTTATCCTGGCGTCCGTAAAATTGCCCAGAAAATTATTCAGGCTGCTTAAAACCGTATTTCCTTCTCTGAGCATGTCGCCGAGGGCGGATATCCCGAAGAAGAACCCGAAAAACAGAACAAAATTTACATACCGGGATTTTATATAACCCATCTTGAAGTACAGCGGAAAGTATATCCCGGTCAGCAGGGAAACTGTCAGCACGGCGCCGGTAAAACTTTCCGCCGTGGGGGAAAAGTCCTTGAAGGGTGTTCCGGCGACATTTAACAGAAAAACCACAGCCATGTAAACAACGACTGTAACGGCAAAGAACACGGCCGCCGAGAGGTATCTGGCAAGAACAATTTCTGTTCTGGAGAGCGGCAGGCTGTTCAGCATGACGTCGGTCTTGTTTTTGTCGTCATAAGCGCATGAGGTCAGGATCATCATGTAAGACAGCGCAAAAACGCACATGGCAAACATGGAATCACCGATTTTCTGCAGGGCGAAGACCATGAACAGGATATAGACGAAGCCGAACAGCATCAATTTTTTCTGCAGCATGAAATCCTTCAGGATGAGGTTGTGCATTTGTTCTTCCTCCTCGTGCAGTAAAGCATGATATCTTCCAGGGCAGGCTTTTCAATTACGACCAGGTCCCGGAACAGCGTTCTGACCTGTTTTTTATCCGCGGCCAGCGCTTCAAAACCGAATTCGCTCTCCTTAATGCCGATGAAATATTTCCTCGTATCCCCGTCCAGAAGTTCCCTGGGCCCTTTAACCAGTCCGTAATTGTCCACCAGGTCGTCCTTGGCCGCGCTCAAGACGATCTCGCCGTTGTCGATGAGCGTGACGTAATCGGCTATCTTGTCCAGGTCCGAGGTGATGTGGGTGGAAAAAAAGACCGCCTTGGTTTCGTCCTGGAGCAGGGACGACAGGATCTCCAGCAGTTCGCTTCTTACAACCGGGTCCAGGCCGGAAGTCGGTTCATCCATGATCAGCAGGTCGGCGTGGTGGGAAAGGGCGACGGCAAGGGAAAACTTGGTCTTCATTCCCTTGGACAGGTCTTTGATTTTCTTTTTCGCGGGCAGTTCGAATTTCCTGATGTAACGTTGGAAAGCATCCTCATCCCAGTTTCTGTAGAACGGCGCAATGACCCTTTTCATTTCCAGCGGGGTCAGTTCCTCATAAAAGTGGTTTTCGTCATAAATAAAGCCGATCCGGTTCTTTATTTCCTTCTCGTGCCGGATGTTGTCCAGGCCGAATATCTTTATCCCGCCGCCGTCCCTCTTTAAAAGGTTCATGATCAGCTTGATGGTGGTGCTTTTGCCCGCCCCGTTGGGGCCGATGAAGCCCATGATATAGCCTTGTTCCAGTTCGAAGCCGACGTTGTTGAGGCAAAAGCCCTTGAAGTTTTTTTGCAGGTTGGACACTTCCAGAACAGGCGCCACTTTATCCCTCCTCATACAGTAGTTCCAGCGTTTCCCTCAGCTCTTCTTTTGTCAGGCCGGCCGATCTGGCGGCCAGCACGGCTTCGTAAAGCTTCTCTTCTACAATTCTCAGCCGCGCCTCCCTTAACAGTTCCTTGTTGTGAGCCGCAACGTATGAACCTTTGCCGGGAACGGTAAGGATAAACCCTTCCTTTTCCAGTTCCTCGTAGGCTCTCTTGGTGGTAATTACGCTGATGTGCAGTTCCCTGGCAAGGTTCCTGATCGACGGCAGGAGTTCTCCCCCGGCCAGTTCGCCCCTGATAATCAGATTTTTTATCTGCGCCGCTATCTGCTCGTATATGGGCTGCTGCGAGGAGTTTGAGATGATTATGTTCAAAGCGCACCGCCTCTTGGCTGTTATTACTGTTTATACTATATATACAGTATATTTACAGTATATGCAGTAGTTATGTTTTTGTCAACACCGCTCTGTCGGCACACAAAACGGCTTACTTCGCCTTCGTGATTCCAAATGCAATATTTTTGTCAACACCGTTCTGTCGGCGCCGCAAAATTTTCGGCAACGGTCCGGGTGATGCCCGGCGGGCGTCTTTCACCGTTGGCGTTATGAGCGGACAAAAACTTGCCTGCCCCCGGCTCTTGACTGGGGGCCGGGATCGTAGTATATTAATTTTCGTCAGACAATGAATCCGCAAAAAAGATCTCAAACTGACCGTTCCCCGATAGCTCAACGGTAGAGCAACCGGCTGTTAACCGGTAGGTTGTAGGTTCGAATCCTACTCGGGGAGCCATTTTTTTGTCCCGCCGCAAGTCCGGCCGGAAGACGTTCCCTTCAACGGATGATGCCGGTTCCGTTTTTTTCCGATGTGAAAAGGTAAAAATATTTATAGAGTATTGAAAAATATTTTTTTTGACCTATAATAAAGTTAAGGTCAGTAAAGGTCAGTATACGGTGGTGACAGACGTGTCCAACATTTCCGATCTTATCGAGAATTACCTGAAGAAGCTTTTAAAAGACAGCCCGCACAATTCCGTTGAGATACAGCGGAGCGAGCTTGCCGTGCGCTTCAACTGCGTGCCGTCACAGATCAATTACGTTCTGACCACCCGGTTTTCCACCGGGCAGGGATACATTGTGGAAAGCCGGAGGGGCGGCGGCGGGTATATCAGAATAGTAAAATTTCCTCTGGGCAAGAGAGCCGGTCTGATTCTTGAGATTTGCAATATTATCGGCGACTCGATTTCGCAGAGCGACTCCGAGGGACTTGTCGGACGCCTGGAGGAAGAAGGTCTGATCACGAAGCGGGAGGCGAGGCTTATACGGGCTGCTTTAAGCCGTGAAAGTCTGAGGCTGGGTCTGCCGTTAAGGGACCAGTTGAGGGCGAACTTGCTGAAAGCGATGATTACCGCTGTTTTGAGGGATTAAAATGCCGGGAGCGGCAAGGGAGGGATTGGTGATGTTATGCGAGCGCTGCGGGCAGCGGCCTGCAACGGTGCATTATACCGAGATAATCAACGGAAACAAGAGGGAAAGTCATTTGTGCGAGATGTGCTCGGGGGAGATTAAGCCTCAGGGGTTTGTTTTCGTCCCCCAGCTTAACCTGCAGAATTTTCTCGCCAGTCTTTTGAATCACGAATTAAGCGGCGGCTATAACGTTGCGGTGGAAACCGGCAAGAAATGTGAGAGGTGCGGGATTGCCGAGAGCCAGTTCGTCAAGCAGGGACTCATGGGCTGCGGCGACTGCTACCCGAATTTTGAAGAAAGAACGCTTCCGCTTTTGAGGAAGATTCACGGCAGTACGAGACACACCGGGAAAGTGCCGGAGCGTACCGGCGGCCGCGCGCGGCTCAACAAGGAAATTGAGAGGTTGAAAAACCAGATGAGGGAAGCTGTCAGCCGCGAGGAGTTCGAAAGGGCCGCGCAACTCCGGGACAGCATCCGGATGCTGGAAAAGACCCTTGAAGAGGGGGCTGAAGCCTGATGTCGCTGAAAGACGCAGTCAACAACGCGCACAGCCGCTGGATGAACGCCGACGGGCCGGAGGCGGATACGGTTATCAGCAGCAGGGTGAGGATTGCCAGGAATCTGGCCGGCATTCCATTTCCCCATCTTTTGGACGGAAAAAGATCTGAAGATGTGATCAACGCTGTCCGTTTGGCGATGGGGAACGCAGAGGCGTCGGAACTTTTGGGAAAGCTCGAGTTGACCCCCCTGCGCGAATTATCCCCCCTGGACAGACAGATACTAGTGGATAAGCATTTGATCAGTCCCGATCTTTTGAACAATTTTGAATCCAAGGCCGTAGTCCTGCGTGACGACGAGGTAATCAGCATCATGATCAATGAAGAGGACCACCTCAGAGTCCAGTGCCTGCTGCCGGGACTTCAGCTCAAAGAAGCCTGGGAAAACGTGGACAGGGTGGACGACGGCCTGGAAAAAACTCTGGAATACGCTTTTTCCGAGAAACTGGGCTACCTCACTTCATGCCCCACCAATGTCGGCACGGGAATGCGCGCCTCAGTGATGCTGCACCTGCCCGGCTTGAAATTGACCAAGCAACTCGGCGGAGTCCTGAACGCTATCAGCAAACTCGGCCTGACGGTGCGGGGGCTCTACGGGGAGGGAACCGAAGCCCTCGGTGACCTGTTCCAGATTTCGAACCAGATCACGCTTGGGCAGTCTGAGGAGGAGATCATCAACAACCTGGTTTCGATAACCAGGCAAATCCTGGCCCAGGAGCGGGCTGCAAGGCAGGCCCTGTACAGGGACAGGCGGGAGATCATCGAGGACCACGTCTACCGGGCTTACGGAATACTCAAATACGCCCGCATTCTGACATCGGAGGAGGCCATGCGGCTGCTCTCGGATCTCCGGCTCGGGATGGAGCTCAAGCTTTTGTCGGGGTTGCCCGCCAGGCTGTTGAACGAGCTGATGGTAAAAATAAGGCCGGCTTTTTTAATAAAAATGGCGGGGCAGGATCTGCCGGCGTACCAGAGAGACGTTTTGAGGGCTCAACTGATAAGAAAGGAATTTGAAGGACCAGCCGGCTGAAACAAAGGCGGCGGGGCTTAAAAAACGCGGGCGGCGCTCTTGTCAGTGGCGAACGACATGGCGAAAGCGCCGTAGGCAGCACTTTTGCGCAGCGAGGCTGCGAAAACAGGGGTGCGGAAACGGACGTCCGCGCCAGCCAGAACCGAGCCGGGACGGCGAGTTGAAGGCGGCCCGGTTTCGCCTTAAAGCTTGTAGCAAGTGCCGCCGGCGCGAAGCACCGGGAGTGAGTTGTGACAGGGCGCTGCCCCGGTTCATTCGGTGCGAAGCAGACGAAAGTGCGCTTCGTTCCAGTCCGCAGTCAACCTGCCGTTACCTTGAGGCTGAAGTAGGCGGGCGAAATAGCGCAGCACAGTCTGCAATCCCGCATAGTTGCCGCCGCGGCTTCGCCCGGCGGTTGCGGGCGAAGCGCCGCCACATGTGGCGAGTACTCGTTGCCGCCGACAACTAATGTATGGAGGTGTTGTTATGTTTGGAAGATTTACAGAGCGGGCGCAAAAAGTTTTGTATTTTGCCCAGGAAGAAGCCAAAAAAGCTTCCTACCCTTACGTTGGAACTGAGCACCTGTTGCTCGGCCTTATCCTTGAAGGCGAGGGCGTGGCGGCCAAAGTGCTGGCTGCTGTAAATATAGATGAGGACAAAGTGCGCAAGGCGATATCGCAGGTGGACGGGGCCGGCGGGGGACAGGCGGTCGAGCCTGCCCTGACCCCCAGGGCGAAAAGGGTGCTGGAGCTTTCGGTCGACGAAGCGCGCCGGATGGGACATAACTACATCGGCACCGAACACCTGCTTCTGGGGCTGATCCGGGAAGGCGAAGGAATTGCCGCCCAGGTTTTGAACGCCTACGGGGCGGACCACCGCAAGGTGCGGGCGCTTGTTGCCGCCCATTTGCAGGGCGGCCAGGCCGGAGCCGAGGAGCAGGCGCCGGGCAAGGTCAAGAGCGGCGATACCCCCACGCTGGATCAGTTCGGACGGGATCTCACCACGCTGGCCGGGGAGGACAAACTGGATCCCGTGGTCGGCAGGGAGAAGGAGATTGAGCGGGTGATCCAGGTCCTGAGCAGGCGCACAAAAAACAATCCTGTTTTGATAGGCGAACCCGGCGTCGGCAAGACCGCCATTGCGGAAGGGCTTGCCCAGCGGATTGTAAACGGCAACGTGCCGGAGATTCTGGCGAACAAGCGCGTGGTAACCCTGGACATGGGTTCTCTGGTTGCCGGCACAAAATACCGGGGAGAGTTTGAAGAGCGGCTGAAAAAGATTATAGAAGAAATACGCAAGGCCGGAAACATTGTCATGTTTATAGACGAACTCCACACCCTGGTGGGAGCCGGGGCTGCGGAAGGCGCCATAGACGCCGCCAACATTTTGAAGCCGGCTTTGGCCAGGGGCGAATTGCAGTGCATAGGCGCCACCACTCTCGATGAGTACCGCAAGCACGTGGAGAAGGACGCCGCCCTGGAACGGCGCTTCCAGCCCATTACGGTGGCGGAGCCCACGGTGGAGGAGACCGTCCAGATCCTGAAAGGGCTCAGGGACAAATATGAGGCCCACCACCGGGTGAGAATTACGGACGGGGCGATTGAGGCCGCGGCCAGATTGTCCAGCCGTTATATCACCGACCGGTTTCTGCCCGACAAGGCCATAGATTTGATGGATGAGGCCGGATCAAGGGCCAGGCTGCAGGCGTTTACCTCCCCGCCCGAATTGAAGGAGCTTGAAAAGAAGCTGGAGAAACTGCAGAAGGAAAAAGAAGCCGCCGTCAACGGGCAGGAGTTTGAGAAGGCGGCGGAGCTCCGCGACCAGGAACAGAAGCTGAAAGTGGAACTTGAAGGGATAAGGGAGTCCTGGAAGCAGAAGAAGGGTGAGGCGGAACTGGTGGTCGACGAGGACGCCATCGCCCATATCGTGTCCAGTTGGACCGGAGTCCCCGTGAAAAAGCTCGCCGAGGAAGAATCGGAGAGGCTTCTGAACATGGAGGAAGTCCTGCACCAGCGGGTAGTAGGACAGGACGAGGCCATCCGCGCCGTCTCCAGGGCAATAAGAAGGGCCCGGGCAGGCTTGAAAGACCCGAAACGTCCCATCGGCTCATTCATATTCCTCGGTCCCACCGGCGTGGGCAAAACCGAGCTGGCCAGGGCCCTGGCGGATGCGCTGTTCGGAAGCGAGGACGCCATGGTGAGAATCGACATGTCCGAGTACATGGAGAAATTTGCCGTATCGCGGCTTGTTGGAGCGCCCCCCGGCTATGTCGGGTACGAGGAGGGCGGCCAGCTTACCGAGGCGGTGCGGCGGAAGCCCTATACGGTAGTGCTGCTGGATGAAATAGAAAAGGCCCACCCGGAGGTTTTCAATATCCTGCTGCAGGTCATGGAGGACGGGAGGCTTACCGACGCGAAGGGCCGCACGGTCGACTTCAGAAATACCGTGATCATAATGACTTCAAACGTCGGCGTGCAGGCGATAAAAAAGGAGGCCGCCCTCGGTTTCCGCACCGGCGACCGCAGCAAGGACGACTACGAAGACATGAAGAGGAAAGTCACCGACGAGTTGAAGCGGACTTTCCGTCCGGAATTTCTGAACAGGGTGGATGAAATTATCGTCTTCCACTTCCTTACCCGGGAACATATTAAAGAAATCGTAAACCTCATGCTCAAGGAAGTTGCCGGCAGAATCAAGGAAAACGAAGTCGAGATCGAGGTTACCGATGAAGTCAAAAACCTGCTGGCCAGGGAAGGGCTGGACGAGGCTTTCGGCGCCAGACCGCTGCGCCGCGCCATACTCCGCCTGGTTGAAGACCGCCTATCCGAAGAATTCCTCAAAGGCAAATTCGGCCGGGGTGACCGGGTGCTCCTCGATGTGGACGAAACCGGCGCCGGTATAAAGGTTGAGAAGATCTGACCGGCTGGCCCGCCGGCGGCCGGTCAGGCGGCCGGCGCCCTCGTCAGCGGCGAACGACATTGCGAAAGCGCCGCAGGTGAACCGGGCGAAGTGAGGATGCGATATTGGATGAGCGGGGACAGCGGTTGGGGGACACACCTCCCTCGGAGGAATGTCCCCAATTTGTGTCCGCGAAAGCCTGAACCGCAACAGGATGTGTGTTGAAGGCGGTCCAATGTCACGTGATGCGAGTCCCTGGTTCACCCGGCGCGAAGCATTTGAGCTGGCGTTTCAACCTCAAGGCGCTTTGCAAACTACCACAGGCGAGAACGACACCTTCGTCAGCAGCAAACTGTATTGCGCAGCGCCGCGGCAAGCAGCAAGTGCTGCCGGCGCGAAGCACCGGGAGTGAGAGGTGACAGGGCGCCGCCCAAAAAAAGTATGGCAAAAGAAAGTGCTGCGCAATATCGCCTGCATCCTTCAACTCCGGGGTTCCGGACAACTGTCTGCAGTCCAGCCGCTTTTTTAAAGGCGGTTTTGCTGTTTTGCCGGGAGTTGTCGAAAATATATCAGCCGCGGGTCAGTCATGTAAAACAACAAATTTCGCGTCCGTCCCGGAATATTTGTTATTGTCCGGGAGTGCCGGCGGCCCGGCTTTTACGGCTTGTGGTAAGGCGTTCCGGATGTTATAATCTAGAAATAAGAAAATTCCGGGGTTTTTGCAGATGCGTGCCAAGTCGAATTTTTGCTGTCAGGAATGCGGACACCGTTCAACACGCTGGCTGGGGCGCTGTCCCGGCTGCGGCGCCTGGAACAGCCTGGTGGAGGAACTTGTAAGCCCGGCGTCAGCCGGCAGGGTGACGTCTCCGCCGGGCAAACCGCCCTGCCCGGTGACGGACGTGCCCGTCATTGTGGAGGAGCGCTTTTCGACAGGGATTGGCGAGATCGACCGGGTATTGGGCGGAGGTGTCGTTCCCGGCTCCCTGCTCCTGGTGGGGGGCGATCCGGGAATCGGCAAGTCCACTTTGTTGCTGCAGGTTGCCTCCCGCCTCAGCCGCAGGATGAAGGTGCTTTACGTGTCCGGCGAAGAATCGGTTTACCAGGTGCGGTTCAGGGCGGAACGGCTGGGAGCCGTTTCACCGGGTCTGCTGCTCGTTGCCGAGACGGATATGGACCTTGTTGAGCGTTATATCGAAGAACTGGCTCCGCGCGTCGTCGTCGTGGACTCAATCCAGACGATGTACAGGGACGATGTCTCTTCCGCTCCCGGCAGCGTGGCCCAGGTGCGGGAATGTGCCGTTCGGCTGATGAAGCTGGCGAAGACCACGGATATTTCGGTTTTCCTGGTCGGACACGTGACAAAAGAGGGAATGCTGGCCGGCCCCAGAGTGCTGGAGCACATGGTCGACACCGTGATGTATCTGGAGGGAGATCGCCACCAGTTTTTCCGTATACTCCGGAATGTAAAAAACAGGTTCGGCTCCACCAGCGAAATCGGGATATTTGAAATGAGTGGAAGCGGTTTATCTGAGGTCACCAATCCTTCCAGCTTTTTTTTAATTCAGCATCCCGGGGGCAACGTGCCCGGCTGTGCCGTGGCGGCTGCCCTGGAAGGAACCAGGCCATTGCTGGTGGAAATTCAGGCCCTGGTTTCACCCGGCGGTTACGGTGTGCCCCGCCGGATGACCGCCGGTGTCGACTATAATCGGGTAGCGCTGATTTCCGCCGTTTTGGAAAAAAGGGTGGGATTGAATCTGGGCAGCCAAGACGTTTACGTTAACGCCGTCGGTGGGGTGAGGCTGGAGGAGCCTGCGGCGGATCTTGCCGTGGCGCTCGCCCTGGCGTCCAGTTTTAGGGATGCGCCTGTGGAACCGGGCCTGGTTTGTGCCGGCGAGGTGGGTCTTACCGGGGAAATCCGCCCCGTAGCGGGTGTCGAAAAGAGGATTAAGGAGGCTTCCAAACTGGGATTCACACGTTTTTTGCTCTCCGGGCAGGGTGCCGTTGCCGCCGGCGAAAAGATCGGCATACTTACCGCGGATACAGTGGCAGAAGCCCTTGAACTGGCTTTGAAGTTGTGAGGTGAAACCGTTGAAAGAAGACAAGGTGGAAAACCAGCTCCTCAAGGTGTTGCGTACAGTGGCTCCGGGCACGCCGCTCCGGGAAGGCCTGGAGAATATCCTCAGGGCCAAAAACGGCGGGCTTATTGTAATAGGGGACACGCCGGAGATTAAGGAGATTACGGAGGGCGGTTTTACCATCAATGCCGATTTCGTGCCGGCGAGTTTATATGAACTGGCCAAGATGGACGGGGCGATAATTCTCAGCAAGGATTCCAGAAAAATTGTTGCGGCAAACACACAACTGGTGCCCGACCAGAATATTCCCTCAAGCGAAACGGGTATTCGCCACCGTACCGCCGAGCGCGTCGCCAAGCAGACAAATGCCCTCGTGATCGCGATATCCCAGCGCAGGGGTGTGATTACGACTTACAAAGGGAACCTCAAATATGTTTTGAGAGATCTCAGCGTAATTTTAACCAAGGCCAACCAGGCCATTCAGACCCTGGAAAAGTACCGCTCCGTTCTTGACAAGGTGCTGGTCGAACTCAGCATTCTTGAGTTTGAAGACGCCGTAACCATTTTTGACGTGGCCAGGGCCATCCAAAGAGTGGAGATGGTTTTGCGGGTGGTCAAGGAGATTGAGAGATATACCAGCGAACTCGGCGTGGAGGGCCGCCTGATCACCATGCAGATGGAGGAACTGGTTGCCAATGTCAGGGAGGAAGGGCTTCTCGTTATTCAGGACTACGCCACCACAATGGGCGAAAAAACGCCTGCTGCCGTTTTAAATGTCATCGGAAGCTGGCCGCCGGAGGACATTCTCGACCTCTCCCTCATAGCGCGCGCTCTCGGCTATCCCGGCAGTGCCGGCATTCTCGAACAGCACGTGAACCCGCGCGGGTACCGGGTGTTGGAGAAGATTCCGAGACTGCCGCTGCCCGTTATCGACAACCTGGTGAAATCGTTTGGAACTTTCAGTAAAATTATGGCTGCAACCATTCAGCAACTCGACGAGGTGGAGGGCATAGGGGAAGCCCGTGCCCATTCCATAAAAGAAGGGTTGCTCCGCTACCGCGAGCAGCTGCTGCAGGAACGTCATGTGTAAATGCCTGGGAAAATGAGCGCCGGCCCGGGCGGCCGGTGCAGTAATAAAGGTTCTTGCCTGGTTCGGGCGCTGCGTACTTATCATGCCGCGCCTTTATACTTGCAAAATGCCGCTAAAAAATTGCTTAAAATTATGTTGACAGCGCTTGACAGCTATGCTAAAATTATAGTTTATTTGACAGGAAGAGTATTTTTATGTTATACTTGAGACGTGGTATTTTTGAAAAGGAGGGTACGGCCTTGTTCAAAATAGGTGATAAAGTGGTGTACCCGATGCATGGCGCCGGAGTTATCGAGGCCATCGAAGAAAAGGAAGTGCTGGGAGAAAGACGGCAGTACTACATACTGCGGCTGCCGGTAGGGGATATGAAGGTGATGGTCCCAATCACCAACGGCGTCGGTTTGCGTGAAGTGGTTGACCGCGAGGGCGTTCAGAAAGTTTTTCACATCCTGCGCCAGCAGTCTTCCGCCATGTCTCCCAACTGGAACCGGAGATACCGGGCCAACCTGGAAAAAATCAAAAGCGGAAGCATATATGAAGTCGCCGAGGTGGTGCGCAACCTGGTTAAAAGGGACCGCGAAAAGGGCCTGTCCTCCGGAGAAAGAAAGATGCTGGAGAACGCCAGGCAGATTTTGGTAAGCGAGCTGGTTCTGGCAACGGAGCTGGAAGAAGATAAAGCACAGTCGCTTTTGGACAGTGCCTTCGCATAACGTCAGAAAATACTGACGTTTTTTATTTTTCCTGCATTGCTAAAATACTCCAATTTTTAGTTGAAGTGCTGTTTGCAAAAACAATATAATAGAAATATAATTTCTGTTAAAAGTATTTTTTATATTCAATTCATAAGTATAATATTATCTTATACAGAAAGGGGGTAAGGAATGTGGTAAAAAAAATCGTCTACGCCGTCTTAATCTTTTGTTTTGCAGGAGTGGGATTTGCCGCCGGTTTGTTCCTTGTCAGAAGCGGATTGATTAATTTTCCTGCCGGCCTTACCCAGCAGCTCAATCTCGGATTGATGGGCCTGTCCACGTTGATTGGCCTGATTGCCGGGATTTTTCTCTCTCCCCTGGTAATGCGCGTTGCGGTACGGCTGACTGTTTTTATCGAGCAGTACCTCCAAAGAACGCCGACTCAAGATCTTGTGATGGGTTCGGTCGGTTTGATAATTGGACTTATAATTGCTAATTTATTGGGTTCCATATTATCATTTTTGGGCGTTGTCGGCAAAGCTGTCTGGATGTTGGTTACCCTTCTTCTCGCCTACCTTGGTTTGAGTATCGGCATTAAGAAAAGGGAAGACCTGATCGCCCTTTTTGCCAGTTTCCCCAGGTTCGGAAAAGAACGTTCGCAGAAATCCGAGACGCGCGGCGGACAGTTCAAGATTCTCGATACGAGCGTGATCATCGACGGGCGGATAGCGGATCTGACTGAGAGCGGATTCATCGAAGGCGTCCTGTTGATACCCGCTTTTGTGCTCGAAGAACTGAGGCATATCGCCGATTCCCCGGACCTGCTGAAAAGAAACAGGGGTAGGCGTGGCCTCGACATCCTGAACAAGATGCGCAAGAACCCGGATATCAAGGTGCAGGTGTACGACAACAACCGCGGGCTGGAAGACACGGCCGAGGTTGACACGAAGCTGGTCAAGCTCGCTCAAAAGCTCGGCGGCAAAATTATAACCAACGACTTCAATCTCAACAAGGTTGCGGAATTGCACGGCGTCAAAGTGCTGAACATCAATGAACTGGCAAACGCGGTCAAACCGGTTGTCCTGCCCGGCGAGGAAATGGTGGTGCAGGTGGTGAAAGACGGCAAGGAGATGGGACAGGGAGTCGCCTATCTTGACGACGGCACCATGATCGTTGTGGATGGCGGAAAGCGCCATATGAACCAGACCATCCACGTGATTGTCACCAGCGTCCTGCAAACGGCCGCGGGACGCATGATCTTCGCCAAACCGAAACTCGATAGGCAAAATGAAGCAGGTCAGGCCCGTTACGGCGAGGTGAACATTATTGGCTAAAGTCGCGGCGGTTGTGCCTGCCGCGGGCAGCGGCCGCCGGATGGGAGCGGGAGCGGATACAAAGAAGCAGTTCATGGTTTTGGACGGTGTTCCGGTAGTGGGGCATGCCCTGAATGTCCTTGAAAACAGCAGGGTACAGAGCATCGTCGTCGTGGTGGGTTCCGGCGAGGTGGAGCATTGCCGTTCGGCCGTGGTCGAAAAAATGGGGTTGAAAAAAGTGACTGCCATCGTAACCGGTGGAAAAGAGCGCCAGGACTCCGTTTACAACGGCCTCCTGGCGCTCGCTCCCGATACCGGCATTGTGGTGGTGCACGATGGTGTCCGGCCCCTGCTGCGCCTTGAGGAACTGGAAAGGGTTATTGAAAGCGCCGAAACCTATGGGGCTGCCACCCTGGCCGTTCCGGCAAAGGACACGGTGAAGGTTTCCGGCGGAGACTCGTTCGTCGCCGGCACTTTTCCCAGGGACAGCCTGTGGCTCACCCAGACTCCGCAGGCCTTTCGCTACGAGATTATTCTAAAAGCCCACCGGGAGGCGCGGAAGAGAAATTATACCGGCACCGACGATGCCGGGCTGGTGGAGCTTTTGGGCATGCCGGTAAAAATTGTGCCGGGCTCCTATAAAAACATAAAAATCACCACGCCTGAGGATCTTATCATGGCCGCGGCTTTATTGAAATCAGGGGATTGATTACGCGTTTCCCCGGCTGGCCTTGTTGAGCTGGTTCCGGATTTTTATTTCGAGATCCGCAAGCGAAAAAGGCTTGCTGATGCAGTCGTCCGCGCCGGCGCGATAAGCCCGGACCGCTGCCGTCTCGAACTGTTCCGCGGTCAGGGCGATAATTCTGATGCCGATGTTTCTGGGATTTTCCCTCAGCATCTTGATTAACTCGATACCGTTCAAGCCGGGCAATACCGGGTCTATTACCGCGATCGGGGGCTGCATATCGCCGGCCATCTTCAAGGCTTCCCTGCCGTCACCGGCGGTAACGATGCGGAAGCCTTTTTTTGAAAGCTGTTTTTCCAGCAGTTGCCTTATTTCGGAACAGTCGTCGACCACCAGGACGAGCGGCAGTTGCCGGTCTGGTCTTTTGTCCGCCTGATTGTACAGAACCGTGCGGTTTCTGCCTGCCTTCTTGGCGGCGTAAAGCGCCCTGTCCGCAGCCGAAATTATGTCCGGGGAACCGGGCAGGTCCGGGCCGTACTGCGCCACTCCCGCGCTGAAGGTGACGGTGAGGCATTTTTGACGGCAGGGTTCCACCAGGGATTCCGCAAGCCAGCCTTCCCGCAGCCTTTCAATGGCAAGCCCGGCCGTTGCGGCTTCGGTTTCCGGCATCAGCAGGATAAACTCGTCTCCGCCGTAGCGGGCGACGATGTCGGCGCCCCTCAGGTTTTCATCGAGAAAACGGCTGAAGCGGGACAGCACGAAGTCGCCCGTCAAATGCCCGTCCCGGTCGTTTACCAGCTTGAACCGGTCCAGGTCGATCAGGATGACGCAAAAAGGTTTTCCTTTCCGGTGGAATTGGTGAATTTCTTCTTCAAGGCGTTCTGTGAAATATTTGCGGGAGTAGAGCCCCGTCATCTGGTCCCGGATGGCGTGGGACTGAAAGGCGCTGATGCGGTTCAGGGTGTTGCGCGTGAGCGCCGCGAGTTCTTCAGGATGAAAGGGCTTTTCGATGAAAAGGTCGGCGCCGACGGCGTATCCCTCCATCTTTTTGTCCAGGTATGCCGCCGCAATCAGGAAAAAGACCGGCACCCACCGGTGGCGCTTGCTCCGGCGCAGCTCCCTGCAGAACTCGAAACCGGCAAAGTCCGGCGGTTCGGCGTCCAGGATGATCAGGTCGGGATGTGTGTTTTCCAGCAGCTTTGCGGTTTCATTCACCTCTGTGGCGCAGCATACGCGCAAACCATGCGAATTCATTGCATCAGTTATTTTTTTGCCTGTCAGCGGGTCTTTGACTGAGAGCAATATCAGGTGCTGCCGCCCGGGGCCGACTTGACCGTCGTGAAGCATTCCGATTCCTCCGTTACAGCGGCTATATAAGATTTATCGGATATTTGCTTAAATTTATTAGCACTTCATAAAAAAACCTCAGGCAGGGGAGATGAAGATACGGTGAGAGTGGGTTTCGGTTACGACGTACACAGGCTGGTTAAGGGCAGGCCTCTCGTCCTGGGGGGGGTCCGGATAGAATTTGAGAAGGGGCTCCTGGGACATTCGGATGCCGACGTTTTGACCCACGCCGTCATGGACGCCCTGCTGGGAGCCGCCGGCGGGGGAGACATAGGCGGACACTTTCCCGACAGCGATCCCCGTTTTCAAGATATAAGCAGTCTCATACTCCTGTCCGGGGTTCGCGAAGTCCTTGAAAAAAAAGGCATGGAAATTGTAAATATCGACTCGGTTATAGTGGCGCAGTCGCCGAAACTGGCGCCTTATACGGATAAGATGGCGCTGAACCTGGCAGCGTCGCTGGGTATTGCCCGGGGCCAGGTCAATGTCAAGGCAACCACCACGGAAGGCCTTGGCTTTGCCGGCGCCGGCGAGGGAGTCGCGGCTTATGCAGTGGCGCTTTTGAAGACAGGGACCTAGTCTCCCGCTTTACCCAGTACATGGCGCCATTTTTCCACGGTTTTGAGCTCGTTCTGGTTGGCCGGCCCTGCTCTGCCGGCCAGTTTTAAAAAGATTTTCAATTCCTCCGTGCTTATGAGTTCGTACTCACCGGATTCACTGATCTGTCCGATTATCCCCCTGAGTTTTTCAATACGGCACGTTGTGCAGTGGTAGCGGGTAAGCAGACAGCCGTCGCAGCATTTTTCCAGAAGCCTGTTTATTTCTTCAAAATCGTCTTGATCCATCATCCTGGTCGCCCCCTGACCGGCAGAATATGGCGTCGGGATAACAGGGCCTTACCTGCCCTGAAATGAAAAAGACGCCTTTGAAAAAATTCAAGGACGTCGTTGGCCTTGGTACGGTCATATATATAACTAATTATATAAGATATATCTCCGGTATACAAGTGCCATATGAGGGCTTTTGCCAGTTAAAAGTTGCCTGCCTGTTTGATGAGGTGTTATAATAAGCTACGAATCTGTCTTCCGACTTCATCGGTAAGGAGGAAATTCTTTTGTCATCAGTCCGGGTTAGATTCGCTCCCAGTCCAACTGGCCCCCTTCACATAGGAGGGGCAAGGTCGGCTTTGTTTAACTGGCTTTTTGCCCGCCGGTACGGGGGGGTTTTTATTGTCCGCATAGAAGATACGGACTTGGAACGCTCGTCCCGAAAATACGAGGAAGACATTCTAGCCTCCTTGCGCTGGCTGGGTCTTGACTGGGACGAAGGGGTACAGGCGGGGGGGCCTTACGGGCCATACCGCCAGACGGAGAGGCTGGAAATTTACCGGAAATACGCCGGCCGCTTGCTGGAAAGAGGTCACGCCTACCGCTGTTACTGCACCGAAGAGGAACTGGCGGCGGAAAGGGATATGCTCATGGAAAAGGGTGACATGCCCAGGTACCTCGGCCGCTGCCGCAACCTTGCGCCGGAGGACCGCCGCCGGATGGAGGCGGAGGGACGCAAGCCGGTTGTGCGCTTTCGGGTGCCGGAGGACAGGGTGATCCATTTCAAGGACCTCGTCCGCGGGGATGTCTCCTTTGAGTGCAGCGGCATCGGCGATTATATCATCATTAAATCGGACGGGATACCGACGTACAACTACGCGGTGGTGGTCGATGACCATACCATGAAGGTGAGCCACGTGATCAGAGCGGAAGAGCACCTGCCGAACACCCCACGCCAGATCCTGATTTATGAGGCCATGGGATGGAATGTTCCGGAGTTTGCCCACGTGTCGCTGATCCTGGGGAAGGACCGCAGCAAAATGAGCAAGCGGCACGGTGCCACCGCCGTTGAGCAGTACCGGCTGAAGGGCTACCTTCCCGAGGCCCTGGTTAATTTTATGGCGCTTCTGGGCTGGTCGCCCGGAGGCGAGGAGGAGATATATTCCGTTGAGGAGCTGAAAAGCCAGTTCTCCCTGGAAAGGGTGGCCAAAAGCCCCGCCGTTTTTGATTTCGACAAGCTCAACTGGCTGAACGGGCATTACATCAGGCAGGCCCGGCCCGACCGGCTGGCCGATCTGGCCGTGCCGTTTCTGGACAGGGCCGGTTATCTTAAAACGCTGATGCTCGACGACAGATTCAAATGGTTGGATTGCACGGATTTTTCTTTTGCGGAGGACGGTCCGCCACGGGAAGAGCAGACAATGTCCAACTTTGAAGCATATACCCGGCCTTATATGGAAGGCTGCGGCGGAATTTCCGGCGAAGCTCTGGTCAGGAGGTTTGAATGGCTTAAAAAAGCCGTGGCTTCCGTGAGGAGATACCTGAACTGCATGGAGGAAGTCAACGATCACGTGAAAATCTATTTTACGGATGAAATAGAGATCGATGACGCTGAGGCCGTTCAGGTCCTTGCCGGCGGGCAGGTTGCGGCGGTTTTGAGTTGTCTGCGGAAAAAAGTGGCCACCGGCGGTTTTCTCACCGATCAGAGGTCAAAGACGCTGCTGAAGGAAACTGCAAAAGAAACCGGCGTCAAGGCCGGCCAGGTTTTTATGCCGGTGCGGGCGGCCCTTACCGGAAGCACCCACGGGCCCGAACTGAATGAGATAATGACCGTGCTCGGCAGGGACCGCGTGGCCGGCCGCCTGACAAAGGCGCTGGAGAGGATTTGAGCAAGGGAGAGTGTATCCACGTGGAGATTTACAATACCCTGACCAGGCGCAAGGAAACCTTTCAGCCCCGCGAGCCCGGCAAGGTTTATATTTACGTCTGCGGGCCGACCACGTACAATTACATTCACCTGGGCAATGCCCGGCCGCTCATATTTTTCGACACGGTGAGACGGTATTTTATCTACAAGGGTTACGAGGTGCTCTACGTCCAGAATTTTACCGACGTGGACGACAAGATTATCAACAGGGCGCGGGAAGATGGGGCCGATCCGCTCGAACTGTCCAGCCGGTATATTCGCGAATATTTTAAAGACGCCGATGCCCTCAACGTGATGAGGGCGGATAAGCACCCGAAGGTTTCAGAGCACATTGCCGACATTGTCAAGACCGTTGAGGAACTTGTAAGGAAGGGTTACGCGTACGCGGTTGACGGGGATGTTTACTTCGAAGTGCGGAAGTTCGGCGGTTACGGGAAGCTTTCCGGGCGGACTCCGGAAGACATGCTGGCCGGGGCCAGGGTGGAAGTGGACGTCCGCAAGCGCGACCCGCTGGACTTTGCCCTGTGGAAGGCGGCAAAACCGGGCGAGCCTTCCTGGGACAGCCCGTGGGGGCGCGGACGGCCCGGCTGGCACATCGAATGCTCGGTGATGTCGCTCAAATACCTGGGCGCCGGTTTTGACATACACGGCGGGGGGCATGACCTGATTTTCCCCCACCACGAAAATGAAATTGCGCAGAGTGAGGCGTTCGCCGGGAAACAGTTCGTGCGTTACTGGATGCACAACGGATTCATTACCGTAAACGAGGAGAAGATGTCGAAATCGCTCGGCAACTTTTTTCTGGTGAGGGACATTCTCGCCAAATTTCCGCCCGAAGTAGTCCGTTTTTTCCTCCTTTCCACCCATTACCGCAGCCCTCTTGACTTTGACGACGAAAAGATGGCCGCCGCCGGCCGCGGGCTGGAAAGGATCAAGACGAGCATAAGGCTCTTGAACGAAGCCATGGAAAGGCCTGTGGACAGGAGCCGGGCGCCCGCAAGCGCAGGCGAGGGCAGCGGCCTTGATGCGAAGGCGGCCGCCCTGGAAGGAATGAGAATCTCTTTTGAGGCCGCCATGGAAGACGATTTGAACACGGCCCTGGCCATTGGGGTAATCTTCGACCTGGCCCGGGAAACAAATTCCGCTGTCCGGCAGATGAGCGGCAGGCTTTCCCCGGAAGAAAGCGAGTATCTCAAGAAAGCTGCCGGCTTGTTCCACATGTTCAATGAGGTGACGGGTATTTTCCAAACCGGCCCGGACGGCAGGATACTTCTGGAAGGTTCCGGCAATGAAAGTTCCAGGCTTACGGAGGGCCTGCTCAGCCTGATAATAGAAATCCGCCAGGAAGCCCGGAAGAAAAAGGACTGGGGAACAGCCGACCGGATCAGGAACGGTTTGAAGGAACTGGGCATCGTGCTGGAAGATACGCCGCAGGGAGTCCGCTGGAAAAAGCAGGAGCAGATTTTCCGGTGAACGGCGGGGGTATGGGGAAGATGGACCGTCCCGGCAGCCTGCCAGCGCTTGTTCTCGCCTATGTGGGGGATGCCGTGTTCGAACTGGCGGTACGGCGCCGCCTGGTGGAGGCCGGGCTGACCAGAGTCAAACGGCTGCATGTCGAAGCGGTAAAGTACGTTAACGCCGGCGCCCAGGCCAGAATTTTGACGAAAATCGGAAAAATGCTCACCGGGGAAGAAGCGGCGGTGGTCCGCCGGGGCCGCAATGCCAAGTCGCCGCATACCCCGCAGGGCGTTGAAGTACTGGCATACCGGCACAGCACGGCCTTCGAGGCGCTTGTCGGCTACCTTTACCTGAAAGGCGACGCCGCCCGGCTTGACGAGATCCTGGCCGCTGCCTTTGAGGCGGCTGAAGGGGAAAATGAAGCGCCGGAATAAAAAGCGGGGCAGCCGGCCGGAAAAGACGCAGCCGTCGGGCGTAAAAGAACCGCGGCGGCAAAAACGGTTGCAGGCAGCAAGTTGCGGTACGCGGTACGGCGAAGCGGAAGTTCCGTGGACCCGGAGAAGCGCCGGGGCACTCGTGCCCGTCATCTTGCAGCCCGCACCCGGTCCGAGGTGAAATATGGGCGTTAAAAAGCTGAGCGTCACTCTTCTGAGATATACTCCCGCCCCCCAGGAAATTGTAGCCATGGGGGCCAAGCTTTGCTATTCCCCGGCTGGCATAGACGAGCTGAAAGAAGGGATAGAAGCCCGAAGCCAGGAATCTTTCTTAAAAAGGCTTACCGAAGCGGGCCATCTTTCACCCGTCGAACACGCAAGTTTTACATTCGGGATCGAGGGGGTGTCCCGCAGCCTGCTTGCCCAGATCACCAGACACCGCATCGCCAGTTTCAGCGTCAAGTCGCAGCGCTACGTGTCCGAGGCGGGCGTGTCGAAGGAGGACGGTGTTTTCGGCTATATCATCCCTCCCAGGATCGAGGCACTGGGGCGGGAGTACGTGGAAATATTCAAGAGCCAGATGATCCAGATTCAGAAATGGTACGATTTCTGGGTGGAAAAGCTGGGAAGCGGCGGAGAGTCTGCCCATGAGGATGCCCGGTTCGTGCTGCCCAATGCCGCGGAAACCAAGATGCTGGTTACCATGAACGCCAGGGAATTGCTTCATTTCTTTTCCCTGCGCTGCTGCAACAGGGCCCAGTGGGAGATCAGGACCCTGGCGACTGAGATGCTCCGCCTGGTCAGGGCGGTTGCCCCCGTGATTTTCGGGGAGGCCGGGCCGGGATGTTTGAGGGGTCCCTGTCCGGAAGGCAAAATGAGCTGCGGCCGGAGTTATGAGGTAAAAGAGAAGTTCAAACATTTGTAAGTAATCTTTCGTATAACAAGGGCTTTCTATAGTGGCTATGTTGGAGAGCTCAAGGGCAAACGCGCCACATCCCCTGGCTATGCCTTAAGGCCCGGGAACGAATACTTATGGTGTTTCAAGCCGCTGCAATATTGCGGAGCGTTGCAAAGTGAACTCAGCGCAGCGAGGCTGCGAAATTGGAGGAGCGGACATGGATGTCCGCGACAGCCTTCACCGAAACAGGACGTTGAGTTGAAGGTGGTCCAATTTCGCCCGAAGCAAGCTGTCAGTTCACTCGACGCGGAGCACTTTTTTGCCAAGCGGATTGAACACCATAAGTATATAACAAGATAAGGGGAGAGCTTCGCTGGATGACGTTATTGCCGGACGGAACCCGGTGCGGGAGGCGCTGAAGTCGGGCCGTCCGATCAACAAGATTTTCGTGGCGGGTGAAATGACGGGCGGGCCGTTGAGGGACATCTGCTTTCTGGCCAGGGAAAAAAGAATTCCCGTGCAGAAGGTCGGCCGCCGGCGCCTGGATGAGTTTGTCCCGGCGGCGTCCCATCAGGGTGTGGTCGCTCTTGCCGCGGCCAAGGAATACGTGGAAGTCGGGGACATTCTGGCCGGCGCCGCCCCGGGAGAAGCGCCGTTTCTTATCGTTCTCGATCAGATTCACGATCCCCGCAACCTGGGGGCGATACTCCGCACGGCAGACGGGTCGGGAGCGCACGGGGTCGTTATCCCGCGCCGGCGTTCCGTACCGCTGACACCAGCAGTAGCCAGGGCTTCCGCCGGAGCGATCGAATACGTGCCGGTGGCCAGGGTGTCAAATATCGTACAGACGATTGAGTTTTTAAAAGAGAAGGGAATTTGGATAGTGGGAGCCGATGCGGAAGGAGAGGAGATTTTTTGGGACGCCAGGCTTGACGGCCCGCTGGCGCTGGTCATCGGCGGCGAGGACAGGGGGCTGGGAAGATTGACGAGAGAGAGGTGCGACATCCTGGTGCGGCTGCCCATGGCTGGACGGGTAAATTCGCTCAACGCATCCGTAGCTGCCGCGCTGCTTGCCTATGAAGTGGTAAGGCAGAGGAGAAAAGTTTTAAATGAAGGAGTTCCTCGTAGTTGACGGGTATAATGTAATTTATGCCTGGCCGGAACTTGAAAAGTTAAAGCCGGACCTCGAGCACGCCAGGTCGAGGCTGGTTTCAATACTGGCCGATTATTCCCCCCTCTCCGGCCAAAAAGTGGTGGTTGTTTTCGACGCACACCAGGTTAAAAATCAGGCCGACAGAACCGAAACGGTCGACGGGGTTGAGGTTATTTACACCCAGCAGGGCGAGACGGCCGACGCCCTGATCGAGCGCCTGGTCGGCGGGCTTTTGAGTGAAGGCGCGGTTTACGTGGCTACGTCGGATTGGGACGAGCAGAGGATCGTTTTCGGGAAGGGGGCGTACCGGCTCACCCCTCACGAACTGCGAGCGCTGATTGACCGGGTGAAGAGAGAAGCGGGGGAATTGT
This sequence comes from Bacillota bacterium, assembly GCA_035369845.1. Taxonomy (GTDB): domain Bacteria; phylum Bacillota; class Desulfotomaculia; order Desulfotomaculales; family Pelotomaculaceae; genus DAOOVD01. Next base: position 2,331 of record DAOOVD010000036.1, on the reverse strand, counting down.
ATGTCCGGACCAAACCGGCGGACAGTTACCTGGAAAACAGAATTCTGGACAAAGTCAGGTCCAGGCTGGAAAAATGGCGGCGTGGGAAGAAATAGCAAAACATGCTTGTCTTATTTTTACCTTGACGATCTATTTGCCCTTCGTTATAATAGGGATGGAAACTATACTGGAAACCCGCCTGACTTTTCAATGCCTTACCCCGTAGGAAAAAAAGCGCCGTCCGGGGTTTTCCCCGGATCATTGTTACTGGACGAGGGAAAAGGCCTTTTTATTTTTCCTATAGGGAAAAGATAATTACGGGGGGATAATGTGAGTCTTCAAGCCCAGAGGGAGTTTTCCAACAGCTACCAGGTACTGGTCGACGAAGAGGTGGTTGAATTTGCGCGGGAGGGTGATGATGCCGCACTAGAGTTCCTTATCAATAAATATAAGAATTTTGTCCGTGCCAAGGCGCGCTCCTATTTTTTGATCGGGGCCGACCGGGAGGATATCATCCAGGAAGGCATGATCGGATTATACAAGGCGATTCGCGATTTCAGGCTGGACAAGCTGTCTTCATTCCGCGCCTTTGCCGAATTGTGCATCACCAGGCAGATTATTACCGCAATTAAAACTGCCACAAGGCAGAAGCACATCCCGCTGAACTCTTATGTTTCCTTGAACAAGCCCATTTATGACGAGGATTCCGACCGCACCTTGCTGGACATCATATCCGGGTCGAAAATTACGGACCCGGAGGAACTGATCATTTCCAGGGAGGAGTTTGACGATATAGAGGAAAAAATGGGCGAGATCCTCAGTTCACTGGAGTGGAAGGTATTGATGTCCTACCTGGAAGGCAAATCCTACCAGGAAATAGCCGAAGACTTGAAGCGGCACGTGAAATCTATCGACAACGCGCTGCAGCGTGTCAAGCGAAAACTGGAACGCTACCTTGAAAAGAGAGAGGTTTGAACCAGCCAATCAACGAATCAACCTGCGATAAAAATGCGACAAGGGGGAAGGTTCCCGCTTGTCGTAATTTTTAATATCGCATCCTCACTTCGCCCGGCTCGGTTAAGACGCTGCGCAATATCTCTCGCTTCCTTTAAGCCTCAAGGTCCCGGACAGTTTGTCTGCAGTCCGGGACGAAGGGGCTGCCATTGTTTCTGCGCCCTGCGCCGGCTTTCAGCTATTTTCATCAGCGGTTGCGGCGGCAGATCATGAACGGTTGGCTGTTAAAAACGGTTCCGCTCTTGCTTTTTAAGGGTTTATTTTTTCCAGCCCGGTGTGGTTGACAGTGACTTTATTATGGCTTATAATTTTTATTGCGTGACTGCCGGCGTAGCTCAATTGGCAGAGCAGCTGACTTGTAATCAGCAGGTTGCGGGTTCGAGTCCCATCGCCGGCTCCAGTTCAGACGATCTGTACGTCGGACGTCGATGCCGGAATAGAAGGAATCGGCGAAGCCGGATTCCAACAAGCAATCCGGCGGCCGACGAATGACTAACGACGACCGGTATGGAGGGGTTCCCGAGCGGTCAAAGGGAGCAGACTGTAAATCTGCCGGCGCAGCCTTCGCTGGTTCGAATCCAGCCCCCTCCACCAGCGCCTGTACGGAGCGGGCGCGTTCCGTTTGCGGAACGTGCCGTTGTATGATATAATGATGTTTGCAGCATCGCGGGGTAGAGCAGCTGGTAGCTCGTCGGGCTCATAACCCGAAGGTCAGGGGTTCAAATCCCCTCCCCGCAACCAATGCCACTATAGCTCAGTAGGTAGAGCGCATCCTTGGTAAGGATGAGGTCACCGGTTCAATCCCGGTTAGTGGCTCCACAATCAGAAGTGAGAAGTGAGAAGCGAATTGAGACGCAGGAAATGAGAAATGAGAAGTGAGGATGAAAGGAATTCGCAAAAGCGGATTCCATCAAGAATTCTCACTTTCGATCTCACGTTTCACATCTCATCACTCTCACATTTAACCTCTCAATGGGGCGGCGTAGCTCAGCTGGTTAGAGCACACGGTTCATACCCGTGGTGTCCGGGGTTCAAGTCCCTGCGCCGCTACCAACAGAAAGAATTGACCGGTGGGAAGCACCGGATTTTTGTTTTTTAGCGGCGGCAGGGCGCCGTCTCCCGGCATTTTAGACGAAAAGGCTTACCCATTTTTTTGGGAGGTTCGGGAGGAATTTTTCAAGACATATAGAATTAAATCATCGTCTTTCCACCTTTTTGTATAATATAGAGAAATGTGGAAATAATTTTAAGGCATGTAACAATCTGGTTTGAGTAAACAAGTGAGGAGGAAGAACCGATGGCCAAACAGAGATTTGAGCGGACGAAACCCCACGTTAA
>DAOOVD010000035.1:0-25054 GCA_035369845.1 Bacillota bacterium | reverse complement strand
GGCTTTAATCAACCTCTGGATGGCCTCGTCAACCTTTTTAGCAGTTTCTTCGCTTCTATTTAGCCCCCCAAAAAGGTTGGACAGGTAGCCTTGGTATAGTTAAACCGAGCCCGGCTTTCGCATTTAAAAGGGTTGGAAAGGAGCGTTTTTCAAAATTCTTAATACCCAGCCATTCGCATAAACACTTTCACTTGTTGCAGCAAGCCGGTGGCTCTTGAAGGTGGGCGTCCGGGGTTTTCAATGCATTCACAGGCTGCCGGAGGATACCGGGGCGCTGTAACAGTCAGCCGCACATAATTGCTCGATTTTTTTAATGGAATCTTCAAGCCTGTTGGCTTCGTTGATTATTTCCGACAGGTAACGGTCGACCCATTTCGGGCGCTCGGATTTGAACGCGAGTTTGGCGTTGCCTTTTATGACGGTGACCGATCCCGTTATTGTATCGATCTCTTCTCTGAGGCCGGCTCTGTTCACGGTCGTCCTCCATAATTTGCAAATTATAATAACACGCCAACAATCAGCCGCCAGCCGCAAAAGGCCGGAGAAAAATTAATGGCAAGGTACCCGGTACCGGACGCGCTTGCCGCTGTATTATTCCTGTCAGGTTGGAGAACAGAATGCAATGTATTTGTTGAGTCTAACAGCCCAATTGTTTGGCAATGGTGATTCGGAGAATTTCCGATGTTCCCTCTGCAAGTTCTACGAGTTTTGCATCACGCAGGTAGCGTTCCTGCGGATAATCTGTTGTATAGGCGGCCCCGCCGTGAATCTGGATGGCGTGGTTGGCTGCCAGCGAAGCGATTTCCGAGGCATACAACTTCGCCATGGCGGATTCTTTACGGTGCGGTCGTTTGTTGTCAACAAGCCAGGCCGCTTTGTATGTCATCAGCCGGGCGAGTTCAAGCTGGGTCGCCATGTCTGCAAGCTTGAACCTGATTGCCTGGAACTTTGAAATGGGCTGTCCGAACTGTCTGCGGTACTTTGCGTAGGACAGGGACGACTCCAGGCAGGCGCGCGCGATACCGACCGACAGCGCGGCAATGGCTATTCTGCTCCTGTTTATTACGTCAAGTATTTGAAAGTAACCGTTGCCTCTTGTTCCCAGGAGATTTTCCAGGGGGATTTTGCAGTCGTCGAAGAATATCTCATGGTTGCTCACGCCGCGCATGCCCATCTTGAGATAACTGCTGCCGACGGTGAAGCCCGGTATCCCTGATGGTACGAGCAGCAGGCTCATGCGCTCTTTCGGCCTGCCGGTATCTTCTGTGACGGCGGCGATTACCACCAGTTTCGCCCGGTCCGCGTTCGTAACAAAAATTTTTCTCCCGTTAATTGTCCAGTTGTCGCCTGTTTGAGCGGCACGGGTCGTGACGGCGGTCATATCGGAACCGGCCCCGGTTTCGGTCACTGCGAAAGCCGCGATGCATTTGCCCTGTACTAGCGGCACGAGGTAATCCTCTTTTTGCCGTGCAGAACCGAAGAGGGAAATTGCCTCCGCGGGGCCGATGTGGCTGGCAATGGCAAAGGCCGTGGACGCGCAGACCCGCGCAATCTCTTCGACGGCGATGACGAGGCCGGTGTAGCCGGCTTCGCCTCCTCCCAGAGTTTTGGGGAAAGTGATGCCGAAAAGGTTTAATTCGCGGGCTCCATCGATGATTTCCGACGGTATCATTCCGGTCTTGTCGACTATGGGCGCGAGCGGAGCCACTATCTGATTTGCGAATCCAGCAACTTTTTTCCGTAATCTTTCCTGCTCTTCGGTTAAGTAGAAATTCATAACGTCACTTCCTTTTCTGTCTGCCCTGTCGCGGTTTAATATATTGCTTTTCGACACTGCTTTGCTTGTTCCTCCATGAATTATGAAGATAATTTCTGCCTCTTGGGCCGCCCGAAAATCCCCCGCAGTCTAATGCTCCCGCTGGCCGAATTCTTTCCAAATTTTAAAAACTTATTTCTGGGACGCTGGCAGGAAGAATATCGAATTATGTTGAAAATTAGAAGTAGTTCCTCGTAGTGTGTACTGTCTTCCCGATATTCAATAAGGCAAGTAGTCGGCGCAGAGCCGGGCGGAAAGTATGCCCGCGCCTGTTTCCCTTGTTTCCGCGTCGTGAAAAAGGGGGCGTTACAATCATGATCGGGGAAGAGAAAAACAATAAGCGCACAAATCCCGGCACTTTGGATGCTTTGCTGGAAGCTTCGTATGACGGTATTGTGATATTTGACGCACGTGGAGAAATTCTCCGGAGCGGCGGCGCTCTGCTGAAAAAAGTGGACCAGCAGGGCTGGGCGGATATACAAAAAATTTGCCTGGACGTGATTCATTCCGGCAGGAGAATTTCCCGTTGGGTACAGAGCGCCGACGCGGTTCAATCTTTTCTGCTGACGGCCAGTCCGGTTTTTGGGGAAAAGCGGCGGGTGACCCGTGTAGTTTGCAATTTGAGGGACCCCGAAGAGTTGAAGTACCTGGGGCGCGAAGCCGACTGCGAAGCCCCCCGGGAAAGCAACAGTTCTCCCCTGACCGAGGGGCTCGGGTATAAAGAAGAGCTGGAAAAATTCACTACCCGCAGCGTCGCCATGCAAAGTGTTCTGGCTACTGCTATCAGGGTGGCGCAGGTGGATTCCACGATCCTGATAATGGGTGAGTCTGGTGTCGGCAAGGGCATGCTGGCGCGTTTTATTCAGGAAATCAGCAGGCGGAAAGATTATCCCTTCGTAAAAATATCCTGTGGTGCGATTCCCGAACATCTCCTGGAGTCGGAACTGTTCGGATACGAGGCCGGCGCTTTTACGGGAGCGCGCAAGCAGGGGAAGCCGGGGCTTTTTGAGGTTGCCGGTAACGGGACGGTGTTTTTGGACGAAGTTGCCGAACTCCCGCTGAGTTTACAGGTAAAACTCCTCAATGTTCTCCAGGACAAAACCTTTATGCGGCTGGGAGGGGTCAAGGAAATTACAACAAATGCAAGGGTGATTGCAGCAACGAATAAAGATCTGAAACAACAAGTGAAAAAAGGTGCATTTAGGGCTGACCTGTTTTACCGGCTTCATGTCATTCCCATCGTTATTCCGCCTCTGCGCGAAAGGAGGGGTGATATTTTGCCCCTTGTTTCCCGCTTTCTGGAGGTTTTTAACAAGAGCTACGGCTTCAAGCGTACGGTAAGTCCTGACGTGCTAGATTGTTTGGTGAGGTACGATTGGCCCGGAAATGTGCGGGAACTTCAGAACGTGATCGAATACCTTGTGGTGATTGCCCGGGATGATGTTATTGAAGTGCATGATCTACCCGAAAATATTTTGGAGTCGGTGCAGAAGACGGGGGCCGTAAAAAGCACTTCCGGCAGGGTGACGCTTAAAGATGCGCTTGAGGAATATGAACGCAACCTGATTGCCAGTGTTTTGGTAGAGCACGAGACTCTGAAAGATGCGGCGGACAGTCTTGGGATCGACATTTCCACCCTGACCAGGAAGAAGCAGAAATACGGACTGATTAAAAAATTGTAAATGGGGCTGACTCAAAAGTCCGCCCCGCTTTGATAAAGTGGTTACATATATAATTATAATCTCATCTCCCCTTGAATACCGGCTTTCGTTTTTCGAGAAAAGCCTGCATCCCCTCCTTCTTATCCTCTGTGTCGTTCAATAAGGCGGCCGCATGCGCTTCGTAATCCATGGCATCATAAACACTCATTCTCTCAGACTTTTCAAGAACTTTTTTGGCGAACCTTACACATACCTGTGGTTTTTCGGCCAGGGCTTGCGCCAGTTTCTTTGCTTCGTCCATTATCTCTTCATTTTTTACAACCCTGTAAATCAGACCGAGGCTGCGGGCCTCTTCTGCTTTCAGGTTTTCGCCCAGTATAACCAGCCGCTTGGCAAGGGGAATGCCGGCTTTCTTGGGAAGCCTGCTCATTCCGCCGCCGCCCGGCAAGACACCCACTTTAATTTCGGGAACGCCGAAGATCGCATTTTCCGAGGCGACCAGGAAATCTAAGGCCAGCGACAGTTCAAAACCCCCGCCGAGCGCCAGGCCGTTGACAGCGCCTATCGTAGGCAATTCAAGATTTGCGACCGCATTGCACATCCTTTGCAATCTGGATAGAAACCTGTAGGAGTCAATCGGTTTTTCTATCGAGCTTGCATCTCTGAGATCCACTCCGGCACAAAAAGCTTTTCCTTTTCCTGTGAATATAACGGCTCTTATCTCCGGGTCATCTGGCATGCAGGTGACGGCTTCTTCGATTTCGTCGATCATCCGGGAACTGAAAGCATTTAGTTGCTCGGGCCTGTTTAAATAAATGGTTGCAATGGGACCGTCTTTTTCAACAAGTATTGAATTATACTGTTTCATCTCTTCACCTTCATAGTTTTAATTTGTGCGGGCGGCGACGCCGTGACCTTGATGGAAACCGGCTTTGGTAACAAAAATCACCTCTTTTCCAGCCTTGATCCCCGTTTGAAAGTTTACTCGAAACCCGGATAGCAGCAAAAAATATGCCAGCGGAAAGGCTAAATTTTTGCATGATTTGCAGTATTTTGCCCCGGCAATCCAAACACTGTGCGAAAAGTATACGCGCTTGAGAAAAGCTTTTCTTTATTGGTGTGCAAAATATCAATTTTCGCGAGCCTTGTTGTGCACTCCTGCATAGACGGCCGCCTGCGGGTATTCCCGCCGGGATATGAAGACGGACGGTCTTTACGACGGCGCACAATTTGCTTTTGCCCTGCTTTTGTGAGCTTGTCTCCCCGTCAGGCATTTTTTAACGTGGTTGTCCGGCGCTTCTTGCAGACGCCGCCGGGTTTTGTACGGTGCGGCTTTTCAGCTGCTTCCGCACTGGCACGCTTCTTGCTCTTTTGTTAGTTGTGGGGTGGCAGAACGAACGTGACCGCAACATTGAAATTGAAATGAGGTGGGAGTGTATTGATGTGAGAGTGGAAAAAAAACAATACAAAAAAAGGAGGATAGTTGTCAGGTTATGACGGATTCAAAAAGTGTTAAAATCGACAGGGAAGCAATGATCAGCAAGCTGAAAAGATATCAGTGGCCTTTGTATGCAATAGTTCTACTGGCGTATATGCTTATTTCGTTTTCACGCGGCGCGCCGGCAATCATGGGGCCGGAACTGATCAAGGATTTGTCGCTGAACGCTGCGCAATGGGGTCTGGTAGGACTGACGTTTTTCTGGGCTTACGCACTGGCCAACGCTCCCTCGGGAGGAGTTATAGACGCGATTGGACCGCGGAAGAGTTTGCTTCTCTGCCTGCTGTTGATCGTTCTCGGCTGCTTCGTTTTCAGTGCGGGTCAAACGCTGGGCATGGTAATTCTGGGCCGTGTGCTTGTAGCCGTCGGTTCGGCGGGTCTGATGCTTGCCGGAATTAAGTTGATTTCCTCATGGTTTACAGTCAGGCAGTTTCCCCTTTATTACGGCTGTTACGTAGGAATTGGCGGTTTTGGTAGCGTTTTGGCTACCGCACCGCTTCAGTTTTTAATGAACAGTTACGGTTGGCGGAATTCCTTCGTGATTATTGCAGTGGGCACCCTGGTGATGACGGTTATAGCCTTTCTGATCGTCAGGGACCGTCCGGCTGATATCGGTTTGCCGACACCTGACGAACTGGCCGGGGAGGAAGTCCCTCAGGCGGAGCAGTCGGAAAGCAAAGTCGGTTACTGGGTTGCGGCCAGGGGGCTTGTCGTTCTGCCTGCATTTTGGCTTATTGCCTTCTTCAATTTCGGGACCAATTCCACCGGGCAGGTAATCGGCTCCCTGTGGGGCGGCGTCCTGCTGGCCAATGTCTACGGTTTCGACAAGGCGGTCGTTTCGAGCATACTGACAATATCAGCCTTCGGCCGCGTAGCCGGCAGCGTTGTGGCCGGCGCGATCGCCAGGAGAATCGGCACTGCCGGGGTTATGCTGTCTTCCGCGGTAATTTACATCATCACCTGGCTGTACATGCTGTTCAACCTGCGCAGTCTCAGTGTGGCGGAACTGCAAGCCGTCTATACCGTTTTGGGTTTTTGTGAGATGTATGCCATCGTGGGCATAATTTCCACGGTCAGGAGCCTGGTTCCCTCAGCCCTGGTCGGAACCGGGGTCGGCCTGATCAACACGCTGGGCTGGGTTTTTGGCGCCGGGGTTTTCAACCAGGTCTGGGGTTTGATCATCAATTCAATTTCAAAAGGACAAACCCCTTACCCGGTACGCGCGTTTGAAATGGCGATGTGGGTTCAGGCGTGCGCTTTGATAGTTACGCTGGTATGCGGCATCATTTTGTTCAGGATGCTGCGCAAGCCGAAGGCTGATTCGCCAGCCGCAAGCTAACCGTTTGTCCGGCCCGGGTCCATGGCGTACGGAACCGGTATGTAAACGCACCTTAATTTTGTTCCCGGTGCCGGTTACGGCGGATTACGTTGAAAAAGGAGCGTGGTAAAATGCCCATTCACACGGCTTTTGTGATGGAGCGTCCCTATGAAGAAATCGAGATAGGCGATAGCGCGTCTATCACGAAAACTATTACTGAAGCCGATGTCGTCAATTATGCAGGAATTATCGGGGATTTCAACCCGGTCCACGTGGACGCGGAATTTGCCAGGACGACCATGTTCGGCGAGCGCCTCGCCCACGGGATGCTGACGGCTTCCTTTATTTCCACCCTCGTCGGCCGCTGTATGCCCGGAATTAACGGTATCTATCTTTCTCAGGAATTAAAGTTTCTAAAGCCGGTGAAAATCGGGGATACGATTACCGCCCGCGCTGAAGTGATCGGGAAAATAGATGAAAAAAGAAGGCTCATCGTAAAAACCACCGTAGCCAATCAGCGGGGGGAACTGGTGATAGACGGCAAGGCGGTTACCAAGGTCTTCTGAAAAAACCGGCCGGTTAATAATCGGAATTACGGCTTGTTTCATGTTTTGACCGGGGGGTTGAAGCGATTCCCTCCCCGGTCAAAAAATCTGAGCTGAAAACACGGTCCAGTCTCTTTAAGCCGCATTGACTGTCGGATGAGCGGATCCGGTGAAAACCACGCGAGATGGGAGGAGTGGAAAGAGTTGCTTTTGTCGATTGTTTTGGCGTTGATTCCGATAATAACTGTTTTCGTTCTGTTGACTGTCAAGAAGATGGTGGTGGACCACAGCGGGCTTATAGGGTGGCTGCTGACTTTACTGGTGGCGGTGTTTTTCTTCAACACAACTCTGGAAACCGCTTTCCGGGCGAGTCTGGCCGGTGTCATCGCCTCCCTGGGAGTATCGTTGATGATCGTTCTTTCCCTGCTGCAAATAACTTTTATGGAGGCTACCGGCGCTCTGAAGAGAATTTGCGTGTGCATAAAAACTCTTGCCCCTGCAGACAAGGCCGTGCAGATCCTGTTGATCAGCATGGGGGCGGGCACGCTGCTGGTTTCTGTGGGAGCCACGCCGGTGTCGGTGCTGCCGCCGATCATAATCGCCCTGGGCTATACACCGTTTGTAGCGGTTGCCCTGGCGGCGGTCGGTTTTGACTCCTTGTGTACATATTCACTGCTGGGTATAACCCTGGTGGTTTTTTCGGATATGACGGGCACCACCATCGTCGAAACAGCTCAGGCGTTTGCTTCTTTCATGCCGGTGATTTCCACCGCGATTGGTTTCGCCATGCTGTGGATCGTAGGCAGGGGGAAATTGATAAGAGAGGGGTTTATCCCCTGTATCCTGGCCGGTGTTACCAGCGGCGGGGTGGCCGTAGCCGTCGCCCACATTCCCACCCTGAATGCGGGGGTGTTGCTGACCGGCGCCATCGCCGGCTTTTGTACTATCATAATGTTGTTGCTGTATCTGAAGCTGTTGGGCAAACCGATCATAGACAGGTCCATCTTGACTCAAGAGGACTTGATAACTGAAAAGGAAATGTCCTTGCCGGTTGCGCTCTCCCCCTGGATCATCCTCGTCGCCTCCCTCCTGCTGATCAATTTTTGCCCGCCTCTGTATGACTTGCTGTTTAACAAATGGGACATGCCTGTTTCCGTACTGCCCGGCCAGGTCATAAAAACCAGGCTGCTGTGGAGTGGCAGCACGTGGGTGTTGATCAGCACCGTTGCCGCGACGGTTTTTCTCAGGCCGAAAAGCCCGGTCTGGAAAGACACCCTCGTTAAATGGATGCACCGGGCTCCCAAACCGTTTGTTTCCTCAGTCGTTTTTTTCGCCATCAGCTACGTGATGATGAACTCCGGGCCTCACATTTTCGGCGGGGTTGCCGAGGCCGGCAAACCGGTTTCCAACATGATCGGGGTGCTGGCGGAGGGGTCCACGCTGGCTTTCGGCAATCTCTACCCGTTTATCAGTGCATTTCTGGGTTTATTCGGCGGTTTTGTTACCAGCAGCGAGACTTCCACGGTGGGCATGCTCACCAAGTATCATATATTGACAGCCAGGGCGCTGCACGTTGATCAGATGATCGTAAATGCCGCCTCGGCTGTCGGAGCTGGCCTGGCAAGCCTGATCGCCCCGACGAAGCTGCAGAACGCCGCTGCCACCATTGATGCCATGGGAATTGAAAGTCAGGTCATCAAAACCGGCATGAAGGTCTCAATTGCGATGACTGCAATAACGGGGCTGATTGCCATGATAGTCTGTTTTGGTTTCAGATAACCCTGGCTTTAACGCAAATTCTTTTGGAAATGGCGTTTGCGCTCATATTTATGTATCAATGTGCTTTATGTTATGCTATATTTTAAATTGAGCGGTTGTTTGGATTACAGACTCAAGTTTGCAGCAGAGGTGTGTTTTTTTATGCCGATTACCGAAATGCTTTCCCGCAATGCCCGGATGTACCCTGATGAAACGGCGCTGATCGAGTGCGAGCCGTCTGAAAACAGGCGAAGAGAGATAACCTGGCTGGAATTCGAAACCCTTTCCAACAAGTTGGCGAATGTTTTGCTGGCGCGGGGCGTGGAAAAGGGGGACAGGGTCGTACTCCTGATGATGAACTGCCTGGAATGGCTTCCCGTCTATTTCGGGATTCTTAAAACCGGAGCGCTGGCGGTGCCCCTGAACTTCAGGTATAACGCTGAAGAAATCAGGAAATGCATAGAAGTTGTAAGGGCCAGGGTGCTTGTATACGGGCAGGAATTCCAGGAAAAAATAGACGCAATCAGAAACGAGATCGGATATGTTGAGAGCTTTATTTTTATTGGAGAAGCCTGTTCCGGCCGGGCCGATAATTTTTTTGACTTAACGGCGCAAGCCCCTGCCGGAGATCCCGGCGTGCCGGTTTGCGACTGTGAAGAGGCCGCCCTTTATTTCACCTCCGGCACCACCGGTACGCCCAAACCCATCATACTTACGCACGCCAACCTTGTATCGGCGTGCATTACGGAAAACAGGCACCACCTTCAGACGCATGAGGACGTTTTTCTCTGCATTCCCCCGTTGTACCATACGGGAGCCAAAATGCACTGGTTCGGAAGCCTCATTGTCGGCTCCAGGGCCGTCATCCTGCGCGGCGTGAAACCCAAATGGATTCTCAAGACGGTGTCCGAAGAAAAAGCGACGATTGTCTGGCTTCTCGTCCCGTGGGCGCAGGATATCCTGGAAGCTATTGAAAGCGGGGAAGTGGACTTGCGGGACTATCACCTTGAACAATGGCGGCTCATGCATATAGGGGCCCAACCCGTGCCCGCGAGTTTGATCCGGCGGTGGAAGAAGTATTTCCGGGATCAGCTTTATGACACCAATTACGGTTTGAGCGAATCTACCGGTCCCGGCTGCGTTCACCTTGGCGTGGAAAACATCCATAAGGTCGGGGCCATCGGCAAGCCCGGATTCAATTGGGAAGCTGAAATCGTGGATGAAGAGGGCAGGCCGGTTCCGGACGGGGAAGTTGGGGAGTTGATCGTAAGAGGGCCGGGAGTGATGAAGGGTTATTATAAAAACCCGGAGGCCACCGGGAGCGTGATAAAGAACGGCTGGCTTTATACGGGAGACATGGCGCGGCGGGACGAGGACGGGTTTATTTACCTTGTGGACCGCAAGAAGGATATCATCGTATCCGGCGGGGAAAATATCTTTCCGGTTGAAATCGAAGATTTCCTTCGGGCTCATGAGGATGTAAAGGATGTCGCCGTGATCGGCATGCCCGACAAACGCCTGGGCGAAGTCGTGGTGGCGGTTGTGGAGCCCAAGCCCGGCAGGGAGCTTACCGAGTCCATGATTTTTGAATTCTGCCAGGTTTTGCCCAGGTGCAAAAGGCCGCGCAGGGTGTTTTTCGACAGGGTTCCGCGAAACCCGACCGGAAAGATTGAAAAGCCGCTGCTGCGCAAAAAATACTTCGGCAAGGCGGAAGCATTTTATACCGAGGAGCCGTTCTAAACGCTCCCTATTTGAAGTGAGTCGTCCGGTTTTTTACGCTGAGTCCCGGTTTCGACGACGGCGACAATGCGTTCATTGCCGCGATACCGTTTAAAATTGAATTGACAGCCGAACTGTCTTCCCGCTGCGCGGGAGTTTTTATTTCTCCGGGCTTTTGCCATGCCGGTTGTGCAGGAGTGCATAACGGCGCACCGGGAAATTGATGTTTTGCACACGGCTGCCGGGCGGTCCCGGCTTGAGCCGCCCCGGGGTTTTGTCTTACCGCATTTTGTTGAAGCGCGGGTAAAGAAAAGGTTTTCCGGGCTTGTAAGGAGCATTTTACTGCCGGCTTTCCCACTGGCATATTTCTTGCTTCAAAGGTCTAAAGAAGTTTGCATGATTGATGTCAGAATCCGGAAATCGGGAAAGAGGTGGTATCGCGCTGTCAGGAAGCAGAGTCCGGCCTTGGCGGTTTTATGGATTGCGGTAAAAAAGCCGGCGGTTTTCCATATCCGCCAGGATCGCTGAAAGCTCAAAAAAGAGAAGTGAAATCAAAAAAACCGGGAGGAATAACCAGTTATGAAGAAATGGCAGGATGTTCAAAGAGTACCGGCACCCGCGATAATACCGACATTCGGCCCACTGTCGGGGATGAGGGTGCTGACAACAGGCGGTCATCTCGCCATGCCTTACGCGGCCAGCATGCTTGCCGAGTTCGGAGCCGAAGTCCTGTATATCGAGCGGCCCGGCATGGGCGACCCCTACCGTTTGTTCAGCCCCTTCCTCAAGGGCGAGAATGGGCAGCAGGTGGGAGCGTCCTGGGTACAGGAGGCCAGGAACAGGTTGAGCATAACGCTTGAGACCAATTTGAACATGCAGGAGGCAAGGGAAGTCTTCTTTGCTTTGATTAAGAACTCCGATATCTGGATGGAGAACGTCGTCTGGACGGACAAACTCGGGATATACGACGAAGAACTGCTGGAGGTCAACCCGTCCCTGGTCATCTGCCATGTGAGCGGTTACGGGAAGGCCAAGTTCGGCGGTGATCCGGAAAAATGCGACCGGGGATCGTTCGACATCATCGGGCAGGCCGCCAGCGGATGGCTGATCCTCAACGGGGATCCCGACAGGCCGCCGATGAGGGGCAACCCCGGGGTAAATGACTACGTTTCTTCGTTGTACTGTCTGTTCGGGGCGCTTGCAGCTTATGTGCACGCCCAGAAAACGGGTCAGGGGCAGGTGGTCGACATAGCCCAGTTTGAGGCGCAGGCGAAAGTCATAGCGGATTATGTCGTTTTGTGGGCCAATGAGAAGATCATGAGGGAAAGAACCGGGAACCAGCAGTTTAATGTGCAGCCGTACAACGTGTTCATGGCCAAGGACAAGTACGTTGTACTGGGAGCGATAGGGCCCGCGGTTTTCTCACGCTTCATCAAAGCAATCGGTTTGGACCCAAATGTCTATACCAGGGAAGCCGTCAGTTCCGGCCCGGAAGCGCTGGCGTCCCCGATCGGCCGTGAATTCGACCGCATTGTCAAGGAATGGATTTCCCAGCGCACGGCAAAAGAAGTCGAGGATCACATGGCCAAGTTCAAGGTGCCGTGCCAGGTTGTAGTGGACGCTGATGACATCATTAACGATCCGCACTGGATCGACAGAGGAGATATCATTGAGTATAAGGACCAGACCACCAAAAGGAAAGTCAAGGCGGTAGGCGTCGTTCCCAAGATGGACAAGACTCCGGGCAAAATATGGCGCGGGGCGCCGGCGATGGGCCAGGACACCGAAGCGATTCTTACCAGAATCTGCGGTTACGGGCCGGAAGACATCGCCGTTCTGAGGGAGAAAGGCGTCATTTGACGGATGCGGCTGGTTGTGAGCCCAAAAGACCGTTAACTGTTAAATATGTGCAAATGGTGGTGCAAATATTGAGTTTTATCTTGAAAGAAGATCATGAATTGATGAGAAAGACGATAAGGGAGTTCGCAGAGAAAGAACTGGCCCCCCGCGCCAGGGAAATGGACAGGACGGGCGAATTTCCGTGGGATCTCGTAAAAAAATGCGCAGAACTGAACCTCATGGGGATTACGGTGGCGGAGAAATACGGCGGGGTAGGTGGTGATCTGCTCACCCGGGCGATTGCCGTTGAAGAGGTTTCCAGGGCTAACGCCACGGTTGGTTTCACCATCGGCTTGTCCGGCCAGACCGAGTGCCTGGAGATGCTGGGGACAGAGGAACAAAAGGTGAAATACCTGGTCCCGCTGGCCAAAGGCGAAAGAATAGGCGGCTTCTGCCTGACGGAACCGAATGCCGGCTCCGATGCGAGCGCTGTACAGACTACGGCGGTACGGGACGGCGACTCCTGGGTCATCAACGGTTCAAAATGTTTTATCTCCAATACCGGAGTGTCGGCCACCTACTTGGTATTTGCGAAGACTCCCAATGAGCCGGGCGTAAAAGGGCTCAGTGCTTTTATCATCGAGAAGGATACTCCCGGCTTCACTATCGGAAAGCTGGAAGAAAAAATGGGGTTTCATGCCTCCCCGACAGGCGAGTTGATCTTTACCGACTGCCGGATTCCTTTGGAAAACATCCTGGGCGGTATGGAAAAAGGGCTGGGAAAGGGCATGCACGTAGCGCTGAAATCCCTGGATCTCGGACGTGTCTGTGTCGCCTCCATAGCCAACGGCATTGCCCAGGCCAGCCTTGATGCCGCCGTGGAATATGCCAAACAGCGCAAGACGTTCGGCAGGCCTATCGCACAGCACCAGCAGATAGCTTTTTACCTTGCCGAAATGGCCACCAGGCTGGAAGCGGCCCGTTGCCTGACCTACCGCGCCGCGTCCCTCTACGACGCAGGGTTGCGGAACGGCAAAGAAGCCGCCATGGCCAAATATTTTGCCGCCGAGACTGCCGTTTGGTGCGCCGACAGGTGCATCCAGATCCACGGCGGGTACGGTTACACCAAAAACTTCCCGGCGGAGCGGTTCCTGAGGGATGCGAGGCTGCTCACCATCGCTGAGGGAACTACGGAAATTCAGAAGATGGTGATCAGCAGGTACGTAATAGAGTAGGGGTGCTTCAGGTAAGCAGAAAGGCCGGAAAACGCCTCAGAGGGGCGGCCTTTCCGGTCTTTTATTTTGAGCAGACGGCTGGAGGAAGGAGATGATTACTTTGCGTGTTGTGGCATGCTACAAGTATGTATTGGACGAACAGGACCTGAGGGTGAACCCGGGAGACAGGTCGCTTTCAACTGACCGGGCCGCCTGGAAAATAAGTGATTTTGACCGGAATGCGATTGAGGAGGCCGTCAGGATTAAGGAAAAACACGGAGCCGTTGTTTTTGCTTTAACCGCCGGCCCCGCCGGGGCAAAGGCTTCCCTCAAAGATGCCCTCGCCCGCGGATCAGACGAAGGATTTTTCATCCAGGAGGAAAGCCTGGCCGGCGCCGACCCGGCGGTTACGGCAAAAATTCTGGCCCGGGCGATTAAAAAAATAGGCAGTTGCGACCTTGTTCTCTGCGGCGAGGGAGCGAGCGATGACTACGCCCAGCAGGTGGGGCCGCGTGTCGCAGTTCATTTGGGCTGGCCGGCTGTCACTTATGCCGGTAAGATCCTGCTGGAGGGCGGCGTGCTGAAAGCAGAGAGGAAGCTGGACGACGGGACGGAACTCGTTGAGCTCGAATTGCCCGCGGTTGTAACCGTGACGGGGGACATCAACGTGCCGAGAATTCCAAGTATAAAGCAACTGATAGGAGCAGGGAAAAAACCCGTGCAGACATTGACTCTTGCCGATTTGGGTATTGAGCCGGGCCGGGTGGCGTCCAGCCTGCGCAGCGAGTCTGTGAAGGGTGCCGTGGTGGAGAGGAAGCGTCATATCTTCAAGGGAGACACGGTCGAGGCCGTATCACAGCTGGTGACGGCCCTGGTTAAAGAAGGAGCTATCTAATCAGTCCGGGAGGTATTTTCAGATGCAAAAAAGAGTTTGGGTCGTATCGGAAAAAGAAGAGCTGATGGCGGAGTTGATCAACGGTGCCGGCCGGATCAGCCCGGGGGCTGCTGTAACCGCAGCCGCGGTGGGCAGTGCACGCGCGGCCAAAGTCGCAGCCGGCGCCGGGGCGGGGAGAATATATTATTTCAAATTGGGCGGGGGAACTCCTGTGGAGGCCGTCTATACCCGCCTGGCACAGTTGATCAAAAACGAAGGCGCGGACCTGGTTCTTGTGGCGTCGACCAGGCGCGGCAAAACACTTGCCGCTTTGCTGGCCGCGGAGATGGATTGCGGTCTGGCTTCCGAAGCTAGAATCGAAGAATTTGCAGATTCAGTGAAAACAAGCCGTTTTGTTTTCGGCGGTCTTGCAGTCAGCACGGACGTATTTGTGTCGGGAACGCCGGTTGTAAGCGTCCCGCCGCTTACGTGGGAGCGTCCCCCTCTGGTGGAGGCTGATTCCCCGGCGATAACGGAAATCGCCTGCGAGTCCGGTCGCGTCCGGGTTGTCGGGCAGAAACCCCGCGAAGGAAGCACCGTCAACCTTGAGGAGGCGGAGGTGGTGGTTTCGGTGGGGCGCGGTGTAAAAAGGCGGGAAGACCTGGCCATGTTCGAGGAGTTGGCCGGTTTGCTGGGCGGAGTTGTGTCCTGTACGCGCCCCATAGCGGAAGAAGAAGGATACCGCTGGTTTCCGGAAGATTTTTACATCGGGATAACCGGCCGCACCGTAAAGCCGAAGCTATACATCCTGGCGGGGAGTTCCGGGCAGATCCAGCACCTGTCGGGCTGCCGCGATGCCAAAATATTCGTCGGCATCAACAAGAATGAGGAGGCGCCGGTTTTTGAATCGTCGGATTACGGTATTGTCGGTGACCTTTACCAGGTGGTGCCGGAACTGATTAAGCAGATCAAGGAAGTAAGGTAGGGCGGCTTCAAAAATGCAGTGTTTTCCAGATTGGAGTGGAAGAATTGAGCGACGACAAGTTTGACTGCATCATCGTTGGAACGGGGCCGGCGGGCAGCGCCGCGGCCTACGAACTGGCCAGGCGGGGGCTGGAAGTTGCCCTGGTGGAGAAAGGGGACAGGCCCGGCTGTAAAAACATGACCGGAGGACGGCTTTACTGTCACTCACTCCGGCAGATCATTCCGGATTTCTGGGAAGAAGCGCCCGTGGAGCGCCGCGTGGAAAAAGAGGAATTGTGTTTTCTGACTGAACGGGGTGCCGTGACCCTGACTTTAGATAATGAAGCGCTGGGTGAAGAGTCCGCCCGCTCGTATACCGTCTTGCGGGCCGACTTCGACGCCTGGTTGGCGGGGAAAGCCGAAGAAGCCGGCGCCATGATTGTCACGGGAATCCGGGTCGATGATCTGCTCTGGTCCGGCGACAGGGTATGCGGTATCAAGGCCGGGGAGGACGAAATCTTCAGCGATGTGGTGATAGCTGCGGACGGCGTCAATTCCCTGCTTGCCCGGAAGGCCGGCTTGAGGGGGGAACTCCGGCCTGAACATGTCGCTGTTGGAGTCAAATCGGTGATTGCCCTGCCGAAAAAGATTGTCGAGGACCGATTCTGCCTGAGAGAAAATACAGGCGCGGCCCGCCTTTTTGTCGGCGCGTGCACGAAAGGTGTCCCTGGCGGTGGTTTTCTCTATACAAACAAGGAAAGTCTGTCTTTGGGACTTGTCTTCAATGTGGCCTCCCTGGTCAAGGCCGGAGTAAGTGTTGCCGAGGCGGTTGAAGATTTTAAGTTTCACCCTGTAATCCAGCCCTTTGTCGAAGGAGGAGAGGTTGTGGAGTATTCGGCGCATCTCGTGCCCGAAGCCGGCCTGGCCATGAAACCCGTTCTCTTTACAGGGGGGATGCTTGTTGCCGGCGACGCGGCGGGTTTTGTGCTCAACACGGGTTATATCGTGCGCGGGATGGATTTTGCGGTGACATCCGGCGCTCTTGCGGCCAGGGCTGTAATGGCGGCCAAAGAGAAGGGGGATTTCAGCGCAGCCACCCTGAAGATATACGGGGATTTTCTCCGTCAATCACACGTTTTCCGCGACCTCGAAACGTATAAAAACGTGCCGGACTTATTGGAAGAACCCGATTTATATACCACATTTCCCACGCTGGCTGTTGATATCCTGACGGATCTCTTCAAGGTAAAAGGAGACCCTCCCGAGCGGGTTCGGAAGCTGGTGATGCGTCACTTGAACAGGAAGAAATCTTTCTTAAAATTGGTGAAAACCTGCTGGAAAGGAGCAAGGAGCCTGTGAAGCGGTTGAGTGTCCAGGATCGTCTGGCGTTGAACAAATTCCAGCTTGACGAAGAGCCGCACATTGCGATAAACAAGGCTCTCTGCCGCCAGTGCGCGGAGAAGCCCTGCACTTTCGTCTGCCCCGCCGCTTTATACGCCTGGAACGGGGACGACATTTCCTTCGATCACGCAGGCTGTCTGGAGTGCGGGACCTGCCGGGTGGCCTGTACAAAGAAGGCCGTCAGTTGGAATTACCCGCGCGGCGCATTCGGGATCAGTTTTCGCTACGGATAAACTGCCGGATTAATGCAAAGAGTCCCGTTTTTAATCAATACCCCCCTGTAACCGGCCAAAGCCGGTGTTTTTTTCGAGTGCGCATTTCGGCAAGAGGAGTTGGACGATGGTATGGCGAAGTCTTTCAAAAATAATTACGGGGGTTTATAAATGTCGATTGTGGCGTCATACGTTGCCGGTGACTTTTTGGTGATTGCCACCGATACGAGAGTGATCAGAAAGCATCCGGGAAGCTCTGAAATTATCGACGACAGTTCAAGAAAGCTCTATCAAACGGAATTGGGCTGGGGAAGCGGCGCCGGCCACCACGATTTTATCAAGGCTTTTTTCGTGAACCTGACCCAGTGTTCGGTGGGGAATTCCAGGGACGTGAGGCTGTGTTATTACAACACCTACCTCTGGACCTGCCAGGAGCGCCCCGGGATCGTAGAAGCCGTAAACGCCACGAAAGTGTTGTTTTCATACATTGCGAGGGAAGGTGACCTGTTTTCCCCGCGGATAGGCGTGCTGGGCAAGGATTTTTTTGAAAGCAGTACGGGCGTGCTGGAAAGAGGCAATCTGTTCGTCCTGTGGCCGGACGACATCAGCGGGGAAGTTGCCGGGGAATTCAACGGCAGGTACTGCGCGCTGGCAAAGGACAGAAAGGAGATCAATGAAATCCTGTTCATTATGAGCGGCCTTATCAGGGAGATGTCCGGCATTTCGAAAACCGTCAGCGGCATATGCGACTTCGGTGTTACCGTACTGATGGACGGCGCCTTGAGCTCTTTTAATATAAGAGAGCCGGCGGCCGATGTCGAACAAGCCTGTCTTGACGGTACGCTCAACAAATACATCAGGCTGTGCTGAGCAAATCGATACGTTAAGGACTGTGTGAAGAAGCTTTTTTGCTTTTGCGCCCCCGGAAAAGTATTTTCAAAGACTCCCCGGCGGGTTTTTATTTTTATTGCATATAATAACGGATTTTTGTTTGATTTCGGGGAAACATAAAAAAAAGCATGAGGAGGTTTTTATGTTGGAAAACTTGGCTGACTTTTCGCAAACCCTTTCAGCCTTCCGGTCTGATTTGAACAGGATCCAGACCGTGGCAGGAAGTCTCTCCCAGGTGGACCGTCAGCATTACAACGACCTGACGAAGTATGACGACGAGAAGCTTACTAGCATTGCGGTGGCCGAGCAGAGCAGCGCCAGGCAGTTGGGGGAAATCAAGCAGATATGCATTGCCATGGCCCAGAAGATTGAAGAAATTCAGCAGGTAATTGTAAGAAATCAGGGGGTTTGATCTTGGGTATATTAGCCAGAATTTTGCGGGGAGCAATAAATGAAGTTGCCGACGATGCCATCCGTACCATGATACGGGATCAGTACACTGAAAACCTTTACGAAATGGTTCCGGTGATTAAAAAGGTAAGCCCCGTCGAGCTTCTTGAAACTGCGATGAGGTCTGCCCGGGGAACTCCGTTGTCCAGGCCCCTGGGCAGCCACATCCGCTTTTCTCCCTGGGAAAAGCTTTTGTTCAACCCGGTGCATCTTTTTCGCTTCCCCACGCCCGATGACGTGGGCATAAACACCTCGGTGAGGATAGGCCCGAAAGCAAGGAGGCCGCTCAATATATCGATACCGATCATGATTACGGGCATGTCTTTCGGCGGTGCTTTGAGCAAAAGCGCCAAAATAGCGCTTGCCAGAGCGGCCACCCTCGCGGGGACGGCAACAAATACGGGGGAGGCGGGACTGCTGGAGGAGGAACGCGAAGCCGCCCATCTGCTGATCGGCCAGTACAACCGCGGAGGCTGGCTTAACAGCAGGGACAAGTACACCAGGCTCGACGCAGTCGAAATTCAACTGGGGCAGGGCGCCCAGGGTTCGTCGCCCCAGCGCACGTCGGCAAAAAACATCGGCCGGGAATTCCGGGAGGTTTTTGAACTGGCGGAGGGCCAGGACGCGATAATACACTCGCGGCTCGACGGCGTAAATACTAAAGACGACTTTATAAGGCTGGTCAAAAGGTTGAAAGAGGAAACTGGAGTGCCCGTCGGCCTGAAAATCGCCGCCACTCATTTTCTGGAGAAGGAGCTTCAGATCGCTCTCGAAGCTGACTGCGACTTCGTCACCGTGGACGGGGCGGAGGGAGGGACGCACGGCGGCGCCCCTACTTTACAGGATGATGTGGGTCTGCCGACCATCTATGCGGTGAGCAGGGCGGCACGGTTCTTGGCCGAAAAAGGAGCGGTCGGTGAAGTCAGTCTTATAGCCGCGGGGGGGTTGATCACACCGGGACAAATGCTGAAGGCCATGGCTCTGGGAGCCGACGCCGTTTACATTGGCACTGCGGCTGTAATGGCCATGTTGGGCGATCAGATTACCAGGGCGGTCCCGTTTGAGCCTCCGACCGATCTCGTTGTATATACCGGTAAAATGACTGATCACCTGGACATCGACAGGTCCGTGCAGAATCTGTTCTATTATCTCAATGCCTGTGTCCGAGAAATGGAACTGGTAGCGGCGACGGTGGGCAAAGTATCCCTGGGGGACATCGACAAGAACGATCTGGTTGCCCTGGATCCGTTTATGGCCAAAGCGCTGAATGTCGAACTCGGCTTCGTCTCCCCCGATAACCAGGACGCGTTCTTTGCGGAGCTTGAGAAGTCGGACGTACTGAGGCCCGTGCTGACGGTCCATTAGCATGGCGGAAAAAATCAGGCCGTCCCGGCTTGACGGAGGGCGGCCTGATTTTTATTCGCGCGTCGCAGTTTTCTGCCGGTGTTAAACTTTAAATTTTGCAAGCAGGTTTTCAAGCTCCCCGGTAGCGGTGTTAAGCTCGGCCGCTGAAGCGGATACCTCCTCCATTGATGCGGTTTGTTCCTCCGTTGTCGCCGCAACGTTGTGCACCGCTCCGGCCATTTGTTCCGCGGCTTTGTGCACCTCCCGGGTCTTTTTGTTCAAGTCCTGCACAAGCCCGATAATGGCATTAAGTGAACGGTTTACTTCCTGTACCACCTGGCCGCCTTGAGAAACCCTTTCTCTCCCCGCCTCCATATCGTTGACGGCCTGGATGGACTGTTGCTGCACCTCGTTTATGATCACGCCGATTTCTTTGGCCGATTCGGCTGAGCTTTCGGCCAGTTTCCGCACTTCTTCCGCAACTACGGCAAAACCCCTGCCGGCGTCGCCCGCGCGGGCCGCTTCGATGGCCGCGTTGAGCGCCAGCAGGTTGGTTTGATCGGCAATACCGTTTATTGTGACTACGAACTGGCCGATTTTTTCTATGGCCTGATTGAGCGTACTTACCGACGCGGCAACATGGTCGACGGATTTTTCAATCTCTCGCATGGTTTGCACGACCGTGTCTATATTCTGCTGGCCTTTGTCCGCCTGCCGGCTTGCCTCGTCGGCCTGGCTGGAAACATCCCTGATGTTTGCGGCAACGCTGTCGACCGTCGCCGATATTTCATTTACCGTAGAAGCGTTTTCACCGGCCGCGGCGGAAGTCTGTTCGGCCTGGGCCGTCAGCGCTTTGGCGATATCCGATACCCTGCCGCAGGTCCTGGTGACCAGGCCGATCAGTTCTTTCAGGTTGTTGACCATAATGTTGAAAGAATTGGCCAGTTTCCCCAGTTCGTCGCGCGACCTGTAATCGATTTCTCTTGTCAGGTTCCCTTCGGAAATCGTTTCCGAGAAATCAATGAACCTGGTGAAGGGTTTTCCGAATAACTGGTTAAGAACGAGGAAAATAATGATTATACCCACAACAATACCGGCAGCCCCCACCAGGAAGATGCTGAAGGCGAACTTGTTTACCGCCTGATCGTACAGGTCGTTGGGAACACCGACATAGAACATGCCGATGATTTTTCCCTGGCCGTCCTTGATGGGTTCGTAAGCGGTCTGATTCCACCTTCCCACGACCTGAGCCTTGCCGATGTACGTTTTTCCCTCGCTGATAACGGCGCTGGCAACTTCCTCGGCAGCCTTGGTGCCGACCGCCCTCTGTCCGTCGGCCGTCTTCACATTGGTGGCAACCCGCTTGTCTCCCTGAAAGATGGTAACCGTGTCGCTGGTAATATTGCCGATAACGTCCACAACTTCATGGTTGTCGTTGATCTTTACGATGCCTTTGTAAAGCTGCCCGTCCTTGATTGACCATTGGCCCGGATACCTTTGCTCGATGTAGCTCCTACCCATGCCCAGGTCTGATTTCAGCTTGATTTGAACCGATTCGATCAGCCGGTCGTGCATGGACCTCACCGCAAAAACTCCGATTGACGATACCAGAAGAATCAGAATGAGCGAAGTGATAAGTGCCAGCTTCAGACGTATGGTCATTCTCCAGAATACCCCCCTTTAAGTTTTTTATTTAAAAAATTAGGGATCTTGTTCGAAATCCCCCCTCTGCTTTTATATTTAATCTCACTATTTAAAATTTTACGAAATTTTGCATAATTTTATAAAGTAACAACTTATTTGTTGCAATTAAAATATCGGATTTTATTTTTTCAATATTAACCGCATTATCGACGGTTTTTCATATTTTTTTTATTATAAGCCATATTTTCAACAGGAAGGAATAACCACGAAACAATCGAATGTAAAAAAATGATATTTCCCGCGGGGAAGGGCAAAATAACGGGAGAGAGGGAAAAAGAGCATGAAGCAGATCTGGGCGCCCTGGCGCACTGTCTATATCGGGGGCGGACAGCAGGACAGGTGTATTTTTTGCGAAAAGTCGGAATCGGATCGCGACGAGGCCAATCTGGTCCTTCTCAAGGGTGAGAGGGTGTTTGTATTGATGAACCTTTATCCGTACAACAACGGACATCTCCTGATCGCTCCCAGGAGGCATGTCGGGAATCTGGAGGATCTCGCCGAAGGGGAAGCGGCCGAGCTTTTCAAAATGACTCAAAAGATGATCAGGGCGCTCCGTGCTTTCAATCCGGAGGGTTTCAACGTGGGCGCCAACATCGGCAGGGTTGCCGGGGCGGGAGTCCCCGGACATTTTCACGTTCATGTGGTGCCGCGATGGGGGGGGGACACCAATTTCATGCCGGTTTTGGGTGATGTGAAGGTAATCTCGGAGTCGCTGGAGGCAACTTACCGGAAGCTCAAGAAATCACTGGCCGCAATAGATGGTAAAGAATAAGTCTGATATAATAAAGGTGTAAGATTTTTATTTTATCGGAAAGGGGATAAGAATGAAGGAAGTCAAAAAGAAAATAATCAAAGTCTTGAAAAGAGGGTTTTTTCTATCTGCAGGTTCGTTTATGGCTGCCGCCGGTCTGGAGCTTTTCTTGATTCCCAACAAGATCATTGATGGCGGCGTTATCGGAATCTCAATTTTAACCAGTTATCTGACCGACTTGCCGATTGGATTATTTATTTTCGGCTTAAATGTTCCCTTCCTGCTTCTGGCCTACAATTACATCGGATTCACCTTCGTCATGTCAACGCTTTACTCGGTATCGACCCTCGCTCTGTTTACTGCATTTTTACACCCCGTTCAGCATATAACAGATGATTTGTTGCTGGCTTGCGTTTTCGGCGGTATCGTGCTGGGGATAGGAGTAGGTACGGTATTGCGTTTCGCCGGTTCTCTGGACGGAACTGAAATCCTGGCTTTAATTTACGGACCCAGGTTTGGTTTTTCCGTCGGCGAAGTTGTAATGGTTTTCAATATCTTCATAATGAGCGGCGCCGGGCTTGTATTCGGCTGGGACAGGGCAATGTATTCCGTATTGACCTATTTTGTTGCCTACAAAACTATAGATATTGTTGTTGAAGGTCTAAAGGAGTCCAAGTCGGCAATGATTATTTCAGACAAATCGGAAGAGATATCGACTTCCATTATTTATAGGTTGGGGCGCCCAGTTACCCATCTTTACGGTAAAGGCGGCTACACCCGGGAGGATAAAGAAATTCTTTACTGTGTTGTTACCAGACTGGAGCTTGCCAAGCTTAAAAATATAGTTTCGGAAATTGATCGGAACGCTTTTTTGGCGGTTGAAGAGGTTCACGACGTAATGGGCGGCAAATTCAGCAAGAGGGCGATACATCAAAAAATTAAGGCGTAATGTGATCACAAAAACTATACAAAAAGCCGGCTGAAAGATTAATTCAGATTAAACTGAACATAGAAGGTTGAGCCTGCGGGACCTGTCTTGTATTTTATCATTGCGTTGTGATGAACGGCTATGTTGTTGCAAATCGCCAGGCCCAAGCCGGTGCCGGAATTTTTTGTCGTAAAAAACGGCAAAAAGATTTTTTCGGCGATGCCGGGGTCGATACCTGTCCCTTCATCTGACACTTCCAGAACAACTTTACCGTCCAAAACATATGTTTTAACAGTCAGGTTCCCCCCTCCCGGCATTGCTTCCAGGCCGTTTCTCATGAGGTTAAGGACCAGCTGCCGTATGTCCCTGGAAATCATTGAAATTTCCGGGATATTCCCCAACTCGGTTGTTACGTTATTATCGTTTTTAATGGCGTCTGCCCGGACTAAAGGAAGAATTGCATTAATAATGTCGTTGAGATTTTCCCTTGTAAAATCAGACTCCCTGTTTCGCGCCAAGGAGAGGAATTCGTTAATAATGCCGCTGATTCTATCGATTTCTTCGAGCATGATATCAAAATAATGAGTATGTTTTTTATATTCGCTTTTTTGTTGCAATAATTGCAGGAATCCTTTGATAGACGTGATTGGATTTCTTATTTCGTGAGCAATGCTTGCCGACATTTTGGACATTATGTCCAATCTTTCCAGCCTGGCTGTATCATTGATAATACTGTATATGTTTTCATCGCTTACAAAGAAATACTTATGATTTTTCATTATGTCGACCATTTCAAAGCCGTTGCAGTTGTTGATTTGATAAGTGCAGATTGCCGTCATTTTCAAACAATCAATACTATTGTCAACTATTGATTCATAGTATTGAAACACCGACCAGTCCTCCTTGTTGAGCCAGGTCGTGTTGCCGCTTATGCGTACGCCCTTGTAGCCTTTGGCCAGCGCTTCACTTACCTTTTTGACCCATGAGCTCAAGATATTGGCGCCGTCAAATTTGCCGTCTCGCAAGTACCATTCTGCATAAGGAATTAATTCCATCTGGCCTTTATCAAGATAATAATTAATATTTGGAATATATTCCGTTAATATCTGTTTTGCCTCATTGTTATTTATAGGATCTGAAGTGATCCACATGCAAAACTCGTTATTTTTCAGGCCGAATTTAAAATACGGTATCAACATATTGATTAAATCATCCTGTGTCCGGTAAAATCCGCAAACATGGGTTCCCCAGGGGATTTTATTTAAAAAAACAGTATCCCTTGGAGTTTTTTTTGGGCTGGTATTCATAAGTCCGCACCTCCTGAAAAATTGGCATTTCATTGGTGCAATTGATTTAATTTTTTTCTTTTCTGTGGAAACTACGGTTTTCCTGCAATTTTATTGCGACATGATTCGACAGGCAGGATATTAGCAGGAATACGAATTTTTCGTTGCCGCTGGCCCATTGACTTAAAGAAAGCATTGACGGACAATCAGCGTGTGCGACAAATTTCTAATAATCGAGAAATAGTGAGCTAATTCGACAAAAATATATGATAAAATATTCCAACAAGGATTAAATTGGTAAAATCATAGCTTTATAGTTAATAACCTTTTGGGCAATATCCCTCCTGGCGTGACATATACATGTAGAGGGCATTACAGAGAGGCAAAAGTAAATCCTGATTATCATTGCACAAATCATGATAAGAGAAACAAATCGCCCCGGGTGTGGCCCGGGGGTTTTTGGTTTTAACGATGATGCACTGATATAAATATTATAGAAGGAATCAGAAGAACAAAAATAAAATGTTGGATAAAATGTTGGATGAATCACTAAACAAAGAGCCTCCGGTTTGCCGGAGGCCTTGATTTTCCTGGTGCGGGCGAGAGGACTTGAACCTCCACGGGTTTAACCCCACTGGATCCTAAGTCCAGCGCGTCTGCCGTTCCGCCACGCCCGCATGTTTACGGTTTGCCGGGCACGCTGCAAGTTGTGAAATTAATTTAGCATAGAAAACTCAAAGCGTCAAGATAGGGGACCGGGTTTTACGGCGCAAACCCCGTAACAAAAATAAAAGGGCTGGAGCCTTGAGGGTTTCCAGCCTTTTCAATGGTGAGCCATGGTGGACTCGAACCACCGACACCCTGATTAAAAGTCAGGTGCTC
>DAOOVD010000034.1:0-25863 GCA_035369845.1 Bacillota bacterium | reverse complement strand
TCTTTCTCGACAAATTGCAAAGCGCCGGTTTGGGTGCGGATAACGACCTTTCCAAAACTTCCTCGGGCACGGCCATTTACCGGGTTAAGG
The DNA here is from genome assembly GCA_035369845.1 of Bacillota bacterium. GTDB lineage: Bacteria > Bacillota > Desulfotomaculia > Desulfotomaculales > Pelotomaculaceae > DAOOVD01. Next base: position 25,773 of record DAOOVD010000034.1, on the reverse strand, counting down.
CGCTTGACGGAATGCTGGTCTCCAGTATTGAGCCTGTTAAAAGTTTAACGGGCGCGGAGCTCAAATTGGATTACAAGCTTAACTCTCCCCAAAAAAAGTTTGAAGCGAATTACAATCTGGCCTGGGATAAGAACAATTACCAGGGCAGTATGTTTATGGATGACGATAAGCTGATATTTACCACGGAATTCGTTTCATTGATCAAGAAGTTCAATCCGGGTTTCAATCTTGGAAAAGAAGAGATCCCCCCATATTTTTATATCTCTGACCAAAACATGAACAAATCCTGGGAAAACATGGTCAAGGGGCAGTGTATTCCGCCGGAGTTGAAGGACCTGTTAATTTTTGTATTAGAAGCAGTGCCCGACAAGTATTTCACCGTCTCGTTAGCTGACCAGAAAATGATCTTCCAGATTGACCGGAACGGGTTTGAGGAAACAATGCTGGCGGTGATGCAAAAGGTGGAGGGCGAAAGAGAGAGATTTGCGAATCTAATCGCGAACCTGGCTGTTACATTTGACCCGTCTCAAGACGGCGATAAAGTTAAAAAAGAGTTTTTAGAGAGTCTTGAGGAAAGCATAAACAGCGGCGATTATCCCGATACCCCCGGTGAGATACGGAAGCTGCTGGATGGTAAATTTGTTTTAAATGAGCTGAAATATGAGGCTTCCCTTTTGCCGTCCGGTAAGAGCAGCCTGATCTTGAATGCCGGTTTTGGCGGCAGCCCGGAATTCAGTGGAGAAGTGTCATTGAAAACTGAATTTACCGGCGGCAAGGAAAACTTAGAAGGAGCTTATGTGCTGGATTTGACGGCGAGGGATAACAACCAGAAAATTAAAATTGACGGTCAGATCAGCGGTGAGTTTAAGCAGACTTCCTCCGATGCCAGGTCGGGCAGTTTAATAAAAGCAGATGTAAAAGATTTAAATGAAAACGCCACGCTGCTGCATGTTGAGATTCAGTCGGATTCCGAATCCAGGGTTGACCGGAACGTCGTTGTAAAAGTACCGGTTTTGAACGAATCGAACAGTATAAATTTTGAAGCTTTTAAAAAACACGCCTGAAATCTTTGTCGACGGCAATCGTGTGATTTTCGACATTGATCCGTTCATTCAAAACGGCAGGACTATGGTGCCTTTGAGAAAGATGGCGGAAACCCTGGGCTGCAAAGTGGAATGGGTTGAACCGGATCAGATCAACATATCCCGCGGCGACACTTTCATGAAAATGTATATCAACAAGCAAACGTATGAGTTCAACGGTTTTGAAAAATTGCTGGATTTCCCCCCGTTTGTCAAGGGCGGCGGGAGGACAATAGTGCCGCTCAGGTTTGTTGCGGAAGAACTGGGTTGTACAGTTGAGTACGATGAAAAGACGAACAGTGTATATGTTGTTACCAAATAAAAAGTGCGGGGATTTTTTATAAAACAAAATGGCTTGCAAGGTCATGGAGGCGAGAACCTGTGATACGTTTTTCAAACGCTCGCTTTATGATGGTTTTTCTTTCTTTACTTGTGTGTATCTTTTTTCCCCTTTCCGGCTGCGGGGCCGGGCCGGGCGGGGAAAACGTAACGACTGGCGGCGAAAATATACTTTCCGAATTCCCCGGTCGGCTGGCGGTAATCCGGCAGGGAGACCTTTGGGTATTGGAAGGAGGGAAGGAGCCGCTGCGTCTGACCAGCGACGGCTGCAACAGTTCTCCCGCCTGGTCCCCGGACGGGAAATGGCTGCTCTTTTACAAATATGATCCCGCTGAAAAATGGAATAGAAATTACTCTTTATGGGTTGCCCGCGCCGACGGCGGGGGGGTTTTCGGCATCGAACCCCAAAAGTATATAAAGGACGCCCGGTGGTCCCCGGCGGCGAACAGCATAGCCTACCTTACAGCAAGGCAGGGCGAACGTACGAGGAGCGAGGAATTCAAGCTGACCGAAATCAGTGACAAAGGCCCCGGGGATTCCCTTTTGTTAAAGGACGCTTCTGAAAAAATTATGAATTTCTGCTGGTTTCCCACCGGTGAAAAGCTGGTTTATACGACTGCTGACGCACATCCTGACACCAGGGAAAACCCCGCCATAAAGGTTATGCCCGCGGGTGAAGGCGAAGCCAAAACGATTCTTACTGTAAATGCGGGGTTCTTACCGGATGCGGATCCCCGCCCGTCAATATCCTCTTACCTGGGCGGCCTTAAATTTTCTCCCAATGCGTATGACCTCAGCTTTTTTAAATATCCTTTTTCAGCATCCCTGACTGCCGACGGCGTAGATTTATATGTAACCTCTATGGATGGGAAAGAGCCAATACAGCTTGCGACCATGCTGGCTTACCCCGACTGGGTCGACTGGTATTGCTATGGTGAGTTTGTGGCGTTCATTGAAGGAAGCGGCAGGGAAGCGTTATTCAACAAGCGCCTGTCTATCTTTACCGTTAAAAGGCCGGACCTGGCGGTAACGGTCACCCCTGAGGGCTGTGTCGACCGCGACCCGGCCTGGTCTCCGGAAGGCGACTTTATCGCCGTAAGCCGGGCGAAATCGGCGCAAGTGATTGACCTTAGCGAGGAATGGCCGCCGTCTTCAATCTGGCTGGTGAAACCGGACGGTTCCGGGGCAAGGCGGATAAGCGCCGACGGCGAGACGCCGGGATGTTCCGACTACCATCCCTGGTGGGTCGGGGGCGGCCGGGGCCTGATGTGGGTGCGGGTGCAGGGAGAGAAAGCCTCGATCTGGCAGACCGGGGCGGACGGAAAAAATACCAGCGAGGTTTTCGGGGAGTTGGATATCCCCCGGGGCTATTACGGCGCTTATAAATGGGAGGAAGTTTTGGCCTGGCATCCAGGCGGGTTTGATCACCCCCTGCCTTTTCCCGGCGAACAGGTGAGGGATGTCAGATCTGTTGGCGACAACTTTATCTTGGTAGAAAAGGGGACGTCCGTTGATCGCGATTATTACCTCGATCACCCTTCATTTGACGGGATGAAGCACATCGTCAGCTTTATCGAAACCGCGAAATTTAAAGAGTACAAAGACAAAGAACTCATATTTACCGCCAGGGGAGGCAGCGATACCGGCAATTACGAATTTCCCTACCTGTTAATTTACCACCCCGACACTGAAGAATTAAGAAGAGAGGAGCTTTTCCTGGCGCCAGATGAACAAGAGCAGGTTTCTTTCGGGAAGGACGGCTGGAAGCAAATTCTCGCCGGCTTTGAGATTGAAGGCCCGGCTGTTGTCTTCGACTTTAAGCCCGCGGCGGGAGAGGTTCTTGCCGGTGGCAGGAGGCTGCCGCGCACAACAGTCCAGTATGATGAGAAACTCAATGAATTGGTGTTCAATTTTTTTAACGTGGAATTGGCTGGCAATTTAAAAGAAAATACAATTTTTAAAAGCCCCGTCCTTAAATATGTAAAAGAGGTCAGGTTCGAACAGCTTTCGGGGCGCCCGGGCGATGAGCAAAACCTCGCTCAAATGCCCATAGTCAGGGTAAGGATAGCGCTGGAAGGAAAGCCTCTGTACAACGCTAAAGCGTCATATTCCGGAGGAACCGCCTATGAAGAAATCGACAGGTGCACGGTAAGTTTTAAATAAATGTTCGTTAAATTCAACGAGGGGCTTATTTTATGAACAAATTTGGAATATCTAAACGGTTGCCAATTAGGCACTTAATAATAGCCTGGAGGATTTTTATAATGGGTGTCTTCGTGCGGCTTAAGATGACCTATTTGGTGATGTTGCTGGTGCTGGCTTTAATTGCCGCTGGGTGTGCGGGACGGACGGAAAAAATTACGGATATTGAAAACCGGGGGCAAAACGGCCTGCCGTCATTAGCGGCAAAATCGCCCGGTGTGCCGGAAGTCGGCGCTTTGGATCCCGGCGATATGCCGCTTTGTTACAGTCCGGACTTGAAGACCGTTTACGTAATGAATTATTCCCGCCCCGATCAAGAGGCCGGGGTTATTCTCGGGGACTATACAAGGCCGGTAGACCTCTACCGGCTGGACAACGGTCAGAGGATAAGAGTGGCCTCCGGCATTCCTTTCATCACCCTGGCCCGGTGGTCCCCTGACGGCAGATACCTGGGGATAGCAGGAGGCCGTCAACTGCATGTGCTTGATTCCGGAGATAACAGTCTGGACCCGGTGAACAAGCTGGTAAACCTCCCTTCGGCAGTGTTTTTCGGCTGGTCGCCCGACAGCAAGACGGTTTATGTAGAGCACGAAAACGTTGTGAACGGCGCCGTGTTTAACGTGGAAAGCCACGAGGGGCTGCCGTCGTACAAGATTAAAGACAATCCCCCCTTTTTCAAGGCGCAGCTGTCCGGCAACCTGTTCATCGGAACAGTAGCGAATGAACCTTCGGGGTCCGAAACGGTCCTTATGGATGGGGAAGGGCGGGTGCAAAAAAGCGTTGGCCAGGGAAAGTTCCGTGACGCGGACGGAAACAGCATCTTGCAGGTGGGCAAAGGCGACTTCGGCCTCGCCTTTTATGCCGATGTAAATACCCCTGAAGGTGTGCTCCTGACGGATAAATTCATCTACCAGTGCCAATTTCTTCCCCGGGGCGGCATTATCTATACCACGCCGGGGGAGACAGGCGCAGAATTGAACTATGACCTGACCGTGGTCACACGGGAGGGGCAAAAGACGGTCAAGGTTTCCGGCCCGCACTTTAACGTCTGGCCGGACGGCAGGTTCGTGGATGTCTGCGGCTACCGGACAGAAAGGTTAAGCCTGCCGGAGTTAGCCGTTGTACAGCAGCAAGACCGCACTCTCTACGAGGAAGAGAAGGGCAAAATCATTGCCTGCGCGAGGGGGGCGATAACCACCTACATCGAGTATTACCACCGCTTGAAAAACCCGGACGATCAGGCGCTGAAGCAGGAGTTGGGCCGGTACTATGTGGATACCCGGGAGCCGCTGGAGCAGACGGCGTTAACCGACATATACGAGGAACTCAGCATCAGGCCCTCGCTGCCCCACCTGCGGTCCGGCGCCCATCACCTCAACGGGCGGATAGAATCCGTGGAAATTCACGGCGACAGGGCCGCACTGGTGGCGGGTTTTTCATCCAGGCACGCGGCTGTCCGTTCTGAGGACTCGGACCCGTGGTCGTTGTTCCGCTCCACTGTCAACGGCTGGGCTTTTGAGACCGCTTACGAAATGATCAAACTGGACGGAAGGTGGTACGTAACGGGTTTGAGCACTTTTCCCCGTTCACGGGAGAGGAAAGAGATCGCGGAACTGGTGGGCGGCTTCATCAGTTCCTGCCGGGGGAACGGCCCCGCCCCCGTCCTGGACGAACAAAGCCGGCAGTTCTATGAGCAGATCGGGGGGAAAGAGATCAGGGCGGGACAAATTCAGTTCTGGAACATGAGCGAGCCCCACCGCTCTTCCAGCGCCGAGCATTCGATGTACGCCGTTGTTTGCCTGTACGCCGGGGAGGCAAGATACAAACTGGTTTTCAGCCGCGAACAGACCTTTGACTGGCAAATTGAAAGGCTGGGGGATTTCAGACGACCGGGATTGTTTTAACAGGTACATTGTGGAAGAGTAACCCCGTGTGACAGTGACTATGCTGTTGGCCGATGAGAACTTTTTATAACGGGCGTTTTTGCCATATTAACGACGCCATTTTAAAAAAACATAAAGCATGATTTGTCGAGATTCGGACTGCTGACAAGCCGTCCGGGACCTTGAGGTTCAAGGAAGGCGGGCAGTGCCCTTGTCGGCGGCGAGCGTATTGCAAAGCGCCGAAGCAGGCTTTCGCGCAGCGAGGCCGCGAAACCGGTGGCTTGGACACTGCGGACAATTGTCCGGACCTTGAGGTTGAAGGAAGCGAGTTATATTGCGAAAGCGCCGCAAACGTACCGGGCGAAGTGAGGATGCGATATTGGATGAGCAGGGACATCGGCTAGGGGACACACCTCCCTCGGAGGAATGTCCCCAATTTGTGTCCGCGAAAGCCTGAACCCGCAACAGGATGTGAGTTGAAGGCGGTCCGATATCGCGTGATGCGAGCCCGTTTAATTGTTTTTTTAAATTAGAGGAGGATGCTTGACAAAAGGATTCGAGGTGGAATAGACTATAATAAATAATAGTAAAGCGGTTGGAAATGTAAACTTAGCAAAGCATAAGGTATTTATTCATGAGAGGAGACATGCGGCTTGAAGTTCTCCACGCGGGCGAGATACGGACTGCGGGCCATGGTGGATCTCGCATCGAATTACTCCCCGGACGAACCCATGCCTCTCGCACAGGTGGCCGAAAGACAGGGTATATCCGAGGGGTATCTGGAACAGTTGATGACTTTTCTGCGCAAAGGAGGCCTTGTACGCAGCGTGAGGGGAGCCCAGGGGGGCTACCTTCTGGCGAGGGAACCGGCCAGGATAACGGCCGGCGAAATTATCAGGTGCCTCGAGGGGCCGTTGAGTCCCACTGATTGTGTCAACGAGGAAGATCCCGGGATGTGCGGGAGGGCAGATGCCTGCGTTACAAGAATTCTGTGGGAAAAAGTCAGGGACTCGGTGGCTTCCGTATTGGACAACACGAGCCTCGAGGACCTTTGCAGGGATGCTGAAAAGATCCGCATGTCCAGGGAAGCGGACATGTATTTTATTTAGCAGTTCAGGCTTTGCCTTATATTCTTGCTGCTTATGACAACGCGGCGAAGCTTGTATTTTTGTCTGATTGCTTGGGATTCCGGAAAGGAGTGCGCGGACATATGTTTAAAAAAATACCGCCTCTCATCTCCGCCCTTCGCCCTCGCTTTTGCGAGCAATGAAGGCGCGGGGACTTCCCGGCGGGGGAGTTAAAATTGACGAAACGCTGGATATTACGGATGTGACCTGTCCGGTGACTTTTGCGAAAACCCTGTTGAAACTTGAAGATATGAAGACGGGGGAAATATTGGAAGTAATTTTGAATGACGGGGAGCCCTTTCAAAATATTCCGGCTAGTGTTGAGAGAGAGGGACACAAGGTGATCCTGGCGGAAAAGATCGGTGACAGATGCAGGATTTTAATTGAAAGGTGCGATGCGGACGGCTGACGGGTGACGGTTCGGGAAGAGGGCCTCCCGGTCGGAATTTCTTCCAGCGCGGCTGCGTTTGCCGCCCTGCAGGTTGCCGGGCGGCCGGAAAATAAGGGAAACTTGTTGTGGTGATATTGCCGGATACGGGTGAAAGGTATTTGAGCACCGGGCTTTTCCAGGAACAGCAGTGAATTGCCGCGCCTGGTGTAAAGTAATTGTAGGAGAAAAATAGAAAGAGACCTTTCCCGGGTTGTTGACTGATATTGGCAGGCTGTTATATTATTAATAAAATAATTGTCGGCAAAAGCAAATAATATCCTGACCGGAGGAGATTATTTCAGCTGGTTTGTCAATCGTCTGATTGGGAGGGATGACTAATGCTGCAAAAAATATTTGACAAGATTGACCGTGAACAGAACCTTACCAGAGATGAGATCGTCTTTCTTCTGAAACTTGAGAACGGGGACGATCTCAAAGTGTTGTTCGGCAAGGCGGACAGGGTCAGGCAGAAGTACGTGGGTGACGAAGTCCACCTGCGCGGCCTGATAGAGTTTTCCAATTACTGCAGGAAAAACTGCCTTTATTGCGGTATCCGCCGCGACAACAAAAAGCTGAAGCGCTACCGGATGAGCATCGGGGAAATAGAGGATTGCGCCGTTGAGGCGGAACGGCTCGGCTACAGGACGGTGGTCCTGCAATCGGGCGAGGACATGTATTACACTGCAGACAGGCTGGCTGAGTTGATTGGGCGGATAAAAAGGCGTTGCGACGTGGCCATTACCCTCAGTATCGGGGAGCGTCCCCGCGAGGAGTACCGGCGCCTGTTTGAGGCGGGAGCCGACAGGTTCCTCATCCGCTTTGAGACGTCCAATCCCGAGTTGTACAAAAAGCTTCATCCCGACTCTTTTTACGAGGAACGGATGAGGATACTGACCTGGCTTAAGGAGATCGGCTACCAGGTCGGGTCCGGGATCATGGTCGGACTGCCCGGCCAAACGGTGGAGGACCTGGCTGACGATATATTGAAGTTTGAGGAACTCGAACTTGACATGGTGGGGATCGGGCCTTACATATGCCACCAGGACACACCTCTGGCGGGAAGCCGGAGCGGCTCGGCGGAAATGACCTATAAGGTCGTGGCCCTGACCAGGATCGTCACCCGCTGCGCCAACATCCCCGCCACTACCGCCCTGGCCACCCTCAGGCAGGAAGACGGACGGGAAACGGCCCTGCAGCTCGGGGCGAACGTGGTCATGCCTAACGTTACCCCCCCGAATTACCGGGCCATGTACGAGCTTTATCCGGATAAGGTCTGCATCGGGGAAAACGCCCGGGAGTGCCGGGATTGTATGCAGGGACGCATATTTTCCATCGGCCGGACGATAAGCGGCGGCTACGGACATTCTTACCGCGGCAGGAACAAGGATTTGGGGAAAATAAGGTCCACTGCGTAAAATTTTTGGCCCGCTGTCGGATGTTTATGATTGACAGGGGGTCGCTTATCGTGTATATTTAATAGTAAATTAATAGGAATAATATTATAACTTAGTAAATAGACATATTTTATCTTATCCAGAGAAGGGGAGGGAAGGACCCTGTGAACCTTCGGCAACCTTCGGGTTGGATACCGCCCGAAAGGTGCCAATTTCCGCCGGAATTACCGGGAAGATAAGAAGAAGGTCGATTTGGGACAATCTCCTCTTCTTATTCCAAGGAAGAGTTTTTTTATAGCTTAAATCAAATGCAGCTTCGGAGGAAAACGAAATGAGCGACCCTTTAGACGCCTTTACCGGGAAATCTGATACAAAGTTTGACGCGCCGGGAACTGCGCGTTCGGTTGGCTGGACCGCGCCGGAGAAGGTGAGGCTGGCTGACGAAAGAAACCCGCTGCCGCTTGATTGCGGCAGGACGATAGCTCCCGTCGATGTCGAGTATGAGACCTACGGCAGACTGAACCAAAAAAGAGACAACGCCATCCTGATCCTCCACGCCCTTTCGGGGGACGCCCATGCGGCGGGGTGGCTGAGCGATCCGGATGGGCTGGGGCGGCCCTGGCTGAAAAGCAGGCCCGGCTGGTGGGACAACATGATAGGCCCCGGCAAAGCCTTCGACACTACAAAATATTTTGTAATCTGTTCAAATATTTTGGGAAGCTGTTACGGCTCAACCGGACCTTCCTCGCCCGACCCCGAAACCGGCCGGCCATACGGGCTTCGCTTCCCTGTAGTAACCGTGGGGGACTGGGTGAGGCTCCAGGCCCGGCTGGTCGACCACCTCGGCATAAGGCGGCTTTTTGCCGTGGCCGGGGGTTCCCTGGGAGGGCAGCAGGCTCTTGAGTGGGCGCTTGCCTATCCGGACCGGGTCGAATCGGCGATAATTATCGCCGCCACGGCGCGGCTGAGCGACCAGGGACTTGCCTTCAACGCCGTGGCCCGGCAGGCGATCACGACCGATCCCTGTTTCAACGGTGGAAATTACTATGGCGGCGCAACACCCGACAGAGGTCTTGCCGTGGCCCGCATGCTGGGCCATATTACTTATCTTTCGGAGATTTCCATGCGCCGGAAGTTCGGCCGCAGGTTCTGCAACGGGTACGGCCCGGGGTTTCAGTTGGGTGTCGAATTCGAGGTGGAGGGGTATCTCAGGCACCAGGGGGAGGCTTTTGTGGAAAGGTTTGACGCAAACAGTTATCTGTATATCACCAGGGCGGCCGACTATTACGACGCGGCGAAATGGGGGGACGGGGACCTGGACAGGGCGTGCCGGAGAATACAGAGCAAGGCGCTTTTGGTTTCGTTTTCTTCCGACTGGCTTTACCCGCCCGCGCAGATGAAGGAACTGGCGCTGGCGATGGGACGCGGCAGGAAGCGGGTTAGCTACGCGAATATAAGCTCGTCCTACGGGCATGACGCCTTTCTTCTAGAGGTGGAAAAGCTGGCGCACCTGGTCAGGTGCTTTTTGGAAAAGAGGTGAGCATGTGGCAAACGGTAACCGTTTTGACCATGAAATAATATACGGCCTGATCCCCGGCGGCGCTACCGTGCTTGATTTGGGCTGCGGGGACGGGGAACTGTTGATGAGTCTCATCGAGGGAAAGGGTGTCCGGGGGCTGGGCATTGAGAAAGACATTGACCGGGTAGCCGAGACCATCTCCAGGGGCGTGCCCGTTTTGCACGCCGACCTCGACGAGGGGCTGGCCGGCCTGCCGGACAGGCATTTCGATTATGTGGTGCTGGAAAAAACCCTCCAGGCGGTGAACAGGCCCCTCTTCGTCCTTGAGGAAATGCTCCGGGTGGGAGCGGCGGGAATCGTAAGCTTTCCCAACTTCGGACACTGGCAGGTAATTTCGTCACTGCTGCTTACCGGAAAAATGCCGGTTACGCCGATTCTTCCCTACCAGTGGCACGACACGCCCAACATCCACCTCTTTACGGCGAGAGACTTTCTGGACTGGGCGGAAGAGAAAAGGGTCAAAATTGTTCAGGGGTTTTCCTGGTACGGCGACAGGGCCGCGCCGTTCAGCGAGGAATGCTTTTCCCTCGCTGAAGAGGTTTTGTTTGTGGTGTCCCGTTACGATCAGGAATGAAGAATACTAAGAAAAGGAGAAGGGAAGCGGAATGAGCGATAGGATCAGGGGTTTTGAGACAAAAGCCGTTCACGCCGGGCAGCAGGCCGACCCGCATACCGGTGCGCGGGCGGTGCCCATCTACCAGACCACGTCTTATGTGTTCAGGGACAGCGAACATGCGGCGAATCTCTTTGCGCTGAAGGAGAGCGGCAACATCTACACCCGGATAATGAACCCGACCACAGAGGTGTTGGAGCAGAGAACAGCCGCTCTGGAAAACGGCCTGGCCGCCCTGGCCACCTCGTCCGGGCAGGCAGCCACCTTTTTGGCCGTTGCCAACCTGGCCGGCCGGGGGGACGAAATTGTATCAGCCAACAGCCTTTACGGAGGGACTTACAACCTTTTTAACGCAACGCTGCGCCGTTTTGGCATCAGCGTCACTTTTGTCGACCCGGCGGATCCCGGGAACTTCCGCCGGGCGATAACTCCGGCGACAAAGGCGGTATACGTCGAGTCGAGCGGCAACCCCAAGCTCGACGTTGTAGATTTTCAGGCCGTTGCCGGCATAGCTCACGAGGCCGGCATCCCGCTGATCGTGGACAACACCGTGCCGACACCCTACCTCTGCCGGCCGCTGGAACACGGTGCGGATATCGTGGTTCATTCCGCTACCAAGTTCATCGGGGGGCACGGTAATTCCATCGGGGGAATAATCGTTGACGGCGGAAAGTTCGACTGGTCCAACGGAAAGTTTCCTCAGTTCACCGAGCCCGACCCCACCTACCACGGCGTGGTTTACACGGAGGCGTTCGGCGCCGCGGCGTTCATCGTTAAGGCGCGGGTGCAGCTGCTGCGCGATATCGGCCCTTGTTTGAGCCCCTTTAACGCATTCCTGCTTCTGCAGGGACTGGAAACCCTGCCGCTGCGCATGGAGAGGCACAGCCGGAACGCCATGGCGGTGGCGGAGTTTCTGGAGCGGCACCCGAAGGTGGCGTGGGTCAACTATCCGGGCCTGCCCGCCCACCCTTCGCATGAACTTGCCGGGAAGTATTACCGCAACGGTTTCGGCGCCCTTTTAACCTTTGGTATCAAGGGAGGGAGGAAAAAGGCCGCAAGATTCATCGATGCCCTGGAAATCTTTTCACTGCTGGCCAACATCGGCGATGCCAAGTCGCTTGTGATACATCCCACTTCCACCACCCACCAGCAGCTGACACCGGAGGAACAGCTGGCGACGGGCGTTACTGAAGACATGATCCGCCTGTCGGTTGGACTGGAAACGGTCGAGGATTTGCTGGAAGATCTGGATCAGGCGTTGAACAGGGTCTGAGACAGGGCGGTAAAAAAGTAAAAGTGATGAGAAAAAATGCCGGGAGGTAAAAAATTTATGTACAGCGAGAAGGTAATGGAGCATTTCAGCAATCCCAGGAACGTCGGGGAGATAATTCCGGCCAGCGGCGTCGGCGAGGTGGGAAACCCCGTCTGCGGCGACATCATGAGAATTTCCATTAAAGTGGAAGACGACGTGATTAAGGACATCAAATTTAAAACCTTCGGCTGCGGCGCCGCTATCGCCACCAGCAGCATGGTAACCGAAATGGCCAAAGGAAAAACGGTGGGGGAAGCGCTGCGCATAACCAACAAGGACGTCGCCGGGATGCTGGACGGGCTTCCCCCGAACAAGATGCACTGCTCGAATCTGGCGGCGGACGCCTTGAAAAAGGCAATAGAGGATTACCAGAAAAAGAGTGTGGTTAACACGTCAAACTTGCCGTAGAATATTAGTTGTGCCGAGACTGTATTGCTAAAAACGATTTACGGAGAGGAACGAGTTATGTCAGGCAAAATGCGCAGATATATCCGCTCCATCATGGAACGAGATCCCGCCGCCAGGTCCGCGCTCGAGGTGGTGCTGTGCTATCCCGGCTTTCATGCCGTGATGCTCCACCGGGTCGCCCATGCCTTTTACCGGAGAGGATGGCATTTCATCGCCAGGGCGATCTCCCAGTTTTCGCGGTTTCTTACCGCCATCGAGATTCACCCGGGCGCTGAAATAGGCGAAAACCTGTTTATCGACCACGGGGCCGGGGTGGTTATCGGTGAGACCGCGGAAGTGGGGAACAACGTGACCATCTACCAGGGGGTCACCCTGGGGGGCACCGGCAAGGAAAAAGGGAAACGGCACCCGACCATCGGCAACAATGTCGTTATAAGCGCCGGCGCCAAAATTCTCGGTTCGTTTACAGTCGGGGACAATTCGAGGATAGGCGCCGGGTCGGTGGTATTGAAATCCGTCCCGCCGAACAGCACGGTTGTGGGCGTTCCCGGCAGGGTTGTGGTTCAGGACGGCCGGAAGATATCCCGGGAGGGCGAGGTCGAGATCGACCTGCGGCACGATCTGCTTCCGGATCCGGTATCAGAAGTCATCCTCTGTCTGCAGAAGAAAATCGAGCAGCTCCAGGAGCGTGTGGAAACACTGGAAAAGAGACCGCCGTTCGGGTCACGGCAGGCGAAGAAAATAGTTTAAAAATGACGGCTCCGGTTTTGATGAAACCCCGGCGCGAGGGCAGGTAGGCTTTCATCAACCGGAGCCTTATTGTTTTTCAATCCCTGCCGGCCAGGATGCGGATGTCCTCGATGCGGACGTGCAGGCCGCAGCTTTTCTGCAAGGCCATGTTGACCACGCCGGTGTGGTTCAGGGACATCATGCAAAAGCCCGGCAGAAAGGTCACCCGGCAGCCGGGGGCGGGTTCCTTGCGAATTTTTTTTGCGATTCCCTCAAAGCCGATCATGTGGTAGGCGGTTACGTCCTTGATCTCCCTGCCGTCACGCGAGTATTTCGGCCCCACCACCCAGGTGTAAAGCAGTCCCGTTACCCGCTCCGCTTTGATTACCTGCAGGGCGTGGGGTATCGGGCAGCCCGCACCCATCGGCCGCCCCAGGACGAAGTCCCCTTTCTTGATGTTCATTTTCTCCACCATGTCCGGACGGAAGGGAAGCACGATTTTGCGGGCCGAGATCTCACCCGGCAGTGGACCGAGGACGAAGTCGTAGGGGTGGCCGAGCACGTCCTTGCCGGAATACGCTGCTTCATTTGCGCCGGTGCAGGGTTGTTCCTGCCGCCGGTCGCAAAAGTACGGGCAATCCTGGTAGGTTTTCCGGGCGGAGCCTACCATGAGCATGAAGTTTTGGCAGTTTTTTTCACCGCACAGGCCGCAGTTTTTCCCGGGAGGAATCCAGGTTTGCGTTTCGATCATTTTATTCACCCCGGTACAGATATTCGGCGGTCTGGCCGTCCAGCTTCTGAACGACGCCGAAATGGTGCTTCCAGCCGATTTCCTTTTTACCGACGCAGATGGTGCAGGTGCCGAGAGGGGGATTCCCTTTCAGAACCAGAGTATCCTCGTCAATATCGCCTGAATTCCTGATCAAACCGTACAGACGGTGCAGGGAAGTGCCCTGCAGGGCGTTTGTTTCCATGAGGATTACGCTTGGATGGACCTCTTTGATTTTTTGCACCAGGACCTCCCGCTCGGCCTGGCTTACCAGGTCTATTTTGGTTACGATGGCTATATCGGCGAGGCTGACCATGGCGCCCATTTTTTCCGGCGCATGTATGCCGGCTATAGAGCTTAGCACGACAATTCCCAGCCCCTGGTTTAAATAAGGAGAACAGCGCAGGCACAGCCCGGCGCTTTCAACGATAAAGAGATCGGCGCCGTTGCTCTCAGCCCATTCGACGGCGTCCCCGAGCACCATCACCCCGGCGTGGTCGGGGCAGAGATCCCCGGAGCAGAACTTTTTGGCAAGAATGTTGAATTCCCTGGACAATTCAACGTCTTCGAAGGCTTTGACAACGTCGATCTTTAAAAAGGCAATTTTCATTTCTCCCTGCAGTTTCCTTATAATTTGTTTCACCAGCGAAGTCTTGCCGGAAGACGGGGGTCCCGCAATAATCAAAAGCTTCATGCTCAGCACCACCTGGTTTGAAATTTAAGCAAAGCTGGCGGTAACGAATTCTTTGGTAATTGTCTTGCCCGCTCTCAATTTTTCCCTGATTATGCCCACCTTTTTGTCGAATTCCAAAAGATTGTGCGCGGCTTTGACCTCCAGATCACTGCGGAATAATACTTTCTTCACGGCTCCGTTTTCCATGATGATCCTCTTCCGGGTGAGCAGGGCGATGACGGGGTCGTGGGTGACAAAAACGATTATCTTTCCGGTTTCCTGGATTATTCTTACGACTTCTTGCTTGAAAATACCGGCGTTTTCAATCTCGTCGAGCAGTATGACCGGGGCGGCGCCGATCAGGATGGCGTCGGCAACGAGCAGGGAGCGGGTTTGCCCTCCCGATAGAACGGTTACCCGGGAGTTCTTTTGTATTTTCTCCCCGGTGAACTTGTTCGCCAGTTCGATGGTGTCGTCGATTACCTTTTTGTCCTTTATCCCGCGCGCCCGGGCGTGGATTTGCAAAAACTCTTCAGCCGAGAGATCGGCAAAGCACTTTGTGTTTTGCGTGATCATGGCGATGGGTTTTAAGGAAGGGTTGCTTCTTATCTCGTCGTCCGGCGTCATCCCGTTGATCAGTATACGGCGCCTGGTGGAGGTGTCCTCCTGGGCGAGAAGTTCGATATCGGTTATGAATGCTGTTTTCCCGCTGCCGGTAGGCCCTACTATTGAAACTGTTTCACCGGCAGTCAGTTCGATGTGTGAAAAATTTTCTTTCATGCCTGATTTATCCAAACCGGGCAAGATTGTTATCTCTTTTATCAATAAAATCTCTCCCTTCACTTACTTACTTCTGTAAAATATGTTTTTTTTAAGCAAACGTCCACTTAACAGGTAAATATTTTACATGGCAATTTATACTAATGGTTTTGTAAAACCTGGTTGGAAAAACAATAAACCGGTAAGTATATTTTTGTCATTAATGGAATATGATTCTTGATTTTGCGTTCCTTTGTTTATTTTTTTCAAGAAGGCCGGGGTTTTTAATAACTTGTGTTTAAACAGCGGGGGAAATGTTTTAAAATAGGATTAAACCGGGCGAAGTGGGGATGCGGTGCCTGATGGGCGGGATGAAGGCTCTGGTTGTTCAAAATGCGTCGCTGGTGGGTCCAGGCTTGCTGCAGGACGGCATGGAGGAAGGCGGGTGGCGGCTGGATATCAGGGTTATGGACAGGCCGGGCGCGGTGTTGCCGGGCAGTCTGGAAGGCTACGACGCGCTTGTCGTTCTCGGCGGCCCGATGAGCGCAAACGAGGAAGAAACCTATCCTTTTCTCAGGCAGGTGGTTGCCCTTGTGAAAAACGCGCTGCGAAAGGAGATTCCCGTTTTGGGAACCTGCCTGGGCGGACAGCTTGTTGCCAGAGCCCTGGGTGCGCCGGTTACACGCAATCCGGTTCCTGAAATAGGCTGGTACGGACTCCGGCTTACCGGAGAAGGCCTGAAATCACCTCTGTTTGAAGGTTTGCCGGAAGAGTTTCCGGTATTCCATTGGCACGAGGACACTTTCGCCCTTCCCGCCGGCGCCGTTCACCTGGCGAGAACCGGCGGCTGTGTCAACCAGGCCTTTTCCTTCGGGCGGAGTGTGTTTGCCCTGCAGTTTCACCTGGAAATCACCCCGGAAATCATCGACAGTTGGGCCGCGGTCTGGGGCGACGAGCTTGAAACGTTTCACGGGCAGGGCGCGCATGAGCTTTTAAAGGCTGAAACCCGCTCTGTCTGGGATTCATATAAAAAGACGGCAGGTACAATTTTAAAAAACTGGCTGGGAATCGCATCCCGCAAGCCGGATCTTTATTAGTATATTTTTGACAAAATTCTCCTTTTGGCAGAAGGATTTTGCCGGGCTATGTGGAAAATATATACAAATATAATGCTGAAAGGAGAGGAAAAAAGTGAAGTCTACCGGAGTGGTCAGAAAAGTAGACGAACTTGGAAGGGTTGTTCTCCCTATCGAACTCAGGCGGGTCCTGGGCATAGAGGAAAAGGATCCCCTGGAAATCTTTACTGAGGAAGACAAGATAATATTGAAGAAGTACGAGCCCGCCTGCATTTTTTGCGGCAACGCCTCGGATGTGCAGCGTTACCACGGCAAGCTCGTCTGCCGCGAATGCGCCACGGCGATTATCGAAAAAATTGTGTAGCGGCCGTAGTCTGCCGCCTGTCGTATTTGATATGGGAAGCGGAGCATATGAGCGGGCGCTTCGACCTCACGGCGCTTTGCCAACAACCTCAGGGCCTTTGTTTTATAAGGGCTCTTTATTTTCAAATTGTGGTCGAATAATGCAACATATTGTCGCAAAATTAGGACTATGAATGTATACTGAATCCTAATAAAATAAAAGCGTAGAAAAAAAGAAGGAAGAAAATGTCATGGCTTTTGCAAAACTATGCCCAAACTGCAAGCAGCAGTCGTTCAGCGCCGGACTGGACATAAACTGGTTGTGCCCGCATTGCGGCGAGAACCTGTCAAACATTCCTGTGATGAAGAACTTTGACAAGTTCATGAACGGTGAAAAAAACGAAGACGAGGTGAAATCCGAATAACGGCAATCGGGCGATCGGACGGATATACGGGAGAGGACCCTGTGAAGGGTTCTTTTTTTTTTGACAGGGGAAGAAACAAAACAATATAATATTCATAAGAATATTAGAATGTCCTGCCGTATTTTTTGGGTGCGGTCAGGGAATTGTCTAGTTGCAAGGAGGCGGTCGACATGTCGGAAGTTGCTGCTGCCGCTTCGCAGGCATTTCTTCTGGAAGGGCTTACCTGAATGGATTGTGCCGCCCGGTTGGAGCGGGACATAATGAGGTTGCCCGGAGTGAGCAAAGCGGAACTTAATTTCGGGGCAGCGAAGCTGACGGTTCACGGCGGCATCGATTCCGGACTGATCGTGAGAGAGGCGCGAAAGCATAGTGTTACGGCGGTACCTGAAGGTATTCCGGCTGTTGCCGCAGAGCAGCCTTTTTGGGAGAAAAACGGGAAAATTGTGGTCAGCGTATTCTCAGGGCTCTTTTTCCTGGCGGGATGGACGGCGGATGTCCTTGTCCGGCTGCCCGTGCCGGCAGTCTGGCTTTACCTCGCCGCAATGCTTTCGGGCGGTTTTGAAACTGTTCTGAAGGCTGTGAAATCCTTGGGACGGCTGAGCTTCGACATGAATGTCCTGATGACGGCGGCGGTGACCGGCGCCGCTCTGATCGGCGAGTGGGAGGAAGCGGCGGCGGTTGCCTTTCTGTATTCCGTGAGCGGGGCGCTGGAGTCGTATACGGCCGGTAAAGCCCGTCAGTCCATACGCTCTCTCATGGAAATCGCCCCTAAAATCGCCACCGTCCGGAGGGACGGCAGGGAGATGAGCCTGCCGGTCGAGGAAATTCTCCTTGGAGACGTACTCATTGTCAGGCCCGGGGAAAAAATCGCCATGGACGGAGTGGTTATTGACGGCAGTTCTACGGTAAACCAGGCCGCCATTACCGGTGAGTCCGCGCCGGTGAAAAAAACGGCGGGCTGCGGTGTATTTGCCGGAACCTTCAACCAGGAAGGGGTTCTGGAAGTTAAGGTGACAAAACTTGTCGGCGACACCACAATTGCCAGGATTATCAGCATGGTTGAAGAGGCCCAGGCCCAAAAAGCCCCCTTGCAATCTTTTATCGACAGGTTCGCCGGGTATTACACTCCGGCGGTTATAGCCGCGGCGCTCCTTGTAAGCGTTTTGCCCCCGCTTGTGTCCGGCCTCCCGTGGTATCCCTGGGTTTACCGGGGACTGGCGCTGCTCGTCGTGGGATGCCCCTGCGCCCTCGTTATTTCCACTCCGGTGGCAATCGTTTCCGCCATCGTTAACGCGGCCAGGAACGGTGTATTGATCAAAGGCGGGGTTTACCTGGAGGAAATGGGCTCTCTTTCCGTGGTTGCCTTCGACAAAACCGGGACGCTGACGGGTGGAACTCCCGAAGTTACCGACGTGATAGCGGTCGACGGCGGTATGGATGAGGAGGAGCTTCTGAGGATTGCGGCAAGTGTCGAAAAAATGTCGGAGCATCCCCTGGCAAGGGCCGTCGTCCGTAAAGCCGGGAAACTGAACTTGCGGCTTGTGCCGGCTGCCGCCTTCGAATCTTTTGTCGGCAGGGGGGCGAAGGCCGATTTGAACGGCAGGAGGGTTGTGGTGGGAAGCCCCGGGTTGCTCGGGGAGAGCGGCATTGATGTTTCGCCTGCCGCTAACGTGCTTTCCAGGCTTGAATCCGAAGGCAAAACCCCGGTAATGGTGGGGGTGGACGGCAGTCTCGCGGGTGTCCTCGCTCTGGCGGATACCCTGAGAGAGAACGGGAACACCGCCGTAAAACGGTTGAGCGAAATGGGCATTAAGAAAACCGTCATGCTTACCGGAGACAACCCCGGTACGGCGGAAGTGATCGCCGGAAAAGCAGGAGTGGACGCTTTTCTGGCCGGGCTGATGCCGCAGGACAAGGTAGCCGCGATAAATGACTTGAAAAAAGAATACGGCAAGGTGGCCATGGTCGGCGACGGGGTGAACGACGCCCCGGCTCTCGCCGCCGCAACCGTGGGAATCGCCATGGGCGGGGCGGGAACGGACACGGCGCTGGAGACTGCGGACATGGTTTTGATGGCCGACGACCTGTCGAAGCTGCCCTTTGCCGTTCGCTTAAGCAGGGCTTCTTTGCGGGTGATCAGGCAAAACATAGTTTTTTCTATTGCGATAAAGCTGGCCGCGGTACTGCTCGTCTTCCCGGGATGGCTGACTCTCTGGCTTGCCATTCTTGCGGATATGGGAGCGTCCGTTATCGTAACTTTGAACGGTATCAGGTTGATGGGCATAAAACCGGATGAGCAGGCCGGTTCAGGGGGGAGTTTTATTGTCCGGGAACAGGGAAAATGACGTTTGTGAGTTTTTTTGCGTGAACCGGCAAAAAGTCGACAGGCTGAAAGAAGAAGTCGGGGCTGTTCGCGGTCTTTCAGCGCTATTTAAGGCGCTTGCCGACGACAACAGGGTTAAGATCATTTACGCGCTTTCCCGCGAAGAGCTTTGTGTCTGTGATGTGGCGGCTGTCAGCGGCACCAACTTGGCAACTGCGTCCCACCACCTGCGGTTTTTACGGAACCTCGGCCTGGTCAGGCACCGCAAGGAGGGCAAATTTGTCTACTACTCGCTGGGCAGCAGGGATATCGGAGTCCTTCTGGAGGCTGCCATGAAGCTTTCCGGCGAGGGCGGGGCGGCTGACAGTGATTATTGACGGCGCTTGCAGCCGCCCGCTACCTCAAAGCGACCAGATTTATTTGAGCAGGCGTTTCAATATTTTGCCGCTGGCGCCGCGGGGCAGTTCTGCGGCAAAAACGTATTCTTCCGGAATTTTATACAGGGCCAGGTTTTCCTTCAAATAGCGGGAAAGCTGCTGCCTGTCCGGGCTGTGGCCTTCGGCGGGAACGATAAAAGCCTTCACCACCTCGCCTTTCAACGGGTGGGGAATGCCTATGACGGCGGCTTCCGCCACGGAGGGATGATAAGTGAGAACTTCCTCGACCTCCCTCGGGTAAACGTTGAACCCGGCCGTAATGATCAATTCTTTTTTTCTTCCGGCAATGTAGAAATATCCGTCTTCGTCCCGGGAGGCCAGATCGCCGGTATGCAGCCATCCCCCTCGCAGCGCCTCTCCGGTTTCAGCCTCCCTGTTGTAATAGCCCTTCATAACGTTAGGCCCTTTGACGACAAGTTCCCCAATTTCTCCGGGAGGCAATTCCTCGTCCCATTCGTTAAATATCTTTACCTCGACGCCGCTGATAGGAACCCCGATAGAGCCCACTTTGCGGATTCCGTAAAGAGGATTGAGGCATACGACCGGGGACGCTTCAGAAAGGCCGTAACCCTCGACTATGGGAAAGTGAAAGTGCTGTTCAAAGGCGTTCATGACCTCACCGGAAATTGAGTCGCCCCCGGAGATGGCGAATTTTAAAGCAGGAAACGAGGCTTTCTCACGCATTTTAAGCAGCACGGAAAACATGCTGGGCACCCCGCAGAAAACGGTAATCCCCTGGGTTGACAGCGCCTGCAACATGTCCTTGGGCCTGAAGTTGTCCATAATGGTTACCGTGCAGCCCAGATAGAACGGCAGGAGGATGCAGACCGTCCAGCCGAAACTGTGGAACATGGGCAGTACCGCCAGGAAATTGTCATCCTGTCCGAAGTCCGACACGTCGTCCATTGACTTCACGTTGCCGAGCAGGTTGTTGTGGGTAAGCATGGCCGCTTTCGGCCGGCCGGTAGTGCCCGAGGTATACAGGAAGGTGCAGACGGAATCGCCCTCCGTATCCGGAAAGGTGGCGGGACTGGCGGATGATATTTCTTTTTTTGTTTCTTCGTCCAGAATTATCAGGGAAAGATCGAGTCCGGGGAGCTGCCCGAATTGCCGGGCGATAGCCTGGTTGGTTATCAGGCGGCGTGCCCCCGAGTCTTTGAGAATAAACAGTATTTCCTGCGGTGTCTGCAGGAGATTGAGGGGAAGGGACACGCCCCCGGCACGCACGATGCCGAGATAGGAGTATACGAATTCGGGGCAGTTGGGAAGAGCGACGGCGACCCGCTCACCGGCCGTCAGCCCCCGGTGTGCCAGAAATCTTGCGTATTGCTCGATATGGCGTTCCAGCCCGGCGTACGCAACCTTCCTTCCGAGGAAACTGATTGCCGTACGGTCCCCGTCCCGGCCGCGTATTTTGTGGATTTCGGAAATGTTCAACTTGAATATATGCCCCCTTTTTCTGACAATATTTTCAGTATATTTCGGCATGAATTTTTTTTCCCCTTTTTTTACTCGGACTTGGTACGTTGATTAATATGAAATCGTTATTTACTATTTTTCCTATATAATGAAGGAATAACCGGTTTTGAGGCAAATAACTTTTTTAGAAATTTTACGGCACACGGGAGGCCTGATTATGAATGCCGAAATAAGACAGCGCATTGAGACATTGCTCGCCAAGTATCCGGTTTGGCAGCGCCGTACTATCGGCGATCATTTTGACCGTGTCGTGGAGAAGTACGGAGATCGGTACTATATTCTTGCCGAGGAAGCTCAATATACCTATTCACAGGTCAAGCAGTTGTCCGACCGGTTGGCGCGGGGTCTTATCGCCATGGGAATCAGACCGCGGGAGCACGTCGCCCTGTTGATGGGTAATTACCCGGAATTCGCAATTATTGTTCTGGCGCTGGTGAAAATTGGCGCGGTTTGTGTTCCCATAAATCCCGTCCTCAATGTCAGGGAACTGGGATTTGTCCTGCGCGATTCAGATGCCGTGGCGTTGATTGCAAATGACAGGCTGGGGAAAACCGATTACTCGAAAATTCTTGCCGGGCTTTTTGCCGGTTGTCTGGGTGAAGGGGAAGGGGAGGGCTTTTCCCCGGGGTTTCCCCTGCTGAGAAACGTGGTGTTGTTCTCTCCCGAGAGTCGCGAATATCCCGGCGTGAGATCGCTGAATTCGCTGATGGAATTGGGGGATACGGTTTCCGAAGATGAAAGGAGGCGGGTCCAGAGGGAGACGGCCTATCCTGACGATACCTGTTTTATCATGTATACGTCGGGGACCACGGCGGAACCCAAAGGCGTCATGCTTACGCACGACATGCTGTTGCGGGGTGCGTATGCGAGCTGCCTTGCACGGGCGGCGCAGGACGGCCGCCGGATTTACTTTCCCATTCCTTTTTACCATATTTTCGCCATCGAGCAGGCCTTTCTGTTTGTTACCTTCGTGGGCGGGGCGATGATTCCCCACCTTCAGTTCGCACCCCAATCCGCCCTGGCTCTCATGGAAAAGTACCGGGCCAACGACTTCCTGTGCGTTCCTACGATTTTGCTGTCGATATTGAATTGCCCCGAACTGGACAGGTTTGATCTGTCGTCCCTTACGGCGGTTCTGTGCGCTTCCACTCCCGCCCCGCTGCCCCTCTGGAAAAGGGCCAGGGACGAGCTGAAGCTCACCGAACTCTCCACGGGCTACGGAATGACTGAAGTCGCGGGAGCCGGCGTACTGAGCTGGCCGGGGGACGACATAGAAATACTGGCCACGCGGGTGGGCCGCATGATGTACGGCGGTTCAAGCGGCCTGGAAGAGTTCGGCGGGAGAAACATCCAGTACAAGGTGGTCGATCCTTTTACCGGCCGCGATCTGCCTCCCGGTTCGGAGGGCGAACTGGCCTGCAGGGGCAACATCGTCACCAGGGGGTACTACAAGCGTCCGCAGGAAAACGCGGCTCTGATCGACAAGGACGGATGGCTTAGAACGGGCGACATGGGCATTATCCACCCGGACGGGCTGCTGCAGTTGACCGGGCGAAGCAAGGAAATGTACAAGACTTCCGGTGAGAACGTTGTTCCGAAAGAAGTCGAAGAGTATATCAGCACCTATCACAAGGTCAACCAGGTATACGTGGTGGGTGTCCCGCACCAGGTTATGGGCGACGTCGGGGTCGCGTTCATTGAACTCAAACCCGGGGAGGAGTGCACCCGCAGGGAAATAATCGAGCACTGCCGCCGGGGCCTTGCAAAGTTCAAGGTGCCTCGCTATTTTTTCTTTGTTCGGGGCGACGAGTTGCCGTTTACGTCTTCCGGAAAAGTGCAGAAGTACAAGCTGGTGGAAGAGGCGCTCAGAAGGATCAAAAAGGGCGGTTAGATCCGGTCCGTTTAATTACCGGCTGTCCATGACGCACCATCAAAATCCGCGGATGAAGATAGCTGAAAGCGGGATAAGGCGTAAAAATGAGGGCAGCGCCCCAGCATATTAATCTTTCAAGTGCTTTCTGATCGTTCTGTAAAGCCCTGTTCCATCGGCGAAAGTGTGAAATAGCCATTCCCCGGCGGCTATTATGAACGCCAGGATGAAAAGATGCGAAAGCGTCAGGTCGACACCGGCCAGGTAACGGGCCGTTCCCCATAGAAGCGGCAGTGCGACGGCAACGTCGACGGCCACCGCCGGTTTGGCGCCGAGGAGAGGCACGAAGGGAATGTCGGCTGCCAGGAAAGTGACCATCGTCATGGCCAGGCTGATGAGCAAGGCCGCGGCCGGGCTGACATCCGCGGTTAAAAGAAGTGCGCCTGACACCGCCAGGGCGGTTGACACTTTCACCAGCAAAGCTTGAAAATACGTGTTCAAAAAACACACCCCCCACAGTTTATTATTTGGAGCGGGGAAAAAAAATATCCGCCCCGACCGGACGGCTGTCCGGCGGCGGCCGGGAAGTCCGGCGCCGGGCTGAGCAAAAATAGTTGGTTAGTTGAAGGGATAGTTGTATAATAGATATTGGATTTGACATCACCACAGCATACGGGGGCGACGCATTCATGGACGTACTATCCGCTATCGGCAACACACCGCTGGTGGAATTGAAAACCCTGACAAACGGAAGTCCGGCGAGGATTTTCGGGAAACTCGAGGGGAGTAACCCCGGTGGTTCGGTAAAGGACCGTCCTGCCTATTACATGATTAAAAAGGCGGAGGAGTCGGGCGAGCTTTCAAAAGGGAAAACCATTCTGGAGCCTACTTCCGGAAATACCGGGATAGCCATTGCGATGATCGGGGCGGCCAAGGGTTATCCCGTTAAACTGGTCATGCCGGCGTGCGTAAGCGTCGAAAGAAGCAGAATTCTGGAGGCCTTCGGGGCGGAAGTGATACTTACGCCTGCAAACGAGGGGACCGACGGGGCGATCAGGGAGGCTTGCCGGATAATCAGCGAGGAACCGGACAGGTATTACATGCCGAATCAGTTTGCCAATGAAAATAACACCCTGTCGCACTATGAAACGACAGGCCCGGAAATTTTTTCACAAATGAAGGGCGAGGTGGACGTGTTTGTCGCCGGTATGGGAACCACCGGGACTCTGATGGGGACGGCCAGATATCTCAAAGAGGTGAAGCCACAGGTTAAGATTGTCGGTGTGGAGCCGAATAAGGGTCACGCCATACAGGGTCTGAAAAATATGGAAGAAGCGATAGTGCCGAAGATTTATGATCCCGGTATGCTCGACATGAAAATTAACGTGGAGGATGACGAAGCCTTTGAGATGGCCAGGACACTGGCTACAAAAGAAGGGATTTTTGTGGGCATGTCAAGCGGCGCGGCGGTGGCGGGCGCCCTGCACATCGCCAGGAAAATTGGCGGCGGAAATATTGTGGTCATCCTGCCGGACCGGGGCGACCGCTACCTGAGCACGACCCTTTTCAGGTCCATATGCGCGAAATGTTCGCCATAGAAGCAAAGCGGCAATTGCCGCTTGTTTTATTTGCGTTTGTCAACGGGTGAAGGTGAACTGAACGGGGGGAGACAATTCTTCAATGCACGGAAAAATACCGGTCAAAGAAAAGACGTGCAAGACAGCGCTCAGCAAAACAGGCATTCCCGGCTACCTTTACTGCCTCAACCCCTACGCGGGGTGCGCGCACGGATGCTGTTACTGTTACGCCTCGTTCATGCGCCGTTTCACCGGTCACAGCGAGCCGTGGGGAGGATTTGTCGACGTAAAGGTCAACCTTCCCGCCGTCTTGGAAAGGGAACTCGAAAGGGGCAAAGCAACGGAGGGGAATATTATTCTGGGAACGGTAACCGATCCCTATCAGCCCCTGGAGGCAAGCTGCGGACTGACCCGGTCCTGTCTGGAGGCGTTTTCCCGCTATCCGCCGTGCGGGTTGGACATTCTTACGAAATCGTCGCTTGTTGCCAGAGATACGGAGCTGTTGGGCAAAATTCCGGGGTGTTCGGTGGGATTTACCATTACCACCGTCGACGAAGGGGCGGCCCGGGTTCTGGAGCCGGGAGCCCCGCCTCCGGGCTCGCGCCTCGCAGCGGCCAGGCGGCTGATCGAGGCGGGCGTGGCAGTATGGGTTTTCATCGCCCCGCTCCTCCCGGGTGCCGGCGATAACGACCGCGCTCTGACAGGCCTGTTTTCGGCCATAAACAAGGCGGGTGTGCGGGAAGTCCTGGCGGACAGCCTCAACCCCTACCCTTCGGTCGTGCAAGGTCTGAAAAAAACCTACCGCCGCTATTTCCCGGACGCTTTGCGGGATCTGGAGCATTATCTGAAAAACCGGCAGGACTATCTTGACATAACCACCTGGAGAGTGAAGGAGCTCTCCGGGCGGTACGGTATCGACCTCTCCCAGAAGCGAAAGCTCATTGA
>DAOOVD010000033.1:0-27652 GCA_035369845.1 Bacillota bacterium | reverse complement strand
ACCGGAGGTACTTTCTTTTTCAAAGTTCATTTTGCTTCCTTACAGGAATGCTCCTAAGTTGGCAAAGATAATTCAAAGGTTTCCGGGAAAAGGATTCCACCTCCTTGCAGTTCGACTGCTTTCGAAAGAGTTACCTTTCCCGGACTAAATTTGCAGACTGCGGTTCATAGAAGGGTTGTGCTTCGAGCACCGCCGGCCCACTGCCAGTCTGCAGAAAAATTCTTCCTGGAGGTTTAGACATGTACTTTGTAGGAATTGACTGGGCTGACCTGCATCATGACGTAGCCATGCTTGATGAAAAAGGTCAAGAGCTAAAATACTTCACCGTTCCCCATAAAAGGGAAGGCTTAGAGCAGTTGAAACAAAAACTATTAAGCATCAACCCCGATCCAGAGAGCTTCGCCTGTCTGGTGGAAACCAAAAACGGCCTTTTGGTGCAGTTTCTTTTGGAAGCCAGTTTTCCGGTTTACCCCTTAAACCCGAAGGTTGTGGATCATCGGCGAAAGCCCTCCGGGGCAAAGAGCGACCCCATCGATGCCCGTCTTCTGGCCAGCATCGGCCGGTCCGATCTGGCGCAGCTAAAGAGGCTAAAGCCGGATACTGAACTGGTCTGCGAGCTAAAGATATTGACCAGGGATCAGGACAGCCTGATCCAGGAATCCACCCGCCTGAACAACAAGCTCATTGCCTGCTTGAAGGAATATTACCCGGCGGCCCTCGAATTCTTCTCAAAACCAACCCTACCGGTAGCTCTGGAATTTTACAAGCGCTATCCAACCCCGGAGCTGGTAAGGAAAGCTACCGTTCCGGAGATAGCCGTTTTTCTGAAAAAGCATAAGCATCCCAGACCCAACCAAACGGCCATCTCCATCTGGCAGAAGGCGCAGGAACCACAGCTTAATGCCAGCGCTTCCACCGTGCGGGCAAAGTGCCGCTTGATGCTCGCTCTGGTGGGCCAGCTGGAGGTGGTTAAGGAGCAGATAGCCGCTTATGATGAGGAGATCGACCGCCTTTTTCAGCAGCACTCCGACAGCAAAATCTTCGCTAGCCTTCCTGGAGCGGCCAAAAGGCTGGCGCCAAGACTGCTGGCGGAGTGGGGCGACGAACGTAACCGTTACGAGAACGCGG
Source organism: Bacillota bacterium (assembly GCA_035369845.1). Classification (GTDB taxonomy): domain Bacteria; phylum Bacillota; class Desulfotomaculia; order Desulfotomaculales; family Pelotomaculaceae; genus DAOOVD01. Next base: position 26,524 of record DAOOVD010000033.1, on the reverse strand, counting down.
CTGTTGTTCAGGCTTTAGCGGGCACCTCACCTGTACTCTTTCAGAGCGGCAAGTACCGATTTGCCAGACAGCGCAAGTCCTGCGTCAAACCTTTCCGGCGGGTAATGCATCTCTTTTCCTTCCAGAGCATCAGGTGGGTTCCCTGGGCAAGGGAGTATTACTATGCGAAGAGATGCCAGGGGAAAACTCACCATGAAGCTTTGCGGGCTCTGGCGAACATCTGGGTCAGGATTATCTTTGCCATGTGGAAAAACCGCACTTGCTACGACGAAGTTGCATTCATTGCCGCCCGCTCCAGGCATTTTAACCGGGCAGCGTGAAGTCTGGTATTTAGTTGTCAATGTTCTAAAGCCGCCAGTGGGGCAGGTGGGATTTGAACCAACCCACTCCGGGCGCAAGGGGATGCTTTGTCCTTTAAAGGCTGTGAATGTTTATACTAACAGTAAAAAATTTAATTTCCTCATTGACATAGAAGGTCTTTCCCCTTTTTCTAAAACTATTATACCGTAATAAATAAAAAAGGCCCGCTTTTAAGGCAGGCTGCTACTTTTTTTGACGGTTTTCCCGGATTCTCTCATAGCCAGGTTGAAAGTCAGCACTTCCAGTTTAACCGACAGGTCGACATTCTGTAATTCAATATGTTCAGGAACATTCAGCGCAACCGGAGCAAAATTTAAAATTGCTTTCAGGCCGCATTTAACCATCATGCCGGCTACTTCCTGAGCAGCATTGGACGGGACAGCGATAATACCAATTTTGACATCGTGTTTTTTAATTATTTCCGGCATCATCCCGAGCGGGCACACCTCTAAACCGGCTATACGCTTCCCTATTTTGGCTGGATCGTTGTCAAACACGCCTACTATTGAAAAACCCCGTTCGTTGAAACCCTTGTAGCTGCACAGGGCAAAACCCAGGTTTCCGGCCCCTACGAGGACAAGCGGCCACCGGCTGACCAAGCCAAGAATTTTTAAGGTGTAACGCCTGAGATCCTTTATGTTGTATCCTACTCCACGTGTCCCGAATTCACCAAAATATGCCAGATCCTTCCTGACCTGGGCGGGACTCACCCCCACGCCCTCGGCGATCTCGCCTGACGATACGGTCACGATTCCTTTCCGGTCAAGCATCTCGATAAACCTAGAATATACCGACAGCCTCGTTATCGTCGCATTCGGGATCTTATGAGTTTTCACCCGCAATATTCCCCCCGGTAAACCATGAATATCCGTATTGCTTACACATGAAAGCCAGTCATCTTAATTATTTATATCATTCGTCAACCAAACGTGTCAAACGGCTTTTGTTTTCTGCTCACGGGCTGTATATTCATTCAAGCAACCGGATTTATGCAGCCCGACCGCCCCGTTTAACCGGGGACCTCAAAAATAGAGGTCCCTTATTCCCTGATCGATTAATGCAAGTCTGTGCCTGGCTTCTTCTCTTACTTTCGGGTTGCCCACAAGTTCAAGGTGTTCATTTATGGTCTCCTCGCCGATCTTGGCAGTTTCCGGAGAAGCGTAGTCATTCAGGAATTCTTTGAAAGTAAGGATGGCGTTCGGCTGACAGACGTTTTGGATCTGGCCGCTTTTCGCCAAAGCCATAAATCTGTCCCCGGTTCTGCCGCTCCGGTAGCACGCGGTACAGAAACTGGGAATGTAACCCGAACGGCAGACGCTGCTGATAACCTGATCAAGCGTGCGGTGATCCTCAACGTTGAACTGCGGTGATTCCTCCTCATCGGATTTCCCTTCTTTTTCCCTGTAATATCCGCCGACCCCGGTACATGATCCGGCGCTGAGTTGGGAAATGCCGACCGACAAGAGTTCATCCCTGAATTCCGGGCTCTCCCTCGTTGAAAGGATGATTCCGGTATAAGGAACTGCCATGCGTAGAACGGCAATGATCTTTTTAAAGTCGGCGTCAGAAACCAGGTGCGGGAAATTCTCCAGAGTCACACCACGGGCCGGCCTCATCCTGGGAACGGAAATGGTGTGCGGACCGACCCCGTATGCTTCCTCGAGGTGCAAAGCGTGCAGCAGGATGGCGACGACTTCGTACTTGTAGTCATATAAACCGAAAAGCACGCCGACGCCTACGTCGTCAACGCCTCCCTCCATGGCCCGGTCCATGGCGCACGTGTGCCAGTCATAGTCCCTCTTCGGCCCGGAAGGGTGCATCCGCTCGTAAGTAGGCCTGTGATAGGTCTCCTGGAACAGGATGTACGTGCCGATTTTTGCTTCTTTCAGACGCCTGTAGTTTTCCACCGTCGTAGCGGCTATATTGACATTTATCCTTCTGATACTGCCGTTTTTTTCTTTAACCGAATAGATAGCGTCAATGGCCTCTAAAACGTATTCGATGGGGCAATTTTTTGGATCTTCACCGCACTCCAGGGCAATGCGCTTGTGACCCATATCCTCGAGCACCTGGACTTCGCGTTTTATCTCCTCCATTGTCAGCCTGCGGCGTTTGAATTTGTTGTCACGCCTGTAACCGCAGTAAACACAATTGTTCATGCAATAATCGCTGATATACAGGGGCGCGAAAAATACCAGCCTTTTTCCATATATTTTTTCTTTAATGTAAGCCGCTGTTTCATATATTTTTTCCAGAATCCCGCTTTCATCTGTCTGAAGCAGCGCGGCAACTTCGTAAGGTGTCAGCCCCTTGCAAAGCAATGCTTTCTCAATAATCCTTTCAATCTCTTCCCGGGAGGCATTTTCGGCATCCCTCAAAATGCCGCAAATTAAGCCGTCGTCTATAAAATCAGCTTTGGTAGCGTACACACCCATCACTCCTCGTACAATAGTTTTTGAAACACCTAATCATCCAACCTCTAAACAAAGTCCAACAAGGATCAAAACGCTTTTTATAAATATTTCGGTTTTTCGGGAGTTTAGCGTTAATGCCGTACCGCCGACTCACAGGCATTCGCAGTATTTGCCAGATGTGTCACGCGCTGGCGTTTCCGGTAACTCTTTGGCCGTCCGGGCCGGATCCCTTCCCGGCTTCTTCAAGAATGCGCAGGGCGTTCGGGAAAGGTGTGAGCGCCCGCCTCAGAATTCCGTGTAAATGAGCAATCAGAACTCCGTAGTTTACAATCGGCACTCCCGCGGTGGTAGCCTGCATAATCCGGTGAAGCATTTCCTTGCGGTTTATCATGCAGGCGCCGCAGTGAACAACCAACTTGTATTTTCCCAGATCAGTCGGCATCTCGATGCCGCTCGACCAGTCAAAGCGCAGTTCACCGCCCGCCTTCTGACGAAGCCAGCGCGGTATTTTAACGGTTCCTATGTCGTCCGCAACCCTGTGATGGGTACACGCTTCAGCGATCAACACCCTGTCCCCGGGCTTCAGCTCATCTGCCGCCAGGGCGCCTGCCACCAAAGTCTCGAGGTCTCCCTTGAAGCGGGCAAAAAGAATTGAAAACGAGGTCATCAAGACGTCTTTGGGAGTGTCCGCGTCCACTTTCAAGAAAGCCTGGGAATCGGTTACTACAATTTTTGGTTTGCCTGCCAGCCTGGACAGAGCTTTCTTAAGCTCCCTCTCCTTGACAACAAGGGCACAGGCGTCATTGTCGAGAATATCCCTGATGGTCTGAACCTGTGGAAGGATAAGCCTGCCTTTCGGCGCGGCAAGGTCGATCGGCACCACAAGCACCACCGTATCGCCGGGGGCGATAAGGTCCCCGACAATGGTGGGTGCGGTCCACTCCTTGGGTGCTGATTTTACAATTTCTTTCTTTAAGTTTTCAATACCCTGCCTGGTCAGCGCACTTACCGGTATCACCCGGATGTTAAGAATTTCTTCAGTTTCTTGCACATTTACGTCGGGTGCGAGATCTATTTTGTTGATTACTCCTACAACCGGCACTCCCTGCTCCCGTGCTTTTTTGATGAGATCGATCTCGTATTCGCCGGCACCCTGAGCTGGATCAACAACCAGAACCATCAAATCCGTCTTGTTGAGAACGGCGACGGTTTTCTTAATTCTCAATCCGCCCAGTTCGCCCACATCGTCGATACCGGCCGTATCGATTATTACAACCGGTCCAACCGGGAGGATTTCCATCGATTTATACACTGGGTCCGTGGTTGTGCCCGGAATATCGGAAACAATGGCAATATCCTGATTGGTCAACGCGTTAATCAGGCTTGACTTGCCGGCGTTCCTCCTGCCGAAAATGGCTATGTGCAGCCTGCTGCCCCGCGGTGTTTCGTTGAGATTGCCAACACTCACCTCATAATCACCTGCTTTTCTTCAGATACTTTTCCCCTGCAATGCCCGGTCTGGTAAGTTCACCGGGCGCAAAAACAGCTTTAAGTTCCTCAGCCTTGAATAAACCCGAATCCGTGACCACGTCCTTGAGCTTTTTCCCTTCCGAAAGAGCCTTGTGAACGAACTCCACCGCCCTCTCATAACCTATGTGCGGCGTCAGGGCGGTTATGAAACCGTGACTTTCTTCAAGCCAGCGCCGGCATCTCTCTTCGTTCGCCCTGATTCCCCTGATACATTTTTCCGCAAGAATACAAACCGCGTTTACAAGAATCTCCAGGGAGTGAAGCAGGTTCTGCGCGATTAAAGGCATGAAGGCGTTTAATTCAAGTTGACCGGCGGCAGCCGCCGCTGCCAAAACCTGGTCGTTTCCCATCACCTGAAAGGCTACCTGCGTAACCATTTCCGGTATCACGGGATTAACCTTGCCGGGCATAATCGACGACCCGGCCTGCACCTCCGGAAGCCTTATCTCGGCTAATCCTCCCAGCGGCCCGGAGGAAAGCAACCTCAGATCCCCAGCTATTTTGGCCAGATTTACCGCCGTTGCTTTCAGTAATCCTGACACTTCCGAAAAAACATCCGCGTTCTGGGTAAGGTCGACTGTATTTTCCGACCTGGCCAATCCAAATCCGGTAATGTTTCTCAGTTCTTCAACAACTGCATATATGTATCCGGGATTGGCGTTAAGGCCGGTTCCTACCGCCGTTCCCCCCAGGTTTACCTGGCGCAGTCTTTCTTCCACCTTGTAGAGTCGCCAGCGGTCCCTGGCCACCGCCTCGGCAAAAGCGCTAAACTCCTGGCCCAGCGTTAACGGTACGGCGTCTTGCAACTCGGTGCGGCCCAGTTTTAAGACACCGGCAAACTCCGCCTCTTTCTTCTGTAGTTCACCCTGCAGTCCCGCTAATGCGTCGCTCAGTTTCAGAACCATCCCTATGGCAGCCACCCTCAGGGCGGTGGGATAGACGTCGTTTGTCGACTGGGACAGGTTTACATGATCCAGGGGATGCACCATATCGTATTTTCCCTTTTCGCCCCCCATCAGTTCAATCGACCTGTTGGCAATTACCTCGTTGACATTCATATTGGTGGAAGTTCCTGCTCCGCCCTGGAAAGCGTCGACGATGAATTGGTCCGCCAGCATGCCGGAGGCTACTTCTTCCGCAGCACGCACAATATATCGGCCGATCTCCGGGTCCAGCAGTCCCACATTCATATTTGCCAGGGCTGCCGCCTGTTTTACCTGTGCAATTGCCCTGATTAAAGCTGAATGCGTCTTAATCCCGGAAACGGGAAAATTTCTCACGGCCCTTGCGGTATGAATGCCGTAGTATGCATCTGCCGGAACTCTCAACTCACCCAGCGAATCTTTCTCCACTCGGTAGTTCAAAACAAACAGCCCCCTGGCAAATTATTTCGTCACCAGCGCCGTCTTCACCCTAATTCCCTTCAGCGCGCCGAGTTTCCCGGTCATGGCCCCGACTTCGTCGGTAGATCCGTCAATAATCAGCGAAATGACGAAAAGGTTGCGCTCCCGGTAAGGCACGCCCATCCTACCGACTATAATCTCACTGTACTCGCTTAATATATTGTTCAGCCTCTGCACGTTTTCCCTTTCTTCAACGACGATTCCGATTACGCCTATCCTTCGTTCCATTCACAACCCTCCCCAAATTAAAAACCCTTTTTTCGCAACGCGAAAAAAGGGTTTTTATACCATTCCCCCCTCCTTGAGATCAGGTGTCCCCTTCTTCGCAGAGTCGTCCGTACAACCCTCCGGAAACGCCCCGGCGTTACCGTCAGGCTCTATTAAATTGTCCTTCCTGCCAATAATTATATACGAAATAGTTTCCTTTATCAATCCGCAAATAATTTCACAAAGTGGAATTGATCATCCCCCTTGCTTTACTTCCCTCGCTGCCTTAAAAGCCTCCCGCGCGGCTTCGACAGTAAGTTCAATCTCCCTTCCGCCGTGGGCGGCCGATACAAAAGCCGCTTCAAACTGCGATGGTGCCAGATATACTCCCCGTTCAAGCATCTTTTTAAAGAACGCGGCATATCGGGATGTATCCGACATGCAGGCGGAGGTATAATCGCCGACCCTTTCCCCGGTAAAGAAGGCGCACAGCATTGAACCAGCCCGGTTCAGGCATACTTCGATTTCTGCTTCAAGGACAGCATCTTCAAGTCCTTTTTCGAGGGCAGCCGCCTTTTTTTCCAGGTCTTCATAAAACCCGGGCCGTCTTAAAATTTCCAGGGTTGCGATGCCGGCCGTCACTGCCAGTGGGTTCCCCGACAGCGTGCCGGCCTGATAAACCGGCCCAGCCGGAGACACATACTCCATAATTTCCTTTCTGCCCCCGTAAGCCCCCACCGGCAGGCCCCCACCGATAACCTTGCCCAGGCAAGTCAGGTCCGGCTTAACCCCGTAGAGTTGTTGAGCGCCTCCGTAAGCCACCCGGAAACCAGTCATGACCTCGTCAAATATTAAGATGCTGCCGTAATGCAAAGTCAGTTCGCGCAGTCCTTCCAGAAAGCCCGGCGCCGGGGGTACCACGCCCATGTTTCCCGCTACCGGCTCGACAATAACCGCGGCTATGTCGTCACCTTCAGCAGAAAATATCTCTTTCAGACTATCCAGATCGTTGTATCTTGCCGCTATGGTGTTTGCCGCCGAAGCTGCCGGCACTCCCGGGCTGGTGGGCACGCCCAGACTGAGCGCGCCTGAGCCTGCTTTGATTAAAAGAAAATCCGCGTGTCCGTGGTAGCAGCCCTCAAATTTTACTATCTTGTTCCTGCCGGTATACCCGCGCGCAAGCCTCAGCGCGCTCATCGCAGCTTCAGTACCCGAGTTGACCAGTCTTACCATTTCTATTGAAGGCACGGCTTCCACGATCATTTTGGCAAGCTTTGTCTCCAGTTCCGTGGGAGCGCCAAAACTGGTGCCCGTCTCGTTAAGACATCGCGCCAGGGCTTCCACCACCCCCGGGTGACGGTGGCCGAGGATCAGCGGACCCCACGAACCTACAAAATCTATGTACTCGTTTCCGTCCTCGTCATAGATGAAGGGTCCTCTTCCGCTTCTGATAAAAACCGGATTGACACCGACAGGTTTAAAAGCCCTGACCGGACTGTTGACACCGCCCGGTATTAACGTCATGGCCTCCTCGAACAGGGCTGCCGATTTTGAATACCTTCCTCGCATTTTCCGGTGCCCCTTTCATGCATAACATGTCGTTTTTTTCAATGCGGCTATTCAAAGTAACGCATGCTGCTCTTTTTCAGCTCGGCTACGCTGAAGAGCATGTTGTACCGGTCCATGCCGGTTGCCCGCGACAGTTTTTCAACGATCTTTACACATTCGTCGCGAGACTGTCCGTGCACAACGGTAAACAAGTTGTACGGCCAGCCCGGCCGGCGGGGCCGCTGGTAGCAGTGGGTCACCTCCTCGAAGTCCGCCATCGCTCTGCCAACTTCCGCTACTTTTTCTTCCGGCACATCCCAGACAACCATCGCATTGGCCGTAAAGCCGAGGTCCTGATGGCGGAGAGCCGCCCCGAACCGCCTGATCTGTCCGTTCTTTATAAAAATCCTGACCCTGCCGATCAATTCGTCCTCGGACAAGCCAAGCTTGTCGGCAACTACTTTAAAAGGCCTGCTGACCAGCGGCAAACCGTTTTGCAGTTCCCGTACAATTTTTCTGTCCATCTCGTCAAGCAAACCAGACACCCCGTTAAAGATCAAATTTCACCCTGATCTTAAAGATATTTTCTGCCGGAAGAATCATCATCTCCACAATCCCCGCGCGTTCTTTAATGCTGCCGATGATTTCTTCCAACTCCTCCCGCGACCGGGCCAGGACCGTAAACCACATATTGAAATAGTGCTCCCGCAAATAGTTATGCGTGACCCCCGAAAAGCTGTTTACCGCTTCCGCTACTTCGCCGATCCGTTCATCTTCCACCCTCGCCGCGCAGAGAGCACCGTGATAACCAAGCTTCCCCGAATCGAAAATGCCGCCTAACCTGCGGATGACCCCATTTTCAATAAGCCGGCCGATCCGTCCGATTACCTCGTCTTCGCTGACGCCGAGCATTTCGCCCAGCGTGCGGTAGGGCTCCGGCACCAAGGGAAACCCGGCCTGGATCAAACCCAACAGCTTTCTGTCCGTAGTATCCAATGCCACTCTCATTGTCCCTTTCTCCCGCGGTACAGGCACCACGGCTCCTCGGCCATGTAGTCCCCATGGTAGAAATAGGCGCGGGCGCGGCATCCGCCGCACACTCTTTTGTACCCGCAGGTTCCGCAGCCGCCCTTGTATTCTTCTGTGCGGAGGTTTTTGAATATCTCAGCGCCGGCCCATATTTCCCCGAAGCTTTTCTCACGTACATCTCCCGCCGGAATATTGAGATAAGCGCACGGCTGCACTATGCCTTTCGGACTGATTATGCAGTACGACAGTCCGGCCAGGCAACCTTTTGCGAAACGGGTTTTAACGCCCATTTGCGCGGCAATCCGCATGAACTGGGGGGCGCAAGTCGGTTTCAATTCAATATGAGTTTGAGCCTGTTTTCTCATTATTCTTATCAACAGTTCCTCATATTGCTCCGCCCTGAGGGATTCAGCCTCGATATTGACCGCCCTGCCCGTCGGCACTAGGAAGAAAATGTGATGTCCCACGGCACCTGTTTTTGAAGCAAAATCGGTAAGTTTTTCAACCTCTCCCATGTTCCAATCCATGACGGTGGTATGAATTTGAAAAGGCAGTTCCGCTTCGCGGCATGCCCTCATACCGTCGACCGCACCCTGCCAGGCACCCGGCATCTCCCGGAAATCGTCATGGCTACGGGGATCCACGCTGTCAAGGCTGATTCCCATCACAGCCGCGCCGGCTTCCTTTAAGCGTTCTGCCGTTTCTCCGGTGATAAGAGTGCCGTTTGTTCCAAAAACCGGCTTGAGCCCCTTCTCCCTCGCATATGAAACCAGGGTGTAAATGTCGTCGCGCATAAGCGGCTCTCCGCCGCTGAAAATCATTATCTTGAATCCGGCCCGGGCAATCTGTTCGATCAGCCCGAGCCCCTTTTCGGTGCTCAGTTCTTCATCAGCTTTGACGCCCGCATCCCGGTAACAATGTTTGCAATACATATTGCACTCATTTGTTGTGTTCCAGGAAATTATCATCAAACCATCTCCCAACACGAACCTTGTTTACACCGTATACATAACCTTGGAACGGAGGGGCGCCCGCAGCCCGGCTTGCCGGTTTATTGCCCAAACCTCACTTATTATCCTGCAGCCACCTGGCAACATCCTTGGCGTGGTAGCTGATTATTATATCCGCGCCCGCCCGCTTGATGCCGGTAAGCAGTTCCATCACTATTCCTCGTTCGTCAATCCATCCGTTTTTCGCCGCGGCTTTAACCATGCTGTACTCACCGCTCACGTTATACGCAGCCACAGGGTAACCGAACTCGTCTTTTACCCTCCTGATCACGTCCATATAGGCCATAGCGGGTTTGACTATAACAATGTCGGCCCCCTCCTCGATATCCAGCCACACCTCTCTCAGTGCCTCGTCCGAATTGGCAGGATCCATCTGGTAGCTTTTTCTGTCCCCGAACCGCGGAGCCGAGCCGGCCGCTTCCCTGAAAGGCCCGTAAAAAGACGACGCATATTTTGCGGAGTATGCCATGACGGGTACGCTCTCAAATCCGTTATCGTCAAGAGCCCTCCTTATCGACCCCACCCTGCCGTCCATCATGTCGGACGGCGCGATTATATCAGCGCCTGCAGCAGCCTGGGACACGGCAGTTCTGGTGAGAAGCTCGAGGGTGGGATCGTTCAACACCCGCCCGTCCTTCACTATCCCGCAGTGCCCGTGACTTGTGTACTCGCACAAACAGAGATCGGTCACCACAAGCAGGCCGGGGTACTCTTTTTTTAACGCCCGAACCGCTCTCTGGACAACCCCGTTCTCGTCATAAGCCCCGGAGCCGGTTTCGTCTTTGACTTCCGGCACGCCGAAGATGAGAATTCCCGGTATCCCGAGCCTTACCGCTTCTCCAACATCTTCAAGCAGCTTGTCAGACGAATAGTTATATACACCCGGCATGGCCGCGACCGGCCGGGCGATATTTTCCCCCCCGGTCACGAACACCGGGTAAATCAGATTGTCCACGGACAATCTATTCTCACGGACCAGTCTTCTGATGCCCTCACTGGCCCTGAGCCGCCTCGGTCGCTGAACTGGAAAAGCCATAATTAAATAACACCCCCGTCAGCTTTTTTACCTGCGGTACGAGAAAAGGCCTTCCCTTGCCGCATTTCATCACCTAACCAGTCGGCCAAAAATAAACATACTACTGCTCCAGGCCTGCTTCCTTGTCAGTCAGGTAACAAGCCGGATCGGACCCCCAGAAATCCCCCGTCACCGCCTCGGCCCGGGCCCTGAAATTACCGTTGCATATGTCCAGCCACTTGCATGCCCGGCACCGCCCCCTGAGCAGCTTTTTCCTGTCCTTCAATCCCGCCAGAATATGATTTGTAGTATCCGTCCAAATTTCGCCGAACTTTCTCTCGCGCACATTGCCGAAAGTATGGTTTTGCGTGAACTGATCGGGATGGACGTTGCCGTACCAGTCAACAGCTCCGATAGCGATGCCGGTGCGGTTTCCCCCGTTCAGCCTGAGCAGTTCGAAAACCCGTTGCGCCCTGCCGGGATTGGTTTTTTGAAGTTTCAGGTAAATATACACCCCGTCGGCATGGTTGTCCACGGTAAGGATTTCCTTATTCAGACCGCGCCGGTGAAAATCAAGAGTTCTCTCTATTATCAGGTCCATAGCCGCGCGAGCTTCTTCCCTGGTAATATCTTCTTCCACCATCCTGCTTCCGCGGCCTGAATAAACCAGATGGTAAAAACAAACGCGCAGGATGTTTTCATCTTCTACCAGATCGAAAATTGCGTTCAAATCCCTGTAATTACGCCTGTTGATGGTAAACCGCAGTCCTACTCTCTGCCCCACCGACATACAGTTTCTTATACCGTTCAGCGCATCTTCAAACGCTCCTTTTCTCCCTCGGAAAAGATCGTTGTTGCCACCGATTCCGTCCAGGCTGACGCCTACGTAACCTATTCCCACCTTTTTCAACATTAGCGCCGTTTCCCGGTCTATCAGCGTGCCGTTGGTGGATATAGTCGGCCTGATGCCTTTCTCCCCGGCATAACGCGCCAGCTGGATCAAATCCTTCCTCAGCAGCGGCTCCCCGCCGGAAAAAAGCAGAACGGGAACCCTGAACTCCGCAAGGTCGTCGATAAACTGCAGGGCCTCTTCGGTAGTCAGCTCGCCGTCGTATTTTTTCGAATCGGAGTTGGAATAGCAGTGAACGCATTTAAGATTACAGGTTCTGGTGCTGTTCCAAACGACAACAGGCCCGTGCCCCTCCACGGCCCCGTCGACCTGGCCTTTCGAAGCCGGACTGTAGCGCAGGTTATCACCGTAGAACCCGGTTTCGCACAAAAGCTTGGTTACACTGATCATATCATCACACCTTTTTCAGGAGCAGTTTTGACGGCATGAGCAATTATAATACTCCAGAACAGCATTTAACAGCCCTTTTATCGTGTAGTCACCTGCCGTAACGTCGACGGCAAGACCCAGTTCCCTTGCAGTGTCGGCGGTAACCGGCCCGATGCAGGCGACGGGAATGCCTTCAGTCAGCTTGCCGATATCAGGCGCGTCAAGCATTTTAACAAAATTGCGGACAGTGGAAGAACTCGTAAAAGTGATCATGCTGATTCGTTTTTGCCTCAACATCTCTCTTATCGAACTGCTGTCCCCGTCTCCCATAACCGTACGGTAAACCTCTACTTCAACAACGTCGGCGCCCATGCTCTTCAACGCTTCCGGCAGCGCCTTGCGGGCTATGTCGGCCCTGGGCAGAAGCACCCTGTCCCCCGGCTGTATTTTCCCGGCCAGTCCTTCAACAATTTCTTCGGCACGGTATTCGCCAGGCATGTAATCAACCTGCAGACCGAATGCTTCCATCGCTTCCCTGGTCTTCGGACCGATAGCGCAAAGCCTTGCCTGGTGGAGATCTCTTACATCCTTACAGTGAAAGCGGAGTCTTCTAAAGAAATACCCGACACCGTTGACACTGGTGAATATCACCCATTTAAAACTGCCCAGATCTTTGAGTGCACCGTCAAGCGGTCCGTAATCCTCCGGCTCGGCTATTCCTATGGTGGGAAATTCCAGCGGCTCGCCGCCCAATGCCTCAATCTCCTCCGACAGAACGCTGGCCTGTTCCCTGGCGCGGGTGACCAGAATCCTCTTCCCGAACAGCGGCCTGTTTTCGAACCAGTTAAGTTTATCACGCAAGTTGACTACTTCCCCCACAAGAATAATTGCAGGGTTTTTGAATCCGGCTTTTGCCGCTTTATCGCCAATGTCCGCCAGTGTGCCCACAAGTGTTTGCTGTTCCGGCCGGGTGCCCCACCTGATCAGCGCCACCGGCGTTTTTGGGGAACGTCCGTTCTCAACAAGCTTGACCGTAATCATCTTCAGATTCGACATTCCCATTAAAAACACCAGTGTTCCGGCACCGGTGGAAATCTTATCCCAGGCTATGCTTGAATCCTCTTTCTCCGGATCCTCGTTTCCGGTGATAATGGCCAGCGTAGAGGTAAAATCACGGTGCGTCACCGGAATTCCCGCATACGCCGGTACTGCAACAGCCGAAGTAACTCCCGGGACAACTTCGAACCGGATACCGGCCTTCACCAGGGCCTCCGCTTCCTCACCCCCGCGGCCGAAGACGAAAGGGTCTCCCCCTTTGAGCCTTGTCACAATCTTGCCGGAACGGGCTTTTTCCACAAGCAGCCAGTTGATCTCGTTCTGTTTTAAGGCGTGAAAGTCCGGGGATTTCCCCACATAAACCTTTTCGGCATCCGGCCGGGCAAACGCCAGGAGTCCCCGGCCGGAAAGGCGGTCATATATTATAACGTCGGCTTTCTTGATGCACTCCAGCCCTTTAACGGTGATGAGCTTCGGGTCGCCCGGACCCGCCCCCACCAGATAAACAATGCCTTTATTCATTGCAACTTTTCTCCTGCCTGATTTTTCTCAATATTTCTCCCGCGCCCATGCTTATCATCTTTTCTGCAAGCCGGACGCCTATTTGCGCGGCACAGTCCGCGTCCCCCGACAGAGAAGAGCGCACCAGCGTTTCCCCGTCCAGACTCGCGACAACCCCTTCCAGACGTACATGCCCGTTTTCAAATGTACCCAAAGCCCCGACAGGAATCTGGCAACCCCCTTCCAGGCTTTTCAAAAACGCCCTTTCGGCGCTGATTGCGGCGTGGGACTCAAAGTGGTCGATGCTTTTCACCAGTTCCAGAATTTCTTCATCGCCCCCGCGCACTTCAACTCCGATCGAACCCTGACCCACTGCCGGCAGGCAGATTTCAAACGGTATCAGATGAGTAATCCTGTCCTCCCAGCCCATGCGCGATATCCCGGCAAACGCCAGCACCACGGCATCAAATTTTTCTTCCTCCAGTTTGCGCAGTCGCGTGTTTATATTGCCTCTCAAGTCAACTATTATTAAATCTTTCCTGAAATGTAAAAGCTGGGCACTGCGCCTGAGGCTGCTGGTCCCGATAAGAGCGCCCGGCGGCAATTCGTCCAGCTTTTTTCCTTCACGTGAAATAAGTACGTCGCCCGGGTATTCTCTCCGGCATACCGCCCCTATCAGGAGACCCTCGGGAATTTCGGTGGGCAGGTCCTTCATGCTGTGTACAGCCATGTCGATATCACCCCGCAACATGGCCAGTTCAAGCTCTTTTGTAAAAAGCCCCTTGTCCCCGATTTTGGCAAGGGCCGTGTCCAGTATATTGTCGCCTTTGGTACGGATTCCCACAATCCGGCATTTCAAGCCGGGGTTCAGTTCCTTCAATCGGCCGGCCACCCATTCGGCCTGCCACACGGCAAGCCTGCTTTGCCTGGTTCCTATCGCTATTTCCTGCTTCATACCCGCCCTCTAACTTTTTTTGTCGCCACGTGTTTTTCCCTGTTCTGCAAGGCTGCCTTATTCTTTGGCCTCTGACCCGGAACGTCAAGACTGAACAGGTTCTGTAAAATCTCGGTATAGAGATGCCCCTCCGTTGTCAAGGCGTAATTCTTGAGTTGCGTTACAGGAACGTGAAGGATTTGATTGACAATGGAGTTGGCAAGTGAACATACCACTTTCCTGTCGTGTTCGGAAATCTCTCCCAGACGGTTCAATGCACGGCGCAATTCCTTCTGTTTTATCTCTTCGCCCCATTTTTTCAAGGCAGCAATGGTGGGAACAACAAACTGGGTGCCGTGCCATTTCATAAACCTGTCAAGCTCTTCCTCAATTATTCTTTCCGCCTTCACCGCCGCCAGCTTCCGCTCGGCGAGGTTGTTGTCTATCACGTTTTTCAAATCATCTATATCAAAGAGACTGACCCCTTCAATATTTCCCACTTCCGTTTCAATGTCGCGCGGTACGGCAATATCAATCATAAAGAGTTGCCTGCCGCCTCTTTTCTTCATCACAGCGCTTACTTCGTCATATTTAACCACGCAATGCGAAGCAGCCGTGCAGCTGATCACAATGTCGGCTTTCTCCATGTAGCTGTACAGCTCATTGAACTTGACGGCCTTGCCGTTGAATTTTGCGGCCATAGCCTCCGCTTTGTCGAAGGAACGGTTTGAAACAATTACCCCCGAGATTCCGTTTGAAACAAGGTACCTGGCGGTCAACTCGCTCATTTTGCCCGCTCCCACAACAAGCACCATGCGGTTTTCCAACCCACCCAGGTACTGTTTGGCCAACTCCACCGCAGCATAACTTATCGACACTGGGTACCGGTCTATCCCTGTCTCCGTGCGCACTCTCTTTCCTACAGTAAGCGCCAGTTGAAACAGCGTGTTCAGAACCCTGTTCGACGCTTCGATTTCAAATGCCTGCTGGAATGCCTCCTTCACCTGCCCGAGGATCTGGGTTTCGCCCAGAATCATTGAATCCAGGCCGGCCGAAACCCTGAAAAGGTGACGTATGGTATCGTAGAGGGTGTGGCAGTATGTGTAGTTCTTTATTTCTGAAATATCCACGCCGGAAAAATCGGAAAGGAAATTCCAGATGGCGTTCAGCCCCTCGTTCATTTCCATCATGGCCGCGTATATCTCCGTCCTGTTGCAGGTGGATAAAATCACGCCGCCTTCGATCACCGGATAAGATTTCAGCCGGCCGAGCGCCGTCATCAGACTGTTGCCGGTAAGAGCAAGTCTCTCGCGCACCTCAACGGGAGCCGTCCTGTGATTCAGACCTACCACTGCGATAAGCATCAAGCATTCTCTCCTTCACCAGGTCCATTCGTCCTTCTTTCAGATACTTCAGGACAGTGTCATTGACAACGTCTTCAAACAGCTTTCTTCTGTTCTTGCTATCGGGAACCATACCAGCCGTTTTTCTCCGCAGATCGCCGAGCATGTCCAGGAATTCCCCATACTGCGCGCCATAAATCCTTTCGAGATCTTCTTTAATCTTCCGGGCAAGCATCGGGCTTTTGCCATCTGTAGACACCGCTATTGTCAGAGAACCCCTTTTGAGCACGGCAGGAACGTAAAAATTGCTTTTTTCGGGATTGTCCACAATATTCACGATGATATTTCGCGCCGAACAGTCATCGGCCACCTGCCGGTTGACATCTTCCCTGTTGGTGGAACCTATGGCCAGAAAGACCCCTTCTAGGTCCGAGGTTTTGTAAACACCGCGCCTGTAAGAAATCTTCCTCTCTTCAGCCAGTTCACGCAAAACGGGAGTAATCTCCGGACTGACCACACGCACCAGGGCACCGCACTCAAGCAGCGTCATCACTTTGCGTTCCGCAATCCGTCCGCCTCCCACCACCAGGCAATGTTTCCCCTCCAGATCGAGGGAGATAAAATAACGCCTCGGCATATTTCAATCAACCCTTGCCATTTGACTGAACCAATCTTTTAACAAAAGTTAAAATTCCCTTTTCCCAACAAAATCAACAGCAAGACTCAAAGTTGATTTTGCCGGTATGTCGGGAAGCAACTTCAATTCTTCTTTCGCCTTTTTCAAAAACTTGCCGGCAAGCGCAAACGAATATTCAATGCTCCCGCATCCTTTTACGATACTGATTGCTTCGTCAATTTCACCCTGGTCCTTTTCAACTTTGCGGACGAGCTGAGTTAATCGCTCCTTTTCACTTGAATTGTTGAGCGCGTAAATAACCGGAACGGTAATGATCCCCTGACGCAGGTCGCTTCCGACAGGTTTGCCGAGCTTTTCCTCATCCGCGACAATGTCAAGAATGTCGTCGGTAATCTGAAAGGCCATGCCAATATTATAACCGTACCTGCGCAGGGGAAGGTACAAACTGCTCGGCGCGCTGCATACCACCGCTCCCAGTTGCGCGCTCGCAGCTATAAGGAGCGCGGTCTTCCGTTTTATCCGGTAAAAATAGTCCCTGAGCGTCTGGCAGGTGTCAAACGAAGCTGATATCTGGTGAATTTCTCCTTCACACATCTTTATGCTTGTATCTGAAAGCACCTTTGAAATCAGGGGAACATTTTCATACCTGGCTATAAGCATGAGCGACTTTGCGAAAAGATAAGTGCCGATATGGGTCGATATGCTGTTCCCCCACTTGGCCTTAACAGTGGGGATGCCTCTCCGGGTCATGGATGCGTCCACCACATCGTCATGCACCAGGGTGGCCATGTGAATCAGTTCCAGCGCCACGGCCAGGGGCAAGACCTTTTCTAAATTATAATTATAAAATTTTGCTCCCAATATGCTGAGGGCGGGCCGGAGCCTCTTGCCGCCCGCATTGATAAGGTGAGTTGAAGTTTCCGTAAGAATCGGGTTGTGCGTTTTGACTACCGCCCTCAACTCCTCTTCTACGGTATGCAGATCTTCTTTTATGTCGGCGAAGAGCTCCAGCATTTTCCGCACCTGCTTGCTTAACTAAGAGAAAATGCCACTTTCGAAATGGCACATTGCTCCAGATTCCAGTTTTAATATATCTTTATGATATTCGATGGTGCAATTTAAATTCCTCCCCGCATCAATAGGAAAGTTGCATGAAAAGTTATTCCACAAGCGTGCCGGATTACATTCTTGCATTACATTTCCGCAAGTTTTCGTCCACCCTTCCAAACGATTTAACGATTACCGGGTTTACGGAAGAACGGTTATTACCGCAAAAATTTCTGCATAATACCGCCTTGCTTTGAAAGTGTCCGGGATGCTATAATGAAGATTATTATGTTCAAATATTTCGGGGGTGGATGGTGCCTGGTGGTGCTCCTGGTCTTCAAAACCAGTCGTCGGGCAGCGCTCCTGTCCGTGGTGGGTTCGATTCCCACACACTCCCGCCAGGAAAATAAAGGCTTCCGGGATTCCGGAAGCTTTTTACTTTTGTGTTGGATGGTGATTCATCCAACATTTTATCTAACATTTTATTTTTGTGCTTCTATTTCCTTCTATAAATACACCATGACTATAAACCCCCGGGCCACACCCGGGGCGTTATTTCACGTGGAATAATTTCGCCTGGAAACTGTGTCGTAATTTGTCGGAATTTTTGTCAAGGGGAAAACAGATTTTTGTCAAAGTATTTGGGGGAAATTGCGGGATAATTAGTTAAATATTACCTAAAAGAGGTTATACTTAATGTCTCAAAAAATATTCTATGCTCCAATACTAAAATGGAAAACGGGCGAAAAAACAGCTTTACAGGCTCTTCATCAAATCCAAAAAAAACGTATTACTCCAATATTAGAATTAACAGACTATCAAGAGCCATCTAAAGTTATAGGCGATCTGTGCAATTGTTATGAGTATGCAGTGTACGTTGATACTATCTACGTTGATGAAGGAGATAGGCAATACTTGACTTCTTTAATAGAAGAATCAAAAAATAGGAATCAAACAATACATCCAGTTTTATATTTTGAAGATCTCCCAGATTTAGCAAATAAAATATCACCCAATAGAATCGTTGTCAGAGTTCCAGTTCCAGAAGACATTGATGGACCAGATTACCAGACCATATTTGATTACCTGGATGAGTGGAGTAAAAACAATAGTATAAATTTAGATATCATGCTAGATCTTAATGTTATTGATACCAAGCAACGAGCAAATTTGCTTTACATGGAAGTGAAGAATGTACTAAAAACATATATTATCAACAATCATACCTGGCAACGAATAATTATTGCAATGACTTCTTTCCCTGAAGATCTTTCTTCAATACCTGCTGGTGAAAGTAGGTTTTTTGAAAGGTTAGATATAAAAATATTCGAAAAACTTTATAAGGAACAAAGTTTGTCCACTCTAAAAAGTCGTTTAGTTTTTTCTGATTATGGTGTAACAAAATTTACGGATACTGACATTGATTTTTCAAAACTTAGGCACGGAATTCTACCTAAAGCAAAGTACACTACCTCACATCAATATTGGGTATTAAAAGGGGAAAAAAATCATTTAACAAAAACATGGATTAAAGACCATAAAGCCATAGCGCAGGAAATATGTAATTCAAAATACTATTATGGAGAAGATTTTTCTTTTGGTGACTTGGAAATAAGGGAAAGAGCCTATGGTTTGAATAACAAGGGTCCAGGAAATAATACTAATTGGGTTGCAATAGATGCAAATCATCACATATCTGTCGTAATTGAAGAGCTTTCCAAGATTTTCGATTCTTGAGCTTATCTCTAACAAATGATGCAATATTTTTGTTTTCTACTCTTTGAGAGGCTATTTTACCTAACTCATATCTTGTTTTATTTCTAATTCCCTTAGATAAACCATTAAGTTTTAGTAATTCACATAATTCTTCTTTCCATAATACCTGTGTAAGATAAAACGCTTTAATCTGGTTGTTTTTGCCTGGGCTTCTCATTATTTTAAGAGAAGCTCCTACATTACTTTTTGTTATGCAATATAATCCCCACCATTTGGGTATAATTTCTACTGCCTTGAAATAATGATCTTCCGAAATTACCAAAGTAATAGTATCAAATATTTTATTATAATAATCTCTTTGAGAAGTCAACCTTTCCAAATTATCACATTCGCTTTTTATCTCATAACCATGTATCTGACCATTAATAACAGCAATGTCAATTCTAGCACAACCAAAACATACATCCATTTCATGAACTACTACACAATTAGGATCTGAAATGAACTCTTCTTTTCTAGCGATTTCATTTAATAAAAGGCGTCTAATATCCCTATCATAAATTTTCATCAAAACCCCTCCAAATTTCGGAAACGAAGAGGTTAAATCAAAAACACCACAAATTGGGTAATGCAGTATTTTAAAAAATAGGATTACTACTTATCTTTTCTTTTTTTTAGTTTATTGATTCTGCAAAAATCTTAATATTCCTGCTGTAATAATGGCAAAATCTATCTCATCCGCCCAGAGGATTCCACCTCTATAGGCGGGAGAGGCTTCACTAAACTTGGGAAAATCCAAAAGTCCACCTCTGTAACCCCTGGGGCTTGTCATTGACCATAAAACCAAAAAAGCCCCGCTCTGTAGAGCAGGGCCTGGGGAGAGGGAACCGGCGGAAGTGGTTCCCGGGGTTAGTTTGGCCGGTTATAGTTAACCAGTTTCAACTCCAAACAGTTTAAACACTTTCTTCCGAATCTCCACGAAAACGGTCTTGGTCCCATAGGCCACGATAGCCGCCCAGGCCAGGGGCTTTGTACCATAGGTCTGCACGTCTTGCACCATGGCCAGGCCAGCCAGGGACAAGAGGCTTAAGTAGTACGGCAGGATTTCCGTCTGCAGAAACCGGGGCAGGTCATCTACCTTGAAGTTATTGTCGCGAACCGCGATGGTTACCCCCAGGATCACATTGACAATGATAAGCGCCAACAGGAAAACCATAGCCTTTATAAGCGCGAGATCAAGCTGAAACATAAGGCACCCCCTTATTCTATGTAGACCAGCTTGTCTTCTTCATACCAAATTACGCGGTGCCCAAGGGCCTCGCACACCGCCCGGATCGGGCCGTATGTCCGGCCGTCAACCAGAATAGCGGAAAATGTTTTTCCGCCGGCCTTAATGGTCACGGTATTATTGGCGGGGGCCGGTTCCGGCAGGGAAATTCCCAGGTAATCAGCTATACCCTGGGCAATAGCCCGGGCCGCCCTCCGCTGAAAGTCGGGGTTTCCTAAAAGGCCTTCCTCTATTGGGTTTGAGATAAATGCGATCTCAACCAGGGCGGCCGGCATGCTGGTGCGTCGCAACACGGCAAAATTCGCTTGCTTCACACCCCGATCCCGCAAGCCCAGGGCGGCCACCAGGCGGGACTGAATGGCGCCGGCCAGGGCCGCGCCCTTCTCACTGCCCGGCGCGTGGTAGGTCTCCGTACCGTTAGCTGAAGAATCGGCGGCTGCGTTGCAATGGATGGAAACAAACAGGTCGGCTCCCCAGTCGTTGGCCACCTTAGCCCGGTAGCTCAGTTCGGCATCAGGGTTCCCGCCCGGAGTTATATCATCAGTTCTGGTGAGTAAAACCTCAGCCACCGGCGCAAGGTATTCCGCCACCATTTTAGCCACAGACAAAGTGACAATCTTTTCTTGCACGCCACTGGGACCCACTGCTCCCGGATCAGATCCACCATGCTAATGGCCGGGATCAAGGCAAACCTTGAATCGCGGCATTTAAACCACCTCCTTGAAATTAAAGAAAATAATCAATCGCGCTTTGCTTCCTCGTCCAAAGGCTCCGGGGCTATATGGTTGTCTGCGGGGTTATTGACCCCTGAACCCGGAAACACCCGTCGTATAGCCCCGTAAGCACTACTGATACTCACGGGTATATTGTCGATCGCCGAAAAGCTCTCCCGCAAAAACATACTGCCCCCGGATATGACGAGGGCAGTAAAAAAGTATCCTTCTTCCTTGTGTTGGAAGGCAAAGTTCAAGTAAGTAAAAAGGCTGTAGTCTCCGCGCCAGCAGGCTATATAGCTTGCCGCTAATACTATAAGGTAAGCAATCGGTTTTTCAAACCGGTCCGGTAGACCGGGGATCTTTTCCATGACGTGCTGTAGAAATAAAGTGAAACGGTCGATCATCACGGAAAGTATGGCCAGGGCAATGAAGGGGACAATCAGCGAAGTTGCCTCGCTCAATTTAATGTGCCCCCCTTGTGCTTAGCACCACCAGCAAGGTAATGATGGTTCCCAAAAAAGAGAGGCCCGCAGTCCCCGCGGTAGTTAACATAATTTTATAAATGTTATCCACCTTCGAATCAACCCGCAGAAGCGCCCCGTTCTGGTTCTTCTGCCAGCCGTTTAGGTTTGCAACATCGGCCTTCAATGTAGCCACCTCCCCCCGCAGGTCGATGATTTCCTTTTCATAGTCCAACTACCCCACCTCCGGCAAATAAAACAACCGCCCCCGCCGGCGGCAAATATTTCACGTGAAATATTCCGGGCCCCCGGTGACTGGCTGGGGGCCCTAAACGGTATTGCACATTTTAGCCCTATTGCGCGTTAATATTATTGACTATAACATTATTAACCCCAGTACCAATGTTTTTAACTGCCCATGCTCCGGGTTTTAGTCCATGAGCATTGTTGCTCATCACAATATTGAAGTCAGCAGCACCAGTCAATATAATCATGTCGGTCATGTATTTTATTTCCCTATCATCCATAGCTTTATTCCCAATTATGTTATTACCAGTGCAATCAATAGCGCCTGAACCTGGATTATATGAAAATAGGGCTATACACGATGCATTGCTATTGACACCAAGATTTACAAATATATTCCCATTGATGTTGCAGTTTTTGCAAGCATATAACTGAAAGGCATGATTGCTCAGTGAGATAAGTTTATTATTGGAAAAGGAACCGCCTATATTTCCATAAAAGATACATTGCTTGCCACCATAGATAGTGTTCCCGTCAAAATATATATATTTTGCTCCGTCCCAATCATTGCCGGCAGCTACATTGTTTAGATATAGCGGATAATAAAAGTTGTTTAGTTGGTTGCCTTGCACAGTAACCCTTTTTGCATAAGAAATATCTATGCCCGTATCAGAAACGCCCTGCCCATAAAATTCATTGCCTTTAATTAAAATATCCAATACTTCCGTTTCAATATCGCCCTTTAGGCGCAAACCATGTCTTACATTTCTTGCTACATTCCCTATAAACTCAATTCTTTGTGTTTGCGTTTTAAATTGGGCTGGATTATTTATAGAGTCAACGCCCTGAATTGCATACCCTTTATAATCAGGATTTATGCCCTCACCTTCTGATACATTGCCGATAAAAGAACAGTCATATGCGCCGTTCCAAGCATAAAAACCACCAATACCTCTTGTTCCAGTCACTATATTGCCTATTGCTGTGCATCCTACAGAACCGCTAAATTCGATGCCTACATCTGTTACGCCAGTAACGTAGCAATTGTTAATTACTACATGCTTAGTAGGGGTGCCCTCTCCAATAGCGGAATCCCCCGCTCTTACCAGCCAGATACCGTATCCAGAAGGACTTATAATTCTTACATTATCAACCCTGCCCCTGGAAACACCTGCAAGCGTTATCCCGTTTTTTCCGGTTCCAGCTAAATCTATAGTAATATCTTTTACGACGATATCACTATTCCCTAGTGTGTTGCCTGCATTTTTATTAATAATAGCATTTGCGCCCGCAGGGAAATAAAGTCTAGATCCTGGGCCTGCCCCGGTTATTGTGGTTTTGCTGCCTACGGTTAGTCCGATTATATAATAATCCCCCGCAGGAAAATACACCTCACCACCACCTGATGCATCCGCAGCGTCCAATGCAGCTTGCACAGCAACAGTGTCGTTTACTATTCCATCGCCTACCGCGCCAAAGGTTTTTACATTATAAATTCCTGTCACTGTATCATTAGCACTACTTATACCTGCAAAGGTTAATATGAGCACCATTGATATCAGTAATATAATTATATACCACTGAAGTCTTGACATTCACTTGCCATCTCCTTTCGCTTACTTTAATCTACTACACTATATTACAGCATAATCACCACTCTCGCCATATACAGTTAAGCTATCATCACCATACTGAAAAAAGAATTACTTAACATATCTAATTCATTTCCGCTGTTCTGGTAAGCTTGAAGTTCCACATAATCATTTGCCGAAAGCATCTGAATATCGAAAATTCCGACGTGTGTCTCACCTATTGGTTGCGCTGTTTCTTGCTTTACAGTCGAAGTTCCATTTTTCCTGATATACGCAACCCTAATTCCACTTGTGCTTGACGCAAAATTTACGGACCCCATAATCAAATAAACTCCCGGCGTTTTGCAAGTCAACCTAGAGTTATTAGTGGCTGTGTCATGAATATTATTATTATCCAAAATATCGCTATCCCAAGAAGCAGTAAAAACTACCCCGCTTGAAACGCTTTGGTTGGCGCTGTTTTTAACCCTGCAAACTGGATTGATACCTATATGCGCTTTATCGGCCAAATGTGCAGCAAGGTCGGCTTGGCTGGCAGCGTTCTGGTCAATGATATCCCAGTTCTCGTTGAAAGCCGCCCGGCTAACCGTTTCATTGCCGAGCGGCTTTTTTATTCCCAACTTCGGGGTTAATTCCGGCATCAATCATACACCTCCAATTCTGGCCATTGCAGAGCTAAGTTGTCCAAGGCATCCCATGTCCACATCTTTTGATCTAAATCCTGCCACAAGAAATAGTTGAATTCGTATAGAATATCCAAATGCGCCGGTACCACCGCCCGGACGGCCGCCTTCAAGTCGTCCAGGTTGGGCGGCACGCCAGTCGTATCCACGAAATGCACCGTGATAGTGTAGGCCGCGTGGTCTTCTACGATGTCGATGGCGCCCTTGTCATAGGCCTCGGCCACCTGCTTGACCACGGAAATCGTAGCGGTACCATAACCCCTCAGTCTGGAGATGATTTTATCCCGCCGCTCGGCCTCGGGCTGGTCCGGCGTGACCGGCAGGCCCACTTCTTCCTCCCAGCGATCCAGCCCCCAGGTGGCCGTGCGGACAAAAAATTGGTTGAGTGTTTCGTCCAGGGCTTGGCGGAGCTTGTCAAACTCAGCGCCTTCCGCTTGGAGGATCGACTTTATCACCCGACTAGTTTCGTAATAAGGCGGAAGGTACGTTAACATCTCCTTGCCGCGGGTGCTGGTTATCTCGCTCACGTCAGATTCACCGTCCCTAGCACTGCCACTTCCTGGTCACCTATGGCCACGTTAGCCGTGCCGTTGTTTACAGTCAGGTTACTATAGTCCTGCACGCCGGGCGTATCCAAGATAGCCTGCCCTATACGGACGTAACGCACATCGTTGTCGCTGGTAAAGGCTAGCGATTTGATATAGGCCGCGATGTTGTCCCTTACCGCAGCCTTAACGCTGTCGGCATTGTAGCCCGGCGCGATGGTCAAGGTTGCCGAAACGTTGATCAGCACCGCCGTTGCCGGCTCCACTGTAACCCGAGCACCCACGGGAGCCTTTCCCTCGCCGGTGTCCTTGCTAAAGGTGGAACGGTATTTCACCCTGTCAAACCACACCACAGTCGTGGCATCGGTGGTCAGGCGCTTTACGCGAAGTTCGATTTGGTCCTGTCCATTCCAGTAGAAATCTACGATCTTTTCTATGAAACCTGTGCTCAGGTCGCTTGCCTTCAGAGTGATTTTGGCGTCAATCGCTCCTCCCGGCCTGGTCTTGCACCAACCAGCACCCGAGACGTTATACATCCCTACCTCCAGGAGGTCGTTACCCCCTGCAATACTGTCTACTTTGATTCGGTTACGAGCTTGCCATATGCCCGGCTGCTGGAGGATGCTGTGTACATTTGCGTGGGTGACAGTTCCTTCACCGGATGCGTTATATTCCATTTTGACCGAATCGCCTGTATCGTCCAATTGAGTATCGTCGATTGATACCCCATATCCCCCGGTCGTCATGGTTTCAGCTTCTTTTTCGTTCACCCAGGGCGGGGCAATATAGTTCTGCACCTGGTCAATGAGAGCCTGATCCGCCGGGACCTTGCTGGTGTTGATGATCGATATGCTTACCGTACCAGGGCCATCCCGCACGGGTATGACAGATACCCCTCCCACACCAGCTACTTCCATCGTCCAGTTCACATAGTCAGCCTTATTCCCCCCGGCGCTCGGAGACTGTACCTTTTGGAGGTATCTCGCCAGGAGGCTTGCGTCGGTTTCTGTGTCCAGCCCCCCTGTTATCGGGGCAGCATTTGTCACACCCGTAACGCCTGCGAGCGGAACCACGACAACGCTGATCGCCCCGGCAGCCACATTGCCTTTTATTCCGCCTTCCACGGCCTCTATATCCACGGCTACGCTCCCGCTTGGGCCTATGGTGCGCTGGGCAGTGGTTACAAACTCAACCGAGGGCGTACCGGTCACCGGGTCGGCAGGCGTAGCCACCCTGAAGCCAGAGGGGACGATAGTTCCATCCTGGCCGGTGATAGTCAACGGATTGCCCTTTGCTGAGGTGCCGGTTGCCTTGACAGCAGCCCTCCTGGTGAGGCCGTGCTCCTCGCAGCGCAGGTCCAGGTAGGCGCCGAAGGTGGTGCTGGCGAAGCCGCGCCGGAGGACCTCCTGCGCCCATATGGCTGCCAGGGTGAGTTCGATGACGGCAGGCGAAAGGGCGTCCCACAAAAAACTTCCTTCCGCCTTATCCAAGTCAGCGGGCAATGAATCCAGCATCCTCTGAAGGATTGCTTCTTCAGTTTGGTCGATCAAATAATCAGGAAGGGTTGCCATCAACCAATCACCACACTTCCACTCACGGTTCCGGTCTCACCCCGGACATTCGATACCTCGCAGGTAAAATAACACTGGTCGCCTTCCCACCGAAAGGTGAAATTTTCAACCGCCGCCGTCCTGGGATCCACCATCAAGCACTCGGTTACAATCCGCTTAATCTCGCTCTCGTTTCCCGCCCGGGTCAGGTGCCGACCAATGAGGTCGTCAAACTCCTGCCCGTAATTTCGGCTGTAGACCAGGTAACGGTACCGGGCCGTTTGGAGGGCCTTTTTGCACCACTCCAGCCAGGCATCTGTATCCCGGATTTCAGCCACTCTACCAGTGGGGGTCATAACAAACTCGCCGGCATCAAAATCGAAGCGCCAGGACCGGCCGAACTTGACCTGGTTG
>DAOOVD010000032.1:0-28134 GCA_035369845.1 Bacillota bacterium | reverse complement strand
AGGTTAATTTTCATCCTTCTGCTGGTGCCGCGTTAGCGGCATGAAAGTCTAGTTAAAACTTGGTCAGGTACTATTAATCTTTTACATTTAGGACATTTGTCCGGTTAAAAAACTCAAGCTCTCTCAGTCTTTCTTGATTTTTCGGCATCCCAACCTTTCATAAAACACAAACATTTTTGTGTTGGGGACTTGCCGGTGTAGGCGGGATGTAAGGAGCCTGCAGGTCGACTGAAATCTCGCCTACACCGCGCGGCGCACGGCCGGGAGCCATCGCGCCCTCCTTGACGGAAACAACGTTTTTCAGGAATATAACCGTGCGGACATTTGCCCGGTTAAAAAACTTTGTCATTACTCGTTTTTTAAGGAGCATCCGGCATCAGTGTCAGGACATTTGCCCGGCGCTTGCCTGGTTTCAAAAAGCTCGGGGTGATATTGCTTGATAATCTCCAGGTGCTGTTTTACCACTTTTCTACCCCGTCCGGTAAGATGGCTGATTTCAGCAATGTCCATCCCGCGGCGTACGAGGAACTTGATGCGCTCGTAATCTTTGATGTACCGGTCTACGGCTTCCTGGCTGTGGTTGACCTGCCTGGCAATATCCGGCGGGGCGACTTTATTTTCGTACAGCTCAAGGATAATCCGCTTGTGGGTAATTCCGGGTCCTATGTCCAGCTTGTTCCCTTTGATTGGCAGCACCACTTGGTGCTCTTCCTGGTATTCTTTTATCCGCTTGGATACGGACGTGGGTGTCCTGTTTACCATCAGGGCCAGTTCTTCAATGGTTAGAAGACCCCCCTGCTCGCAGGCGGAGTTGATCAGCCGGACGATCTTTGCTTTGTCCCGCTCTGTGGACGGCAGGTTCTCCATCATCTGCAGGTCTTCTTCATTTATAAGCGGGAGCGATATGCGGGTGTTTTTGTAGTCTTCGACTCGCTGGCCCAATTTTGGCTTCTTGTTGTCACTGGAGGTGGTGACCCAGGTAAGATTACCGTAGGCTTCTTCACTGGCTCGCGGGTAGAATTCGTCTCTTAGCTGGCAAATATCGTCGGCGATTAACTCAATGACTTTGTGACTGCCGATAAGCTTGTATTCCCGTTCGAGCATTTCTATGAGGGCGCTTCGGAATGTGCGCTTTTTTATGGCATTTTCTTTATTAACAACCATTTTCATGAAACCGCCAGGCCCCCTTTTTGTTCTTGATCTGCTGCGTCACGGCTTGCTTTGGTGATCATGTCTTGTAATCTTTCGGCATGTTCGGGAGTGTTGTAGCGCAGGTAAAGTCCTGCGTATTCCCTGACCAGGCGCTCTGATATGCCGGCGATATGAGCTGTTTCTGCCAAGCTCAAACCTTTTTGGATGCACAGGACTACCCGGGCAAAGTCCATAACATACCGTTTAATGGAGGTCGTTGTGTGCCGGGTTATCCGGGCGATCTCGGAATAGGTCTTATATTCGAGATAGAGGCCGACAATCCACGCTTTGTGGGATATGCTCGGGCCTATGTCGTGATATAGGCCGCGGGTCTGCACTCGAATGCCGCGTTCTTGCAGCTGCCTGATGGTGCGCCTGACGGTCCGGACATCCACCTGGAGAATGTCGGCAATGTCTTCTTGTGTGAGTACGCCTCCCTGCTCAAGGGCTTCTTCCGTCATCCGGCAGAGCTGCACTTCGCGCAGACCGGGTGTACCATGCTTACGAAAGACTTCCTGATCTTCGGCGCCGGCGTCAACGGTTAGCTTTACGGTTACTTTGGGCAGTTCACGCAGCCGGGGCCCGTGCTTTGCTTTTATGGAAACAACCTGCCGGATTACCCGGCCGGTTTCACACATTCGGTCTGGGTCATAGCGGTGCAGTTCGTAGATCTCTTTGACTGTATTGATGGCAGCTTCGGCTGTCTTGGGAGAAAACTCGAAATGATTAACAAATATTTCGAACAACTGGCTGTCTCTTGTCTTTGCTTGAATGCGCTCTTGTATTGCATTTTCCATTGGTTTGTCCTCCTCTGCTTTGGTTTCCTCCCGTTTGCTATTTATAGCTTACAGGAGTTCCTCGGGTTTGTCTAACCCTGTTTTGGGAGGACAAATGTCCTTATTTAGTATTGATAATCGTGTCCAACGCAGCATTTATATCCATCAATTTATTTATAAATACTTATGCCGGGGAAAACAGCATTTTTTATTTCTTCTTCAATTCTTAAAAGCTGGTTGTACTTCGCTACTCTTTCGGATCTGGACAGTGACCCGGTTTTTATCTGGCCGGCAGATGTGCCGACAGCAAAGTCAGCTATAAAGGCATCCTCGGTTTCACCTGACCTGTGGGAAATTACCGTGGTATATCCGGTCTTTTTGGCCATGGAGATAGTCTTTAAGGTTTCTGATATCGTTCCTATCTGATTGAGTTTAATCAATATTGAATTTGCAATCCCTTCTTTAATACCCCTCTTGAAAATATCGGGATTGGTGACGAATATGTCATCCCCGACCAACTGTATCTTTTCGCCCAGAGCACCGGTTAGTTTTTTCCAGCCTTCCCAGTCATCTTCCGCCAGGCCGTCTTCTATGGATACAATTGGGTACTTACTAACAAGTTTCTGGTAATAATCGATCATATCTTCGGAAGTCTTCCTGTCTCTCTCGAAGTAATACTTCCCTTCTTTAAAAAACTCGCTTGCCGCCGGGTCAAGCGCCAGGAAAATATCCTTTCCCGGAACATAGCCAGCTTTTTGGATTGCATCAACAATAGTCTGCAGCGCCTCATCGGTTGAGGCAAGGTTTGGGGCGAAGCCGCCCTCATCGCCGACGGAGGTATTTTGTCCCCTGCTTTTCAATACGGCTTTCAATGAATGAAACACCTCTGCGCCCATCCGCAAGGATTCCCTGAAGCATTTTGCCCCGGCGGGAACAATTAAAAACTCCTGGGTGTCAATGTTGTTGTCGGCATGTTTGCCCCCGTTCAGTACATTCATCATGGGAACCGGCATCTCACTTGCCGTTAATCCCCCCAGGTAGCGATACAAAGGGATTCCCAGGGCTTCCGCGGCAGCCTTGGCGGTTGCCATTGAAACTCCCAAAACGGCGTTGGCCCCGAGCCTGCTTTTATCAGGAGTCCCGTCCAGTGATATGAGGACTTCGTCGATGGCCCGCTGGTCGAAAGAATCCATACCTACTATTTCCGGGGCAATCAATGAATTAACGTTTTCTACCGCCTTTAAAACCCCTTTTCCCTGATAGCGGTTATTATCCTGGTCGCGAAGTTCCAGTGCCTCCCTTGTCCCGGTTGATGCACCGGACGGCACGGCCGCCCTGCCCACAAATTCGTCCCCAACAACCACGTCAACCTCCACGGTCGGGTTGCCTCGAGAATCGAGAATCTCCCTGGCAAACACATCGGTAATTATCATTAAACTCCAACCTCATATTTCTCTTACTTATTTGGCAGATTCTGTTATAGTTAAACCCTGTCCGGGTTTTCACCCGCGTAAAACTTCAGACTCTTCAACCACGCCAGCTGTTCCTCGCCTTCAGGTTCGTGAGAAAAGCGGTAATCAGTCTTCCTAAAATATTCATTAAAATCTTCGTCCAGCTTTTCCATCTGTTTGATGTGAATGTCAATCAGCGGAAGGGCAATCTCAGACGGAACAATGTTAATCAGGCCGCAAAGGTGACGCCAGCACAGGGAAGGCGAATTTTTATACACTTCAAGACCGCTTTCTTTCTTTAAAAAAGTGTTCATTAATATAAGGGCCGTCGTCTCCCCGTCTTCAATCGTTTTGCACACCGGGCATTTTTTATTGGATAGTTTTTGTTTTAATTCGCTTTTTAATTTGTTTTCCACGGATTTCGTTGTTATAAAAGAAAACGGCCAAATTCCTCGTTTTTGTACGGACTGTATGGGGGCTTTCAACTTTTTGAGTTCAGCCGTTTTTGTATTTGCAACGAACTGGTTCAGCGTGCTCAGTTTGTTCCCGAGGGAAGAAATTTCCCAGCCATGCTGTCTGCAAAGCCCGTTATCGGCTATGTTAATCATGGTGGGAAGGCTGTTGTAATTCTCAAGATCAAACCAAATATAGTACGTTTTTTTGCTCTCGTCTCCGTAAACGCACGCCGGGCAGAGGTTTTCTTCTATAAGTTCCTCGATAGTATCCAGAAAAAAAAGCATTCTTCTTTTAACCATGCGGCCACCTGTTTAACTCTATTAAAATTATTATAATAGTGAAATTTCCTGCATAAACGTTTAAATAGATTCAATTACCTGCCTGACGGCTTCCCTCATGCGAAACAGCTCTTCGTATTCTTTTTCCCAGGCTTTTAACTTGTCTTGGAGTTCCTCTTCAACAACGTTCCTTTCCTCCCAGGCCTTCTTTAAAGTGGCGCGCAATCCCTGGGAAACCGCGTCTGCGCGCAGCCTCAACTCGCCCGCCACATCTCTCGCGCTCTCCTTCAATCCCTCCACCAGATCGTAGCGTACGCGGCCGCAGTTACGGTCAAAGAGTTCTGCCATCTTCCTCAAGGCGTTTTTTAAAATTTGCCCGCCGATAAGAGCTTTGGGCAGCAGGCCGGCGGAAGCCACGGACTCAAGGGACGGGATGAAAGTCGGGTGCTCGTCGAAGTGGAAGAAAAATTTTTTCGGCCCCAGGATGTATTCTTTCGACACCGACTTCTCAACAGGAACGTCAAAAATTTCGGCTGAAACGGACATCATCCTGTCCACCACATTTTCGATGCGGCTAAAAAACCGGAGTGTCACCTTTTCGAATTCCTTTCTTATTTTTAAACTGATCCGGCCGCGCTCTTCATTCAAAACGGCCTGGATGACGTCCCTGCTGAAACTGTTCAGAGAGGCAGTCAGCTCTTTTACAGGCTTTCCCGGATACTCCCTTCGGTAAAACTCCTCCAACTCCTTCACGCTGGAATATGAAATACCTCCCCATGAAAAAATAGACGCGTTATTTAAAGAAGCAGCCAAAAACCCGGAGATGCGCGACAAAATTTTAGCCAGCGGTTACATGCGCGCTATGCCAGTGCAAAATCGCCGCCATCCCTGTCGAGTTGCGGCCGCTTCTGAAGGAAATCCTGTTTTGAGTTGACAAAATATACCGGAGGTGATAAAGTAAGATAAATAAGAAATATAAGAGGTATAAGGCTATGTATACAATTATCGTCTCCTCCAGAGGACAAGTGGTAATACCGGCGGAAGCAAGAAAAAAATTGAATATTAAAGAGGGAGATGTTCTTTCCGTTCATATTGAGGAAGGCGGCAGGCTGGTTATTAAACCCAGGCGTAAAGAGAGAGCGGGGAAAGGAACGGTCGAACGAACGGCCGGCCTGCTGTCGGATATGGAGATTAGCGGCCTTGAGTACGTAGAAAGTATTCGCAAGGGATCCGGCAGGAGGCTGGACGAACTTGAAAATCGTAACTGATACCAACATTATAATCGACCACCTGCGGGGTATTCCCCAGGCCACAAAACTGTTAAAGGATATTGAAAACGACAACTTTGAAGGATTGATATCCACAATTACCATATTGGAATTACTCGCAGCGCCTAAGATGACTGATGAGCGCTTTAATTCGATAAGGGGTTTGCTTGAACTGTTTGAACACATACCGGTAGACGGAAATGTAGCGGCGAAAGCGGGAAGATATTTAGCTAAATACCGTGCGTCACACGGCCTGGAGCCTGTGGACGCAATAATTGCAGCAACGGCTTCAACCAGCGATGCCGCCTTGTTCACGTTAAACACCAAACATTTCAAGTTTATCGAAGGTCTGGTTGTAATTAACCCTTATGTTATTGACGATTAGAAGGGCATCTACGGACTAAATCTGCTCTTGCCTTCAGGCCGTCTCCAGCACCAGCCGGCTCCCGGCGCCGGATGCTTCCGCGGGATGCACGATCAGGCGCCTGGGAAGCCGGTTTTTCAATTCGGGAACGTGACTTATCACTCCAATATTCAGATGTTCAAGGCGTAACCTTTCCAGGGTGGAAACCACCACTTCCAGAAGATCGGGATCCAGGGTGCCGAAGCCTTCGTCGAGGAAGAAGAACTCCAGCGGATAACGTCCTTTTAACTGTATTTGCGCCGATAACGCCAGGGCCAGGGCCAGGGAAGTGACGAAGGTCTCCCCGCCGGAGAGGGTGCTGACCGGCCGCTTTATCCCGCCGTTGGCCTCGTCCCGGATGATGAAGCCGCCTTCGGAATCCACTTCCAGGGCGTAGCGGTGCTTGGTAAACTGGCCGAGCCGGGCGGAGGCGTCGCCGGCCACCCTGACAAGCTGTTCCTCGGCCAGGAAGTCCACAAAGGCGTTGCCGCGAAGAAGGTCTTTCAAGATTTCCAGCTTTTCTTTCAAATCGCCGATTTCACGGGCGCGCCGGTTCATCTCCTGCCAGCGGGCGTTGTCCAGCTTCAACTTTTCATATTGCTGCACGGCGACGCCCCTGGCGGTCAAAGCCTCCTCCCGCTTTCGCCGGGCGGCGGCAAGGTTTTCCCGGCATCTTTGCCATTCTTCTCCGGAGAGTTTGCGCCCGCCCAGTTTTTCAGCCAGGTTGCCGCTCAGGCCCTCCAGCCTTTCCCTTTCTTTTCCGTATTCTTCCACTGCCTTCCGCAGGCTCTCCTGCTCCGCACCGTCCAGCAGAGCCTGTTCCGCCTCGTTACGGGTGACAAAGCGCATCTCATCAAGGTTTTTACCCAGCCTCTCCCGCGACTTTTCCAGCCTTTCTGCGGCAATGCTCAGAGCCTTTTCCGCCGCGGCCAGGGCCTGCTCCAGTCCGTTTTTCTCCCCGGCGGCGCGCCGGGCTTCTTCCCGGGCCTGCTGTTCGTTTGCGGACAGAACTTTTAAACGGGCTTCGGTTTGGCTCAGCAACAGCCCCGCAGGTTGACCGCCGGTAATCGTAACGATTTCATTTTTCCTTTGTTCCAGTTGGCCGCACAAAGCCGAAAGCTCAGCCCGGCTTTTAGAAATCTGAACAGCCAGCCCGGCGTCCCGGGCGGATAATTTCTCTATCTCCGCGCTGACCCCGGCAAGCTTTTTTTCCAGCGACGCGCATTTTTCCTCCAGCCCGGACCGTTCAGAGTCAAGGCGCTCGATCCGCCTCTGCTCCTCCTCAATTGTACCGGGCGCCATATCTCCCCGGGCGCCGTCCAGTTCCACAAGGCACTTGTCCGCTTCCGCAGCAGCGGCAAGCTCCCTCTCAACGGCCTCGCGCCACGCCTCCTCCGCCGCCCGGCAGGCGCTTTCAGCGCCGGCTCCGGCCGCTTTTGCGCTGCCGTATAATTCCTGAGCTTTTTTCAGGGCCTGCCGGACCTCTTCCAGCTCTTTCCGCCAGTCTGCCAGCGCCTGCCGGCTCCGGGCCAGCCGGTCCTCCCGGGCGGCCAGCTCCCTTTCCAGGCCGGCCGGAGGAAGATCTCTCCAGGCAACGGGCAGGTTCCCGCGGGCGGCGTCCATTTCGGCATTCAGTGCGCTCAGGTGGTCCTGCGCTTCCCGGGCCGCCTCAGTGGCCGAGTTCAGTTTTTCAGTTTCCGCCGACTCCTCCCGCTGCGCTTTCTCAAGCGTCCTCAAAGCAGTTTCGGCTGAATCCCGCGCATCCCGCAACTCCGCCTCGACAGCGGCAATTTCCGCCGCTCCGTCTGTGACCGCCGGCGCCGGGTGGTCCACCGACCCGCACACCGGGCAGGGCGCCCCCTCCCGCAGCAAACCGGCCAGGTGGCCGGCCATGTTCCGGCAGCGCAGTTCATCGACCTTTTCCTCCAGCAGCCGCACCGCCCGCCGGGCCTCGTCCCGCCGGCGCTCCGCTTCCGCCAGATTCGCCCCGGCCTTTCTGACCGCTTCCCGGACGTTTTCAAGCTCCGCCTTCTTACCCGCCAAAACTGCGGCGGCCTCATCTAATGCCCGGGTCAAACGGCTTACCTCGCCGGCCCGGGACCGCAGCCGTTCCAGTTCCCGCAGCGAATCCTGCAGGGCCGCCTCGTCCTCCGGGCAGCCTTCCCGCAGTTCTCTTTCTTTAATTTCAGCCAGTTTCAGGGCACGGATGCTCTCCCGTTCCGCCGCCGCGGCCCGGGCCAGGGCTTCTTTCGCTCCGGAGAGCAGCTTCTCCTTTTTCTCCCGGTCTTCCCGCGCCCTCCTCTCCGCCTCCCCGGCCTCCTTCCACCTGTGCAGGGCCAGCAGGGCCGCAGAAACCCTCCTGCGCCGTTCCGGGCCGACCTGCGTCCCGGCGATGCCTTCTTTTAAACTGCCGATTTCCTTTTCCAGATCCGACCTTTCCTTCAGCAGGTTTTGCAGGGAGGCCCGGTTGCCCGACCTTTCATCCTCCAGGTTTTTTAAGGCCTCTTCCAGGCCGGATTTTTCTTTTTCCAGCCCGCCTGCTTCCGTCTCCAGGCCCGCCGCCCGGACAAGCCGCCCTTTCCTTTCCAGAAGCGCGGGCTCTTCTTCCAGGCGTTGCCGGCGGGCGGCCTCAAAAGCTGTTTCCGCCTCCTCCGCCGCCCGGGCTGCCGAAGCCAGCTTTTCCGCAACAGTGTTGAGATTTTCCCGGGCTTCCGCTATTCCTTTTTCAGCTTCATCCGCCTCTTGCAAAAAGGGCAGCAGCTTGCCGGCCCGGGCGGCCGCATCAAGCTTCAGACGGGCGGCTTCCATCTCCGGCCCGCGTTCCCGGAGGCCGGCCAGCAATCGGTCCACGGCGGCCTTTTCTTCCTGCCAGGCCCATACCTTTTCCATTTCCGCGTGCTCTTTCTCCGCCTTCCGCAGAAGGCCGTCGGCCTCGTCAGCCGCGCGGGCGGCTTCCTCAAACTGTTTCCGGGCGGACTCCAGAGCCTCGTCCGAGGCGTCGCCCAGTCCATCCAGTTCTCCCTGCACGGAAGCCAGTTTATTTCTCGCGTCATTCAGCCGGACGTCCACTTTTTGTCTCAGCCTGTCGCCGTATTCAGACAGCCCGAACAGGCGCTCCAGCATGCGGCGGCGGTCCACCGGCTTTATTTTCTTTAAGAACTCGTCAAATTTACCCTGCGGCAAAACCACCGCCCTGGTGAAATCGTCCGCGTTAAGGCCGAGCAGCGAGGTGATTTCTCTGGTCACCGCCTCGTTTTTCTCCGCGAGCGGCATTTCGCAGCCGTCCGCAATCTCCAGCAGCCGGGCGCCCGCGCTTGTTACCGAGTTATCGCCGCTGCGGCGGTAAACGCGCTCCACCCGGTAGCGTTTCCGCCCTTCGGGCTGATCGAGCTCAAAAGTAAATTCGACCAGCACCCTGTCCTCGGCGTGGTTCAAAATACCGTGAGTGCTGTAGGCAGCCCTCTCCACCCTGCCGTATAACGCCAGGGTAAGAGCGTCCAGGACGGTGGACTTGCCGCTGCCGGTAGGTCCGAAGATGCCGAAAAGGCCGGCCTCGCAGAGGCGCTCGAAATCCACCGTCTGGGGTTCCCGGAAGCTGTGCAGGCCGGCAAGTTTCAGGCTGACGGGCTTCACGCGACTTCACCCCCGCTTCCGCTTTCAGGCAGGTCCTCTTCCCCGCCGCCCAGGATATCCATGAAGAGGGAAATCATTTGCTTATCCGGCTTAACTCCATATCTCCTCTCGTAAAAAACGGCAAACAACTGGTCAACCGGCAGGCCGGCCCTGGACTGCCGTTCGCTCTCAAGCCGGAACCCGGGATAATCCGCCCGGATATCTATGAAGCGCCCGCACGCCCTGCGCAACTGCTGCACTTCCTGCAGGGAAAGGGGCGCGTCCAGTTTTATCTCCAGGTCAATCCAGGCCCTCGGATCGCGTCCCTCCTCCAGCCAGCGGTACACCTGGTCCAGTCCGCCGGCGGCGTGCCAGCGCACCAGCGGACAGCCGCTGGACAGGGGTATTTCACACACCTCCGCGGGCCGGCCGGGCGAGACGTCCACCACAACCACCGATTTTGCCTGGCCGGACTCGGAAAAACTGTAGGCCAGGGGAGACCCGGAGTAGCGGCAGTCAACGCCGCCGCCCCTCAACGCTTGGGGCCGGTGCAGGTGGCCCAGCGCCACGTACTGGACGGCCTGCGGCAGGTCCTCCGGGAGCACGGCGCTTGCCCCTCCCATGGAAAACACCGGGCGCTCCGAATCGGAAGTGCGGCCCCCCTGGACGAAAATATGGCTCAACGCGAGGTTGACGGTATCGCGCCGGCAGTTTTCAGCCAGTTTGCCGAACAACTGACGAACCTTCGAGGAATAGGCTTGCTGGACGGCCGGCTCGTCTTCCAGGGAGCCGTGAAGAAGTTCCTTCAGCCGGGTCTCCGACGGATACGGCAGGGCCAGCAGGACGGCCGTGTGGCCGCATCCGGGAACCGTCAGCTCCAGCCAGGAAGCCCCCCCGGCGAGGACACGCGCGCAGCCGCAATCCGGGGCGGGCATTATCGAAGGTCCGTCGCCCGGCACCCCCAAAAGCACGATGCCTTGCCGGCGCGCCAGGGGGGACGCCGCCACCAGACGCTCCGGGCTGTCGTGGTTGCCGGCAATCACCACCACCGCCCTCTTCCCGCCGGCCGCCAGGCTGTCCAGGGCGTCGTAAAAAAGCTGCTCCGCCGCCGCCGGCGGGTTGAAAGCATCGAACACATCGCCAGCCACCAGCACGACGTCTATTTTTTCATCTTCGGCCAGGCGGCAGAGCTCTTCCAAAAACGCCTCCTGCTCCGCCTGCCGGCTTCTGCCCTCGAGGGTCCGGCCGAGGTGCCAGTCCGAGGTATGAAGAAAACGCATATCTTTCACCCTGTACTTTGAAAGTTTATCATCCTACATAATTTTACCACATCAAGCGGCTGAAAGCGCAGCAGGCAGGCGGCAAAAAACATCCCGCCTAACTGCAGAAGAATAAGCCATTCCGGCGGTACTGCCTGTTACAGGTTCATATTGCCATCTGCCGTCATACTGTGGTATGGAGGTGGTATATCATGTTATATGCAAGCAGGTATTTGCGGATCATGACTCCTTTGATGGAGGGGCCCGACGTCCAGTACGTGCAAAAGCGGCTCGAGGAACTGGGTTTTTACACGGGGCCGGCCAACGGT
Organism: Bacillota bacterium; assembly: GCA_035369845.1. Taxonomy (GTDB): domain Bacteria; phylum Bacillota; class Desulfotomaculia; order Desulfotomaculales; family Pelotomaculaceae; genus DAOOVD01. Next base: position 17,111 of record DAOOVD010000032.1, on the reverse strand, counting down.
GTTTACAACCAGGCGACCCGCGACGCCGTTATCAGGGCGCAGCAAAGTTTCGGCCTGACCGCGGACGGCGTTGTCGGACCCGACACGTACAACGCCCTGGGGCTGAGTCCGCGGGACGACGTCACCGTTGCGCCGGAATACGTTATCGCTATCGATACCCGCACGTTGCAGCTTTCCCTGCGCCAGTCCGGCCGGCAGATAGGGACCTTTCCTGTGGCCGTGGGCGCGCCCAACACACCCACGCCCCTGGGGGACTGGAAAATTATCCAAAAAGTAAGAAACCCGGGCGGCCCCTTCGGCGCGCGGTGGATGAGAATCAACTGTCCGTGGGGAGGGTACGGCATTCACGGCACCGACAACGAGGCCTCCATCGGCAGCGCCGCCAGCCACGGGTGCGTCCGCATGCGGAACAACGACGTCGTCCGGGTATACGACCTCGTGCCCCTGGGAACCAGGGTGAAGATCACCGGCGACGCTTTTACCGGAAGGCTTCTGCGTATAGGTGTGGACCCCGGTTCAGACGTGCTGCGGGTCCAGCAGATTCTGCAGATGCTCGGCTATTACCGTGGCGATCTGGACGGTTTCTACGGCCCGGTTACGGAAGCGGCGGTAATTCAATTCCAGCGGGATCAGGGGCTGGATCCGGACGGAATTGTCGGCCCGCAGACCTACGAGCGCCTGCAACTCGCCAACGACGTGGTGCTGGGAGACAGGAGACCGTAAGCTTTTATAAAAAATTTCATTCCCCCAGTATCTTGATGATTACCCTTTTTCTACGCCGTCCGTCAAATTCGGCGTAATAGATCTGCTGCCACGGCCCCAAATCCAGCTTGCCGCTCGTTACGGGGACAACTACCTGGTGGTGGACCAGAATACTTTTCAGATGGGCGTCTCCGTTGTCCTCGCCGGTCCGGTGGTGACGGTAGGGCTTTCCGAAAGGAGCGGCTTTTTCGAGCATTTCATCAATGTCCTGGATAATTCCCGGCTCGGCGTCGTTGACATAAACCCCGGCCGTGATGTGCATGGCCGAAACGAGAGCCATCCCCTCCCGTACGCCGCTTTCCCGCAAGGCTTCTTCCACCTCTCCGGTGATGTTGATATACTCCCGGCGCTTTTGGGTATTGAACCAAAGGTACTTGGTGTGCGATTTCATCAGCTTTCGCTCCCGACAAATTATTAATTATGTTCATTATATCCAATAATTTCCGGACAGGCAATTCCATCAGCTTTTTGCCATTTTAGGCCGGCTTAAACAGTAATTTTAAGAGTTAACAGATTCTAATTTTAAACCAGGTAACTTTATCATAATGAGTATTACCTGCTTACTTGAAGCAGGAATAACAGTTTTGAACAGAGAATATTTGGCGAGCTTTAATTTATAAGAGGTGTTAAAAAATGGAATATCATGATGTGTTGAAACATCTGGCTCCCTGCGGTCTTGATTGTGTGAGATGTGCCGATTATGAACACGGGGAAGTCAAACAATTAAGTTCAAGGCTTATTCAACTGCTCGGTAACTATAGGCCAGTAGCAAAAATGAAAACAGAAAAAAACCCTGCATTTAACAATTACTCTCAGTTCGAAGAAATCCTGACCTCCTTTTCCAACGGCTCATGCAGCGGGTGTAGAGGCGAAAATGTGCAATGTCCGCTAACGACTTGTTCCGCTAAAACCTGCCATAAAGAGAAAAACGTTGATTTTTGCTTTCAATGCAATGAATATCCCTGTGAAAAACAGTTTAGCGGTCGTTTAAGGGAACGCTGGAGATATATAAACGACCGCATGAAGGAAATTGGCGTAATCGAGTATTATTACGAGCAGGTTAAGCTGCCCAGATATTGATATTTCAATATTCCTCGACATCGTCGCCAAGACCCAGTTCCCGGAGAGCCACCCTGGTTTCTTCCGCCTTTTGCCGGGAAATACCGCCGTCCGGCTCAACTTGAATATTGATGGTAATTTTTAACCCGCTGCCGCCGGTGAATTTCGAGAGCACCCTGGTGTAAAAATTCATCCACTTTTGATGGGGAACCTCACCGCTCCATGAAAGCTTCGCTATGCTCCGTGCCGGGCGCGGCGGCTCCGGTGGCGGCGTTATCACTCCCCGTTTCGCGATGCTGACCCTGGCCTGGCCACTGACGCCGCCGGCTTCAGCAATGATCACAAAGGTGCCTTCGTCCTGCCCCGCATGGAAAACCCCGTCCCGGTCTATCGACCCGCCGGTGGCCCGCCAGGTCAAATCCGGCAAGCTTATCTCCCGGCCGTGCTGATCCAGTCCCCCGGCCGTAAACGCTTGTTTTTTGCCCGGCTCGATCACTGCGTTCCGGGGAGTGACTTCCACAGCAGTAAGCTTTGGCGGTTCAACGCGCTTTTTTGCCTCTTCGGCGGTAATGATAAACACATCGTCGGAGATCTCAACATCGCCTGCGGCGAGGCTTTCGCCGAAATAAAAAGGATCATAGCCGCCGGCGCCGGCCTTACCCACATAAGCAATAATCCCGGCGGTTACGCCGCGCGCAATCGTGTCCTTGATGCTGTCCGCGTCAAGCAGGCGGGGAAACTGCGGTGAGGCAAAAAAGGCGTCCCGCACGGCCCTGGTGCTCCATTCGCTAAAAGCCGGCGGCCATTTCCGGACCAGGAAATACGGATTAATACTTTCCTCGACATCCCCGTCCTGCCGCAGCCTGTTGAGAATAAGCGCAACCATGTTGTCAGCAGCGCTGGAGTGGACCAGCCCGAGATCCACCACCCTGATGGCGTTGTCTTTGCCAAGCAGGGCAACGTTCCGGTAAGAGCGCCATACGCATTCCCTGAGATCGCGCTGGGCCTTCTTCAAGTTCTCCGCCAGCTGGCGCTTTTGGGCATCGTCCAGCTGCAATTCGTCCTTTTCGCTGTTGATGTCTTCCCAGGCCAGGGCCTTGCGGGCTTCCTCCCTGAGAGACGTATCCGAGTCGGCCGCCGCCCAGATCAGCGCGCTCTTAAAAGTGCGGGCCGATGTTCCATATTCCCTTGTCATTGTTTCAATCAGGCCCAGCGTGCTTTTGTCCTGCATGGCCTGCTCCGGCGCCAATACCACCAGCGAAAGCGCCGCGCGGTCCGGGATCTGGCCGCTTTTTTCCGGAAAATAAACCAGTTTTATATTATTGCCCCCGGCAAAGACTTTTTGGACTTCTGCCCGCACCCTCCCGTCAATTCTTTCCGGCCGGATGCCGGCCCGGCGGTCCGCCAGGAGCTTGTTCAGGTTGGGAGACAGGCTGAAGCGGTAGCGGTTTCGCTCCACGGACAGGAAGAAGCAGGAAGATTCCAGCGCTTCCAGGGCCGTCTCGACATTGCCGATATCGAGGTCCGGTTCGGCCACGGCCAGGCGGATTTCCGGCACTGTCGCCTCGCCCCGGAGCTGCCCGCCGTTGCACTCAAAGAAAATGGCGGTGGCCACCTTCCGGTGCAGCCGCGCCTTTCTGATGGTATCCGCAGCTTCCTTGTCCAGCCGGACGGCGAAAGAATCCTTTTTGCCGCAGATGTCGGCGGTAACGGCTGCTTCCAGGCGCGTTTCGCCCAGTTGCTCAAACACCGCCGCGCGGAAAAGCGGGTCATCCAGCGGAGCTGTCCCTAAGCCGATAAGCGGGTCGCGGTGCGCCCCCCTGAAACCTTCCTGATAAGCTCTGGATACCCAAAGGGCCAGAAGACGCAAGATGCCGCGCGTTTGCTGGAAGCGCGGCAAAGCCTGCCACTTGCGCTCAAAAACAGAGAGCACAACCGGGTGGAAGGGGTAGGTGGCGGCAAAGGCCTCCCTGGCGTGGTCGACGGGGAACCAGTTGGGAACCTGCTGGCGGTGGGCCGCCACCCAGCCGGCGTACCCGTCGCAAACCTGTATCGCGTCGCTGTTGAGCAGCACCCTGCCGTCAGCGGTCACCGCCCGCGGATCCCACTCAAACAGCCGGCGGCGGATAATCTCGGACGTCTCCGCCTCGGCGGACATGATCACCGCTTTGCCGAGACGGTCTAAAAGCTTTTTCAGCCGGTCGTAGTCGGACTGGTCTTCCGCCGTCATCTCCAGTTCGGAGGCCGGTATGGAAACCGCCAGGACCACGCCGTCCTCGCCCCGGGCCAGCTCGGACAGGTTTTGCAGGAAGTTGTAAAGCTGCGCCGAAAGGCCGCTTTTGCGGTTGCGGCTGACGTAGTTCATCAGCTCGTCAAAGAGGATCAGACAGGGCCGGCCTTCCGGAAGCAGCCGGCGGAGCACGTCACCGGCCGGGGCAATCATCTGTCTTTCGTGTTCGGCCACCAGGGCCAGGCCCCGCTCCCCGGCCAGTTGAAAGGCAATTTCCCCCCACGGGGTCTTACGAATTGGTGTGCCGTCGTTCCCGCCGCGACCGACGAGGGAGTCGAACTCCGTACCGACAAAAACGGCCGTGGCCGCCCGGGGAACGCTGCGCACCCCGGCCCCGGCCAGCAGCTTGTCCACCCCGGCCCAGCTGCCGGCGGACGGGCCGTTCCCGGCCAGGTGGTACAGCAGGGTCAGGGCGTGGGTCTTGCCGCCGCCGAACTGGGTGGTCATGTTGAATACGGCCGAAGTCCCGGTCTTTATGCCGGACAGGCGCCGGATCACCCCGGCTGCCAGGGCCGTGAGATTTTGGGTCAGGTAGGTGCGCTCAAAGAACCGTTCGGGATTCTGGTAATCCGCCGGGGCGCGCCCATCCCGCACCTGGTCGAGGTGCACGGCAAACTCCGCCGCGTCCAGCGGCCTGCCCTCGCGCAGGTCCTCCCGCGGCGTGGCCACTTTGTACCAGGGTTTAAGCGACATAATTTCCTCCTTTTCCAATTCCAAGATCGGCGTAAAAAATTTCTCAAGGATGATTTTTGCAGATGTGAAAGGCGTAAGCCGCCGCCATTGCATACAAGTCGGGGTGGAGAAACTCACCCTTGAAAGAGTAATAAAAAGAAAATTTTCCATAAAAGAGTTTACTCAGCCAGCCTCTTCAACGCGACGGCATGATCGGTATTTACTTTTGTCAGCGCCTGCCTGAATTTTTTTTCGCGCCCCCCGTCACGTATAGGGGTAATAATCAAATTTATCCCGTCCGTTGAGATCTTTAAAGGCATATCAAAAGTAATATCAAGCAGTTCCAGGATGGGTTTATCAATAATCAGCGCGGCGCTGTTCCCGTGAACAGACAAGTTTTCAACTACAGTTCACACTTCTGTTAATATAATGTAATTACATTGTAACAACCTTTTGATATTCGTCAACTCCGCACCTTAAAATCCCAAACCCTTTTTCCTGGCAAGCACGCCGTCCACCCACCTTTTCTCGTCGCTGCGGGCGGGGTAGAGCGCTGAAAGGGCCTGGGCCAGGCGCCAGAAACGCCGGTCCCGCCCGGCGCCGTCTTCCGCCAGGAAACGCTTGAGCGCCTCGCTCCGGCCGGCCGCAAAAAGGAGCATGGCCTGGTGCAAGCGGTCCAGGACCGTCTCCCCGGACTTGAGAGCGAATTGAACATCCCGGCCGCCGGCTTCTTCTTCCGCTTCGCCGGGCGCGTCAAACAGGCTGAGTTGCCTGTCTTTCTTTTTTGGCTTCCCGGCGCCCCGCACCTCTGCCCTGCCGAAAAGAAAGCGTGCCCGTTCGGAGACCGGCAGCAGGCGAGCCCTGTCACCTTTGATCTCGACCACTGTGTTCAGCTTTTCCAGGTAGGCGCCCAAACCCTGGGCGATCTTCCGGGCAGCGTCGTATTCCAGGGCATACCCGCCGGCAGCCGGTCTGGAACTGCCGGCGTCCTCACCGCCGCCGCTTTCCCCGTCATCGTCGCCGGGTGGTTCTTCCCTGCCGTTACCCCCTGTGGAGAGAGTCCATAGCCACATGGCGGTCAGGCGGCTGTCCTCCTCAAAACCGGAAGCGTCCGCCCCCTCGAAGATCATGTTCAGGGCCTCCCTGGCCACGGCCGCCCAGACCTGCTCAAGGTATTCCCGCAGGGTGACGATTTCGCCGCTGGCTTTCTCGACCCGGCTGTAGCGGGAGAAGATTTCCAGGGCGGGGCCCAGACAGGCGAAGACGGCGTCCGCCCCGACCACGCCTTCGGCAGCCAGGCGCGGCATCCATTCGCGGATGCGCCCGGGCAGTTCCTGCAAAACGTCGCGCCAGTCGCCGACGTCCCCGTCCCGCAGGGACCCGTCCGGGTTTTCCCGGGGCCGGCAGACCAGATGAACGGAGGATGCGAGAGCCGCGGATTTTTGTGCCCGCAGCCTGCCCGGGCGTTCAGTATCAATGGGCCAGGAACCGGTGATAACCCAGCCGGCATCAATCATGGCCTGCAGCATGGCTTCCCATCCACCTGTGGTCTTATGGGCGAAAACCACCACCCCAATCCCATCAGGGGCCAGCACCCGCCTCCCCTCATTCATGGCCAGGCGCATAGCTTCTTCAAAATAGGAGCGATCTTTGCCTTTTATTTCATCCACGATACACTCTTCGACTTTGGGAGTGAGGTCGCTTTTAAATAATTCCGGATACAATTCCCCCGCCGTACGCTTTAACCAGACATAAAAATAGTCTGACAGATCAGCATAAGGCACCGCGTCATAGTAAGGCGGGTCAGTGAAAAAGCATTTTGTGGAATCATCCGGTAGTGGGTGGGAAAAGGATGACGAGCATTCAGCATGGCCGCTATTAATAATGCATGATTCAGTTTCAATTGTATCTACAAAGGCTTCAATTCCTGCAACCCAATTCGCGCCGACATCATTAAACGGGTTTGTTTCCATGAAGTCCCATATTATTGGTAATGTCTGACGGCTAAATGTATTAACTACACCACGTCCTCCAGTAACATTTAATCTACATAGCGATGAATTAAAATCTGCCAGTCTATCTAAAGCTAAAGCCAAGCACGTTTGCACAGCGATCGCGAAGCTATTCGAATGTAGAGAAGCCAGTCTCTCTCCCGCCTCACGTACCAAACGAACCAATGTTATAAGCGTCAATAACTGACGAGGTGTAAAGAGGTTTTCAAAGTGGTCCATCCCGTAATTCCGCTGCGAAAAGGCGCGACCGGCACCGCTACCTCCCCCGGCAGGAGTCGGTTCACTTGGCACAAGGCTTAATACCCCTGTGTACTCCCGCTTTCGCCGGGATAGCTCCTCAACTGCTAAGCGCTCTGCTATTATATCTATATTATTAGGTAATCGATAAGATCTTTCACCAGTTCCTGGATCATCGCGCCGGACAGCAATTAATCTTGCGTCCGCCGCCCCTCCCCGGCGCTCTTTCAATTGCCGCCGCACCGAAGCCACCGGCGTGGTGTAGCCGCAAACCGGGCAGGTGGCCGAGCCGCGGCGGACGGTGCCGCCGGCCACGTCCTTTTCCTTCGCGTTATATATTATCTCGAAGTCAACCCGCTTTCCCGCCGGATCAGGCACCAGCCGCAGGGCTACGGAACGGCCGCCCTTTTTGGCCAGCCACAGGGATCGCATCAACGGTACTTCCGCCCCGCACCCCGGCCCCTCGCAGGTGATCGTCCTCGCCCAGAGGTAGGCAATGGGCGTCGCCCCGTCCGGGTCTTTGGGATAATACCCTGCCAGCTCTTTCTCAGCTTCTTTTTTAATCCAATCGCCCCATTTGCGCACTTCATCGGCCAGGCGCTGACCATATTTGGGTATGTACTCCAACACCACTTTGTTCAGCAACACAGCCACGGGGTTCAGGTCGCTGGCGAAGGCGTCCGCCCCCACCCGCAGCGCCTCCAGGGGAATGGACCCGCCCCCGGCAAAGGGGTCCACCACCAGCGGCCGCGTGCCCGGCAGCCCGCCCAGCGCCTCGTGCGCGGCCAGGGTCAAAGCACGCCCGGTCTCAAGATATTCCCTTTTAGTAGAGTTGTCCCAGTTGGCAAAGTCGGCGATAAAGTCCAGGAGGGCCTTGCGCAGCTCTTCATTATTTTCCAGCCTGCCGGGGTTTTTCTGAAAGCCGATAAAGCGCCTGTAGCTTTCCGCTCCCAGCAGCCCCAGATGTTCCCTCGCCCACTTTTTCATCAAACTGCGGGCCGTCTCACGAAACGTTTCCGGGCACATCGGATCGGCCGGGTCGGGCCACAGGGCCGCGCAGAGCACCGCCCGGCAGGCCGCCAGCGGCCGCCGCGCCCACCAGATGTGCAATGTGGAAATGTGCCCGTGCCTGATAGACTTTTCCCGCCGGGCGTGGGCAGAAATGCGTTTTATAGGAAGGTCAACTTCGATTAACCGTTTGGGGTATTTTAATAATTTTGTCATAAGGCCTCCTGAACCATTACTCACCCGTAAAATAATCGTTGTCGATTTTTTTAATGTCGTATAATGCCACCGTAGATACGCCCAGATTGTTTTCAATCATCAACTGAGTAAGCTGCACCCCATCGATTAAAACGATCTTGTTGTCTATTCTAGAAACATAGTCATATGCTTCTTTTGTAAAACTTGAGGTAGTGATAAAGACACCTTTTTTCGCCCTCTGGCCCAGTAACGCCCCGGAAAATTTTTGGATTTCAGGACGTCCTACTGTACCTTCCCACCGTTTAGCCTGTATGTAAACAACATCTAAGCCTAGACGGTCTTCTTTGATTATACCGTCTATACCTTCATCACCACTTTTACCTATAGCCTTGACAGCATCCTGCCTGGAACCGCCATAACCCATGCGCACCAATAGTTCAACAACTAATTTTTCAAAAAAGCTTGGCGAGCAAGACTTAATCATGTCTAAAAGCTCTTTGGACAATTCATCTTTAATTTTTTGGTATTCTATTTCCACTTTCTCTATCGGAGACAGTTCACTATTTGAATCAGCATCATGGTCAGTATCATTGCTCGTATCCAACTTTTGATCTGATATATTCTTTTTCGGTTTTAAGAAATCAACATATTCGGGGAATTGTTTTAAGTATTTAATATTGAGTTTATCAATATTTTGGCTAAGGGCATTTCTACCCCTGTCAGTAATTGCATAGAATCCCCTACGCTTTGAGATCAATAAACCGGCCATTTTTAAATGAGTAGCTGCCCATCCCACACGGTTGTCTATGACAGCCTGTTGCCCACTAGGCAATAATTCTTTACGATCAATATCGCTCAAATTGAATTGGCTTGCTATCGCCTCAATTATTTCCCGCAATGAATGTTCTTTCCCGTCGCTCACATATGCCAGGAGTGGCAACATAATTGTTTGAAAATCCGGCACTGGCAAGTCTGGTCACCTTCTTAAAATTTTTTAATTTAGCTAATTAAATTATTCAAGTGGTCATTTGCCTTTTCCCAAAATCTTCTCTGCCCCAAGATAGTAATGTTCAATCCTCATAATAGGCTCCCACCCCAGCCTGGCCGGATCCTGGACGGGGTAAATTTCAGGCAGGGACGCGCAGTTGAATACCACGTAGAGCCAGTAGTCCTTTTTGAGCCGGTCGGCGGTCTTGTACTCGTTGGCGGTGAGGGCCACCTCGCCGATGGAAGCCCGGCCCTTGACCTCAATGAAGCGGACTTCGACGGCCGTTTGCGGGTCCTCCGGGTGGGGTTTGCGGGAGATCAGATCAAAGCCCCTATTTTCCTTCTCAACACTGACCACCTGCCAGCCGCGCGCCTTTTCATAAGCTATAACGGTTTCAACTGCAATCTGTTCAATCTCTTCGTCGCGGACCATCGGGGAAATGCTGGGGGAAGTGCGTTCCGGGTGCGGCAGAATCCAGGCCCGCCCGTGGTGCTGGATGCCGGCGATGAAACAGTGGCGCTCCTGTTCCAGTTCCCGCCGCCGCCGTTCCAGGCGGTCGAACAATTCATCCAGGCGGTCCTCCGTATTCTTGATATTGGCGGCCAAAAGCGGGCTTTGCTCCCCTGCCTGCTGACTCTCCAAAAGCTCCGCCATCCGCATGTTCTGGCGGTGGATCAGTTCATTCAGGCTTATTTCCAGGTGGCGGGAAATGACCTCGAGTTCTCTTGCCCGCAGGGCCGCGGTCTCCGCCAGGAAGGGCTGCAGGGCCTGCTCGTAGAGTGCCCGCTCCACCTGCTCGCGTCCCGGCAAGCCGGTGTCGCCGGGGACTGCCGTACCAATAGGCGCCGGAACCAGATCCAAAAAGACGGTGGGCTGCCGGACAGACATGGTACCGTTCATGTCAGTCTGAACCACAAAGAGGCGCCGGTGCAGAGTATGCCCGCAGCCGTCCCGGACAGCTGCTGAAAAGACATCCAGCCGTGAGGGGATATTACAGTGCAAGTCGAAGAAAACCGCTCCGCGCCGCAGGTCTTCCTGAACCCGCTCCAGAGCGTCTTCCCGCACGCACTCAAATAACGGGTGGCCCGGCGTCACCCACTCCAGGGTCTGATCATCTTTCAGGAGTTCCTTATCAAAAACAATTTGTTTATACTCGCGTCCCAGCTTTCCGAAGCGGGGTTCCATCTTTTCCCCCAACGGCCGGAGCGTGCGGGGGACCCGCCCGACGCGATAGACGTGCCGGCCTTTTTTTACCTGTTTGGGATGGACACCAGCCAGGGGGCCGGCCTGGACGAAGAAATCCTCGATCACTTCGGGAACAAGCCGCCGCTCTTTCGCCTCCGCCGACTTGCCGATGATGGAGGACAGGTTCAACTCGCGCTTGGCCAGCCCTTCCAGGGTGGAATCGGTGATTCTGCGGAAGCGCTCGGTATCCACCTGCTCGACAATGCGGTTTTTAATCGCTTCTTCAGTAAGATTGCGGGCGTACATATCCCGTAACATGCGCTCCAGCTGGTTGGCGGGAAACACATCGCCCAGCACGTTGAATACTTTGCCGGTACGCCCGGGATCAAGGTCCTCTTCAATCTTCTTAATCCGGTCGAACAGTTTATGCAAAACCCGGCCCTCACGGGTATTGGTGGCCACAAAATTAAAAATCAGGCAATCCTTTTCCTGGCCGTAACGGTGGATGCGGCCCATGCGCTGCTCCAGGCGCACCGGGTTCCAGGGTATGTCGTAGTTGATCATGAACCAGCAAAACTGGAGGTTGATACCCTCACCCGCCGCTTCCGTGGCCACCATGACCTGACAATCCTCCCGGAACTCCCGCTCGGCATAGATTCGCGTTCCGGGGGTGTCCCGGTCTCCAATTTTCATGCCGCCGTGAATCCGGGTTACTGTAAGCTTCCACTCCTCCAGCTTTTTCACCAGATAATCGAGGGTGTCCTTATGTTCGGTAAAGATCAGGAGCTTCATCTTTGTATCTTCGAATATACCCTGGCTTGTGAGCGCCTCTCTTAATTTAACCAGCTTTGACTCAACTTCCCGCTTCTCAAGAGTCAGCGCCTGGTCAATAAGCCTTCCCAGTTGTCCGATCTCTTCTTTGAGAGCAACTGGCTCCACCGATGCTACGACACCCTCCAGATGGCTGATTATTTCCTGTTGCTCTTCTTCCGGGAGATCGTCAAAATCGGCAGGAAGTTTTTTCAGCATCTGCTCCCTGCGGTAGCCTTCCGGATCGGCTAAAATCTTTTCACGCTTCTCCTTCATCCGCTCCAGGCTTCGCCGCACGGCGTAAATGCTGGAGGCGAAACGCCTCTGCAGCATGGCCATAGTAAACCCAAGGGCGCGTCCCCGGGCGGAGTCGTCAGAGGCGGCTTTGATGGACTGGTCCTCGACGTAGCGGGTCAGAGAGTCGTAGAAGTCATGCTCGTCAAAATCAATTTGAAACTCCACGGTTTCCACCCGGCGCCTGGTGAAAAGGGCCTTCACCTCACCCGTACCGGGATCTGGAAAAGTCACCAGGGCCTCTTTGACCCGGCGCAGGTAAAAAGGCGCCGTTTGCCGCCTCACGGCCTCTTCCAGGCTTTTCACGTCGCCGTAAATATCTTTGTCCAGCAATTCGAGAAACAGGCAGAAGTTTTGCGGGTCGCCTTTGTGCGGCGTGGCCGTCATCAAAAGGTAATGGTCGGTCATATCCGACAGGGCTTCGCCCAGTTGATAGGCAAGCGTCTTCTTGTCCGGACTGTAGGCGCTCATCTTGTGGGCCTCATCCACGATGATCAGGTCCCAGCGGCTGCGGAGGAGGCTTTCTCTGGCATCATCAATACGGGAAACCCAAGATACCGAGGTAATCACCTGGTTTTTCTCCTGCCAGGGGTTTGAGCCGTAATTTGCCCGGAGCACTTCACCCCGCACAACCTCGAAGCTCTCGCGAAATTTGTCTTTCATCTCCCGCTGCCACTGAAAGGACAGATTGGCTGGAGTAATAATGAGGATGCGTCTGATCAGTCCCCTGATTTTTAATTCTTTAATCAGCAGACCGGCCATGATAGTCTTGCCGGCGCCCGGATCGTCCGCCAACAAAAACCGGATGCGCGGGAGCTTCAGGAAGTAATCGTAGACGGCCTCCAACTGGTGGGGCAACGGGTCTACCCTGGCGATGGACAAAGTAAAGTAGGGATCGTACTCATAGGCCAGCCCCAGCCGCATTGCCTCTATGCCGAGGCGGAACCTGCCGGCGTCGCCGTCAAACGGCTCTTTTTCCGGCGTAGCCTCAAGGACCGACAATTGTTCGGGCGAAAGAATCAGCTCGTGGACCTGCCCGGTACTCAGCCCCTTGCCGATAAGCTTGACGGATTCTCCCACCGGCATGGCAACGATAACCTGAATCGGCTCGGGAAAAACAGGTCCCCGAACAATTACGCCGGATTTTAGCCGAGCTATGCTCATAACCCATACTCTCCTAAACTTTCCTTATTACCATTGCTCGCAGAATCTTGTTCGACATTTTTCAGGAAAAACCTTCCTGGAGGCAACCTGAAAAATATAGCAGACTATTGTAAAAAGAAAAACTGAAGCAACTTTGCCCAATGGTGTTGCTTCAGCCACAATTTGAAAATTACAACTTCCTCCATTAAGTCCCAACATCTGGAGGGGCTTGTGAAAATAATTTCTTTGGAAGAATTGCTTCCTCCGTTTTACGGATCTGTGTTTACCCTCGGAATGCGAATCTTCAATTCTGAAAATTTCCGTCCTTTATTTTACGGATTTGTGTTTACCTCGCGGGTCACATTCTCCAAATACGCTTCTCTCGAAGATTTGCCGCCAGCCCGGCACCCAATTCAAAGGCTTTCCGGCAGTCTGCCGGAAACACTTCTTCTCGCCTTTTCGCTTTTGCCCCGGCATCGAATCGTGTTGAAACGTATTTGGAATAATCGTCAAATTGGCAGGTGTCTGTCACAATCAAGGACCTGGACGGGCCAAAAAACCGCTCCAGCAGTTTCCCGTAATTTCTTATCTTATCTTCATACCCTATTTTCTTCATCACGTGCTCCGGCGCATTCATGGTATAAATAAAGCACGTAGGCATCTTTTTCGGCGAAAGGACAGTGCCTTCCCTGTCGTAAACCAGATATTGAAAAAACAATCTTTCCAGAAAGGACCGCATCTCTCCGGTGACTTCACCAAAATATATAGGAGAGCCTAAAACGAGAGCGTCCGCTTTTTCCACTTTATCCAGGACCGGCGCCAAACCGTCCCGCACGGCACATTTTCCATAACTCTTCCCATTGATCAGCTTGCAGGCAAAGCAACTTATGCAGCCCTTATACTCCAAATCGTACAGGTGGATGATTTCTGTTTCCGCTCCCTCAGATGCCGCTCCTTCGAGGGCTTTGTTCAAGAGAGTGCCGGTGTTCCAATCTTTCCGCGGGCTTCCGTTAATGCCCAATACCTTCATGCCGCTTCCTCCCCCGTATGTTTTTTAAAATTACCGCGCCTCACACAAAATTATACAGCAGAGCCATGGCTGCAATGCCGGCCAACAGGCTGTAGAAAAGGCTTCTGGTCTTAACGGCGATCAGCAGCGTGGGCACGAAGGCCCAGATATGCCTGTTGTAAACGCTGATGTCGATGACGCCGTCCGGCGCCAGTACGCTCAGCGCCGTCAGGCCGCCCAAAACCGACGGGGCCACGTAAGACAGCCACCGTTTCAGCGGTTCGGGAAACTCGTAGCGGGAAAACAGCGCTACCGGCAGGACGCGCGGCAGGATGGACACCAGCGAAACGCCGATGATCATGATCCAGATACTAGTCCCGTTCACCGATCAACACCCCCAGACTGGCCCCGGCAACCGTCGCAATAATGATATTGAACAAATTCCCCATAGTGGCCGGTACTAAATAACCAATCAGCAGACAAAACAACGCTGCAGACAGGGCCACCAAAACGTCCGATTTGCGCTTGATCATAAGGACCAACAGACAGATATACATCGCCGGCAAAGCAAAGCCCAACCCCAAACGATCCGTATTGCCGATATGACTGCCCAGCACGGCTCCCAACAGCGTACTGGCGATCCAGCCGGTATGCGAGCTTAGATTCAGGCCGGCCATGTAGGAGGCGGTGGGCGCGTGATCCTGATAGCGGTTCATCGCCACCGCATAAGTCTCGTCGGTCAGTCCGTAGGACAGCAAGGCGCCGGCGGCGGTGGGAACTTTCCCTTTCAGATAGGGCACCAGGGACGTGGAAAACAATAAATACCTTAAATTCACCAGAACATTCGCCAGTACGATGGTGAATACCGCCCCTCCCGCCTGCATGATCCCGATGGCGATGTACTGCCCGGCTCCCGTAAAACACAGGACCGACATCATCATAGCCTGAATAACCGACATGCCCACCTCATTTGCCAGCAGCCCGAAGGCGAATCCCAACGGCAGATAGCCCAGGACAATCGGGATCGAGTCATTGATTCCCCGTTTCAGCTCTTGTTTTTGCATATGCGTCTCCATCCAAAATGTATTTTTCAAGGTTTATACAGGCGGTTTTCAACCGGCGCCTCCGTGGAAAGCAAATCCGGATACCTCCGGACACAGGCCGGCTTTATCCGGACACTCGTCAATTGTTTAAATTGTACCGCACCGGTCAGGGATAAATCAACATTACTGGTGCAAAAGAAAAAAGCCCAACCGCCGGGCCAAGACAACCGTTTGCCCAAATTTTACTGCATGATCGACGAGATCGGCTGTGTTGCCGGTTCCGGCACAGAAAGATCTCTGATCAGTTAATGGTAAAAAATACATAATATTTTCAGAGTTAAATACAAACTGAGGTGCTTCTGTTATTAGATGGATAATTATTAATAATAAAAAATTTTTCTAAAGGGTCTTTTGATTTTGGTCTTTCACTATCAGTAAGAAACCTTACCCGAAACCTCGTTGGTATTGAAACAGCCTGTCCCATAATGATAGCTTCTTGCCGAGGTAAAATAGGCAGTGCAGACAAAACTGTTTTGTCACTATAAGAACCGAAACCACTTACTACTTCACGATCTTCCTCATTGGTAAGAGCATGTGATATCACCGTTCCAAGCTGGGAAACTATAGTTGCCGACATTTCTCTTGGACGCTGAGTCGCTACAATGAGATGTAGTCCATGCTTCCGCCCTTCCTTTGCAATTCGATCTCCCGGTGGATTATTAAGATAAACATTTTCGGATTCCTCGCGTGAACGTTTCCCCATATAATGATGTGCCTCGTCAAGAACAAGAATGTGAGGTTCGTCTTCAAACTTTCGCTTTAGTGCCTCGATTAAATGTTGCTCTAGCATTGCATCCACTATTATAGATAAATACTCTTGCGGGACCTCAGATAAATCAAAAATGGTTATAGGAGCTTTCTTCTTCTCACCTTGTTCTGACTGATATACATTAGATACAGTTGATTTTATATGCAACCCTTTTCCCCCATCTGTGTCGCATACTTTTCTGAACAAGTTGTCCCGGCTAAGTTCCTGAATTCTATCAACAAGACTCGAAACATTTTGATATCGGAAGGCATCATACTGGAATGTATTGTTTCTTGACGGAACAATACTCCACCTATCAATGATAAGCTGAGCCAGCCTTTTCATAGGTATACGTTGATTAGTCGGTTTAGGCTTTACTCCTTTTTCTGTAAGGATAGATAGAAATCTGAGTAAATAGTAAGAATTTGATATCCGCTCACATTCTATATTAGAAATATCTCCTAGCAGCCAATATCCAAAAGGAGTATTAGGATTCTGCTGAATAAAAGCTGGAACTGTGATAGGTGAATTAGAAGGCAATTCAAGCGAACTAAGAGTTGTTGTCATAAAAAATAATACATCCAAAGCAAAATTCATAGCGGGCACCTGTGTTTTATCAGAAGGCTTAAGGATCGTGCGAAACGTATTACGGGAGAAAGAGCAATAGTCAAAACGAAGGTTTTCTCGTATACATTTTCCTTGTCGTGGGTATTCAGGGTCGAGTAAACCACCAAATTTTAATATTTGTATATCAGGAGTATCAGAAAAGGCAGTGGCATACTCACCGTTCACATCGAAGATAAAAACCGGAAGTTCGATACTAGAATTGAGCAATTCTTTGATTATAACTGTCACAGTACAGCTTTTTCCATGACCCGTACCTCCGAAGATGCCACAGTGCCGAGATAGAAGTTTTGATTTGTTGATGCGAATAGTTACATCAGAAAATGGATAAGCATGACCAATAACTGCAGAATTTGTTGGCTCAAGTTCCTCCTCGTTAAGTATTAAATCAACCTCTTCTTGAGTAGGAGCAAGAACTTCCTCGTCAATGGTCGGATATGTCGTAACTCCACGCTCAAAACGCCATTTCTTATCACCTGTATACGAAAACTGCCCCAGGAGTGTAATGGTGATCGTACGGATAACCTGCTTTTCGGGGTACTGAGGAGAGGTTTTTATCCAAAAAAGTTTCTCCGGCTCCAATACCTGCAAAGAGCTAATCTTGCCGACTAGTTTAACTCCTGCGGAGTTTATTATCACATACGATCCAATCCGAGCTATCTTGCTAACTCCTGCAGGGTGCCCCTGAATCAGACTGTCCGTACCGGGAAGCAAATACGCCTTCACTTCAAGTCCGTTTACTTCGTACACATGAGCATATACCCTTCCCCTATTCATTTGTTTACTCCCCCAAACTCTATCAACCGCTGGATAATAGCTTTAATTTGATCTAGCGGGTTCTCAATTTTACTTTCTGGGAATAAGGTATCAATAACTGCCGGAAACTTAGATCCATTTCCACTAAGTACAGTAATTCGGGCAGGAAACGCTCTCTTATTGTACGAAAAATCCGTTCAATTTTCCCTTTGCTAG
>DAOOVD010000031.1:0-29839 GCA_035369845.1 Bacillota bacterium | reverse complement strand
CTATCCTATCACCCTTTAATGCTGCGGTCAAGTGCTTCTTTTAGGAAATTGTGCCAAAAACATCCCTCCAGGGGCGGTCAAAAACAACTTCGCCGCAGCTTTCAAACATGCGATTGAAACCGCTCTCCCGCAAGCTTCCGAACGGCACATTACTAAATTTAGCACATGGTACAACCCGCTGTCAAGGCGGGGAGAAAGTATTTTTTATACATACTAGTCTTCGGTATAAACTTTTGCCACTGCCACCAGGGAATCTCCCTGGTCGATCCGCATAAGCCTTACGCCCTGAGTCGACCTGCCGGTTTTGGATATGTCTTCTGCTTTAATTCTGATTATTATTCCCTCGGCGCTGATCATCATGATTTCTTCTTCGTCCTTTACCACTTGAATAGCGACAACGCCGCCGTTTCTCTCCGTCATCTTAATATTGATAATGCCTTTACCGCCTCTGGACTGGGAACGGTATTCCGAAAGGTCCGTCCGTTTGCCGAAACCGTTTTCCGTTACCGCAAGCAGGCAGGCATCGGGGCGAACCGTTTCCATACCGACAACCTCGTCGCCGGCCGCAAGTCTCATTCCCCTGACACCGCTGGTATTCCGCCCCATGGACCGCACTTCCTTTTCGGGAAAGCGGATGGCCAGCCCGTCTCTCGACGCCATTATGATTTCCTCCTCACCGCTGGTGAGCTTGACATCTACAAGTTGATCGCCCTCTCTGAGCGATATGGCGATAATGCCGTCACGGCGGGATGTATCATACTCGTTCAAGGGAGTCTTTTTAACCATCCCGTACCTGGTAGCCATAAAAAGATACTGTCCCGGGCTGAATTCCCTGACGGGGATAACCGTGGTTATCCTCTCATCGCCTTCAACATACAGAAGATTGACAATTGCGGTGCCTTTGGCCTGGCGGCCCGCCTCGGGTATTTCATGCACTTTCAGGCGGTAAACCTTGCCCTGGTTGGTAAAGAACAGGAAAAAGTGATGTGTCGTCGTAATGAAAAGATGGCGCACGAAGTCCTCCTCTTTCGTTCCCATGGCGGTTACGCCCCGGCCGCCACGGCGCTGGCTGCGGTAGGTGTCCAAAGGAATCCTCTTAATATAGCCCTGGTTGGTTACGGTTATTACCACGTCCTCTTCCGGAATGAGATCTTCCGCATCCAGGGAGACGCTTTCGTCGGATATTACCGTGCGTCTGGCGTCGGCAAATTTTTTCCTGATCTCGCCAAGTTCGTCCTTGACAATTTTAAGAACTTTTTTCTCGTCACTAAGAACAGCCCTGAGGCAGGCGATCTTTTCAGTCAGTTCCTTATGCTCCTGCTCGAGTTTTTCCCTTTCCAGCCCGGTCAACTGCCTCAAGCGCATTTCAACTATGGCCTCGGCCTGCTTTTCGGACAAGCTGAACTTTTCCACCAGAGCCTTCCTTGCCGTGTCTGGAGTGCGGGAAGCCCTGATTGTTTTGATTACTTCGTCCAGGTAAACAAGAGCGATCCTCAAGCCCTCAACAATGTGCGCCCTTGCTTCCGCCTTGTTCAAATCGAATTTTGTTCGCCGTACAACAACATCCTTTTGGTGCTCCAGGTAATAAAACAACATCTCTTTTAAGTTGAGAACTCGCGGCTGCCCGTTTACCAGAGCCAGCATAATGACCCCGAAGGTTTCCTGCATCTGGGTGTGTTTGTACAACTGGTTTAAAATCACCTGCGGGTTGGCGTCCCTGCGGAGTTCAATCATTATTCTCATGCCGCGGCGATCCGACTCGTCCCTCAAGTCGCTTATCCCGTCAATCTTTTTGTCTTTGACGAGTTCGGCAATTTTCTCAATCAGCCTGGCTTTGTTCACCTGGTAAGGCAACTGGTTTACTATGATGCAGTTCTTTCCCCCGCTCATCTTTTCAACCGTTGCCCGCGCCCTTACCTTGATGCTGCCCCTGCCGGTCAGGTAGGCGTCCCAAATGCCTTCCCTGCCTATAATTTTGCCGCCGGTCGGAAAATCCGGGCCGTTGATGACTCTCATAAGTTCTTTGACTCCGGCTTCCGGGTTGTCAATAAGCATGTTGATGCCGTCTATCACCTCACCGAGGTTGTGGGGGGGTATATTTGTGGCCATGCCCACGGCGATGCCCGACGACCCGTTGACGAGCAGGTTGGGTATCCTGGAAGGCAAAACGGTGGGTTCTTCAGTCTTGCCGTCATAGTTTGGTATGAACCCGACAGTTTCCTTCTCGATATCAGCCAGCATCTCCAGGGTAATCCTGGCCATTCTGGCCTCGGTGTAACGCATTGCCGCGGGAGAATCGCCGTCCACGGAGCCGAAATTGCCGTGCCCGTCCACCAACGGGTAGCGGCAGGCAAAATCCTGCGCCAGCCGGACGAGGGCGTCGTAAACGGCGACGTCTCCGTGCGGGTGGTATTTTGCAAGAACTTCGCCCACTATATAAGCGGATTTCCGGTGCGGTTTATCCGGAGTCAGTCCCAAACTGTGCATTGCGTAAAGGATACGACGGTGCACCGGTTTAAGCCCGTCCCGCACGTCGGGAAGCGCCCTCCCCACGATGACGCTCATGGCGTAATCCAGGTAGGAATGCTTCATTTCTTCGTTTATGTCAATTGGTATTACCCTGCCTGTCAATGAAGGCAATATCCGGTCACCTCTGCCCGTAAATTTTCTACGAGGGAATTATAACAAAATAATCTATCCAATGCAATTTAAAGCGCGGACCCGGGCGAACAAAGAAAGCAGGCCGCTCCCGCCTGCTTTAAAACACTTACGGGCTTCTATGAATTTTTGCATTCAACAGTTCCTGCTGTATTCCGGCGGTCCGGCCGACGCAGGGTTGAACAACCCCCGGGTTTTTTCGCGCAAATCCCCGTGAACTCGCACCTTTTTCACCGCCTGCGGCATAAATCTTCCTGTTCAATTGTCGCCTGCAATCTTCCCGCTTGCAGAGCATAATTCACACAATCAAGGGACACCACCTCAACTCCTGTTGTTTTTCCGCCCGTCCTTTAAAGCATGCATTCGCAGCAATTTATGGCCGGCCTTTCTGGGAACCAGCCCGAGGCTTTGCTGAAATTTTTGCAAAAGAGCCGCTGGCCAGCGTTTTGAGATGAGGACAATTTTGGTTTCTCCCAATCAAACACCTCCTTGCCTTATTTCAGATTTTCCTTAAGGGCCTCTGATCAAACAGGAAAACTGTTCTTGAGCCATGAAACAAGTTGCCGCCAAGGGCAGTTTTAAATGTGCAGATGAGACTTTAACTTTAAAAACAACTTTCTCGCGCAGGAAAGCCTTGAATTCGTCCAGGGCGGCGGGAGCTGCCGTCACTATATCCTGCAAGATATGCGCTGTTCTTTCTGCAACGGCTCCGGCGAAGAAAGCCGCCGCCAGCAGCAGCGCGGTCAAAAAAAGCCCTCCCGTCTTTCTCGTCTTTACTGTTCTGTAACCGGATACAGCTCTCACTGCCATCCCCTCCTTTCAGACTGCCTGTTTTTTATCAAAAAATCAGCAACACTTGCTAATATCTCTCTTAGGGTACCGCATCGAAATAACCCGAATCGGCGGCCGGTGCAGTCAGTATAAACCCGGCAATTTTCCCGGCCAGCCCGGCCGCAAGGGGATAATACCGGGATACTGCCTCCTTGTAACAGGCGCTTATATACTCCATCCCGGCAACTGCGCCCGTTTTGACTTCCTGTAAGGCATCAGTTGACCCACCCACGGCCGCTTCCATTAAAAAAGCGAGGACAATTAAAAAGGGCGTCAGACAGATCTTTGTCTTCCTTAATTAACCGCCGCCTGCCTGCAGGAAGTTATCGTTTTCATAAAACCCCCTCAGTTCCTCCTGTTTTGCGGCTCACGTATCCGCCGGTTATTTCAACGTCCCGCAAACTCTGGTAAGTTTGACAACGGCGTCGTACATGGCGGCCCAGAATTTCTCTTTTTCCAAAGCAATTTCTTCTCTCACCTGGACGTGCGCCTCTCTCCTTGAAAGCTCCTTCTCCTTCTCGAAAAATTCGAGTTCGAGAGAACGCCTGTATTCTTCATTTCTTTCGCGCACCTCTTCCTCGATGCGGTTCAGACATTGCCGGTGCTCTTCCTTCTGCCGGCTCATCATTTCCTCCAGTTCGCCCATTTTCAATTGATAGATTTCTTCCAGGTCTTTCTCCCTGCTGTTGATTTCAGCCATCCTTTCATCGAAACACGCCTTTTGTTTTAAAACCTCCTCCTCCATTTTCAACTCTTTTTCCATCAGGAGTTGCTCCCTTTCTTCTATTTCCCTCAGTTTTCTTTCCGCATATGCAATCTGGCCGAGGATTCTGTCCAGTTCCTCTTTGGCGGACTTGACGTCTTCCATTTGCAGACGCATGCTGGCGGCCTCTTTCCAGAATTGGGCCATCGTATATCCTTTATCCTTAACCAGCTTTTGCACGGCCAGCATGATCGTGCCGGGAATCTCGACGCTGGGGATCCGGCAGTTTTTCGCCTGTTCGGCGACTTGTTTGGTTTCAGAGATCACCTTTTTTATTGCCGTGACTTTTGACATAATTTACCACCACCGTTTTTGTCTTAAATACTAGCATATCCATGCAAGCCCTGTAGCCGGGCGAATATGTTATTTACGCCATTCATTCTCTGTTTTTCTTAGATTTTCTTTCTTTCTCTAATGTTTTGGTATATTTAAAAACTCAAGGTTGCCGGAGTTTAATCCTCAAGGTGTTCTTTTGATAACTTAAACCCCCGGCCGCATCAAACGGCCGGGGGTTTCTAAAAAGCCGCGCTTTTTTATACGTCCAGGTTTCTCACCAGCCTGGCGTTCTCCTGGATGAATTCGCGTCGTGGTTCCACGCGATCTCCCATCAGCATGGAAAAAATCGCATCTGCTTCAATGGCGTCCTTCATGGTAACCTGCATGATGGTCCGGCTTTCCGGGTCCATCGTTGTCTCCCAGAGTTGCGCCGCATCCATCTCGCCCAGTCCCTTGTATCTCTGAATGGTTACTCCGTCCCTGCCCATGCGGTTGAGCAGACTTTCCAGTTCGCTGTCGCTGTATACGTAGCTGTCGGATCTGCCTTTTTTGACCCTGTAAAGCGGAGGTTGAGCAATGAAAACATACCCCTTCTCGATCAGGGGACGCATGTACCGGTAAAAGAAAGTCAGCAGCAACGTCCTGATGTGAGCACCGTCGATATCGGCGTCGGACATTAGGATGATCTTGTGGTATCTGGCCTTGTTAATATCGAACTCCTCGCTTATGCCGGTGCCCAGAGCTGTTATCATCGCCCTGATCTCTTCGTTGGCAAGAATTTTGTCCAGGCGCGCCTTTTCCACATTCAAAATTTTCCCCCGCAAGGGAAGAATGGCCTGAAACCTCCTGTCGCGTCCCTGCTTGGCTGAACCTCCCGCAGAGTCGCCCTCTACCAGATACAGTTCCGATACGGATGGATCGCGTTCGGAGCAATCAGCCAGCTTTCCGGGAAGCGTCGAACTCTCAAGCGCGCTCTTTCGCCTGGTCAGTTCTTTGGCTTTTCGGGCGGCCTCGCGGGCCCTGGAGGCGGTAACGGCCTTCTCAAGAATACGCCTTGCCACCGACGGGTTTTCCTCCAGGAAAGTTCCCAATTCCTCTCCGACTACTGAGTCTACAATACTCCTGACTTCGTTGTTGCCAAGCTTGGTCTTTGTCTGGCCCTCAAACTGCGGTTCCGGAACCTTTACGCTCACAACAGCCGTCAATCCCTCCCGGATATCCTCGCCGGAGAGGTTTCCGCCGTTCTTGATCAGGTTGTACTTGCGGCCGTAGTCGTTCACAACCCTTGTCAGGGCCGCCTTAAAACCGGCTTCGTGAGTGCCGCCGTCGACGGTGTTAATGTTGTTGGCGTATGAAAATATGTTGTCAAGAGTATAGGAATCGGTATACTGCAGTGCAACCTCAACTATTACTTCCTCGCGCTGCTTGTGAATATAAATAGGCTTGTGAATGGGCGTTTTGGCCTTGTTCAGGTGTTTGACGAAATCTTTTATCCCGCCGTCGTGCTGATAGACCGTCTCCTGCCCCGTGCGCCTGTCTTTGAGGGTTATCTTCACTCCCCCGTTAAGGTAGGAAAGTTCTCTCAGGCGCTGGGCCAGGATATCCTGACTGAAAGTGAGTTCCTCAAAGATCTCCGGGTCAGGTTTGAAGCTCACCTTCGTGCCGGTGCTCCTGCTCTTTCCTGTTATCTTCAAATCAGTAACCGGTGTTCCCCTGCTGTACCTTTGACAGTAAACGTTACCGTTACGCCTGACCTCAACCTCCAGCCATTCGGAGAGGGCGTTCACCACAGAAAGCCCAACGCCGTGCAGTCCGCCGGAAACTTTGTATCCGCCGCCGCCGAACTTGCCTCCCGCATGGAGGATGGTGAGCACCACTTCCACCGCCGGCCGTCCGGTTTTCGGGTGTGTGTCCACTGGTATGCCGCGGCCGTTGTCGGTGACTACGATTGAATTATCTTCATGTATCACTATTTCAATCCTGTCGCAGAATCCGGCCATGGCTTCGTCAATACTGTTGTCCACAACCTCGTACACCAGGTGGTGCAGGCCTTTGGAGCTTGTGCTGCCTATGTACATGCTGGGGCGGCGTCTTACGGCCTCAAGCCCTTCAAGAACCTGAATATCCTCCGCGCCATATTTGTTGTTTTCATTCAATGCCGGGACAACTCCTTTATCCTGCCTCAAGGCTTAATTATATTTAAAGTTCTCATTATTTTCAAGTTTACCTTTTTAAAGTAAAAAACCGTGCCTTTTTTTCACGGTTTTACGTCAATTATTCATAAACAAATGTTTTCAGTATTCAAAATTTTTTTCCGACCTCTTCTTTAAGGTGGAGCAGGAGATAGGTGATACGTAAATTTCCCTGGTGGTTATCACGTAAGATTTTTCTTTTCCGGACTGGTCGGAGATGTTTTTTATAAACCCTTCATCCCCTGCTATTTCAATAAACTCCCTGGTAATGGGGGAAAGCATGGTACGCATATCCAGAATTGCTATAACGTCATTTTTTAGAACCACCACATCTCCCCCGAGGTGTAAAAACATTGTTTCTCTTTCCTCCTCATCCCGCTGTTACTTTTCCATCAAAAACATTATACACTTTTTTCCGGCAAACGCCTTTTGCCACAGAGTTAAAGTCATCCTCGTCGGTACAGGTTATAAATGCCTGGATTCCCTCACCTATATGCTCGGCGAGGGAAAACCTGCGCTCCGAGTCGAGTTCGAATAAGACGTCGTCAAGAAGCAAAACAGGGTAGTCGTTCACTTCTTCTCTCCATTGACGGATCTGAAAAATCTTCAACGAAAGCACAAGCGTTCTCTGCTGTCCACGTGAGCCGTAAGTTTTCGCATCCATGCCGTTGATGAAAAAGGAGAGGTCGTCCCTGTGCGGCCCCGCCATCGACTGAGCATACTCTATCTCCCTGCTCTCAATCGAGTAAAGCACTTCTTTAAAACGTTCGTATATTTTCTCCTCACCGTCGGGATCAACGGCTTTCAGCGAAGAAATATACGTGATATCGAGATCTTCCTTGCCTCCGGTCAACTCCCTGTGAAGAAACCTGATCAAAGGACGGAACTTTACGAGCAGATCAATTCTCATCGCCGTAAGTTTTGCGCCGTAACGGCAGATCTGCTCATTCCATACTTCCAGTGCAGTACGTTTCTGCCTTTTGCTGCGAACTTCCTTCAGGAGTTTGTTTCTCTGAAGCACAATTCTTGCATATACGGCCAAGGTATTTCCGTACTGCGGGTTAAAAGGACCTATTTCCAGATCTAAAAAACGTCTCCTTACACTAGGAGAACCTTTTACCAGAAAAAGATCATCCGGTGTGAACAGGACAACCCCGGGCCAACCAAGTGGGTAACCGCGTCTGTAAACGCCGTTTAACTCAACCCTTTTTCTTCCGGGCTGGAGAAACACCTTTATGTCAAAATCACGTTCGTCGGATATAAAGCGACATTGCACGCGCGAGAATGTGCTTTCTCTGTTGATAATTTCTGTCTCCCTCACCGTACGGAAGGACTTTCCCGTTCCGGCCATATATATGGACTCCAGAAGGTTAGTCTTGCCCTGAGCGTTCCTCCCTTTAAAAATATTGATATTTTCCGAAGGTTCGATCAAAAGACTGCGGTAATTTCTGAAACCGGATAATTCAAGTCTGTTTATATACAAAGGATTACTCTCCCCGTTTTCTTTAGGAAAGCCTACTCCTCACGCAGACGTACCGGCAGCAGCAGTGACAAAAACTTCTTTTCTTCCACCGGCTTTAAAATACCCGGGCTGAGTGGTCCGGTAAATTCAATGCATATTTCCTCGCTGCCGACCACCTTTAGAACGTCGCTCAGGTAGCGCGAATTAAACGCAACCTGAATAGGGCCGCCCTCCTGAAATACGCTCAATTCCTCCCGCACGTTGCCGGCTTCGTTGCTTACAGACATAACCAGAATACCGTTACTCAGGTTGAGCCTAACTATCGACATTCCGTCCCTTGTGAGAAGGGAAGCCCTCTCCGTAGCATCGGCAAGATCCCGTGTTTTCACAACCGCTCTGGAAACATACTCCTGCGGTATTACCTGACGGTAGTTAGGGAAAAGCCCGTCTATAAGCCGCGAAATCATGCACATATCCCCGGTCTCAAACACTACCTGATTATCCGCTACCATTACTTTTACCTCTTCATCCGTACCGGTAAGTATCCTCGTCAATTCATTCAGAGTCTTCCCTGGAATTATCACCTTTAAATCCATGTTCTCGCAGCCTTCCATTGGTATACCGCGCCAGGCGAGACGGTGAGTATCGGTGGCCACCATCTGCATCTGATTTTCACTTATCTCCATTAATACGCCTGAAAAAACCGGTCTATTCTCGTCAGCCGAAACTGCGAAAATAACCTGCCTGATCGCATCCCTCAAAACTTCCGCCGGTAATTTAAAATTATCATCGCTTTCCGGCAGATCAAACTCTGGAAACTCCTCCACCGGAAATCCGTTTATATTCGCCTCGGACTGGCCGTATTTAAAGTTAACGCTTCCAGCATCCTGATCGGACTCGATAAAAACAGAGATATCTGGAAGTCGCCTGACAAACTCCGTGACGTAGCGCGCCGGCAGGACGGCCGATCCAGGTTCGATTACTTCCGCGGAGAGAGAAAATCTTATTCCAATCTCAAGATCTGTTGCCGTGAAGGATACGCGGTCTTCCATAGCTTCAATCTTTATGCCGGACAGTATCGGGAGAGGATTTTTGGCCGAAACCGCCCTTTGTGCGATTTGAAGAGCTTTCAGTAAATTTTCTCTATTACTTACAATTCTCATATTTATTCTCCCCATTTATATCATATATTATCTTTTGCAATGATCAATTAATAAGATTAGAAGTAAGAGTAAATGTGATTTTGTTGATAAACCTGCCCGCCTCAGCGGTACGTTTAAAGATGACTGTTGGTAAAGATATGGATTACTTTTATAAATTAACTAATTAAACAAATTAAAAAATAACTTACCCACAATTTAATTAACATTTTGTTCATGAAGGCTGTTAGCTGTTCTCAATTTTTTCTATAAGCTCCCTGACAGTTTCCTGTAAATGCATGCTGTTCTGCAGTTCCATGTTAATTTTTTCGCAGGCGTGGATCACTGTGGTGTGATCACGGCCGCCGAAGGACTCTCCTATTTTAGGCAGGGAGAGGTCGGTGAGTTCTCTGGCTAAATACATGGCTATTTGGCGTGGATACGCCACCGATCTGGTACGTTTTTTCGCTTTAAATTCATCCGGCCGGACGTTGTAATGATTGGCCACTATTTCCTGGATAAGTTCGATTGTAATTTGCCTCGGTTTGCTTACCGGCATCATGTCCTTCAGTACTTCCATGGCCATATCGGGGTTGATGTCTTCGCTGCTGAGACCGTTCAGGGATGCATAAGCAATCACCCTTATGAGAGCACCTTCCAACTCACGTATATTGGATTGTATTTTGTTGGCGATATAGGAAATGGTGACATCCGGAACCGAGAGACTTTCCAGTTGGGCCTTCTTTCGCAGTATGGCAATGCGCGTTTCAAGGTCCGGCGGCTGTATGTCGGTTATAAGCCCCCATTCGAATCTTGAGCGAAGTCTGTCCTCAAGAGTGGGAATTTCTCTTGGCGGCCTGTCGCTAGAAATTATTATTTGTTTGTTGGCTTCGTAAAGAGCGTTGAAAGTGTGGAAAAATTCTTCCTGGGTTCGCTCCTTGCCTGCCAGGAACTGTATGTCGTCCACGAGCAGAACATCCATGCCGCGATATTTGTTTCTGAAAGAAACCGTCTTGTCGTCCCGGATGGAATTTATCAACTCGTTGGTGAATTTCTCGGATGTAACGTAGGTTACCTTCATTTTGTTGCTGTATTCAAGTATGTACTGTCCTATCGCGTGCATCAGATGAGTCTTTCCGAGGCCTACTCCGCCGTAAATAAAAAGAGGATTGTACGCTTTTGCCGGGGCCTCGGCTACGGCGCGGCAGGCAGCGTGGGCAAAACGGTTGCTGTTGCCTACCACGAAAGTATCGAATGTGTATTTCGGATTGAGGTTGATTGGAGAAGATTCTCCAGACTTGCCGGACCCGGCTTTTTTAGAGTAATACTGCGAGTCGTTAATTTCGCTGGAAAGGAGAAATTGAACCCCGATGTCTTCTTTTAAAAGCTCCTGAAAAGCGCCTTTAATCAGGGGGGCATAACGGTCGTTCAGCCAACCGCGCGAGAAGTGGTTTGGAACTTCAATGATTACCGTGTTGTCAAAGCATCCCAGCGGCTTCAGAGATTTGAGCCAGGTTTCGAAAGAATGCCTGTTCAGTTTTTTTTCCAATATCTTTAATATTTTTGCCCAATGTTCCAGCAACTCGCTTCTTAACATACAAAAACAAAGCCCCCTGAGATAAGGAAAACTGAGAGTAAATAAAAACTAAACCCCAAAAAACCTACCATTTTGGTAGAGCTGTTTTGAAGGTTTAAAACTAACAAGTTAGTAACAATTTTTGCACAACTTACACAAAAAAGTAGATAATTTATATTAATTTTTAGAACAGGTATTATTTTTCTGGCGTTAAGATCATACCAAATTTTACTTAAGTTATCAACCGACTTTTTACATTAACTTTACATTAAACTTTTTTTGAGTGTTGTTAGCAATCCGCAGCCACGATGCTCCTTGACGTCTATTTGTGATTACTATATAATTGGTAGTGTGCCTGGTGATACCAAAAAATAGAACATTGTATCTGCAACGAGGGGGTGTATTCTTTGAAGCGTACCTACCAGCCGAAGGCACGAAAACACAAGAAGGTCCACGGATTTCTGAAGAGGATGTCCACCCGCTCCGGCCGCAACGTTATCAAAAGAAGGAGACTTAAAGGCAGAAAGAGATTGTCTGCTTAAGGCCGCTAAACAAGTGGCCTTAAAAACTGTATAACGTCTTTGGGGTATGGTTAAGATAGGTGTATAATTAGCAAAAGAGGAAATAATGAGCTTCCTTCCCACTATCAAGAAGAACGGGGACTTTAAAAAAATTTTCAGTCGGGGAAAGTCTGTCGCCGACCGTTATCTGGTATTGTATTTCTTGAAAAATAATTTAGAAATTTGTCGATTCGGCTTCGTAGTCAGTAAAAAAATTGGAAACGCAGTTATAAGAAACAGGATAAGACGGCTTTTCAGGGAAGCGTGCCGCCTCAATTTGGAGAAATTTCCGGCGGGGTATGATTTTTTGCTGGTGGCACGTCACAATACGACGCAACTCAAATGCCTGCATTTGGGGCAAAGCGCGGTCAGGCTGTTGAAAAAAGCCGGGCTTAACGGAGGGTGATTTTTTTGAAACTTTTTTTGATACTTGCGATAAAGTGCTACCAACTGCTTGTTTCCCCCTTGAAAAAACCGTCTTGCCGCTTTTAC
The DNA here is from genome assembly GCA_035369845.1 of Bacillota bacterium. Classification (GTDB taxonomy): domain Bacteria; phylum Bacillota; class Desulfotomaculia; order Desulfotomaculales; family Pelotomaculaceae; genus DAOOVD01. The sequence goes on along the minus strand of DAOOVD010000031.1, from coordinate 17,890 downwards.
CCGACGTGTTCACAGTACGCTTTGCAGGCAATCGAGAAATACGGGGCAATGAAAGGATGTTTTATCTCTTTGAAGAGGCTGTCAAGATGCCATCCTTTCAATCCCGGCGGATACGACCCGGTTTAAAACTGCTGCAGGCCTTTTGCGGTCTTACAAGGAGGCAGAAAATATTTGAATATTTTTCAAGCTATCGTTGACGGAATGACCTGGCTACTGAACAGGTTGTATGAATTCAGTGTAATTATCGGTTTGCCGAATTACGGTATTGCAATAATCCTGCTTACCATTATCATCAAAATAGCTCTTTACCCCCTGTCGCAGAAACAGATGAAGTCGATGATGGGCATGCAGCAGATACAGCCGAAAATAAAAGAAATTCAGGACAAATGGAAGAACAAGGACCCCAAGAAGATGCAGCAACTGATCATGGAGTTGTATCAGGAGCACAACGTTAACCCGGCTATGGGCTGCCTGCCTCTGCTGGTGCAGATGCCGATACTGATTGCCCTGTACAGGTCGCTGTTCAACTTTCAATATGCCGACCCGCAGAGCGCAAAATTTCTCTGGATACATAATTTAAGTGACAGGGCATTGCCGTTTCCAGCTTTTGCAAGCGATCCTGCGGGATTTGTTCTGTCATATATACTGCCCGTTCTGGCCGGGATTACAACGTACATGCAGTCGAAAATGACCGCCACTACCAATGATCCTACAACGAAAATGATGACCATAACCATGCCGATTTTTATCACCTGGATATCCGCCACCATACCGGCGGGTCTTGCGCTGTACTGGGTTGTCTACAACGTGGCCAGCATCATCCAGCAATATTTTGTGAACAAACAGGCAGCAGCCGTAAGGGGGGAGGCTAGCGGGAAGTGAAGACGGTTGAAAAATGTGGAAGGACCGTGGACGAAGCGGTAGATCTGGCTTTAAGCGAGTTGGGTGTTTCCAGGAGTGATGTAGAAATTGAAGTGGTCAGCGAGCCGGTGAGGGGAATTTTCGGGTTTTTGGGAGGCAAACCGGCAAAGGTGAAGGTTTCCTTGAAGCAGGGGCCTGCTCAAAGAGCTGCGGCCCTTCTGAAAAGCATATTCGAAACCATGCGGCTGGATGTAAATATGACTGTCAAAGAAAATGAAAAAGGAGTTTACATAAATATCGAAGGTCCGGATCTGGGCATTCTGATCGGGCGGCGCGGGGAAACCATGGATGCCATACAGTATCTTGTCAATCTTTCGGTAAACAAGAAACAGGAAACAAGGAAGAAAATAATAATTGACGTGGAAGGGTACCGCAACAGACGGGAAGAAACACTGCAGAAACTTGCCCTCAAGCTGGCCGACAAGGCCAGGCAGAAGGGGAGGAATGTGGTTCTCGAACCTATGAGCTCTCACGAGAGGCGAATAATCCACACCGCCCTGCAGGGAAGGGACGACATATACACCTTCAGTGAAGGGGAAGAACCTTACCGGAAAATCATCATATCCCCGAAAAAGAACAGCGGTAATATAAACCCAGCGCGCTAAAATGCCTGCTGGGTTTAAAAATAATGGGCGTGGGGGTGCCGGCGTGTACGGAGATACTATCGCCGCGATTTCGACTCCTCTGGGCGAAGGCGGGATAGGCATTGTACGCATCAGCGGACCGGAGGCGGTGGAAATTGCCAAAAAAATGTTCAGGTCCAAAAGGGGCGGCTGGGAAAAAGCCGGAAGCCGCTCGCTGATATACGGCCACGTTTTCGACCGGGAAGGTGAGGTGGTGGACGAGGTGCTTTTGGGTTACATGAAGGCGCCGCGCACCTTCACCGGAGAAGATGTGGTTGAGTTCAACTGCCACGGCGGAATAGTTCCCCTGCGCCGGACGCTGGAAATTGCGCTGGAGAACGGAGCGCGGCTCGCACAGCCGGGAGAGTTCAGCAAGCGGGCTTTTTTGAACGGCAGGATAGACCTGGCCCAGGCGGAGTCGATTGTTGACATTGTCAGGGCCAAGACGGATGAAGCGCTGAAGCTGGCGGTTGCCCAGTTAAAAGGAAAGCTTTCCGGAAAAATAAAAGAAATGCAGGACAATCTGTTGGGGCTCCTTGCCCAGGTGGAGGCTAATATAGATTTCCCGGAGGATGATCTGGAAGAAGCCGCCGGCGTAAAGATTATCAGCACGTGCGAGGAACTGATCAGAGAGGCGGTTAATTTGATCAGGGCGGCTGACGCAGGAAAGATCTACCGCGAAGGAATCCGCACGGCTATCATCGGCAAGCCCAACGTGGGAAAATCGTCGCTGTTGAACGCCATGTTGAGGGAAAACCGGGCGATTGTTACGGAAGTGCCGGGCACAACCAGGGATGTTATCGAGGAGATAGTCAACATTCGCGGTATCCCGCTGAAAATAATAGATACCGCGGGGTTGCGTGAAACCGAGGACATCGTGGAAAAAATCGGCGTGGAGAAAACCATGCAGGTGGTGGAGCAGGCCGATCTGGTGCTGCTGGTCCTTGACGCCGGGAGGGGCCTTGACGGGGAGGACCTTTCCATTATGAATTTAATCGGGGACAAAAAAACCATTTTGCTTATAAACAAGGTGGACGTTGAAGAGAAAAAAATCGAAGAGGAAAAGGTAAAGAAGCTGATGCCCGAATGTCCCGTGCTGTGGATCTCAGCGACAGCGGGAAAAGGCCTGAACGCTCTGGAGGAAAAAATCGCCGCCATGGTTTTGGGCGGGCATGTTTCGGCCACGGACGCTGTTGTGGTTTCGAACGCCAGGCACAAACAGGCGCTGGTAAAAGCGGCCGGCCATCTTTCAGAGGCGGTGGAGGGGACGAAAAGAGGCATGCCCGTCGATATCGTTGCCGTGGACCTAAGGGCGGCGTGGGAAGCGCTGGGGGAAATAACCGGTTCGACGGTAACGGAAGACCTGCTTGACAGGATATTTGAGGACTTCTGCATCGGAAAGTGAGGTGTCCATCCCTGGAATACAGAGCCGGAAAATACGACGTTGTGGTGGTGGGAGCGGGACATGCCGGCTGCGAGGCCGGTTTGGCGGCGGCCAGAATGGGCTGCCGTACCCTGGTGCTGACGCTGAATATGGACAACGTTGCGCTGATGCCCTGCAACCCTGCCGTCGGCGGGCCGGCCAAGGGACACCTGGTGCGGGAGGTCGATGCTCTGGGCGGGGAAATGGGGCTGAATACGGACAGGACCTCAATTCAAATGCGCCTCCTGAACACGGCCAAGGGCCCTGCCGTGCACGCGTTGCGCGCCCAGGCGGATAAGAAGCTCTATCAAATGTCGATGAAGAGGGTCCTGGAAAACGAACCGGGTCTTGACTTAAGGCAAGCTACAGTGGAGAGAATTGTTATCGAAAAGGGCAGAGCTTGCGGTGTGGTGACAGGCACCGGAGCTCGCTTTGACGCTGCGGCGGTGGTGGTTACCACCGGCACGTACCTGAAAGGCAGGATTATCATCGGGGATCTGTCTTTCCCGGGGGGACCGAACGGGCAGTTTCCTTCGGTCGGCCTCTCGGAAAGCCTGGCCGGGGCGGGGCTGAAGCTCGGCCGCTTTAAAACTGGCACGCCGGCCAGGGTCAACCGGAAAAGCATTGATTTCAGCAAGATGTTGATCCAGCCGGGGGACGAAAAACTGCACAATTTTTCGTTTGTGTCCGATATAACTGAAAGGGCGCAGGTGCCTTGCTGGCTTACCTATACAACGGAGGAGACGCACCGCATCATAAGGGAAAACCTGCACAGGGCGCCGCTGTATACCGGAGCCATAAAAAGCGCTGGACCGCGCTACTGTCCATCGATAGAAACGAAAATCGTCAGGTTTGCGGACAAACCCGCCCACCAGGTCTTTATCGAACCGGAAGGAAGGAACACAAATGAAATGTACGTGCAGGGGATGTCCACCAGCCTGCCGGAGGATGTCCAGATCGCCATGCTGAGAACCCTGCCGGGGATGGAAAATGTACAGGTGATGAGAGCGGGTTATGCCATTGAATACGACTTTGTTTATCCTTCCCAGTTGAAGCTGTCGCTGGAAACCAAAATCGTGCCGGGACTGTTTACCGCGGGACAGATCAACGGGACTTCGGGATACGAGGAAGCAGCCGCGCAAGGCATAATTGCCGGGATAAACGCAGCGCTTTATGTAAAAAACAGGGAGCCTTTTATTTTGACCAGGTCGGAGGCATACATCGGGGTGCTGATAGACGATCTCGTCACCAAGGAACTGGACGAACCGTACCGGATGCTGACCTCAAGGGCGGAGTACAGGCTGCTTCTCAGGCAGGATAACGCAGACTTGAGGCTTACGGAAAAGGCATATCGGATAGGACTGGTCACCCCGGAAAGGTACAGGACGTTTGAAAAAAAGAAAAAATTTGTTGACGAGGAGAAGGAAAGGCTGGAAAAGACAGTAGTGCCGGTAACGGATCAGATCAAGAAAGCGCTGGGGGAAATGGGAACGGCGCCGCTGCCGCAGCAGGGAACAACCCTGGCCGGTCTCCTCCGCCGGCCGGAGATCGGATACGAACAACTCCGGATGCTTTTTCCCGGCCAGCCGGAGTTGCCCGGTGAAGTGAAAGAGCAGGTCGAGATACAAATAAAGTATGAGGGATACATCAAGAAACAGATGGCACAGGTGGAACGGTTCCAAAAGCTGGAGGAAAGAAAGCTCCCCGGCGATATGGATTACGGAGCAATAAAAGGATTATCCGCGGAGGCAAGAGAGAAACTGGAGCGGGTGAGACCGGCTTCAATCGGACAGGCCGCCCGGATTGCGGGGGTAACGCCTGCCGACGTGTCGGTGCTGTTGATTCATATCGAACAGAGGCGCCGCAGCAGGAAGGTAAAAGACGAAGAGTAGCCGGGGAGAGCGACCCCGGAACTTTTTATTTTGAGAAATGTTTAGGACAGGCAGTCGGGCAGTTGAATAATCCTGCAGGGGAATTGTTGCGGGGAGTTGAATTGGGACGCAATTAAATATGGGGATTTTGTTTGGAAAAAACGCAAAATATGGTTTTGTTTGCAGACAACAGCAATTTTCAGGTGGTTGGTTGACGAAATGGGTATCCTGACCGAAACCCTGGCCCGTGGCGCGGAAGAACTGGGCATAGAGCTTACCGGGGAGCATCTGGAGAAATTCGAGATATATTACAAAATGATGGCAGAGGCCAATAAAAAAATTAACCTCACCTCCTTTGACGATGAGCGCGGGGTTGCCGTAAAGCATTTCATCGACTCGCTCACTTGTCTGAAGGCGCTTGAAGGTGAAAACTTAGCGAGTCTTGCGGATGTCGGTTCCGGGGCTGGTTTTCCGGGCATACCGCTGAAAATTTGCCGGCCGGAGTTACACGTCGCCCTGATCGAGTCACAGTTCAAAAAGGCGGAGTTTCTTGAAAGAGTTGCCGGTGAACTGGGACTGAAAGACGTGGTGGTAATTAACGCCAGAGCGGAGATTGCCGGCAGGGAGGAAAGGCGCAGGGAGTATTACGCGCTTGCCGTGGCCAGGGCGCTGGCGGGCCTGAACGTGCTGGCGGAATACTGCCTGCCGCTGGTGAGGAAGGGAGGGTATTTCCTGGCGATGAAGGGGAAAAACCCGGAGGAAGAAATTGCCCGGGCGCAGCGATCAATTGAAGAAACGGGCGGAAGGCTGGAACGGGTTGTCCGCTTGCGCCTGCCGCTGGCGGGCGATGAAAGAAACCTGGTCTTGATTAAAAAAATCAAGAACACCCCGGCGAGATATCCGCGAAGGACGGGAATACCGCAAAAAAGGCCGCTTTAAATGAAAAATTGCCGGCAGTTCTGCAAACCCGTAAGGAACGGCGCTTTTCCCATCGGAGAAACATATTTCACTGAACACGGAGAAGACCACCTTCTCAAAGAGTTTTGTAAACGCCCCGGCACATGGGAACGGGGTGCTTTTTAAAAAAGGAGAAGGAACTGAAAACGGTTTGTTGAATAATGTTGCTTTAAAGGCAGATTTCTTCCGGGGGTGGATGCCGTGGGGAAGGCTATGGCAATAGCAAATCAGAAAGGCGGGGTTGCTAAGACCACTACGGCGGTAAATCTCGGGGCATGGCTCTCCCTGATGGGACAAAGGGTTTTGCTTATCGATATAGATCCTCAGGGAAACGCCACAACAGGTGTCGGTGTTGACAAAAACCTGGTGGAGCATTGTATATATGATGTGCTCATCGATGGCGTGAATATAAGTGAAGTGATTGTGAAAAGCGCCGTTGAGAACCTCGACCTGGTTCCGGCGACCATCGAACTGGCCGGAGCGGAAATCGAACTGGTAGGAGTTGCCGGGCGGGAAAATGTTTTAAAAAACGCCCTGGCGGGTGTCAAAGAAAGATACGAGTTCATTTTTATCGACTGTCCCCCGTCGCTGGGACTGCTGACGGTAAACGCGCTTACGGCGGCGGACTCCGTGATCATACCCATCCAGTGCGAGTACTACGCTCTCGAGGGCCTCGGACAGCTGATGAAGACGATAGATATGGTGCGCCAGCGCCTCAATCGACGCTTGGAGCTTGAAGGGGTGCTGCTGACCATGTTTGACGGCAGGACGAACCTGTCCATACAGGTTGTTGACGAGGTAAAAAAGTTTTTCCGGAACAAGGTATACAACGCCATCGTTCCCAGAAACGTGAGGCTGAGTGAGGCGCCGAGCCACGGCAAGCCGGTTATGGTGTACGACAGGCGCTCCAGAGGCTCGGAAGTATACCGTGATCTGGCGAAGGAAGTGATGGGAATTGAATAAGCGGCGGGGGCTTGGACGGGGCCTGCAGGCGTTGATCCCGGCGGTTGGGGAGGAAGATGGCAGAAGCGAAAAGCTGAGAGAAATTGATATTGGTCAGATCAGGCCGTCCGCCGGGCAGGCCAGGAAAAAGTTTGACGAGGAAAAGCTTGACGAACTGGCTGCTTCGATAAAAGAGCACGGGGTCGTACAGCCGGTTGTGGTGCGGCCGCTGCAGGAGGGCGGATTTGAACTGGTTGCCGGAGAAAGAAGGTTGCGTGCCTGCAAGCTTCTTGGATACCGGAAAATTCCCGCGGTGGTTAAGGACTGCGAGGACTTGGAAGCGGTCGCGGTTTCGCTGATCGAAAACATTCAGCGGGAAGACCTGAATCCTATTGAGGAGGCGGCGGCTTACAGCCAGCTGATGAAAAACTACGGACTCACCCAGGAGGAATTGTCGTCCAGGGTGGGGAAAAGCAGGCCGTTTATTGCGAACATGGTGAGACTTTTGGGGCTTCCGGAAGAGATCAAGGAGATGCTAGCTGGCGGCAGGCTCAGCGCGGGGCATGCCAGGGCGCTGCTGGCCATAAAAGACGCCGAGAAACAGGTTGCCGCCGCGGGGAAGATCGCCGCCCGCCAGTTGAGCGTTCGACAGGCGGAAAAAATTGCGAAAAGGCTGCTGGAAGAAAGGCTTGTCAAGGAAAGAGAAAAGATTGAACGGAGCAGGTATATTGCGGAAACGGAGCAGAAGCTGCAGGCGCTGTTCGAAGGCCGCGTAAAAATAAGGGAAACCCGCGGCGGCGGCGGGGTGCTTGAAATAAAATTCAAGAACGAGGCCGAACTGGAAAGGATATCGGAATTGTTGAAAGGCTGATACTGCCATAGATAAAAATGTTTCACGTGAAACATTCAAGAGGGGATGTTTATTTGCTGGGCACTGTTGTTAATGCAGCGGCCATTGTCGCCGGGTCGGCAATAGGCCTGCTGCTGGGGAAGGGGATGCCGGAAAGAGTCAAGTGCACGCTTACCCAGGGGGTCGGCCTTGCCGTCCTCCTTGTTGGTTTTAGTATGGCTCTTCAAACCAGGCAAATTCTTGTTGTCATCGTCAGTATTGTTTTGGGTGGTTTAACGGGCGAACTGCTTGACATCGAAGGCCGCCTCGCCCGTTTGGGCAGATGGCTGGAATCAAAGGCCGGCACAGGCGCTGGAGAGGTTGGAAAGGCTTTTGTTACAGCCAGTTTGGTTTATTGTATCGGGGCCATGGCGATAGTCGGCTCCATCGAAGACGGCATAAACAAAAATCCGCAAATACTCTTTACCAAAGCGGCGCTTGACGGAATTTCCTCCGTTGTTCTTGCTTCAACCATGGGCGTCGGGATAATCTTTTCATCATTTCCGGTTTTTGTTTACCAGGGTTCAATTACCCTCCTGGCCGTACTGGTAAAAGACCTTCTCAGCGAAGCGGCGGTTGCTGAAATGACAGCCACGGGGGGGCTTCTAATAGTGGGTATTGCCTTGAACATTCTCAGCATTAAAGAGATAAAGACGGGCAATCTGCTGCCCTCGGTTTTTTACGCCGTTCCGCTCACCATGCTGTTTTCCGCACTGCTTCCGTCTTGAACGCGTTTCTGAATCGCGCCGTTCTTTTCACCAAAGACTCCTCAGGCAGCAAGTCCGTATAATATAAAAAAATAAACAAAATTTATATACGCAGGTGATTTGGAGAGGGGGAAGCGCATTGCTGTTTGAGGACCGGGCGGATGCCGGAAGGCGCCTTGCAGACAGGCTCACCGGGCGTGTCCGGGAAGACGGGCTGGTCCTGGCCATACCGAGAGGCGGTGTGGTCGTGGCCGCCGAGGTGGCCAGAAGGTTCGGGCTGGAACTTGACCTGATAATTCCCCGCAAGATTGGCTTGCCTCACAATCCGGAAATTGCGATAGGTGCCGTGACGCAGGACGGTACGGCCATTCTGAACCGCCGCCTGGTAGAAATGCTCGGGATCAGCCGGACGGAAATCGAGGCAATAATCAAGGACGAGATTGTGGAAATAAAGCTCAGGCTGTCTTCGTACAGGGGCGGCGAATACGATCGTGATTGCGCGGGCAGGCAGGTTATTTTAGTGGACGACGGCGCGGCCACAGGATACACCGTGCTTGCGGGCTTGCGTTCAATCAGGAACTTTCGCCCGGCGGAGTTGATTCTTGCCCTGCCTGTTGCCCCGCCCGATACCCTGCTGATGCTGAAAAACGAAGCCGACTTCGTGGTTTGCCTCGCGACGCCTCAGGACTTTTACTCCGTGGGACAGTTTTATCTTGATTTCAGCCAGACCGGCGATGAAGAGGTTGCCGGTATTATGAGAGAGTTCAGGCGAGGCGGGGAGAATAAAAAAACACCAACCCCAAAATAATATTCAGCATGGGGAGGTGATTCGAGCGATATGGGCAAAGTTATTGCAGTGGAGGAAGGGCTGACAAATGTCAGGGATGCGCTTGCGAGAAACGGCTATACTGTTGTCCGGCCGGGGAGAGGCGGGAAGGCGGATGCGGTGGTGATAACCGGGATTGACAAAGACTTTGCGGGCATGCAGGATATCGCCGGCAACTCAGTTGTCATCGACGCGTCCGGAAAGACGGCGGACGAAATCATAAGCGACCTGAAGCGCCGCCTTTAACAAAGCCTTTCCGCACCGGCCTGAACCAGACCGGGACGGCGAGTTGAAGGCGTACCGGTTTCTCCCGCAGCAATCAGCAATTGCTGCCGGCGCAAAGCGCCGGGAGTGAGCGGTGACAGGGCGCTGCCCCAAAAATGCAAGGCAAAAGAAAGGCTGCGCAATATCGCTCGCTTCCTTTAGGCCTCAAGGTTCCGGACACGGGCATTTTGTCGTCGGTAAAAGGGGACACCTCTTTATTTGAATAGGCGTCCCCTTTTTGCGGAAGAAGATGGATATTCATGCCATGGCCGCGCGGCTTCTTTTCCGGGTGCGGTTAAACAGTCTTTATATTTCCCGGGCGTTTTGCTTTGCAAACTCCATTATTGCCTTGCTAAGCCCTTTTTCAATGGTTTCGGCAAGCCTCATGACCAGGTTGAGCCTGGTATTCTGCAGCACCAGGTATTCCATGAAACCGCCGACGTTGACTATGCCGGTTATATGTATCTGCCCGACCGGCGGCAGGGTTTTATTTACCCCTGCCCCGGGCTGGAGCGAACCGTCGCCGAGATTGATGCACCCCACGTTTTCAATGCTGCCCAGGCTGGCGTCCACGGCGATGATGAACGGGTTTTTGTGACTGCCGTATATTTCCTCGAGCTTTTCTTTCAGGTTGCTGGCGTGAACCGGATTGTCGAGAGTGCCGTAGACCACGAAAAAATCCTGCTTCAATGAGTCCATCTTCGAACCCACGAGCGGACCGAGACAGTCGCCGGTGGACCGGTCGGTCCCGATACAAAGCAAAATTATCGTGCTGTCGTTTCTGATGCCGAACCTTTTCAGGCGGTTTGCCAGATCACAGCCCAGTTTGGTGTCTGCCAGGGGATCCTCTATGTGGATCCTCGTTTTTTCCGCAACACACGCGTTGTTTGCAGCGGTCATCTGATTCCACCCCCGTGTCGCGCGCATGTTATATTTATTTCCGCCGACGGCCCGCGATATTCCCATAACGTGCATTTTTTTTGAAATAGCTTCGCTTTGGGAGCATAACTATGGACTAGTGCCTGCTTTTTGCAGTCCGAAGGTCCCGGAAAAGGGGGAATGGTTTTGGGCGTGCGGAAGGGCGGTTTGCTGGTGCTGATGAAAGTCGCCATGCTCTACATGGGCGGGGTGATCGGTGCGGGATTTGCGTCGGGTCAGGAGATCATGCAGTTTTTTATACTGCACGGAAGGGATGGAATGAAAGGAGTGGTTTTGGCAACGGTATTGTTTGCATATTTGGGAGGACTGGTGATGTTCCTTTCGGTTAAGCTGAAGTCGGCCAGCTATATGGAAATCATCGGTTTTTTACTGGGGCCGCTGGGCAGCAAACTTATGGATGTATTGAATTTGATCATGCTCTTCGGGGGTCTGAGCGTGATGCTGGCCGGCAGCGCGGCCGTGTTCGGCGAGCAGTTCGGCCTGCCGGCCAGGGCCGGAGTGCTGGCGGTGGCGTTGCTGACTTCGGCAGTTGTCTGGGGAGGGCTGGAGGGAGTGCTCACTGCCAGTGTTTTTCTCGTTCCTCTCAAGTTTCTTGCCGTGTCTGCGATTTCCCTGGCCGCTCTTATTGTTGCGGGAGTGGACGGGGGACAGGCGGCGGTTTTCCGGTCAGGCGGCGGGGTTGCCGGCCATTGGGCGCCTGCCGGCTTTTTGTATGTTTCCTATAACATGGTGGTTCCCGTCGCCGTTCTCGCTTCGCTGGGCAAAAGCGTCTCCTTGAGGACGGGAGTGGCCGGCGGCGCGCTGGGAGGGCTGCTGCTGGGGTTGGCGGTATACCTGGTTGCCGCCGCCGGATTGGCCTATCTCCCGGAAGCCGCGTACTGCCAGATACCACTGCTGTATCTGGCCGGACATGTCGGGCCCGGCTTTCGCCCGGCCCTCGGCTTTTTGATCTGGCTCGCCATTCTGACCACCGCCATTGCCAGCGCTCACGGCATTGCCAGCAGGCTCGCACCGGAGGGCGGGCGCCGGTACCGGCTCTTTGGGACGGGCTCCTGCCTTCTGGCCTTTCCTCTTTCCGGGGTGGGTTTTGCCGGCCTGGTCCGCCTATTGTACCCCGTGTTCGGTTATGCCGGGCTTGTGCTCATAATCTCCCTGTTGCTCGTACCCGTTTCTAAATTGTTCCGGATACGTTAAAAAACATTTCACATAATTCCGGTATCCCATATAATTAATAATTGATAACAATTAAAAAGTATGGCTTCAAAAAATTGAGACAGGGGGGCGGTTGAGAAATGAACTGGCTTGACTGGCTGATCGTCGTAATTCTGGCTTTTTTTGCTTTGCAGGGACTTCGCTGCGGCCTTGTTGCCGGTATCGCCAAGCTGGCCGGAACGCTCGCCGGCATTTTGGTGGCCTACTCCTATTACGGGCAGCTTGCCGAATATTTTTCCACGCAGTGGAATCTGGATGAGAAACTGTTGCCGCTGGCCGGAAGCCTGTTGAAATTCTGGCTGCCGTCCAAAAATGCGACGCCGCCGCTGACATACGGAAAGCCTGCCGCAGAATTCGCGGCGTTAAACCAGCCCGGTCAATTGGGCGATTACCTGGCGCAAATTTTCGCTTCCGGCATTCTGGAGGCGATCAGCTTTTTGCTTTTGCTTTTTTTTACAGCATGGGCGGTAAACCTGGCCGGCAGGGTCTTTACCAAAATTGCCGACTTCAGTTTTTTGGGGCCCCTCAATCGCCTGGGCGGACTTTTTTTCGGCCTGGCTGAAGGCCTGATCGTAGTAATGATTGTTATTACGCTGATGGCGCCGTTTCAGAGACCTGAGTTTCAAAAAGGCTGGCCGCAATCCCCGGCGCCGCAGGCCACCGCGTTTCAGGGCTCCAGACTTTTGCCTTATTTCGAGCCCCTTTTTGAGGCCATTAACAGGCCTCTTCAACTGCAACCCCCGCAAAACTACGAGCGGGTTTGGCCTGCCGGAAGCATTTGAAGACTCATATGCGGCACGTTTAGGGTAAAATAATCAGGGCGGACGGCGTCAGCCGGCCGGCAAGCCGTAGAACAGGGAGGGGTAATTATGGATGTGGAAACCGGGCAGCATCCCGCTTCGGTATTCGCCTACCGCAGGCGAAACGCCTGGGACCGCATGAGCGGGGAGGAAAGGTTGCTTGCCGCGGCTTTTTCCGAGGAGTACAAAAGATTTCTCGACATGGCCAAGACGGAGCGGGAGGCGATTGCGGCTGCCTTAAATTTTATAAGCGGGGCGGGTTTTCATCCCCTGGAAGGGAAAAAGTTTCTGAAGCCGGGGGACAAGGTCTTCGCCGTCAACCGCCAGAAGACGGTAATACTCGCTGTAATAGGAAAAAGGCCGGTGGAGCAGGGCTTTAACATTGTGGGCGCGCATATCGACAGCCCCCGCCTGGATTTGAAGCCCCAGCCCGTTTATGAGGAAGACGGTCTGGTTCTTTTAAAAACTCATTATTACGGCGGCATAAAAAAATACCAGTGGCTGGCCGTGCCCCTTGCGCTGCACGGTGTGGTGGTAAAAAACAGCGGGGAGGCTGTCCGGGTCGTCGTGGGGGAAGCGCCGGGCGATCCCGTTTTTACGGTTGCCGACCTCCTGCCCCACCTGGCCGGGGAGCAGATGGACAAAAAAATGGCCGATGCCGTGCCCGGCGAAAACCTCAATATTCTGGCCGGCGGCATACCCGTCGGCGGTGAGGAGTTGAAAAACCGCTTTAAGCTCGCGGTATTGGAGCATCTAAACAGGCTTTACGGCATAACCGAGGAGGACCTGATCAGCGCGGAACTGGAGCTCGTACCTGCGTGGCCGGCCAGGGACGTGGGCTTTGACCGCAGTTTCGTAGGCGGATACGGCCAGGACGACCGCGTTTGCGCCTATGCCTGCCTGCGGGCCGCAGCAGGGATGCAGGCGCCGGAGCATACCGCCCTGGTGGTGCTCGCAGACAAGGAGGAAGTGGGCAGCCACGGCAACACCGGCATGAGCGCGGCGTTTTTCAAAAACGTGGTGGCGGAAATAATCGGGCGTTGCGCTTCCGGTTACAGCGATCTCCATTTACACCGCTGCCTTGCCGCTTCCCGCGCCCTTTCCGCCGACGTGAACGTGGGGCTGGATCCAAACTACGGCGACGTGGTTGAAAAGATGAACACCGCCCGCCTGGGTTGCGGGGTGGTGCTTACCAAATACACGGGGCACAAAGGAAAGCTGGCTTCTAACGACGCGCACGCCGAAATGGTGGCTTTCGTGAGAAGGCTGTTCAACGAATCTGGCGTAATCTGGCAGACCGGGGAACTGGGCAGGGTCGACCAGGGCGGCGGGGGAACGATTGCCCACCTTATGGCCGCGCACGGAATGGACGTACTTGACTGCGGGGTTGCCCTGCTGGGGATGCACTCGCCGTTCGAAGTGGCGAGCAAGGCTGACATTTACATGGCCTATAAAGGCTACGGGGTTTTTTTGGCAAGCTGAAACGGTCCGGAATAAAGCTGCCTCGGGGAGTGAAAAACTTGTCTCAGTTTTTTCAGGAATTTGTCCGCAATCTAATGCCGCGATTTGATTTGCACAAGTTGCTGGGCGTCTTAGCTGTACTGGCCGGGGCCTTTTTTCTGGTCAGGCTGGGAAATGCCGCCGTTACCAGGCTGACCGCGGCCAGGGAGGGTTTTCCACTGGCCGGCACCAATCGCGCCAGGACTATTGCGACCCTGCTCAAGAGCATTATCCGCTATACCGTTTATTTTATAGCGAGTGTGGCCATTCTCGGCTTGTTCGGAGTGCAGACCGGCGGCTTGCTGGCCGGAGCCGGCTTTGTAGGGCTGGCCGTCGGCTTTGGCGCCAAAAACCTGATCCAGGATATAATCACCGGTTTCTTTATTATTTTTGAGGATCAGTTCACGGTGGGAGACTACATTACAACCGCGGGCGTGTCCGGCCTTGTTGAAGAGATGGGCTTGAGAGTTACCAGACTGCGGGATTTGGGCGGACAGGTGCATTACGTGCCCAATGGGAAAATCACTCAGGTGACGAACTACAGCCGCGGCAGCCTTCAGGCGGTCGTGGATATAGGAATTGCCGGCGGGGAGGATATAGACAGGGCGGTTGATGTTCTCGGACAGGCAGGGAAAAGTCTTGCCCGGGAGTGGCCGGATTTGATCGCCGCCGGTCCGGAGGTACTGGGTGTTGTTGCCTTGAGTCCGTCCGAGATTACCATCAGGCTGTCTGCCTCAGTAAAGCCCCTCCATCACTGGAAGGTGGAGCGCGAACTGAGGAAACGGGCGAAGGAGGCCCTGGACAAAGCGGGCATCAAACTGCCGTCTACGGCTTGAAAACGCCTGAAGGGAGAAAACGGGTTTGCAGAAGTATTCCGTCGGAGACGTAGTAAAAACGAGAAAAAGCCATCCGTGCGGGGGAGACCTTTGGGAGGTCATGCGCACCGGAGTGGATTTCCGGATCAAGTGCTTGAGGTGCGGAAGGGTTTTAATGCTTCCCCGCCCCAAATTTGAGAAGTCCGTAAAGTCTTTGGTCCGGCCGTCCGCCGGCGAAGTGGAGCGGGAGGAAAATTGACTGCTTTGCGCCCTGCCGCAGGGCGCAAACGTGATAGCAAAGGCAGCGCTTTCGTCCCGGACTGCGGGCGAACCATCCGGAACCTTGAGGCGGACACGGACGTCCGCGCCGTCCTGAACCCAACCGGGAGGGCAAGTTCATGCCCGTTGTGTATTGAACAGTTTTTCATTCGATCGCGCACAGGGCATGCCGCCGGCAGCGTTGCAGGCGGAGAGCGGGACGGTACAGGGCTCTGCTGGAAAGACGCATTTCCATATTAACCGGTTATACGGTAGGCCCAGTTGGAACCGTTGTTGTTGTCCCAGTTGCCGGCTCCGTCTTTAAAGCAAAAATTCAACTGGTTACCCTTGGTCAGCGTCAGGCTTTTTTCCCATCCTTCATCCCGGCGCGACATGGGCTGATTGTCTACATCCTGCCAGTCGCCGTGGTCCCCGAACCCGTAGTGAATATAGACGGCATTTGCTCCCGCCCGGGCCAGCCGGCCGTTGTAAAGTATGCTGATCTCCCTGCCGTTTTCGGTCAGGGGTTTTACCTGAACTCCCTGAATGGAATGCGAGTATGTGTAAGGCTTAATGGAAGGAATAACCAACACCACCTTTTCAAGTTTTACTTTATTGTGTGCCGAATTGAGAACGTTTATAAGCTCGGAGTGAAGCACGGATACTGAACGGTAATTTGTAACCGCCCTGGGCGCGCGGTTTGCTAAACTGGACGGATTTGTTGTCAGAATTTATTAATGCGGCAAGGATTAGGTATGGAAAATACGAAAGTAATACAGTACAATTAATACAGTATACAATTTAGATGTCGGGAGGATGCATTAGGGATGACTGCGGTTAGTTCGCACGGCAACAGGCGGAACGGGAGGTTTCAATACGGGCATGACGCTTAATCTGCTGGTCCGGCTGAAATTGCCCAACCGTCCGGGGATGCTGGCCGGAGTGCTCACCATTGTCGCCAGAAAGGGGGGCAGCCTCGGCGCCATAGATCTGGTTTCCGCCTCTCCTTCCCATACAATCAGGGAACTGATGATCAGGCTCCGCGATGCGAGTATTCTCGATGAATTGATCAAGGCTCTGGAAGAGGTTCCCGGGGTTCGGATTCTCCGTGTCGCCGACAGGGTCTTTATGAGGCACCTGGGAGGGAAAATAGAGATCAGCGCCAAGCGGCCGCTCTCCAACTGGGAGGACCTTTCCCTGGTATATACTCCGGGTGTGGCGGAGGTATCGGAGGCCATATCGAAAGAGCCGAATATGGCTTACAAATTGACCATGAAGGGGAATTCAGTAGCCATTGTAACGGACGGATCGGCCGTGCTGGGTCTGGGCAGTCTCGGTCCCTCTGCCGCTCTGCCGGTAATGGAGGGCAAGTCGGTTTTATTCAAAAAGTTTGCCAATATTAATGCCGTGCCCCTGTGCTTAGACGTTCATGATCCGGACCGGATTGTCGAGGTCGTGGCAGCCTGCGCGCCCGCCTTCGGCGGCATAAACCTGGAAGACATAGCCGCCCCAAAATGTTTCGAAATTGAGGAGAGGCTGTCCCAACTGCTTGACATACCAGTTTTTCACGATGACCAGCACGGCACTGCCATTGTAACTCTGGCGGGTTTGATCAACGCGCTTAAAGTGGTCGGCAAAGAGATGACTGAAGTCAGGGTTGTAATCAGCGGCGCCGGCGCGGCCGGCGTGGCGATTACAAAAATTCTGATAGGTGCAGGCGTGCGGGATATCATTGTCTGCGACAGAAAAGGTTCCATAGCCGGGGACGACCCGCCCAGCCAACCGTCTAAACGCTGGATTGCCGAAAATACCAACAAGGGCTGCGTGCACGGCGGGCTGAAGGACGTTATGGCCGGGGCCGACGTTTTCATCGGGGTGTCGGCGCCGGGCTTGCTGCAGCGGGAGGACATCCTCAAAATGGCTGAAAAACCGGTGGTTTTCGCCCTGGCCAATCCCGACCCGGAAGTTGAGCCGGAGGCAATATTCGACATCGCCGGAGTCATTGCCACCGGAAGATCGGATTATCCCAACCAGATTAACAATGCCCTGGCCTTTCCCGGCGTCTTCCGGGGGGCTCTCGACTGCCATGCCAGAACCATTAACGGTGAAATGTGCCTGGCCGCGGCGCATGCCCTGGCGGGTATAATAACGGGAGAACAGCTTACAGCCGAAAACATCGTTCCCTCTGTTTTCAACGAGAACGTGGTCCGGATTGTATCGGAGGCGGTTAAAAAAGCCGCCGTGGAGACGGGTGTGGACAGGGACTTTCCAAACCATGCCGCATTATAGAAACAATGCGGCAGACTTTTGGCGGACCGCCCGGCGCCTTGAGTTGAAGCAAGCGGGCGATATCGCCCGGCACTTTTGTGAAAACAACCCGTTTTACCCGCCGTTTATGCTTGAGATTACCCAAATATTCCTTCTTTATTGCCATTTCAGAACCGCTGTGCTATAATTTATTAGTCAAAAATGCTTTTTTTGTTTCCACCCTGCTCTACCCCCGGGGGTAGGGCCGCAGTCCGTGGGGAGGAGGTGAACGGTTTGCGCAGGTACGAGGTAATCTTTATCATCCGTCCCGATCTGGACGAGGAGAAGAACGCCGCGGTGATCGAGAAGTTCAAGGAGATCGTTGAAAGCCACGGTGGAGAGATTATCAAGCTTGACAAATGGGGCAAGCGCAAACTGGCTTATGAGGTTAAGGACTTCCGGGAAGGTTCTTACGTCATAATTCAGATAAAAGCTGAACCCAGGCTGGCGTCGGAACTTGACCGCGTGTTCAAGATCACCGACGAAGTATTAAGACACATGATCGTTCGTGAGGAAGACTAGCAAAAAGGCTGTAGCTTTAACTTCCCCGCCGGGAAGTCCCCGCGCCTTCCGCCTTCCCCGCTCGCGAAGCGGGGGCGAAGGGCGGGATCGATGCGGCGGCTAGGGCAGGGACTG
>DAOOVD010000030.1:0-30049 GCA_035369845.1 Bacillota bacterium | reverse complement strand
GGCGGCGGACTTCAGAGGAGATAGTATTCTGGATCTCTGGCTTCGGAATCGGAATTTTAAGGTTTACCACATCCTCGTTCGCTAAGCGCGGGTGGGTGTTCCCCGTCATCATGTGGACTGTTTGCGCAAGTGTCAGCCGACTACGCAGAATCGCAGCTAAGTAATCTGGCAACAATGTGTCGTGGTTCTTTATGCGCAGGACATGAAATTCAGGCGAACAACAACCGTCCATCTCTGCCCGATATACCTTATTCAAGTAGGGGCGAAGACGCGCGAAAAGAACATCTTCCTTTTGAAAAGTGAAGCATGTACCTGTGGCCTGTTCATCCACATCTGTCAACTCGCCGGTATTGCTCTGCACGTGGGCAAGGCTCAGGTAGTTCTCACTTGGTGTCTTAATCTGGTTGCGCACAAAGTCCACCACCTCAACCAAGCGGCGCACCTCCAGCTTTGTATCGGCGGTTGATAGTGCACGCAGAGTAAGGATGCGCTCCGGGTGGAAGTAATCCGGGTTTAAGCGACCTTCCGCTTTTGGCCCCTGAAGAGGTACAGCGAATACTTTACGTTCATCGGTCGGTGGCGGAGTAAGACCTAGAGTTTGAAGCAGAAAGTCGTCTAGGCTGGATAATAGATCATCCGCTTCCGCCAACTTCCGCTGCCACTCTCCCTTTGCAGCATCCATCGTTACGACGAGTTCTACTTGTTTTGATTCGGGTGGTAACGGAAATTCCATTGCTGAAATATCTGCAAGGTTTGTCCGCTGTTGTAGCCCGCCTTTCTTAATTCGGTTGTAAAGTTGTGCACCAAGGTCGGTAGCAAACAAATAGAATAAGTATTTTGTCAGAGTGGGCTGGTACTTTAAAGGAGCTAGAATACCAACTGCCCGATTAGCCGTAGCCGCTGGGAAATTATCGGGCACAATCGCACTGTTACCAATTGAAGCCATAATGGAAAAGAGTAGGTAGCCTGGCTTTATGTGTGACCGATGAATTGACTCATAATATCGACGCGTTATATATACGGGATTATCACTGACAATTTTCCCATTCTTCAAATCCTGTGCACGCAAGTATCGAATTCCATTAGAACTATCCGTTATCTCCTCTTCTGGAAGTCTATTGTGGTCTCCATCACGAACATCAAAATGGGATCCTATTACTGATAGAGGATATCTCGAACGATCCAGCCAACTTGAAAAAGCATGGAAACTCACATCGATACGATCTTTCAGACTCCCCCGCTGAACGACAAAACAATGGGGCTTGCCAGACCCAGCGGGGCTTAGACGAAAAAAGGCGTCGGATCCTGTAAAAACCTATGCCATTCTGCGACTATCCCGGTATCGGGGATAATCTCACGGAAACGTTCGCTCCAGTCCGGCTTCTTCGGATTAGCTATACTCCATTCATAGTAGACGCGGTAATCGAACAGGTCGCAGCTTTGCCGCTCGATTTTCTCTTTACCAACTTCTTCTTTCTCAACCGTTACAACAAAGGTCTTGCGACCAGTGGCGTCGTAGCCGATGTTCTCAGCAAGTGCCATGAAGATAGGTGCGTCATCGGGCACAATCTCATTTTTGTCAAGTCGACGCAGGAAGACAATGCTTGCCTTGACCCCAGCATCGTAATGACTGAAAGCAAATTGAGGCAGGCTTACTACTGCCAGTAGTTGAAAATGATTAAGTAACCAGTCTCGCACGCCCTGCAGAGACGAATTGGTAAGAATACCATCGGGCAGGACAATGGCAGCACGGCCGGTGCCGGGCTTAAGGAACGACCAGACCCGTTCGAGAAACAGGATTTCTGTCTTGATACTTGCTCGGGCCTTTACTGCCTTGGTGCCGCGTTTGGCGTCCCGCTCAACTTCACCAGTTTCATCTATGTCACGGCCAGTAGTAGATTTACCAATATGGTGGCACAAATCGTATTGCTCCAGGTAGCCCTCGCCTTTCTCGATGCGCTTGATGACCGAACCGAATGGAGGATTAGTTAGTATCAGATCAAACTTACCTTCGGCGAGACCAGGATTTTTGGCCGTAAGATGCGCCATAAAATCAAGCGCATCATGTCCCACGATATTAGTGTGACCGTCGTCATGGATTATCATATTCATCTTGGCAACACGAGCAAGTTCGTCGTTTACCTCTATGCCAAAAAGATTTTTTTCGGCAAAATCATGCCAGTATTTGAAGTGCTCTATACTCTGACGTACATCACTCATATGCTTGGGATAACGCCTGTCGGCTTCCCGCCTGATATAGTCAAGCGCATAAAGCAAAAAACCTCCTGAACCACAAGCCGGATCAAGTATTAGATGGTTGCGTTCCGGTTGAAGTATCTCAACAGCAAATGCAATAAGTTCACGGGGGGTGAAATATTGTCCAAAATCACCTTTAAAAAAGCCTCCCATAAATTCTTCAAACGCTACGCCTTTTGTGTCAAGATCGGTACGTTCAAGAGATATGCCTTCCAAATGTTCGACGCATTGCGCAAGAATCGGAGGGTCGACATTTATGCGGTCCGTAAATACATCAGGTTCCTTTGATTGTTCAGCCTCGTATAATTTGTGAATCCTTGAGGCAAGTTCGGCTGCGGTTTCCTCATCACGACGCTGGAATGCATATGGTTTGCCGTCTTCAATATCAAGATTTTTTTCGTCTCTATGTTTAATGAATATTATTTTGCAAAACTCGCTAAAAGCAGCTATAGGACTCCGACGTCCACCCTCCCACAAAGTCTGGTGACATTTGCGAATTGCTGCACGCAGTTCTTCACGCGGTACAGCAGAAAGATCCTGACCAGGTTTGTTTTTGTAAAATCGCCATTCCGGAGGTCTACCGTAACGCTTGGGTATATCAGTCAGGTGGTTTTTATCGCGTTCGCCAGGCGGATATTTGTCAAACCGCAACAGCCGACGCGTCAAGCCAGCTATTGCCCCCGCATACGGTGCACTTAAACTCGCACGGTTGCCACAGGCTTGCTCTATTGCTTGAGCAAATTCAGCATCGCTTATGTCGGCTCGCTTGCATTCAAATACAAAATATGGATCTTTGCATTCGTCATCTCTAAATATGACTAAATCAGCTCGGTCGTTGGGCTTACGACGAGGCACTTTTTCTTCTAAACGTATGCGTTCCGGCGGATATTCGTATTTGTAAATTAACTCGGCCCAAAATTCGGCGCGTACTTTTTCTTCAGGATCTGCCCAACGCTCGGTACGACCTGCTGCTATATACCTAATGCGTTCATCTTTGCCTTCTCCTAATATTTCAACATGACCGTCCGCAATTGCTCGCTCCAAATAAGTATACCCAACCATATTGTCCCCTCTTTTTATTTTTTGTTGAAATAGAATTCGCTGTTACACAAATTTTACCTTTAAATTATAAAAGGCCGGATACCTGCTAAATTCCCGGCCTTTTTCTGTTATATGTCTGTTTACCACACGGCTAATGATTGGTTGGATGTTTTTTTAAAGATTTCTATGCAACCGTTGCCCCGCTGTCTGACGTAAAGATATATTCAGCCAACAACCCCGCAGGACCGCCGCTCTTCTTGAACACTTCCATGTCTCCTATCACCACAAACGCTTCCCTGGCCCTGGAAACGGCCACGTTCAGCATCCTTATGTCGGCGTTGAAAAAAAACTCGCCGGGATCGCCATCGTCCCTGGTGTATACGGGCGAAAATACCACCACTTCGCGCTCGGCTCCCTGCAGGGCGTGAATTGTGCCGAAGGTTATGCCGCGCAGGGACTCGTATTTTTTGTTGTTCCACACTGTCTTCGCATACAACCTCTTCTGGGCCGTGAACGGCGTCAGCACGGCCACCAAATCTTTCAACTGCTCGCCGTTGGTTCCGTATTTTTGTTTGATGAATTCGCTGTTCAGCAAAAGCCAGTCTAACACTGCCAGGGCTTCTTTCTCGTTCTTCCTGCTGCTGCCCACCCTCACGGATTTTCCTTCGACGTGCATGCAGCTGAACGGCGGCAGCGCTCCAAGCTTAACTTCGTTGCCGCGCATGGGCACCAGCCGGCCGCCGTAAGCCAGCCTGTTGCAAAAGCTGATTATGTCGTCGAGGCAGCGGCGGTGCTCGCTCAGAAACATACCTCTATCTGGATACCTCTCGCCATTCCCGTCATGGGGCCAGTAGGGGCAGGCCCGCTGGGCCACCTGCATCGCGCTGCCGCTGGACGCCGCTATCCCTTTTGTTTGAATCATGGGGTATTCTTTTCTGTCGTTAATCAACCCGTGGCGAATAAGGTTGCCCTGGTCTACGTAGCGGGTGATGTTATAAACGGGTTCTATCTGAAGCACGTCTCCCACCACAACCGCTTTCCTGGCAAGGGCGAACGTGGCTGCAGCCAACTCAGGGGGCACCTGGCCGGCTTCGTCTACTATGAGAAGGTCGATGGATTCCAGAATCGGTTCGGAATACAGGGATTCTCCTTCCCTCTGCCAGACGGTAAAAAGTCTCGGCGCTACGTACAGGGTCGAAACTATCACTGGCGTTAGCATGGCGTACCTGCGCCACTTCATCATTACTTTTTCTTCCGGCGTAAAATAAACTTTCCTGTTGGCCAGTTCCTGCATCCTGCGCACTTCCAACAACCAGCGGCCTTCCCAGTACCGGGCTGCCAGGAGGAATGACCTGTACCTGCAGCCTGTGTCAAGTTTTTCCTGAACCGACTGATATGTTTCTATCCCGTTTTCTTCAACCACTTTGCATATCTGCTCTGCCATTTCTATATCTTTTCCGAGTTTCTCAATACAGGCATCAATTTCAGCCAACCTGCCGGCTATTTGCTCCTGCCTGGCTTTCGCTTCCAGCAGCGCCGCTTCATGGCGGTCAATGGCTTTCTTGATTGGTTTCGGCACCACCGGCTCTTTCCTGCGGCTTATAAGGAAAATTATCTTCCGCAACGCTAAGGGATTTTTCGGCCGCATCTCTTCCGCCATCTCGTTTATCTCGTTCAAATGCTTCACGACAGCGTCTATCTCTCTCTGGACCGCCAACTGCTCTTCGCGAAGCCTGGCCGCTTCCTTTTCACACAACGCCCTGGCCGCTTTCAGGGCTTCCAACAAGTCATCTTCGTCTTTTATATTGTACTTTTTCCTTATTTCAGCCAACACACTCTCTTTCGCAGCCAGCGCCCCGCCGTACTTTCGAGATTTATTCGCTTCCGCACGGGCTGATTCTACATTTTCAACTAATTCCTGGTGCAACAGCGCAATGGCTTCCCTCACAGATACCGCTGGCTTGCCTGCATATTCATTGAACCGCTCAAGATAATATCTAGCTGCGCTCTCTACATAAGACGGGTCTTCCACTTTGCCAGGAAAACCGCTCCTGGCAGGAAAATTGTTGTCGCCCGGCACTGCCTTCTGGTACCTGCCGGATTCTTCTCTCTGAGACGCAGCTCCGGAGGGGCAATATAACCCGTAACTATCCACCTCCGGCAACCATCGCTTTAACAGGACGTCTCCATTTTTGCCGGCAACTCTCCCAAAGCTGTCTATCATGTTGGTCACTGCCTGGTTGTTTGATGATACAACAACTGTTATGGGCGGGCCGGACTGCTTTACTGCCGCTTCCACCCAGGCGGACGCTGCCACGCTATGCATCAACACAGTCTTGCCTGTCCCGGGCGGGCCGTTGACGGCCATTATGTCGCCATTTTCCATCATCAGTATGTGGTGCAGGGCTTCACGCTGGGACGGTGACAGGGGGAATTCCCCGTTCATCTGGCCGACGTGCTTCATCTCCGCGGCAAAACGCTCTTTTTCGTCCAGAAGCGCTTTCTCCGGCGAATCGTTTAAATCTGTATATTTTTCTAACAATAGCGGAATATTCCCTGTCTCAATGATATAGTCAAGGGTCTTTATGGCATTCATGGCAGCACCACGAACTTCTACGTCAGGCATGACATAGCTGTGCCTGCTGATAACATATCCTGGAATGTCCAGCCTGCCGTCGGGCATGGCCTTCAACATCCCGTGGGCGTAATCCCAATAAGTTAACCAGTTATCCCAAACCTTTTCATGGTCGCTTTCGGACAGGAACCTTTCCACGTCTTCTATGTCGCCAATGGTGACGCCTCTTTTGGTCGTAGGCTCCAGCATGTCGCGGGCTATCCACGGCAGACAATCTTCTCTGGGCTGCAGTTCTCCTTTTTCGTTTAAAAACGCCGGTATCCACAAGGGCACCAGCTCTCTGTCTCCTGCAGCAGCGCTCTCCTGATAGTGTGAATATTTCCTGACTAGCTTGAAGGGGCAAACCAGCACCGGCACCATGTCTTTGGACGCCGCCGCTTCCCTGCCCTTTTCCTGGACCGCGCGGGACGCTTCTTTAAACCTGGCTTTCACCTCGGACACTTTTTCGGAACTTATTTTGCCTGCCTTCAGGGATTCCCCGGAAACTTCTACGGCGTACTCCAATCCCTGCAGACGATAACCGTCCACTAAACTGTTGCGCCAGTATGAAAGTATTTTACTGGTGGTTTGCTTCAAGGTAGCCCACACCTTTCTTTACCCTGTTTATCCAGGCCATCAGGGCTGGCCTCAGTTTCAGAGGCAAAATATATGACGTTTCTCTGTCTGGCACCGCATACCGAATTGATGCGGCAAACTGAGCCTGCACGTCAGGGCGTCCTGGCGGCAGCGTTATCTCCAGCCTGCCACCTTTTTCCTCTGTTTTTACATCAATATCAGGGAACACACCTGGCGGAAACTGATCGCTGTAAGGACTGCCTGCCAACCGCGGCCTCTTTTCGGGCTCGTACCTCGCCGTCCAACTCTTGAACCCTTCAAGCATGGCAAATAAATTGCCCAGCGCGTTCTTCATATCTTTGTCCCTCGGTATGCGCTCTTTTAATATATATCTGGAAAAATCAAGATTGTTCAGGGATATGATAAGCTTTATACCTGCAATGTTTTTTAAACTGTGTTTCAGTAAGGCTGCTGCGGTTATACAAGCAAGACATTCGGCCATTCTGGAGGAGACATGGCCGTAATTAACCTGAAACTCCTTATCTGCCGCTCCTTTGATTGATACGCATGCGGAACCGGAATGGCCGGAATAAACCCTGATTCTTACTTCCTGGCCACGGCTAGGGTCAATCCCTCCACCTTTCTGATCTTCGCCGAACTTAAATTTTACTTCTTTACCCTCAATCACTAGCGCCGCGCTGAATTTTTTGTTATTCTTCCTTGAAATAAATCCGTCAAGGACCCTGGTCTGCCTGTTGGTCAGCAATTCATGGAGGATCTCTGGAGTTATCTCCTTCCCCAATATTGCTTTCGGAACCGTTACGCAGTCACATATATATGATTTGTCGGTCATGGTGACGCGCCTGCCGCATGTAGGGCATCTCATTTTCATCCCATCCTTTCCTTTCCTTATGCATTACCGTTAAGACTGACAGTAACTATTTTCGCCAAAGGATATAATTTAGCAAACAGTATTCGCTGACTGTCGGTACATAAAATCACAACATCCCTTTTTTCTATTTGATACAACATTCCCTCAAAATACTCACGCAAATAATATCTTTTCACCGCATCGTTCGTTATCAAATTGACAACATAATTTCCCTGCCACCAGTAATCCACAAACCTCTTTCCATTAACCACTTTTGTTATACCCGGCAGGTTTTCCTGTAAGTACTTTTCCGCTGCCCCGTTATACTGAACCCTGAAAAGCTCCATTCCGTCAGGGTAGGGTAACAGAAGCAGTTCTTTTATTTTCGGCTCTTTAATTCTGGAAGCTACAAAACTCATCGCTTCTGCATGCCTAAACAGCATGATTACACGCTCTATGCCCTTTAAGTTCATTTCCTGAATTTCTTGCCATAACTTGCCTAGCGCCACCGGTTTTATTGTCCTGGCTTCTATCATATACATTCCATATCCTAATCCGTCTTTTTCTATGTAAGCATGTATTTGCGATGACCTGTTCAGCCCTTTTTTCTTTTTAATTTCTGAAGACAGCATTACTTTCCAATCTGGCAACATTTTCACTGCACTCAAGATTGCAACCCTGCGCTTCATATCCACCCTGCGCAGTTTTTTCGGCGCCCCCCCTACTCCCACAGCCGCCATTCCCTTAGATGTTATCCTTACATAACCGCGATCCCTGACCAGATAACCTTCCCTACTCATCTGCGTCAGCCGTTTTTTATAGTAACTGCCCTTGCCGTCATATATTTCCTGCACCAGTTCGTTGTTTAACACGCCGCTTTTACACAGTGCCTTTAAGAGAACAATGTCCCTTTCCTGCAGGAGCATTTTCCATTTTTCACCCCTTTCATTTTTTCTTCGCTATTTCTCTTCGGGAAACAATCTCCGGAAACGATCTCTCCATTTCTTTCTCCTTTGGATACCCCTAAAACATTGCTCCCGACGGGCATATCTCGACTGCCCTTGCTTTCAGGTTTCACCGGATTTCCAAGCGCTGCTGCAAGGGTATTCGAGAGACGGGTGCACCCCCCGTATTTTGGGTGCGTTAACCTTTTACCCTCAACGGGGACGGGGTTACAGATACCCCTCCGAAGCAATTTTCGGGACTTTTAGACGATTTTTATCGTTCCATTTATGTTAAATTATAACATGGTTATTAATTCCAACATTTGCAATATATGTTTATGTTCTACCAAAATAATTTCTGTTCTCGGAAAATCTTTGTCCATTTCTCCGATTACAGTATATGCCAGCTTGTCTGCCGTGTCGTCCGCTATGATGCCGCTGTACCTCAAACCGTCGATTATAAATTTCAAAGCCCGGTTATCTATGTCCCAGTTGCTCGTTGAAAGCGGCAGGTAAACCGTAATTACGCAGTGCGCTTTTTCAAAAACAGGGTATATGCCTCCAGTTCTCAGCTTGCCCACAGCATCAACTACGGATTTTACCCATCTGTAACGAAGAAGCCTCTGGGAAATTTTTGATTCCGCCAAACACTTCCTCGGAGGATAATCCTTCACGACAATTTTAAGCACACCGCCGCCGCAAACAGCTTCCGAATCAATAAAACCGGTATCGAACTCGACACCTTCCTCCTTCAGCGATTCCTTTGTTTCGCATATCTTGTCATAAAGCTCCAGCCTCATGATTTCAAGCTGGTTATAATGATGCGCCAACCAATCTCTCCCTATATAAGGCAGTAAGTTGCACTCCTGATTGCCCACAGCACCATCTCCCCTAAACAACAAAGTCATCAAAAGCGTCATCAATTTCGTCTTTTTGCACGGGTTCCACGCGGTTAGCCGCGGTCATTCCACCAGCCAACATTGCTTCAATTTTTTTGAGCCTTTCAAGTGATTCTTTCCCGTGGCTTATGTACCACTCGATTGCCCTGGACGCAAAATCCGACTTATCCTCAATAGAATCAAACATCTCGGCGATTTCCTTTGACAACTTAAACCTTACCCTGTACTGCTTCACTGGCCCACCCTCCGCGCCTTGATATTTCTGGCTTCGCGGCACTTTTTACTGAAAAGCTGGGCCACCATTTATTGGCAACTAAATCCGTGGCCCACTTTTTCAACTTTAGAGCGTTCTATCCTTACAGCCGCAAGACTTAGAGGGTGGCCCACCTTTTTTCAAAGACACCTGCAACATCATCTGACAGCCCGAATTTTACCCTGAAATATTTCAACCGTGCCACACCTCCAGCCCTTGATATTACTGGCTTAGAGCAACCAAAAACATAAAACAGTGCCACTGTACACTTGTTCTGCTTGTGTCTATGGCACTGTTTTAATATTTTTGCCCGCCAGCCTTACAGCCGCAAGGGCTTAAGTCGTGGCACTGGTTTGCAAATTTTCCTGCTCGGACAGCCCTTTTAACAGGTACCCGTAGGCGTTTGCCATCTGTGCGTTCTGTACAACTTCGCAGTTGGCGAACTGGGATATGCCGGACTGCAGCATGAAAGCGCCCCCACCTGCCAGATAAACCAGCTTAAGTTTCTTCATCTGGTCTCTCCACAACCTGGCAATATGCGATAATACGAGGTTCCTCAGCGCTTTCTCCTGCTTCGCTGCCATGTCAATTACGTCGTATTCTTTTCTATTAAAATACAGCGGTTTTTGCTGAATCAGCGACTGCTCAATCCATTCAAGATTTGGCGCATCCCCGGTTTCTGACTTGATCTCGTTCCTTATGCCTACCACAACGTCGTTCATGCCGCACGTTACGGTGTCCCTGTACTCATCCAGTATCTTTCTGTAAGCAAGATCGTACAGTATCATGTCGGTCGTCCTGTAACCCATATCTACCAGACCCACAAGACCGTTGCTTCCGAGGCAGTTCCTTTTCAGCTGCCCGTATATTGCCGCAACTGCCTGGGGAAACATGATTACCCTGTCGAATACTATTTTTGCCTTTTCGCTGTTCAGGATGACTTCTATGCCCGACAGTTTTTCCAGCGAGTTTTTTAACATTTTTGCCTGCTTTAAGTACGGCTCTAATGGTAGTCCTGTAACCAGAGTGCAGTTATCGCCTTTTGACAACCTTGCCACTGTCGTCAAAAGTGCCGGCTTAATCTCTTCAGCATTGCTCCGGTTGTCTGAAAACGGCCTGGCGGCGTCGTGCGAGTGAAGGATGGCCAAGTTCCCGACAAAATAGTGCTGCGGTTCGTCTCCGTTAATAATCAGGTCGTAATTGTCTGCTTCTGACGCGCCGGATGGCATCAGCTTATCGAGCTTGCGCTCAAATCCGGTGCCCACAACCGAAGGGAATACCAGTGATTCTCCGTTCTCTGCCATCGCTTTTGTATAGCCGTAACCCACATCGACTCCAACAATCATCTTTTCAACCCCCTTTGAAAATGGTCACAAAAAAAGCGCGTCAAACGCGCTCTGCCAATACATTTTCGATTTTTTAAAAATTAAACCTGTCACCTGGACCGTATAGTGCGTGCTCGCGCTGCAGGTCTTCTACGAAAAGGTTGACGTACCTTTTTGTCATTTCTAGTGTGCTGTGACCGAGAATCCGCTGCAGGACGAACGGATTGCCGCCATTTCTCAAGAACATAATCGCAAACGTGTGCCGGAAGGTGTGCGGACTTACCCTGACGCCTTTAATTTCGGCTCCCCGGCCGTATTCGCGCAGGAAACTGCGCACTGCAGCGGTTGTCAGGGTTCGATGGTACTGGCTGAAAAATATGCGGTCGCTGTCTGACAGTGAGTGCGCAGCTATCCAGTTTCGCAGCTCTTTCTCTGTTTTCTCTCCAAAAGGGACCAACCGCTCTTTTTGACCCTTGCCAAATACCTTAAGCAGTTTTTGTTCAAAATAGATATCGCCTACACGGATTTCCAGGGCTTCGGATATGCGTAGCCCGCAGTCGAGCAAAACGCGGATGAGTAATTTGTTTCTCCGCCCAGCGAAAGTATCTGGAATGACAGAAACCATCGCTTTTACCTGCTCGTTAAAAAAACCGACTATGACGGTCTGCTTCTTTTTAAGATACTTAACCTTTACTGCAGGGTTGAATTGAATTTTTCCCGCCAACTGCAGGTAGTTAAACATGCCGCGGATGCTTTTAATATGTGCGTTGACCGTGGAGGCAGACACTCTGCCGGGCTTGTCGTCCAACCTGGGCCTGGAGCAGGTGTACTCTATGTAATCGTTGAGCATCTTGAACTGCACGTCTTCTACGTGGTCGACGCCCTCATCCGTTACATATTTCTTAAACTGCTTCAGGGCCATCGTGTACCATTCGACCGTATTCTGGGAAAACCCGCGGCTTCTTATATAGTTCAATGTTTCGTTCACCGCTTCGTCGATCAGCATTATCTCGCCATCCTTCGACAAGAAAATAGTCACAAAAAAAGCGCGTTAGACGCGCTTTGCTAAAACCTCTCCAAATTTTTCCCGCGCAGTTGGATTGTACAAACTCGCCTTATCATAAAGCCACTCCAAAACTGCCGCGAAGCTGCTACCAGTGTATAATAGTGCTACAGTGGTTTCGTTCATTGTTTTTTGCATCGTTCGCAGCGGCACGTCAGCGCTGGCACTTATGACGCAGTTCATCTCCTCCATTAGAAGCCTGTTGCCGTATATTCTAAGCCGGGGTGTGGGTGTTCTTCTCTGCCCGGTGCGGGCTATATCCGCTGAAGAGTGCAATTCCACCCACGCTCGGACAAAGCCGCGGTGGTCGATAGGACCGCAGGGGTACACCCTCTGCGGAGCTTTTCTGGGTGTCCAGCCGTGGGTCTCCAGGATGGCTTTTACGACAGCTAAGTCTGCCGCCCGGGTGATCTTCAACCTGTACTGGATTCCCGTTTCGGAATAGCTCTCGTGACCGGTTACGGTGATCCCAAAATGTTCCCGCACAGTGTCTATGTACCATTTATCTCGGTGGCGCACCCAGTAGCCTTCCCCGGTAACAGAAACCGTGCCCCAGAGTATCCCCAGGACGTAGGCCCCGGCATCAGTGGCAGTATTATCCAGTGAACCGAGCATCTTGTCCCTTTCCTTTTTTAAAAGGCCGAACAAATGTGAACCCCTCGGGCACTTCTATCCCGTACTGCCGCGCCCTTTCTACGGCTTCAGGGTTGGCCGATTTCTTAACCCGCCTCAGATGTCCGGCTACGGCGTGCGGTGCCGGGGCTTTCCTTGCGATGGGAAGCCTGCGCCTTACGGCTTCTGCCCCACTGCCCCCTCTTCTACCCACATAAACCGTCTTTCTGATCCGCACCTCGCCCTCCCCGGAAAGAAGGACGGCCTTGCCGCGCTCCCCTGAATATACCCGGCCAGGGATTCGCCGCAGGTTACCATGTCCATGACGAATACGGGCAGGAAATCCTGTATCGTTTCAGGATCGTTCCTTTTACCGGTAGCGGAGGTTATTACCCGTGCTTCTCGACCGCTTTCTGCAGGTTCCTTGTACCAGGTTGGTTCTTGGGTTTCCAGAATTGCTGTAGCTCTTTCAACTACTCTCGGGCTATTTATTATCTTTGTCGGCGTTTTTTATATATTCCAAAAAACGTATCAGTTCTCGCACGCCTTTTTCAATATTACAGCTCCAAAGGATCCAGACCCGCCATCCCATTCGCTCAAGCGCCTCTAAAACCGCGGCATCTCTTTCTTTATTGCGTTCGATTTTTCGCTGCCAATAGCCTACATTGCTGGAAGGCATCCGGAAACGACTGCAATTGTGTCCGTGCCAAAAACAACCATGAACGAACACAGCTGTCCGGTATCGCGGGAGCGTTACGTCCGGATTCCCAGGCAAATCTTTTCTGTGCAACCGAAACCTGAAACCGGCGGCATGAAGCGCTTTGCGGACCGTCAGTTCCGGCTTCGTATTTTTGCCCCTAACGCGAGCCATGATGCGGCTGCGCGTTTCCGGGTCAACTTTGTCAGTCACGGGGGTTTCCTCCTAGATTCGCCGGAACGTCTATTAACAAAGCGCGATTAGTTTCCACTTCTATTACGCGTTCGTTATACTTTAGGAGAAGGTTCCGCATTTGCGCAGCCAGTTTTTCTTTGCCGAATTCGGCCATCTCCTCGACATTCTGCCCCACGAAAGACTCTAAAGAAAAGATGCCCGTGGACTTTTCAATCCCAAGGTTCTCCGCCATTTGGCGGGCAGCGGCCAATCTGCCTTCCGGCACCAGAAGAAGAGGCCGATACCCGTTTCGCAAATTGCTTGCGCATTTCTCCAAAACGAGGGGCGCTGGCGCTACGGTCACATGAAAAACTGTATCCCCGACCACGAAGTCTCCGGGGCGATTTAGCTGCTGGTCGGCGGTGGTGTATGAGTAATTTTCTATTTCAAATTGGGGATACCTTAAAGCCAGCTTAGCTCCCACCAGGTGTTGCGCCACCGCTCCCGCTATCTTCCTTTCGGCGGCCACCGCGAGTATATCTCCGACTATTTGCGGGCCTGATTTTGACAAATCAACCTCAACTTCAAGCCGTTGCTGATTGAAGTATTCTTTGACCTTTTCCGCCAACCAGCCTTGCAAACCATGAACTATGTCGCCGCGGTCATTGGTGTCTAGGGCGGCGAGTCGGTCACGGCAAGCGCAGTTATTAAGCCTTTGGACAAGCATGTCTGCTGCCGTACGAGTTCCCCTTGTTGTGCGTCCGCCTTCCGAGGCGTAACTTCTTGTTTCTCCGAAACGCGTCAGAATGTTCCTAATTAAAGCTCCACTTGTCCGCACCTGGTTTTTGATCGTAATATAGTCTTCCGGTCTTAGAGGGTAAGATGCTTTCATCCTCTCAAGAACGGCGAGACCGGCACAAACTACGTATCTTTCCGGTTCGCGGTCAGGACTAGGACGTTGTTGATCATACCAAGCGACCAGTTCCTGCAGAACATCCTCAAACAACCCTTCTTTGTTCATTGCCGCTTCATTTTCTTTACTCATTGCTGCATCGATCTCCACTTAGAAGCAAGCCGTTCTGCTGTCAAACGATAGCGAATAGAACGATCGTTGTCTTTTTTTGGACTTTGTTTCTTTGAAGCAGTCCGAACCGTCAATGCCAAAGGGGTGAGCAGATGCCGCGAAAGCCAAGATACTACCGGCACCGCAACCGCGTCCCCCATAGCCCTATATGCGTCATTATATTTGTCTGGCAGCCAAAACGTATCCGGCGCTCCCATCAACCGGGCGGCCTCTCTCGGCGAAAGCAGCCGCGATTTTACCTCTCTCTTGTCTACAATTAAAATCGTCTGTCGGCTTGCCCCCCCCTGAGGGGTCCGCAAACAGCCAGCTATGCCGTCAAAACGCACTTCAGCTCGCTGAACGCCATTTCTGGTCCGTTTATAAAGCGTCCCCACCATCCTGCTCCCGGAAAGAAACGCTTTTTCTATTTTCTGACGGTTGGGAGGAGTCATCATTTCAAGAAGTCTTTGAGTCTCTTCCGGAGTGTTCCAATCTACAGACGATGGGTCTTCCTCTATTATGTCCGCCAAAGAAGGGACCGGAAACGAAGGGGTCGGCAGTTTCCACCAGCGCCAAAGCCTGTAAAGTGATGGGGACAATTTGGCGTGCGCGGATAGCAACGCTTTAGGAATCCAAGGGCTCCCTTCCGTGGTTTTAGTTAAGAATGATTTCACGTTAATATCCGCTTTAACGCCTATGATGAATACCCTTTGTCTTGATTGAGGGAGAAAATGTTTCGCGTCTATGACCAAAGCTCCAAATTGCAAATCCAACGCGGCCAACGCTTCGCAAAGTCCAGGGAAGTCTTCGTCGTACAGCAGGCCCATTACGTTTTCCAATACTATAATCGGCGGCATATCACCCCGGTCATATAAGTCGCGCATGATACGCCAAAAAGCCCAGAACGTGCCGCTTCGCTCAGCGGACATGCCACGCCTCCACCCGGCCAAAGAAAGGTCTTGACAGGGGAAGGAAGCCCATGCCATGTCAACTTTCAGCGACAAAGACAAAGGATCTATTTCCGCCACGTCACAAACCGTAAGCTCGTCCGATCCGAAGTTATGGATATATACTACAGCTTTTTTGGGGTCAATGTCATTGGCCCATACGCAGCGCCACGCTTCTCCCATTCCTAGCCTAGCCAAACCGGCGCCTGCGAAAAACTCATAGAAACTTAAAGGTCCTATTACTGCCATGTTTGTCCTCCTGTCTTAACGCTCCGGATTAGGCACACTATCAAAAATAAAAGTCTTTTCCAAAGATTCCCCCTAAGCCATTCCCCGCAGTTTCTTGACCTCATTTCGCAATTCCTCTACCACCTTCGGCAAATCAAGGACAATTTGCAGCACGCCCTGGCCGGGGGCCCTTAGCACACTAATTAACTGTTCCTGCCCCTCTGCCAGGAGGACGTCGCTCCCGCTTACCACAAGCCGCGTTTCTGCCAGCGGACGGTCCAAACCTTCCGCTTTGCGCAGATATTCTACCACTTTCCGCAGGGTCTGGAGAGAAACCTCCGCTTCCCGCAGTTTCCTGGCAGCCATCAGCTGCACCACGTCTAAAAAAGAGTAAAACCGGGCGCTCCCTTTGCCCTCCGCCGGTGCCAGGCTGGGCCTGAACAGGCCAGTCCTGTCCCAGTGGTCGAGCTGTCTCTGGGTCAACCCGGTCAGCTTCGCGACTTCGGAAGTCCTGAACCCCTGCTTGACGGTCATCGTCCGCTCCACCTTTCCGGAAAGTTCAGGAATACATTAGTGTATTTATTTTTACAAAAACGATTTTATTCCTTCATTTAAGCGAAAAAATTTAAAAAAATTTTACGGCCTGCACACCCTGCACGGCACATACCCCGCCGCCAGCGCTTCATCTCTGTTTTTGAATCCCACCCTATTTTCCGGGCTTATCTCCCCGGCCCACCGGCAGTCCGGCCGGTGAAACTTCTTCGTCCTGGAATTCCCGATGTATTTGGCTTCACCGGAAACAGACGGCACAGCCGCCGCGCCCCACAGTCCTTTTCCTGATTCCCGCGCTTCCTGCTGCAGTTTTACGAACAGGTCCGCGTACTTGACATTGGGTGGGACGGTCATCACTTGGGCATAACCGTCCAGCAAGAGCCAGGCGTTGAACATTTTCGCCCGGACTTCTTCTTCGGAGTCCGAAAGGGGCCGTTCCAGCCAGACATACGCCAGGAGCCTGCCGTACTTGTCCCTCTGACCGACGTCAAACTCCAGCCAGATGGTTTTCCCTGAAAGCTGTTTCCTTGTATATGCCGCCGCTTCTTGACTGTAGGGCTGATCCTGGATTCCCAGGCTTGGGTGCGCTATTTCGGGTGTATTTACTCCGATGAATCTGACTTTTTCTTCCCTGCCGTTCAGGTTTACAACGACGGTGTCGCCGTCAGTCACACTGACAATTTCCGCTTGAACTGTTTTGACCGCCTCAGTTACAGTTGCATCGGGCAGTTGGCCTGGCGGGCCTATAAGTACAGCCTGCCGGTCGCTGTCCCAGCCTACTTCATAACCGAAGGCTTCCGCGACGAAGCGTGCCGGCAGGTAAGTACGGCCATCTTTTAACATTGGAACCGCGTCAATTTCTTTAGACTGGTCGTTGACGTAGATTATATTGCCGCCCACGGTCATTACGATGTTCATATTATTCTTAATTAGCGTTACAGTTTGGGCGGAGGGACTCCAGATTATTTTATCCTCCGGAACGCCCAGCGACAGGGCCAGATAGCGTACGGGCACCAGGGTGCGGCCATTTTCGATGAAGGGCGCAGCGTCCATTGCAACCGGTCGTCCGTCCGAGACATAAGTATCTTGCCCGACGGTGAATACGGCTTGGTGATTATTATCGGCAATTGCCGGTAAGGATGAGAATAAAGTTATTAAGGCTAGAATTAAAAAGAAACAAAGTTTCTTGCACATTCTTACTGTTTTCCTCTCCGTTTTTCCCGCCTTGCCTGCCGTATGATTTCCTGGAGATACGGCGGCAGGAGTGTGGGAGACTTCCGGTCGGACGCGCCCAAACAAGCGGAGCATTTCTTCATTCCCGGAACAGGCTTGTTTCCGCAATCACAGTAACCATACCGGCGAAAATGAGCACGCCTCTTTCTCATGTAATTTCTCGATGCCGCTCGGTGCCGGCACTCCGGGCAGGTCAAGTCGTCTTCGCTTGCGCCGCAACGAGGACAGTTAGTTCGCTTTCTTACCATACGAGGTTTTTTCGACAGATATACAAGTAGTCCTTTCTGGAATGAAAATTTTACCTTAAAATGTTCTGTTTAAGTTCCCTGTTCAATCCCAAATCCTTTCAAGTACCCATACGCCTGGATCGTCAGCATAATACAATTCGCACAACAGCCCCCGGTTTGTCTCGCACCTGTAGCGCACTGGTTCTTTCCTATATATCCTCGACCACCAGTGACGGTTATCCCTGCAAGTTTCGCAGTTTGTAACACGGTGCCATCTGCCGCGCCACACAAAGCTTTCGGGGTGACCTCTTTTATCTAACTTGACTTTGACAGGCAATCTGTACAGCTTTGTCATTACAAGCACCTCAGTTTTTTCTCTGTGCATTTAATTATTATATATCAAACTGTTGTTCGGTATTGCAAGGTGTGTTATTATTAAACAAAAAAGGCAGATGATATATGCCAAGACCCCGTAAACCATGCCGATGCGGCAGCGTCGAATACAACCCAGACTGCCCAGAATGCTGGAAAAGGCGGTCGAAGCGAAGACTTGCCGACAGCCGTATCGCCTCGGGCCTCTGCCCCCGCTGCGGGAAACCAAGCGCACCCGGCAGGATGCATTGCGACGAGTGTCTTGAGAAAGCAGTACGCGCCCTTGAAAAAACGCGCCCTCCAAAAAACAATCTCCCGCAGGCTTTGCGGGAGACCATAAGAAAAGCGCGAAGGAAATTACAGTGAACCACCGTTCCTAGCAACATAAGCAAACGTATGCATAGACCAGCATTCACGCAGTAGGGGGTAGCCGTTGCGGGATGACATAGGGAGTGACGCTTACATGTCGACCCCGCCACCCGCAGAGGCCTCCGCCGTGGTAATTCCACTGCCGAATACTGGTTGTCTGCTTGCGTTCACCGTGTCGCCCCGACAATATGGGAAACCATTTGTTCTGTGACGTGAACGACCTCGCCACCGCCGCGCCCATATAGGACACGACCTGCCGGTGGGTTCTGGCAGACTGCGCCAGCCTGCGCCCACTTTGCTTTTCCTCTTGGCGGGCTTCTTCTTCCGCGTAATACTCGATTCCGATGTTCAGCGCCGCCACGTAGTCCCGGTCACCGTTGAAACCGCACTGACATTGAAACCAGGAGTACCGCCGCGACCGGCGTTTGATCCCCGGCTTATCCTTTGTCCGCCCGTAGGAACCAGGCTTGCGCCGCGGCTCATAATTCGGGGGGTGGTCTTTGATGGAATGATTCTCCGCTCCGCAGCGCGGGCAGCGGTGGCTCGTCCCCCGGGGCCAGACCAGCCGCACCTTGATGCCTACGCGCCGCGCTTTGTACTTCAGCTTCTCTATGATCGCCGACCTGATCTGGCTGTTGATCCGCCAATTGAGGTCGCTGCTCTTGTCTTTGCTCTTTAAACTGCCCAGCCACTCACCAACAATTACGCCGCAGCCAGATTCCAATGCCAGCGTCAGAAGGAAATTTGCCGCCTGGTGGGCTAACTGGTCCTGCAGCTCGTGATACCGCCGCCAGACATTGGCCAGTTCGGCCCGCGTATTTTGTTCTTCTTTGATTATGGCGTCCCGCTCCGCCGGTTCCACCGTATTGCGCTGGTTCCTTAGCCGGTCTGCCTTTTTCTGGAGGAGGGAGGCGTGTGCCCGGAGTTCCTTTAGTTTGGCGTAGATGCCGCCCACCTGCAGGAAGAACGGCCGGGTAAGCTGCTTTATGTGCCCTTGAGCGTCCTGCTCCGTAACCACCGCTGTAATCAGTTTGCGCAGGCCCCAGTCGAAGGTCAGCGCCCGCTCGGACGGGTTCCGGCGTGCGCCTTTGGGCTGGGTCTGGACTTTTATGTCCAGCACCCATTGCCCGTCCGGCGTCCTGTGCAGGTCGGGGGCTTGTAACTTTCCGCCGCGGGCCAGTTCGGCCTGGACGACATCCGGGAGGGCCAGTTGAAAGGCGCACCACGACCAGTCTTTTGGTCCTGGTTCCGGCTTATCGGGAAGTAAAAGCGCGCACTCTAAGATGTCATCTTTTGTTAGGGAATACCGCAGCGCCTGGCCTTGAGGGCCGTCGTCTGCTGCATAAGTTAAAAACAGCCGCTTCATCTTCGGCGGCCGCTGCAGTTCCGTATATGTTTCGGCCCACGGCGCGGGAGCCGGCTCGCCGCAGTAGGCCGACCACTCGGCCCACGTGCTCCCGTTCCACTTTTTCTCCGTGCGCCGAAAGTGGTCGTTACTCATCTGTTCCGCCACGCCCAACAAAAGCCCTGCTTTGATTTTTTCTTCGTGTTCCCGGGCGGCTTGAGCTTCTAACACCGCCGGGTATAATTTGCCTTCTGCTAAAAGGGCCTTTGCTTTCGGATCGCCAAGAAGCAAAAAAGCTTCCCGCCGTTTCGCCTGGGAGGCTATCGTCCGACCTACGGTCTCCAGCAAGCACCGGCCCACGCGGGAAGGCGCTCACTCCGGGGCGGCTTTCAGGTTCCCGTGCTTCCATACCGGCTGGGACCATTTTAGTGCAGCTTCCAGCGTGTCTTCCCGATGCAGCTCTTTTATCCGCCGGTTTACCCAGGGCAGGCACCGCTCTTCCAGCCAGTTTAAGCGCTGGTTTAGGTTGACCACGGCGGTTTTATCGCGCGCCTCCTTGGGCAAAACTACGGTATAGGTTAAGGTCACAACTGCTCCGACCGCGCCTCTTCTCGCGTCCCACGCCCGCAACAGACGGAGAACCTCAGCATCGTCCAGGGAAGGCAACACCGCGAGCCTTATTTTCTTTAACCCCCGGCTTTTTGCCCAGGCAGCCAGGACGCTTTTGACCGCTTTGGCCTGCGGCAGCTTTTCTTCGCGTTTGGCTGTGTACTTGAGCACCAGCGCGCGGGGAATATTGCAGGTAACCCACTGGGCGGGAACGCCGAGGTCGGGCTCCGGCCCCGGGTCGTCTAAGACTTGGGTAAGCAACACCACCGCATACCGTTCACGGCTGTTCGCTGACATGCTCTTTCACCGCCTTTACCAGCGCCCGCGCCTTGCTGTGGCTCCGTAAGCCGTACAGCTTCCCCGAAAAGCTGGTCACGATGGAGATCAGGTCGTCCACCAATTCTTCCTGGAGCGACTTTTTGTCGTCTTCTCCGTCAACCATGTGGATTTTAACGCCGTAGCTCGAGAAATACCGCTCCAGATAACCGAAGCCGAACCGGGTCAGCCTGTCTTTATAGGTGATCGCGATGTCCGTCACTTCGCCCCGCCGGGCCATCTCCATCAACCGCAGCAGCCCGGGCCGCTTATCGGACAAACAGGAGGCTGCGTCGGCAATCTCGATTGCATTTGCCCAGGCCATCGCTTCCCGAATATGCGCCACCTGCCGGCTTAGGTCGCCCCGCGCTTTTTGCTCGTGTGACGAAACCCGGCCGTAGATGACCGGTGCCTGGGGACGGGAAGGCGCCTCGATTCCTAAAAGCCGCTGGATTTCGGATTCGGGAACGCGCCGCTTACCCCCGGCAGTCCGCACCACCCGGATTTCCCCTGCCGGTCCCACCGCTGGATTATGCTGATGTGGACGCCCAATTGCTGGGCCGCTTTTCCTACGCCGTACATACGTTCCATATTTTATCATGATTTAGGTTAGACGTTAATATGTTTGCTTATGAATAATTACAGAAAAGTGTAACTGCAACTAACCCCCTCCCTTTGCTCCACCCAGGAAGGAGCTTCCTAGGTTAGGGGACTTCCCGACGGGGTGTTAAAAAAGGCTTCAGCCTTAACATCCTGCAGCGCAGCTTGGAACAACATTATTGCAAATTATTTTTAAAAACATCTCCGCCAATACTGGGTCAAACTGCGTCCCGGCACACCGCAGTATTTCCCTGAGTGCCGCATCTTCGCTCATGGCTTTCCGGTACGGCCGCTCGCTGGTCATGGCGTCGAAAGCGTCCGCTACAGCTATAATTCTTGAAGCTAAAGGTATCTCTTCTCCTCTAAGACCATCCGGATAACCTTTGCCGTCCCAACGCTCGTGATGGTGACGGACAGCCAGAACCACCAATAATAAGTCGCTATTCAAACCAATGCCACCATTTGCTTTTTCAATTATTTCCGCACCCAAAACAGGGTGCTGTTTCATCAGCAACCACTCTTCAGGGGTGAGTTTGCCCGGCTTGTTGAGTACATCATGTACCGTGCCGATTTTCCCTATGTCATGTTGCGACGACGCTACTATCGCTACTTCCGATATAGAAGGGCGTACCAAATACGACAGCAAACCAGCGTAAAGCTTGACCCTTGATTGGTGCTGGTTAATGCTTTCATCTTTTAAAACCAAAAGGTTTCGTAACAGAACTTGCGTGTTCATGGAATATTTCTCTCCTTTTTGTCGCTTCTGCTGCCACAACCATTACCCTGTTTTCAAGAGAGCCGCTTGCTGTTATTAAGACTGACGGGTATCTCCTGGGGTCAATTAAAATTTCTCTGATTTTTACGTCAGCTTCTTTCTGTAAACTTGTCAGCCGAAACCCATCGTTTTCAACACATATTTCCGGCGGCACGTAGACCAATAAACCATAAGGACGTTTCAGACACTTGTCGGCGTATATTTTACCGGCCTCGCTGTTTTCGCACAGTCCGTACAATTTCCAGTAAGCCAGACAGTCCATCGTCGTCCGGTCCGACACAAAACCTTGCGGCTGTTCGTCCTCTGCCTTCATCTGCGCTAACAGCACGGCTATTTGAAACTCTTTCGCAAGGTTTTTATCGTTTATCAACTCGTCGGTCGTTTTTATTCCGAGCTGTTCGGCCACGATGCGGGCCTGTTCCGATATTAACGGCAAACCGAGCTTCCGAGATAATTCTTCAGCAAGTGTTGTTTTGCCGACGCCGTGAGCTCCAGTTATACCGATGCGCAATGCTACCTGTCTCCTTTCCTTGGTTTTTTAATACAGACAATACAATATCAAGGCGGTCTTCCAGCGTACCACACGCCATTATGAACGGTTTCTCCATTTCCTGCAGTACGCACGTTATTTCCCTGTCCAGTTTATAAACAAAGCTGTTGAGCTCCAGGCCGGGCGGCAGGTATATGAGTTGGTTGTAGTCGGTTTTTTCTAAGCACCATTTCCGGTATATCTTGTCTGCACGGTTGCGATTGCCGTCCAGCATCCTCCAATGGGCCAGACAGCCTATCGTAGTTGTGTCTGTTACAAAGGATTTGTATATATCTTCCAAAGCAAGCTGTGAAATCAGGACAGCTTTTTGGAATTCCAAAGCTTCTTGGCGTCTGTTTTGCACAATACCCAAATCTATTCCAGCCACTTTCGCCGCCTGGTGCGCCTGGTCTCTGATGAGTGGTATTCCAAGCCTTTTTGACAGCTGAACAGCCAGCGCTGTTTTGCCACTGCCAGGCGCCCCCGTTATGCCGATTCTCAATCGTCATTCTCTCCTTTCTGATAAATTCCGCTTTAAGGGTGGGGTGAAAACGCGGAATTTGTAAAAGTTTTTAGATCGACAACTGCAACCTCACCGTGGTTTCCCTCAGCAACAATTCCGGCAGAGGTCCTTTCTTGTAGTTTCTGCACTCAAGGATGTAGTACAAATCCAAGGGTTTTATTCTGTACTGACCTTTGGGACTTTTCACGAAAAACTTTGTTGCGCTTGAAAGATCGCCTTCACTTATCCATCGACACAACTGCGGCACAGCGTTGGCGCAGGTGAAGCAGAGGCTGGGAGACATTGCGTATACGTTGTGCTTGGGTCTGGTTTTCTTCATATTCTTCTCCTTTCCTGACATTTTCCCACGACTGAAGCCGTGGGAGAATGTCAGCAATTAATATTTGTGATTATTAATGAGTTTCCATCGCCGCTATTGCCAGAGCCGCTACCGCTTGTGCCGGAAAAAACCGCGACACTTCCATCAGGGCATCTTTTTTGGGCAGTTTTCTACCCGGCATGTAAGGCCGCTCGTTGGTCATGTTGTCGAACTCGTCGCAGGCGGCCAACAAAAGGATCTCAATTCCGGGTTCCTCCAGGCCATCGGGATACCCCCTGCCGCCAGGTCTCTCGTGATGCCCTTTGATCAGTGCTCTGACCATGAGCGGAACTTCCGGCCAAATCTCGACGGCCATGTTTTCACCTGACAGCGGGTGTGCTTTTATCAACCCCCAGTCAAGGGGTTCCAGCGGGTATTTCGTGAACAAGCTTTCCGGCCACATGGTTTTGCCCAGGTCGTGCAGGTAAGCGGCCTGAGAGAAAACAACGGGATCGGAAATTTGCAACAACTTCGCCGCCTTCAGGGCTAAGGAGGCTACGCGGCAGGAATGAGCTTCTAAGCCAGCGTAGGTTGATGCTAAGATTTTCCGGGCTACGGTTAATGCGTTAATAGGCGATCATCTCCTTTTCTGGTTCGTATTCTGGTTCGTATTCGACAAAAATAGGCGGGGGCAGCCCGCCTTTAGGGTCTAATTTACGTCTCTTCCTTGAAGAACCACAAACCAGTCCTCATATACACTCCCTTGTGTTACTACAACACCGTCTGCGTATGGTGGCGCGTTTAACTGAGCCGCTCCTGCCGCGCCGTTTCCAGATAACTGCATCTGCACTACTGTTCCTGATGGGCAGACCGCCAAGCTCGGGTCTGTCCAAAATTCCACGCTCCAGCGGTTTACTGCATTACCCGCAGGGTATGCCGGATTGCCCGTCACCCCGTCCGGGAGTTTTACCGGCACATTTACCGTAGCTTGCTTGCCGGAACCGTAAGGAAAAATCCATGAGACGGAGTTCAGCGGCCCCACTGAATCCACAAGCATTACCACTTTAGCACCGGCTTTCGCTTTCGGAAGTTGGGCCTGAGTCATTCCCGGAGTAATTACTATATGCGTCGCCGGGTTGGCAGGATCGGGAGCAATCTGGCCTGCCGGCGGGCTGACTATTTCGGCTACCCTGGGGCGCTCGAACGCTACCACGCAGAAGTCTCCCCAGTTGGACCATGGGGAGGGAGTGTCAGCTTGGTCCCATACCATCACCCGGTATTTAAATTGATATGCGCCTGAAGACCACAGAGGCCCGGCTACGTCCGGCACGGTGCTGGTGGGTATAGTGTATTGAGTCTGGCCGCTGATCACCTTCCCGCTATCCAACACTAGGGCGTAATCTGAAGCCCGGACAATCTGCACCTGGTAGGCTCGCTGGCTGTCACCGGCGTCCGGGTCAGAAAAAGTCCACGACAAAGTCGGCGTAGTCGTGGTGAAGCACGTCCCGTAGCTCGGCAACGTCGGCGCGTTCGGCGCGCTGTTGGTATCCAGCCTCACGGCCACACCGCCGCGGGGCGAGGTCGCTACCTTAGGCGTCACGGTAGGGTCGGATGTTGCCAACTCCGCTTTCCATTTCACGCTCGTGCCGGCTGTCACCGCCGCCCAGAGCTGGGCGTTGTCGACCGAGGGCAGGGCGTCGCTCGCCGTGCCTATCGGTGCCCACGTGCTGCCGTTGTCCGGCGACACCTCCAGCACTGTCCCCGAAGCTGTCCCTCTCACGCGCCACCGCTTGACCCAGTTCGTGCCGTCCGCTGTGACGGACCAGGTTACCGAAGTGTTGTTGTGCAGCTCGTGCGTCGCTCTCACCCTCACCTTCACGGCACTCGCGCCAGGGTTAAAAGATTTCGACACGACGACAGCGGACGCTTTATACCCCACGCCCTGGATTATGTTCGCGACGGTGACGGATTTGTTCGAATCGTATACCAGCGATGACCCGTTCCAGGCGTAATACTTCACCTGATTGCCGTCCACGATTATCCGGTCATATGATCCGGGCCGCACGGCAACTGCCCGCGGGGATGTCAGGCCGGATGTAACGGAAAGGGTGGCGTTGTACGACATGCCCGTGCCGTTGAACGAATAGTGCTTCACCTGCGTGCCGTCAACCACGGCCACGTCCCAACCCGTATTCGGATCAGCCACGGCCATAGCCACGGGGCTTGTAAGTCCTGTCACGGCCAGTGCGGGGTTTTCGGCTACGCCAGAGCCGGTGAAATTGAACCAGCGCACCCTCGTCGGCTCCAATACGGCGGTGTCGTAGCCGCCTGAGCCTAATGCAACATCTATGGGGTTAGTGAGCGAAACCTGCGGCTCAAGCACGGTATTCCGGGACATGGACGAGCCGCTAAACATGTAGTGCTGCACTTGAGTTCCAATTAAAGCGGCCAGGTCGTTCTGCCCCGCCGCGCCGATGGCAGCTACCCCGGTCAGGCCGGCTACGGAAAGGGCAGGGTTCTGCACCATCGCCGAACCGGAAAAGCTGAAGTGCTTTATCCCGGAGGCGTCGGCCACCACCACGTCGGGGAATGGGTCGGGTGCGGCCAGGGCCAGGGGGTTAGAAATGTTGACGTTCAGCAGGGTATTTTCCACCATGGTCATGCCGTTGTACGAAAAATGCTTTACTCCGGTAGTGGTCAGCACAATGTAGTCGAGCTCACCGGAGGGCCAGAAGGATATGATGTCGGGAGCCGGAGCCTGGGGAAGTTTTATTTCCCGGTTGACGGTGTCCACCACGGCTGTCGTGTTTGTCGTATCGACGGTCGTGGGCGTGTCGGTCGTGGATATGGTGTAGTCCCAGGTGGCCGCTGGTGAAGGACGGGGGGAAATGGCCAGGAAAAGACCGAAAACAAAAATAAGAAAAATGTATCTTAAGTTCAGCAATTCAGCTGATTCCCCTTTGGAAATATTTGCAGGAATTTCTTAACGTAACAACTCCCAAATCCAGAAACACGGTGAAAAACAAAATATATTTTCATTGCAGCCATAACTCTATCCTTAGCTTTCCATCTTCTGAAACGACAACTATTTTTACCGGCTTCGCAGCCGTGTTCCTGAACTCCA
Organism: Bacillota bacterium; assembly: GCA_035369845.1. GTDB lineage: Bacteria > Bacillota > Desulfotomaculia > Desulfotomaculales > Pelotomaculaceae > DAOOVD01. The sequence continues at coordinate 3,615 of DAOOVD010000030.1, read as the reverse complement.
GGTCCCAGTACGGCCAGGCCACCGCCGCGTCTTTTCCCGGCTCCGCATAGCTTACGGGAAGGCTGTGACTGTGGTGCTCCACCATTTCCATCCCCGCGTCCTGCACTGCAAGGAGGAGGGCCGTGGAGGTCCTGCACACTCCGCCTCCCACATCAGGCACCACCTCAATCTCCCCATAAACATTCTCCACAACCGATCGGCCCTCCACGAACCCCCTGGATACCGTCCGCGGCCCCACGGCTCGGTTAAAGCTGAATACTTCGCCCGGCTGAACCACCGTGCCGTTAATCATGGAAGCTGCAAGTTCAGCGTTCCTCGCCCCGGCGTCCGGCGGGTTCGGGATTTCAGCGCTGCCCAGGAGCCCGGGCACGTTCAACTTCTCCGCAATCGCTTCAGCCCCTTCAACGCATTTCAAGCCGCCGTCTTCCCACCACGCCAGTGTGGGTACGCCCTGTGCTTCGGGCGGAGGAGACTGTGCCAGGTAATACGCTTCTCCGGCAAGGCCGTTTTCGGCCAGTTTGTCCCTCGCCTTTTCAGCTTCACCGTCCCGCAGATAAGTGACAACAATGTACGGGCGTTTTTCCGGGTCGAGCTTTGTAACTTCTTTTAAAGCTTCCGGACAGTGCGGACACCACACTGCAAAGAACAGGGCAGGTCTTTGGCGCATGTCCAGGCAGACCTGCGTGCCGTCTGGCGTTGATACCGGAAAGAAGCATTCCGCGGCTTCGGCTACCTCCGGCGCTCTTTTAGTTTGCGCGGTTTTAAGAGGTACGGCTTTGGGGCTTTCCGCGGCCTGGCCGCCGGCTTGTATCTGTCCCTGCGGGTTGATCAGGAGCAAGGCCACGGCAATCACCGCCAGCGCCCGCGCCGGCCCAGCGGAAACGTAAGAAGCCCACAGGGGTCGCCTGTCCGACAGGATCCAGTAGAACGCGGCCAATAGAGCGCCCATGGTCACGAACTTCCAGCAAACTGGGCACATCGACCCGGCAACTGTGTAACCGTACCAGATCAACCCGGCATGGAACAAGGCTCCGGCTGCTAAAATCGCCCCGGTGACACGGTTTTTAGGTAGGGGCAGGCATATTGCGCCCGCCATGGCGTAGAACACCGCCCCCCAAAGCCACCAAGGGCGGTCCAGCAAATAATCTAACTGAGCGTACCCGGAGCAAGACCCAGAGAAGCAGCCGGATGGTTCGAACAGCCAGAACATAATTGCGGCCAGCGATAGAAGAAGATATATTACGCCTATCATAATTATCACCTCAAAAAAAATAAGCCGCTTTTTGCGGCGTTAGTTTTGGACAATTTTTGTAATTTTCCATCCTTGTTTCGTTTTGTAATATGTTGCTGTTACTGAAACGTCTCTACCATCGGCTTTGTAATCAAACCTCACCAACATACTCTTACCGCGTTTCCAAACCGGCTCTGCTTTTAGTTCTTCGACCTCGCCGATCACCGCTCCTTTCCCCAACACCGCTGCGCTAATCTCCTGCCTCTTCCGTGTCGGACCGACCAGGTACTTTAAAGACCCCTGCAAGTTTCCGGTTGCCAGTTCGTCAATGTAACTCCTGAAAACCTGCTCCGCAGATGTCGTATCAGTCTTTTTAACAAATGTCCCGGTACCTGACACATCCGGCTCATGTTCCCGGATAGACGCCACTTTCCAGCCCTGCTCAGTTTTTACTACGTCTATACTGTACCAGCCTACGTCGGCAGAACCGTCCTGCAGGGTTAGTTCGACCAGCGCCGATACTCTCGCCCAGCCACGTCCGAGGGCGGCAACAGACGGGCCTACCCTGTCAACATCAGCTTTGATACTGATCTCCTTCAGACGGGAAGCGCTCCACGCAGCGTTGCCAGTGGAAAACTCAAGAGCAGCTTCGGTGTCCCCGCCGGCCAAAGCACGGAGGTAAGACTCCGCGGCGCGAATCGGTGGTCTAAAAGCGAGCGCATTATATGTGATCGCAGTACATGCTGCTATCAAAAAAAGACAGATTACAGTATGAAAACTGAAAAACTGTTTTAGTTTTTCAAACAATGGACAACACCCCCATATAAAATAAAACCCCCGGGCATTTTCCCCGAGGTTGCTGACCTACTGCGTTAGACCTTGAAGAACGTAAATGTGGTCTGAGCCGTACTGCTGGCAGTGTTCTTCACCTGCACCGTGGCAGTATTCGCGCCGCTGACGATGTCGCTGGTTATCGTTATGGTGTTATTCGACACCCAGCCGCTGTCAAACGAGCCGCAGGTTACGCGGTAACTGGCCCCGCTGGACGGCGTGGCTGATATGACTACCGTGAATGTGCTGCCGGTGGTGCAAGTAGCACTGTTTTGGCCCTGGACTTTAGTTATCGTCGGCGTCTGAATATTAGTTATTGAAGTTTGCAGGTTGTTGATTTTGGTTTCAAGGTTGGGAAGTTGCTGATTACGGATATATCCCGCAATATCGGCCGTTGATTCCGATGTCCCCCCGTACTTGCCACCATACCAAGTCTGGTTTGCCGTAGTCTGTGCCCTTGTAGCTGCTGTGTCCGCACTTGTTTTAGCATTCGAAGCATTAGTAGCTGCTGTGTTTGCAGCATTATAAGCATTTGTTGCGTTAGCTGCAGCAGTATTGGCTGCATCACGTGCCCCTTCAACGGTATCAAGCGTAACTGCCGCGATCTGGTCGGTATTTACTATTTGCCATGTATCCCAACCACCCTGGTTGTTAGCGAAAGTAAAACTATTTAAAGGTTGATTAGGAGTATTATCGACATCCATAATTCTTTGGATCATAACAACACAAATTTTACTAACCGGGTATGGCAGGTCGACAGAAGGAATATCAAAGGTAAGTTTAGAGTTTGTAACATTAGCGTATGAACTGGTTTTTGTATATAATATTGTGCCACTAGAATCATTTTCTCTAAACTCAAACGTAATACTACCAGATTTCCGGTCACCTCTGTTGGTATCAATCACAACACTACCATAACTATTATAAAATTCTATTCGGGTAGCAATAGTTCAACTGCTAGAATGAATTTTTCAGGTGTAAATAAAAGTAACAGCTATATTAATGCATCATATGGTTCGGGACCAACCGTAAACCCAGTATATGTTCCGACAGGTATGACAGCGGGCAGAATTGTCTTGAATTATAAAAACAATGCTGCTTCTCATACTAGTGCTTGGAACTACAATACTGTGGCGTACATTGATTTATATCTTATTAACAACGATGGTTCTGAGGTATACTGGCAACAGTTAGCTTTCCAGCCCTGGAACATTGCTGAAGGAAGCACTGTTGTATTAGGGGATTATTATTTAAGCTCTAACTATAGAGGCGTGAGGATCGGTTCCTTAACAGCGTATTGTTCTAATTATATGTCAACATCTGGTACTGCTGTTGAAAATGGAACGTTTAATTTCGATTTCTACAATCTAGCCTGGGCTGAAACGGAGGATCAGTTTAACAATCTAAATAGTAATGTTATAAATGCATACAATGCAGCCAACAGTGCTAATAACGCTGCCCAACAGGCTAAATCCTCAGCCGATGCCGCTAAATCAAGGAGTCTGTAAAATAATTTGTGTAAACCCCAATTTGATACGTTACAATTAACTATC
>DAOOVD010000029.1:0-33649 GCA_035369845.1 Bacillota bacterium | reverse complement strand
ACGAGGGAAAGGTTCAGCTCAAATCAGGCCTGGAGGAAGTAACCGGGGAAGTCTCGGAATTCTTCAAGCAGCGGCTCAGAGGAATATTTGGAGATTACGGGTTCAGCTACGATGTGGTGGACGCTGTTTTGGCGGCGGGGTATGACGACTTCAGCGACGCGCTCTCGCGGGCGAAGGCCCTTGCCGGTTTCCGGAAGGAGCCAGCCTTCGCCGATCTGATGACTGCCTTTGTGCGGGCCAACAACCTTTCCAAAAACATTACTTCAGGCGATGTAAATCCCGGCCTGGCGACGGACGAAAGTGAAAAAACGCTTTACAGCAGGATATTGCAGGCCGAGCAGGAATCCCGGGCCGCCTTGGAGAGGCGGGACTACCGCTCTTTGCTGTTTTCCGTCGCCGCTTTGCAGGAGCCTCTGGACAGGTTTTTCAATTCCGTGATGGTTATGGTGGAAGACAGGGACGTGAGGGAAAACCGGCTGGCTCTCCTGTACAGGGTCGCGGTCATGGTAAAGAAGGTGGCCGATCTGAGCAAGCTGGTTGTGGAGGCGAAGTAGGCGCAATTTAAATCTTTAAATAAAATAAAGTCAAATTTTTTTCCCAAAAAAGGAGGGAAATTATCATAGATATAATATATATTATATAAGGCCTGACCTTATATTAGTATGACATATATTCTCTCTAAGGGGAGATGAATTTGCAATTAACCAAGCGGCAGGAAACCATACTTGAGATTGTAAAGAGTTCCGGCCCGATTACCGGCGAGCAGATAGCGGATAAATTGTCGCTGACCAGGGCTACATTGAGGCCCGACCTGGCCATTCTGACGATGGCGGGCCTGCTTGAAGCCCGCCCCCGGGTGGGCTACTTTTACAGCGGCAAGTCGCCGAACAGGGTGATTGCCGACAAGCTGCACCGGGTTTTGGTAGCCGACATCAAGTCCGTTCCCATCGTGGTGAACGAAAAGTGTTCGGTTTACGATGCGGTCGTCACCATGTTCATTGAGGATGTGGGGACTCTTTTTGTAGTCAAGGAGGGCGGGATTCTCGAAGGGGTCATCTCCCGCAAGGACCTTCTGAAAACCACCCTGGGCGGTCACGACATCCACAAGCTGCCCGTGGGGGTGGTCATGACGAGAATGCCGAACGTGTTGTGCACGGCGCCGGAGGAGTCCGTGTGGGACGCCGCCAAGAAAATTATTACCCACGAGGTGGACGCCCTCCCTGTGGTTCGCAAGGTTGTCCTCCCGGACGGGAGCGAAGGCTTGGAAGTGGTGGGCCGCTTGAGCAAGACAAATATAACCAGGCTGTTTGTTGAACTTGGAGAAGGAAGCTAAGGGGGAATTCGCCATATCCACTGAACAGGATGTAAAACCCGTAATATACATCGTGTCCGATTCGATTGGGGAAACTGCGGAACTGGTGGCCCGGGCGGCTGCCAGCCAGTTTAATCACGGCGGCGTTGAAATCCGGCGGATACCTTATGTCAGCGATCCCGAAGAGATACCGGAGATTGTAGAGGAAGCCAGCGCTTTCAACAGCATTATCGCTTATACCGTGGTGGTTGCGGAGTTGAAGGAGAGGATCGTCAGGGAGGCCGCGAAGTACGGCATACCCACCGTGGACATTATGACGCCGATGATCGACGCCCTGTCGACTGTTATCGACCGCCCGCCCAGGATGGAGCCGGGGCTGGTCCGGAGGATGGACGAGGAATACTTCCGGAAGGTCGAAGCAATCGAGTTTGCCGTAAAATACGACGACGGCAAGGACTCCAGAGGCATTTTGAGAGCGGATATAGTGGTGATAGGTGTTTCCAGGACCTCGAAAACGCCTCTGTGCATGTACCTTGCGCACAAGGGGATAAAAACGGCAAACGTGCCGCTGGTGCCGGAGGTGTCTCCTCCGGAGGAGATTTTCGCCCTGCCGCCGCACAGGCTGATCGGCCTGATCATCCAGCCGAGGCAGCTGAATGAGATCAGGAGAGAGCGTTTGAAGACCCTGGGTCTTGCTTCCAATGCGGACTATGCTACCATGGAACGCATTTTAAAAGAGCTGGAATATGCGGAAAAAATAATGAAAAAAGCCGGATGTTCAATTATCGACGTGACCAACAAGGCGGTAGAAGAGACAGCCAGCAGGGTGCTGGAAATCTATTGCAGGGGGGAGAGGCTTGGCCGTTAAAAAGTACGTATACCTTTTTGAAGAAGGAAGCGCCGGAATGAGAAACCTGCTCGGAGGAAAAGGCGCCAACCTGGCTGAGATGACGAAAATCGGTTTGCCGGTGCCGCCAGGCATAATTGTTACCACTGAAGCCTGCAAGGATTTCAGCGCGCTCGGCCGGAAATTTCCTCCCGGCCTGGAAGAGCAGATAAGCGAAAAGATCAAAGTTCTGGAAGAGAAGCTGGAAAAAAGATTCGGGGACGGCAAAAATCCCCTGCTCGTATCGGTGCGCTCGGGTGCGCCCGTTTCCATGCCCGGCATGATGGACACCGTTTTGAATCTCGGCCTCAACGACCGCACCGTTGAGGTTTTCGCGGCCGTCTCCGGAAACGAGAGGTTCGCGCTGGACTGTTACCGCCGTCTCATCAGCATGTTCGGCGATGTGGTGATGGGAATCGGCCACGACAAATTTGAAAGGATTCTGGACCGGCAGAAAGAGAAAAAAGGCGTCGGTTTCGACTACCAACTGTCGGCTTCGGACTGGCGCGAAGTGATTGCCGAATACAAGAAGCTGATCCGGAGGGAAACCGGCGGCTCCTTCCCGCAGGAGCCGATGGAGCAGTTGTTCATGTCGGTGCGTTCGGTCTTCAACTCCTGGAATAACGACCGGGCGGCCGTATACCGGAAGATCAACAAGATCCCCGACGATCTCGGGACTGCCGTAAACATCCAGGCCATGGTCTTCGGAAATATGGGAAACGACAGCGGAACAGGGGTTGCGTTTACCCGCAACCCCTCCACCGGCGAGAAGCAGCTTTACGGTGAATACCTCGTTAATGCCCAGGGCGAGGACGTGGTCGCGGGTATTCGCACTCCCCGTCATATTTCGGCGCTTGAGCAGGAAATGCCGGAAATATACAAACAGTTTTCGGATATTTGCGACCGGCTGGATAAGTACTACCGGAACATGCAGGACATAGAGTTCACCATCGAACGGGGCAGGCTCTGGATACTGCAGACTCGCAACGGAAAAAGAACTGCCCATGCCGCCGTAAAAATAGCGGTCGACATGGTTGAGGAGGGGCTGATTACAAGGGAAGAAGCCGTCATGATGGTGGAACCCGGCCAGCTTGACCAGCTCCTGCACCGCCGGATCGATCCTGCCGCGAAGCTCAACGTTATCGCGAGGGGGCTTCCGGCATCGCCGGGCGCCGCGTCGGGCGGGGTGGTGTTCAGCGCCGATCTGGCCGAAAAGCTCGGGCGTGAAGGGGAAAAGGTAATACTGGCGCGCACCGAAACCACGCCCGACGACATTCATGGAATCGTAGCCGCGCAGGGCGTTCTTACCTCGCGGGGAGGGATGACCAGCCATGCCGCGGTGGTTGCCAGGGGGATGGGCAAACCCTGTGTTTGCGGCTGTGAAGCGCTGCGCATTGATTACGATCGCGGGGAACTCTATATTGGCGAACTGGTTGTAAAACAGGGCGATATCATTTCTATAGACGGTTCTACGGGCAGCGTCATCACGGGCGTGGTCCCCATGATTGACCCCGAGCTGTCTCCGGAGTTCCGCAAGCTCCTGGACTGGGCCGACGGCATACGCACGTTGGGCGTGAGGGCCAACGCCGACACCCCCGGCGACGCGGCCAAAGCGCGTGAATTCGGGGCGGCCGGAATAGGGCTTGCCAGAACGGAGCATATGTTTATGGCCCAGGACCGCATACCGATCGTGCACGAGATGATCATGGCCGAGAGCGAGAAAGAGCGGCAGGAGGCCCTGAACAAGCTGCTGCCCGTGCAGGAAGGCGATTTTTACGGCATCTTGAAAGCGATGGACGGCCTTCCGGTCACCATCAGGCTGCTGGACCCGCCGCTGCACGAGTTTCTGCCGGACGCCGGGGAACTGATGGCGGAGATAACCCGGAAACGCCTGACGGGAGATACTCAGGGTCTCGAGCAAGAAGAAGACCTTTTGCGCAAGGTGCGCTCGCTGTCCGAATTCAACCCGATGCTGGGGCACAGGGGCTGCCGCCTGGGCATCACCTATCCGGAAATATACGAGATGCAGGTCAGGGCCGTTTTCCGGGCCACCGCGCGGCTGGTGAGGGAAGGGTACAACCCCGTACCCGAGGTGGAGATTCCTCTGGTGATAGATGTCGAGGAACTCGCTTATTTGCGGAAGGTGGTCGTTAAAGTCGCTGATGAAGTCAGAAAGGAAACCGGTGTTGATTTCCACTATACGGTGGGCACTATGATCGAGGTTCCCAGGGCGGCCCTGCTCGCAGACGAAGTGGCCGCCGAGGCCGACTTCTTTTCTTTCGGCACCAACGACCTGACCCAGACCACGCTGGGCTTTTCCAGGGACGACGCCGAGGGCAAATTCATCCCGGTCTACATGGAAAAGAAAATCATGCGCGAGAACCCCTTTATGGTGCTTGACCGCAAGGGTGTCGGCAAATTGATGAAAATGACGGTGGAACTGGGCCGCCGGGCAAAACCGGGCCTGCTGATAGGCATCTGCGGGGAGCACGGCGGCGAACCCGCTTCCATCGAGTTCTGTCAGTTGATCGGCCTGGACTACGTAAGCTGTTCCCCCTTCCGGGTGCCGGTAGCGAGGCTTGCCGCAGCGCAGGCCAGGATCAGGCAAAGCAGGAGCGAGCGGTGACAAGGCGCTGCCCAAAAAAGCACAACAACGAAGGCGAAGTGAGGATGCGATATCGGATGAGCGGACAGGACGTCCGCGAAAGCCTGAGCCGAGCCGGGAACGGCGAGTTGAAGGCGGTCCGATATCGCGTGATGCGAGCCCCTGGTTCACCCGGCGCGAAGCGTTTGAGCGAGCGTTTCAACCTCGAGGCACCTGTCAACAGCCCCGAAGGGCGGCGCCCCTGCCGGCGTCAATAATAATGAATAATAAAAAGAGGGGCTGTCCCCTCTTCGCTATTTTTCTTCGCCCTTGGGCTTGGGCCCCGCCAGGATGATTTTGTCCGACGGTTTGTAGTAATCGGTAGAAATGAGCGTCTTTGACTCCGTCTTGCCGTTTGAGATCACTTCCCGGTAGGACCTGACTTCGTATCCGGCCGCGCCGGGGTCCTTGATCCTGGTTTCGCCTTCCGGGAGCGTGTTGTCCGTGATGATCACAACGTTGGGCTCTATTACGGTTTTTTCAGTCGTTATCCTCACCGTGTGACCGTCTTTTTTTCCAGCGCCGAAAATCTGCACCGTTATCGTGCCGTCTCCGGTAAAGCTCGATATGTAGACCGGGGTGTCCGTGTTGTTGACAAATTTCAAGTCGAGGTAGTCCCCGGCGATAGTAGCGTCCCGGCCCGGAGAAACGTAGTTGACCGGGCGCGGGTGGGGAAAACGCTCCACTATTGCCAGATTTGAAAGGAGCACCGCGTTGTAAAGGGTTGTGGCGACCTGGCAGATGCCTCCGCCGATGTCGAGCATGAGCCGGTCTTCGATAAAAACGGGGGCTTTCAAATAGCCTGTCTCTGCCAGACGTGGACCCAGTTCTTTATTTAGCGAAAACATTTCGCCGGGTTTCAGCAGTGTGCCGTTTATGGCGCCGGTTGCCACTGTTATATTGTGAGCCCTGTTCCCGGCGCCGGCGTCGAAGGTCGTGGTGTACTCGGAAAGCAACGTGTCGATTCCCTGCAGGTCGCCGGTGTCGATGTCCGGTTTCAGGTCGTGCCCAACGGCTTCTGCGTATAGTATGCCGCCGGAAAGGGCCCGGCTTGCCTGTTTGAGGGTCTCCTCAAAATCGAGGCGGTAGCCGTTTTTCTCCGGAACGATTTCAACCCTGTCGTTTATGACTTTGACTGAGGCGTTTTGCGGAGGCTCTTTCCATTCCTGCTCGATGCCCCTGATTTTTTCGGCCAGTTTTTCTTCGGAAAAACCTATTTTCAACGGCAGGTCCGCCGGCGCTGCGCGAAGCCGGAGAATGCACATCAACTGATTGATGAGTTTCCCCTTGTCGCTCACGTATCTTGAAGCTTCTTCGGCGGTCGGCAGGTAGGAGTAACGTCCGTCAATCTCCGAAAGGCCGATAAATCCCCTTTTCCCGGAGCCTTCCAGCTTGAAGAAGGCAAGTGCCGGAAAAGGACAGGAGCTTTCCAGTTTTTGTGCCGCCTCGACCGTACTCATACCCCCGACCGGGATCCCGTTGACGGCAATTCCCTGCTGGATTGTTCCCGAATACCTGGCGTCAAGGATCGCGGCCACCCCGAAGACCCCGATGCCGGACTGCAGGAGGAGGAAAAGTGACAAGAAGACAGTCTTTTTTAGCTGCGGCATCTCTTTCTCCGGTCTTTTCAGTCACGGACGTTAAGAGTAAGCTGGATGTACCTGTCAGCTTTCTTGGCCCGCTCTATAGTCTCGCTGGTGATTATTTCTCCTTCTTCGGCGACCAGTTCGCCGGAATCGGATACTATCCGCACGGCTACCTTTTTACCGAGCAGGTATTGACGCTGCTGGTCCTCAAAATGCTTTAAAGTGTCGAACTGCCGGTTGTCGTCCGCGGAGTCCGCGGGAGCGGCGAATGCGGCGGATACCGCTCCGGCCCCGGTTTTCTCCAGCGGCAGGCTTTCTTCCGGTATTTCAGCAATCAGTCTGTTTTCCACATCCTCCTCGACCACCAGGAAATCGCTCCCGTAGGTGAGGATCAACTCCCTGGGGATAATACCGGCGGGTTTTTCGTCATTTACCGGTATGAGCTGGCAGCCGACGACGGCCCCGGTGTTGTCGTCGACGAAATATTCACTTATGGAACCTACCAGGCGGCCTTTTCTGGTCAGAACTCTGGTGCCGGGCAGGTACAGGTTTTTCTTGATTAGATCGATTGCGCCGTTGATTTCGGCAACCGGTGAAAGAGAACTGCAGCTGGCCACCGTCAGGGCAAACTCTCCTATGCCCTGAACAGCTTCAAAAGGTATGCCCTTCAGCCCGAGGTAAGGCGCGTCGTCTTCGACGAGGAGGAAATCCACGGTGCCTTGTTTCGGGTTGAGTATCAACTCCTTTACCACACCCACCTTTTTGCCCTCCTCGATACTGAGAACCGGTAACCTCAAAATTTGCTTGCTGCTTTTCACTTGCTTGCCCCCTTTATTGATATGGATTATTGATTATTTGAACCTTTCGGCCGTCAACATGTTTGCTTTGATCTTGATCAGGTTGGGAATTTTTGAGTTGGGCGCGTTGGGCATTTTTGCGTACCTCAGGAGATCGGCAAGGGTTTCCAGATAGAAAGTCCGGTATCTGATTTGCTGCAGCAAGGACGGATCTCTTTGCACATATTCCTGCCGCGCGAAAGAAGACAGAAACATGGCGGCCTGCACGTGCTGGCCCAGTTCCTGGAAAGCGGAGCTTATTTCCAGGGCAAGAGCCGATGAGATCTTGCCGTCCCGGCACGCGCCGAGAGCTTTGAAGAAAAAGTTCAGCACGTCGGCGTGGCGGCCTTCGGTCTTCGCTTTAAATCCCTCCGAAATGAGTTGATTTATATCGGCGGGACGTTCCCGCCCGTCCGCCGCGGAAGCCGGCTCCCCGGCCGCCGCGTCTTGAACGGCTGCTTCTTTTCCCGTTGCTTCTGTTGCTTCTTCTATTGCTGCTTCTTCTTCCGCTGCTTCTGTTGTCGCTTCCTCTGTCGCTTTTTCTGTCATATCTTCTACTGCCGCTGCAGAAAGAATTTCACTTTCAGCAAAATATTCTTCCGGTCCGGCGTCTTCCTCCCCGGCGGCGGCTTCTTCCGGGAAGTCTTCCGGCAGGCGCTCCGGGGCAAAATCAGTCAGTTCCCGGGCCGAATCACTTTCGCAGTCCGGGAAGGGAGAAGAATCAGTGATTCCGGCATTCCCGCCGGCCGGGCGCCCTTCTTCCGGCTGTGCTTCCGCGGCGGGCGGGCTTTCTTCTGCAGGTGGAATTGCCAGTCTTGGTCCGCTGTCCGGCAGCCCGGATTCTTCCGGCGCGGCTTCCCCGGAGGCGGGGATTCCGGCTGATGTGTCTCCGGCGGGGGAGGCGGCCGGCTGATCCTGTTCCGGCGGTTCGTTTTCCCGGCCGGATTCCCGGCAGGGGTCTTCCGGGGATGTTTCCGGCGGGCCGTCCGCCGCGGCGCACACCTGCGCTGCGGCAGTTTCCTCCGGAAATGCGGAGGCGGGCGGCTGCTCAAAATACCCGGCATGTCCCGCCTGCAGTACGGCGACTTCGGCCGGACGCTCCGCTGCTTTTAAGGATGCCCTGCTTTCGAGGCGGCTGAGCGCGGCTGCAAAAAATACGATCAGGACGAAGTAGACAGCCAGCGCTCCAGCCGGCGAAACGTTTGATATAATAAAGGGGAAAACCGCTCCGAGCACGAAAGAAATCCCCACGGCGGCATAAGCCACCTTCGGATTGAGAGGAACACGGTGTTTAACAAGGCAGAAAACAGATGTTATAATAACGCTTATAGCCAGTAAGGCGATCAGATACTCCTGCATGTTTCACCTCGACCTTTTTAAAACATTATCGCCATATTTCGCCAATAAATCAAGTCAAATTACAAATTTTTAAACGACAAAGCTCATTGCGACGGGAAGGCATATTTTAGAAAAGTTTTTCCTAATTTTGGCGACTATTTCTTTTCGGGAGGCGATGCAGTTGCAGCAGATGAGACTTTTTGTAGCCGTTAATTTTCCGGAAAAAACGAAACAGTTTCTCGGCTCGGTGATCAGGGAACTACGGACGGCTCCCTCGGACGCCAGGTGGGTCCGGGAGGAGAACCTGCATATTACGCTTCAGTTTCTCGGCAATGTGCCCGTTGATCAGGTGAATTCCGTTGTCAGCGCCCTGAACCGTTCTGTTGCCGGCACGGAGTCTTTTACCCTGGAACTGAAAGGGGCCGGAGTTTTCCCATCGGCGCAGCGGCCGAAGGTGCTCTGGGTGGGGGTGTCCGGAGCTGCCGACGCTCTGTCCCGCCTGCAGCAGCGGGTGCAGCGGGAACTGGCGGCCCTGAATTTTGAGCCGGAGAAGCGCAGGTTCTCACCCCACCTGACCCTGGCGAGGGTAAAGTCCCCCTACGGCTTTTCCCATGTGCTGGAGAGAGCTGAAAAGCTAGCAGGGGATTTGGGCGGATGCGGCCGGATGAAAGTGGACTCGATTGAGCTGATGCAGAGTATTCTGAAGCCCGGGGGGCCGCAGTATTTTGTTCTGGCCCGGGTTCCTTTTCCCGTTTCCCGGCAAGTCTAAAGAAGGGGCAATGGACATAAGATTTACTGATTAATTATGAAAAGAGGAATTTCCATGTTGATTCTGGCTTTAAACGGAAGCCCGCACAAGGAAGGCAATACCGCCCTGCTGCTCAACGCTGCTCTGGAAGCTGCCGAGTCGGCCGGGGCGCGCACGGGATTGCTCCATGTTTGCGAGGAGATATCGGACGCGGTGATCCCCTTTTGCTTCTACTGCAGCACCCCATGCGATATGAAATGCTACAGGGGCACCAGGCTGGAGCACGCCTTTGAACTGATGCGCAGGGCAGACGGCATTCTGCTCGGCAGCCCCGTTTATTTCGGAACCGTTTCCGCTCCGCTCAAATCCTTTTGGGATAAAACCAGGCTCTTGAGAAGCGAAAAGTCTCTTTTAAATGTGGTGGGAGGCGCATTGGCGGTCGGCGCTTCCCGGTTCGGTGGCCAGGAAACGACCGTCCGGGCGCTTCAGGACATGATGCTGTGCCAGGGTATGATTGTGGTGGGTGACGGAAGTTATGAGGACGATGCCGGGCACCAGGGCGCCTGCGCGCAGCAGCCGTCAGGCGCGGATTTGGCGGGTCTCAGGCGTTCGAGGATTTTGGCGAGGCGGGTTGTGGAGGTGGCGGCGGCCACCTCGAGCCTGCGGAAAAGAACGGCGGAGTAATGAAGAAAGGCCCCGGCGAGATTTTAACCGCGCCGGGGTTCGCTTATTCGTGTAAAACTTGGATCGATCCGGGCGGAAGGAATACCGTCCTGCACGTAGAATTATTTTTAAACTGTCGGCTTAATAAGGTGGTAACGCCATGGAAATCAGACTGCGGGCGGAAGAACTGGAGCGCCGGGTCCTGTCTCCCCGCGCCTGCCTCAGCAGCGCAAGCAGGGGAAGGGCGAGGGAGGAGGAGGAATGTATTGTCCGTACGTCCTTTCAGCGCGACAGGGACCGGATCATTCATTCAAAAAGCTTTCGCAGGCTGAAGCACAAGACACAGGTCTTCACCATTCCGGAAGGCGATCACTACCGGACCAGGCTCACCCATACCCTCGAGGTCGCCCAGATTGCCCGGACTGTGGCGCGGGCGCTGAGGCTGAACGAAGATCTTGCCGAGGCTGTCGCCCTGGGCCATGACCTCGGCCACACTCCCTTCGGTCACGCCGGGGAGGAAGCCCTCAACGAGGTGTTTGGGCCGGGGTTCAAACATAACGAGCAAAGCCTCCGGGTGATCGATGTGCTGGAGGGAAACGGGGGCTTGAACCTGACCTGGGAAGTGCGGGACGGCATCCTGAACCATACCGGGCCGGTTCTGCCGGCCACCCTGGAGGGGCAGATAGTAAAAATCGCAGACCGGGTCGCCTACATAAACCACGACATAGATGACGCGATCAGGGGCGGAGTGCTGACGGCAGGCCAGCTCCCGGAGGAGTGCCTGGAAGTTCTGGGCCGCGAGCACCGCCAGAGAATAAACACCATGGTTCTCGATCTGATCCGGACCAACTGGGATGAACCGGAAGTCATTAGAATGAGCCCGGCCGTTCAGTCGGCGACCGACCGCCTGAGGAGTTTCTTGTTCCAGCATGTATATATAGGCTCGGAGGCCAAAAGGGAAGAAGCAAAAGCGCGTCACGTGGTTCAGAGGCTGTTCAGGCATTTTCAGGAAAACCCCGGGGTTCTCCCCGGCGAATACCGGCAGCGGTCCCGCACGGAGGAACTGGACAGGGTGGTGTGCGACTATATAGCCGGAATGACCGACAGATTTGCCATAAGAGTATACCAGAAATATTTTTTGCCGCTTCCCTGGGTGGATTGACAGCAAACATTAAGCTATGTGATAATTGGCAATACTATTCAAGAAATTGTCAACAGATCGGAAGGGAAATTTTTAAGCTTTAACGAATATTTTTTAATAAGGAATTTTTGTGTTTAATTTTTAATCGTTGTTGCAGGATAACACGGACATATGTTGAATTGTCCTAACTATTGTTAGTTTTTAGAGGGTGATCAAAGGTGAGCTTTATTCCCGACGAAATAATTGAAACAGTTCGCCTGCGATCAGATATTGCCGGTGTAGTTTCCCGCTACGTTCAACTTAAGAAAAAAGGGAAATATCTTACCGGCTCCTGTCCTTTTCACAATGATCGGGCGCCTTCGTTTACGGTTACGCCGGATAAGCAGATTTTTCATTGTTTTGGCTGTAACGCCGGCGGTGACGTATTTAAATTTTTAATGCTGAAGGAGAACCTTACTTTTAATGAAGCTTTAAGCATGCTGGCCCGGGAGGCGGGCATCACCCTGCCTTCGGCGGCGGATCCCGTTCAGCTTGAGAGGGAGCGCAGGCAGGAAGCCCTGCGAAAGATCAACAGCCTGGCGGTAGATTTTTTCCGCAGCGCATTGCTGCAGAGTCCCGCAGCCGCTGCTGCGCGGCGGTACCTGGCGGGGCGGGGCCTTTCCCCGGAAATAACGGAACGTTTTCAAATCGGTTACGCCCTGCCGGAATGGGATGCCCTGCTGGAGTTTCTCGTAAAGAAGGGCTGCAAACCGCGGGCGGTGGCTGAAGCCGGGCTGGTGGTGGAGAGGGAGGGCGGCACGGGATATTACGACCGCTTTCGCAACCGGATCATGTTTCCGATATGGGACGCGACCGGGCGGGTAGTCGGTTTTGGAGGCCGGGTGACGGACGAATCCCTTCCGAAGTACGTGAATACCCCGGAAACTCCTTTCTTCGTCAAAGGGCGCAATCTCTACGGGCTGCACCTCGCCAGGCCGGCTATCAGGGAAAAGGGCCACGTCGTCGTTATGGAAGGGTACATGGACGTTGTCACCGCTCACCAGCACGGAGTGACCAACGCCGTCGCTTCCCTCGGCACCGCTCTTACCGCGGAGCAGGGCAGGCTGCTGATGAACTACAGCCGGAATATCGTGATAGCGTATGATGCCGACGCGGCCGGTGAGGCTGCGGCCGTGAGGGGACTTGATATTTTGCAGGATTTGGGGTGCCGGGTCAGAGTCGTAAACATACCGGACGGCAAGGACCCCGATGATTTTTTAAGAAAGTACGGCTACGGATCGTGGGAGAAACTGGTCGACAAGGCGCTTTCGGTTGTCGAATTCAAGCTGAAGCGGGCCACGGCCGGGCGGCCGGCGAGAACCGTGGCGGAGAAGCTGGAAGTGCTGGAAAAGGTGTTTCCCAGTATTGCCGCTTTGCAGAGCGAGGTTGGGAGAGAAGAAGGCTTGAAGGATACTGCCCGGGTGTTGAATCTGAGCTGGGATACGGTTGCCGGAGAATTTAGAAGATTTAAGGCAAAATCGGGAAAAAAATGGTTAAATTCGGATAAAATTGCTAAAACAAGGCATAATATATTAAGCAGGGGAGAAAAGCCCGACGCCAGGAAGAAAGCCGAGGCCGGCATTTTGCGGCTTGTCCTGGAAGACCCCTCGCTAGCAAGGTTCGTCAGGGAAGAAACTGGTGAAGAGCCTTTCAAATACGCGGTTCACCGCAAGATCTTCACATATTGCATGCAATTCGCCGGCCGGCCGGACTACCGGCCCGCTGAAATATTCAGGCACTTGAGCGGCGACGAGCAAACCGTTTTGAGCATGATCCTGACGCAGGATGTCCCCGGGGAGGACCCGGCGCAAATTTTGAAGGATCTGTTGGAGTCAATCGGGCGGTTCGACAGGCAGGAGCGAAGGGAAGCGCTCATATCCAAAATCAATGAGGCTGAAAGAGCAGGCGACCAAAAACTGTACGGCGAACTTCTCAGAGAGTACGTCATTTTGCGGGGCATCGCCGAGGCCGAAAAGCTGAACGACCGTGAACGTTGTCTGAGTTTGCTGAACGAATACCGGCAGTTGCAGGGATCGGATGATCGCAGATACCCTAAAGAAGGGAGTGATATCATTTGATAGACGATATTAAGAATGAAGGCGTGAAGGAGCTTATAGAAAAAGGAAAAAAACGCGGTGTTCTCACCTATAACGAGATTATGGACAGTTTACAGGGAACCGATCTTACTCCCGAACAGATAGACGACATTTACGAAAAACTTGCCGGTCTCGGAATAGAAGTCGTTCCGGAAGTCCCGGATCTTGAACCCATTGATTCTTCAAATCTGGAATCTCCGTCCGAAGAGGTGGAAGTGGATCTTTCCATTCCCGAAGGCGTTGGCATAGACGACCCGGTAAGGATGTACCTGAAGGAAATCGGGCGCGTTCCGCTTTTGACACCTGAAGATGAAGTGGAACTGGCAAAGCGGATGGAAAATGGTGACGAGGAAGCCAAAAGGAGACTGGCGGAAGCCAACTTGCGGCTCGTGGTGAGCATTGCCAAACGCTACGTGGGCAGGGGGATGCTCTTTCTCGACCTTATTCAGGAAGGCAATCTCGGCTTGATTAAGGCAGTCGAAAAGTTCGACTACCGCAAGGGCTACAAATTCAGCACCTACGCGACCTGGTGGATCCGGCAGGCGATAACCAGGGCCATAGCGGACCAGGCCAGGACTATAAGAATACCCGTTCATATGGTGGAAACCATTAACAAGCTGATCCGGGTCTCGCGGCAGCTTTTGCAGGAACTCGGGCGCGATCCGAGCCCCGAGGAAATTGCCAGGGAGATGAACATTTCCGAGGAAAAAGTAAGGGAAATTATGAAAATCGCGCAGGAGCCGGTATCTCTGGAGACTCCCATCGGAGAGGAGGAGGATTCCCACCTCGGTGACTTTATCGAGGATCACGACGCCAGGGCCCCCGCGGAAGAAGCGTCGTTCACCCTTTTGCGCGAGCAGCTCGACGACGTGCTGAAAACGCTGACCGAGCGTGAACAAAGAGTGTTGCGCCTGCGTTTCGGGCTGGATGACGGCCGCGCCCGCACCCTGGAGGAGGTGGGCCAGAAGTTCGGCGTCACCCGCGAACGGATCCGCCAGATCGAGGCCAAAACTCTGCGCAAGCTGCGCCACCCCAGCAGGAGCAAAAAGCTGAAGGATTATCTGGATTAAATTCCTGGGTCAGATACGTTGACGGTAAATATAAATTGTCGTATAATATTTTTTGCCGACGTTCCTCGATAGCTCAACGGTAGAGCAACCGGCTGTTAACCGGTAGGTTGTAGGTTCGAATCCTACTCGGGGAGCCATTTTTTGAGGGCCTATAGCTCAACGGTAGAGCATCCGGCTCATAACCGGCTGGTTCCAGGTTCGAATCCTGGTGGGCCCACCAGTTTGTAATCGGTCGTTGGTCCGTTAGGGCAAGAGGGAATTCGCCCAAGGCGAATTCCCGCCAAAACCCAACCACCAACCACTAAAACGGCCCCTTGGTCAAGTGGTCTAAGACACCGCCCTTTCACGGCGGTAACACGGGTTCGAATCCCGTAGGGGTCACCATTTCAACAGGGTGCATAGCTCAGCTGGGAGAGCGCCTGCCTTACAAGCAGGAGGTCAGCGGTTCGATCCCGTTTGCACCCACCAGCATATCCCTTAGCGCCGCAAGCGGCGCTTTATTCCTGAGTCAATACTTTCGAGTTGTCTTTTACTTCAATGAATGTTTTGAAGCTTTTTTTCAGATTATCGACGTCGAGTTCGCCGCAAACGATTAACACGAAACTGTCTTCGATTTTAATGCAGCAGTTGCATTCCTTTTCGTTGCCTCCCATAAGATTTCCTCCTTTCAAAACGATTTGCCCGGTTCAACGGTTCTGCAATATATTATTCAGTACGGATAAATTTGGTTATAATTGCCAAAATAATTTCTTAAAAATCAAAAAAAATCAGCGTCCGAACAAACGGCGCTGTTACTTGCACGGATTGCTTTTCGGAACTTTTGCTTCTGGAATAATTGACAGGGGAACTGCCGTGTTTCCCCTTCTGGAATTTACTGTTGTTGATCCCTCACCTTGTACTCGGGCTCCATTTTCTCAATGCGGTTGACACGGGTTTTCAAAGTCTTTACAATACCTTCGAGTTGCTGGTTCAGATCACTATACAATTGTTTTGCCGACCTGTCCTGCGCGTCCATGGCGTACATCTGCAGGTCCGCCGCAGCTCCTTCAAGGTTTGCCAGAGTTTTGTGCATCCTTTCCCCGACGGTCACTTTTACAGCCACCTCCCTGAAATGTTTTACGCTATTATGTTGACCTGTCCGGTTTTTTTTAAACTGGAAATAAGTGCGAAAGATAAAAACTTTTTTGGGTATTGATCTGGATATCTTTTTCTGCAATAATGTTGAAAAAGGCATATAGTGAAAGAAACGGTGCAGTTTCTTTCAGCCCGGGAACTGAGCAGTTTCCAGGAGGTAATGGCGCCTCGTACCGGCCGCTCCAAGGCAGCCGGTAGGAGGTTTTTTTATTTTACATTCCGGGAGGAGGTAGTCAATTCCGGCAGATCCCTGTTTGAAAAAAACAACAAATGGAATGGAGGCAGTAAAATGAAAACTCCCAAAGAAGTCATAGCGTTTGCCGAAGAGAAGAACGTAAAAATTGTGGACGTGAAATTTATCGACTTGCCGGGCACCTGGCAGCACTTTTCGGTTCCCCTCGCCGAATTCGACGAAGACGCTTTCGAGGAGGGGCTGGGCTTTGACGGTTCCAGTATCCGCGGGTTCAGGACGATAAACGAGAGCGACATGATTCTCATGCCCGATCCCGAGACCGCCTGCATAGACCCGTTCTGCAAGGTGACCACCATGAGCATAATCTGCAATGTCGTGGACCCCGTGACCCGTGAGAGGTACAACCGTGACCCGCGTTGCATCGCCCAGAAAGCGGAGGAGTACTTGAAATCGACGGGGATTGCCGACCAGAGTTTCTGGGGGCCTGAAGCGGAATTCTTTGTCTTTGACGATATCAGGTACGATCAAAACCAGCATTCCGGCTACTATTTCATAGATTCGGTGGAAGGAGTCTGGAACTCGGGCCGCGCGGAGAACCCCAACCTGGGTTACAAACCCCGTTACAAGGAGGGTTATTTCCCGGTTGCTCCCACCGACTCCCAGCAGGACCTGCGCACCGAAATGGTCATGACCATGCTGGATGCCGGCATTCCGGTCGAGTGTCAGCACCACGAGGTTGCCACGGCGGGTCAGGCGGAGATAGATATTAAATTCAGCACCCTTACGAAAATGGCCGACTACTTGATGATGTACAAGTACATTGTCAAGAACGTGGCCAGAAAATACAACAAAACCGCCACCTTTATGCCCAAACCGCTTTTCCAGGACAACGGCACGGGCATGCACGTTCACCAGAGCTTGTGGAAGAACGGGAAACCCCTGTTTTTCGACCCGGCGGGATACGCGAAGCTGAGCGGCATCGCCCTTTACTATATAGGCGGCCTGCTGAAGCACGCGCGGGCGCTTACCGCGCTGACCAGCCCCACCACCAACTCGTACAAGCGGCTTGTTCCCGGGTACGAAGCTCCCGTAAACCTCGTCTACTCCCAGAGGAACAGAAGCGCCGCGGTGCGCATACCGATGTATTCAAGCAATCCCAAGGCGAAACGGATCGAGTTCCGTCCGCCCGACCCGTCCTGCAACCCGTACCTGGCTTTTTCCGCCATGCTGCTCGCCGGCATTGACGGGATCAAGAACAAGATTCACCCGGGTGAGCCGGTGGATAAGGACGTTTTCGAACTTCCTCCCGATGAGGCCGCGAAAATCCGTTCCGTACCGGGCTCGCTGGACGAAGCGTTGAGGGAATTGAAAGAAGACCACGAGTTCCTGCTGCAGGGCGGCGTTTTTGACGAAGACCTGATTGAAACCTGGATTAAATACAAGCTGACACGCGAGTACGACGCCGTCAGGCTGAGACCGCACCCTTACGAGTTCATGCTTTATTTCGACTGTTGAAGAACCGGCAAGACCCCGTTGACGCACGGGGTTTGTTTTTTTTTCCGAAATGGAATATACTGAATTTAGCGCAGAATCAGGGAGGCCGTCCATGAAGCTGGCAGAGCGCCTTGCCGTGCTGGCGGCGCACGTCCCGCCCGGCAGTATCGCCGCCGATATCGGCACGGACCACGCCCGTCTGCCCGTCTTTCTGGTTGAAAACGGGATATGCCCGAAGGTGATCGCTTCGGATTTGAATCCCGGACCCTTTCAATCGGCAAAAGGAAAGGTAAGGGAGCGCGGTCTTGAAGACAGGATCGACTTGCGGTTTGGAAACGGTTTGGCCGTTTTGAAGCCCGGAGAGGCCGGGGTCGTCGTCGTGGCCGGCATGGGCGGCAATACGATCAGGGACATCCTGGCCGCCTCCCCGGAGGTTTTACGCGGTATAAACAGGCTCGTACTGCAGCCCATGGCTGATGCGGGGAGTCTGCGGACGTGGCTGACGGCCAACCGCTGGAGGATCGCCGACGAGGAGCTTGTCGAAGAAGACGGCAGGATTTATCTGGTTATGGTGGCCGAGCCTGGACCGGAAACAACCGGGGACCCCTTTCTCCTTGAACTGGGACCGCGGTTGCTGGAAAAAAAAGATCCCCTGCTGCCGGTTTACCTTGCCGGAATCCTGGACAAATATGAGAGGATGCTGGCCGGACTGTCCGCCTCCGGCAGCGGGGAGGCCCGGAAGAAGGCGCGGGAAGTTGAATTGAAAATCGCACGTCTGAGAGAGGTTCAAAAATGCCTGTAAGATGCAGGGACATATTAAAAATAGTGGAGGAAATCGCCCCGAGGCATCTCGCCGAAAGCTGGGACAACACGGGTCTCCAGGTGGGCGATCCGGAGGCCGTTGTGCACAGGGTGATGCTCGCCCTTGACGTTGCTCTCGAAGTTGCGGCAGAGGCGAAAGATAATGGCGCCGGTCTTATCGTCAGCCACCATCCGATGATTTTCGAGCCGTTGAGGGAAGTCAGAATTGACAGTCCCGGTGGAAAACTGGTCGCCTTTCTTATTGAAAACCGGATTGCGGTTTACGCGGCCCATACCAGCCTGGACAACGTGTCCGGGGGTGTCAGCGACGCGCTGGCCGAAAAGATCGGGCTGACCCGGCCGGCCGTGTTACAGAAAACCGGCAGGGAACGCTACATCAAGCTGGCGGTTTTTGTCCCGTCCGGTCACCTGGAGGAAGTCCGGAGGGCCGTTACGGAAGCGGGAGCGGGGCATATCGGGAATTACAGCGACTGTACCTTTGCGGCTCCCGGAACCGGAACTTTCAGGCCTCTGGATGGTACGATACCGTACATTGGCAAAACGGGCGAACTGGAGATGGTGGAGGAAGTCAAGCTCGAAACGGTGTTGCCCGCCGCCCGCCTGGCTTCCGTGCTGGACGCCATGCTGAAAGCCCATCCTTACGAGGAAGTCGCTTACGATCTGTACCCCCTGGAAAATGGCCCGGCCTGCGGACCGGGAAGAGTGGGCGATCTTCCCGGCCCCGTGCCGTTCGGGGAATTTGCGCTGCGCGTTAAAAAAGCCCTGGGTTTAGACCTGGTGAGGGTGGGCGGTTCCCCGGAGGAAACCGTCAAAAGAGTTGCCGTGTGCGGCGGTGCGGGAGCGGATTTGTGGCCTGCGGCATTGAGCGCGGGAGCGGATACGTTTGTTACCGGAGATTTGAAATACCACGACGCCCGGGAAATGCTGGCCGCCGGGCTGAAATTCCTTGACGCGGGACACCACGGCACGGAAACCGCCGTTTTGTCCGTGCTGCACAGCCGCCTGGTGCGGCGCTGCCGGGAAACGAACCTTGATGTTGAAATCTTTTTATCGAAAACCAACACGGATCCTTTCGCATATCTTTAGGATAGGAAGCGCGTCTTCCTATCCTTTATTAATTGTCAAGGGGAGATTGGCATGCCCGAGTTGAGGCCGCTTTGGGAAGTCCAGTTGCTGGACGAACAGAGGAGGGAGCTCGAACAGAAGTTAAGGGAGGGACAGATGTCGGAAGAGCTGAAAGCTCTCAAGAATGAGATCGAGGAAGGCCGTACCGTTTTTAACAGGCTTAAAGAAGAATACAGTTTGCTGAAAAAAAAGCTCAAGGAAAAGGAGTTTGAAGCGTCCGCCGCCGCCGAGCAGGCCGAGAGCCTCGGCCAGAAGCTGTACGGCGGCGTGATCACCAACATCAAGGAGATAAGCAGCAGCACCAAAAAACTGGAAAACCTGAAAAGCATGATTAAAAAGACCGAGGATGAAATGCTCGGTATAATGGAACGGCAGGACGTCTTGCGCGAAAAACTGGAGGAAATGAGCGCCCTGCTGAACAAAAAGTCGGAGGAGTTCCGCCGGCAGCACGGGTCGTTTCTGGCCAACCAGCAAAAAGTGAGGGGCCTTCTCGCGCAAATCCCCCTCGCCAGGCAAAAACTGCTGGAAAAGATCGATGCCGAAGTCTGGCACAGGTACCTGGAAATGAAGAAGAAGTTCTCCGACCCGCTGGCGCGCGTCGAGAAGGGAACCTGCATGGGCTGCCGGGTCGGCATATCGTTTGACGCCCTCCGCCGGCTGAAGATGGGGGACGGGCTGATTTACTGCAGCAACTGCGGCAGGATGCTGTTCTGGGAGAGGTGAAGTTGCGCATTTTGATTGCCGGTGTTATAATTTATTGGACAAAGGAGCGGTGAGTAAACCTGGTGATCGCGGGCGCCCCGCAAGGAGGCGTCTGAGGAAAGTCCGAGCTCCGCAGGGCAGGGTGCTGGGTAACACCCAGTGGGGGCGACCTCAAGGAAAGTGCCACAGAAATGCAGACCGCCGTTTTGAGAGGTGAGAGGCGGGAGGTTAGAAGCGGGATTAAAAAAACCCGTCAAAGCCGAATTGCAAGGCTCTCACATCTCACTTCCCACATCTCACTTCTCAAACGGTAAGGGTGGAACGGTGCGGTAAGAGCGCACCAGCGGCCGGGCGACCGGCCGGCTAGGTAAACCCCACCTGGAGCAAGACCGAATAGGGGAACGTTGCGCGGCGGCCCGTCGCCTGTTCCCGGGTCAGGTCGCTAGAGGCGGCTGGCGACAGCCGTCCCAGACAGATGATCACCCACGACAGAACTCGGCTTACGGTTTGCTCACCCTCAATTTGTTATTTCATGCGTTTCAGTATGACAACCTCTTCTTCCTGGGCAGAAAGACGGTTGTCGATTTTCTTAATATCGTCCCAGATAAACTTTAGCTCATTCTTGATTTCCTTCTGTCCACGTTCGAGAGCTTTCTGTCCCTGTTCAAGCGATTTCAGTCTTTGTTCAATTGTCTCCTGACCCTGTTCGAGAGCCTTTTGACCCTGTTCGAGAGCCTTTTGACCATCCGTAAGTATTTTTAGTTGTTCAAGTACGAGTTTTTGAAACTGTTCGTTATCCATAAGTTACCCTCCTGCGATTCCTCTTTTTATCTTCCACAAGAACCTTAAATTTCCTGTCACGCTGCTTCAATTTTCTGTCCGAAATGTTAAACATCCCATCACCATAAAAATAAAGACGGAATGAAGGAAAGAAATGTCTTTTGTAGAAATTAATCGCAATGATGCGGAAAAGACTGGCGTTAAATAGTGTAAACATTCCTCAATCCCGGATGGCGGCATATGTATGGAGTGAGGCTCAAGCATGAATAATCAATTTTTCGAAAAACCCATCCTCAACTCGCCCTATGAATATCCGGCGCGGCACTGGGAGCTTGATGAGCAGGGTCAGCCAACGCAACGAATCATTGAAAGACGCCGCAGCGCGGAATTCATTACGCCGATTCCGAAGCCCAGGAAACGCAAGGATTCGCTGGATCAACAACAAATAGTTTTCGACGAAGGCAAAGGGCTTTCAACGGAAGCGCAACAGTATGACCCTACTTCAATCATCAACGCCGTTCGCCGTCACGTAAGCCTTTGGCGAAACAGGCCGAATCCCAGCGATTGGCAGGTCACGCCCGAAACCGCCCGCCTGCTCCAGCACTGGCGGCAGCACAGGTTCAGCGGCATTCGGCCTTTTTTCTGCCAGATCGAAGCGGTGGAGACGGCCATCTGGTTGACGGAGGTCGCCCCAAAAGCCGGAAAGGCAGCCAAAGACATAATTGAACATCTTGCCAATGCCAACAACGACGCCAACCCGGGCTTGTTGCGGCTGGCCTTGAAACTGGCCACCGGCGCCGGCAAGACCGCCGTCATGGCCATGCTGGTTGCCTGGCAAACCATCAATGCCGTACGTCGGCCCGCCAGCAAGAAATTCACCCGCGGGTTCCTGGTTGTCGCGCCCGGCCTGACCATCCGCGATCGGCTTCGCGTACTTCAGCCCAACGATCCGGACAGCTACTACCGGAGCCGCGAACTCGTTCCCAATGATATGCTCGGTGATCTTGAACGTGCCAAAATCGTCATCACCAACTACCACGCCTTCAAGCTCCGCGAGCGCCTGGAGTTGTCCAGGGGCGGCCGGTCGCTCCTGCAAGGCCGTGGAGAAGCGCTCAACACCCTGGAAACCGAGGGACAGATGCTCCAGCGGGTGATGCCCGAACTGATGGGCCTGAAAAACATCATGGTGCTCAACGACGAGGCGCACCACTGTTACCGCGAAAAGCCCGGCCCCGGCGAAGAGGGGGAATTGAAGGGCGATGACAGGGAAGAAGCCGAAAAGAACAACGAGGCCGCCCGCCTCTGGATCTCCGGCCTCGAAACAGTCAACCGCAAGCTCGGCATCATGCGCGTTATTGACCTGTCGGCGACGCCGTTCTTTCTCCAGGGCTCGGGCTACGCCGAGGGCACGCTTTTTCCCTGGACGGTGAGTGATTTCTCGTTGATGGACGCCATTGAATGCGGGATCGTCAAAGTGCCGCGCGTGCCCGTGGCCGACAACATCCCCGGCGGGGAGATGCCCAGGTTCCGCAATCTATGGGAGCACATCCGCACGCGGATGCCAAAGAAAGGCCGGGGCAAGGCAAAAACTCTCGACCCGCTCAGCCTGCCCGTCGAGCTGCAAACTGCTCTGGAAGCCCTCTACGGGCATTATCAAAAGACATACGAACTGTGGAAGCAGCATGGTATTGACGTTCCTCCCTGCTTCATCGTGGTCTGCAACAATACGTCTACATCCAAGCTGGTTTACGACTATATCTCGGGCTTTTACCGGGAGAACGAGGACGGCTCGACCACCCTTGAGAATGGACGCCTGGAACTCTTCCGGAATTTCGACGAGGACGGCAACCCGTTTCCCCGCCCGCGCACGCTGTTGATTGACAGTGAGCAGCTTGAATCAGGCGACGCGCTGGACAAGAACTTCCGGACAATGGCAGCCGATGCGATTGAGCGTTTCCGGCGCGAGATCATCGAACGCACCGGCGACCGCCGTCAGGCCGACAACCTCACGGACCAGGACCTGCTGCGGGAAGTTATGAACACCGTCGGCAAAAAAGGCCGCCTCGGCGAGTCGATCCGCTGCGTGGTGTCGGTTTCCATGCTCAGCGAGGGATGGGACGCCAACAATGTTACGCATATTCTGGGCGTGCGCGCCTTTGGCACCCAGCTATTGTGCGAGCAGGTCATCGGCCGGGCGCTGCGCCGCCAGTCCTATGATCTCAATGAAGACGGCCTGTTCAACGTGGAATACGCGGACATACTGGGGATACCGTTCGACTTCACCGCCAAGCCGGTTATCGCGCCCCCGCAGCCGCCCCGCGAGACCATCCAGGTCAAGGCCGTTCGCCCCGAACGCGACCACCTCGAAATCCGGTTCCCTCGCGTCCAGGGCTACCGTGTGGAACTGCCCGGGGAAAAGCTTACCGCTGAGTTTAATGAAGATTCAATTCTTGAGCTGACGCCCGATATCGTCGGCCCTTCTATCACCAAGAACGCGGGAATTATCGGCGAGGACGTCGACCTCAGCCTGCAGCACCTGAAAGATTTGCGGCGCTCAACCCTGCTGTTTCACCTTACCAAACGCTTGCTGTACACCAGGTGGCGGGACCCCGGGGAAGAGCCCAAGCTCCACCTGTTCGGGCAGCTTAAGCGGATCACCAGGCAGTGGCTGGACAACTGCCTGGTCTGCAAGGGCGGCGCCTACCCCGCCCAATTGATGTACCAGGAACTGGCCGACATGGCCTGCCAGCGCATTACCGCCGGCATCACCCGCTCCCTGGTGGGCGAACGGCCCGTCAAGGCCGTGCTCGACCCCTATAATCCCACCGGTTCCACCATCCACGTGAATTTCAATACCTCCAGGAAAAACCGCTGGGAGACCGACGCGCGACGTTGCCACATCAACTGGATCATCCTCGACAGCGACTGGGAGGCCGAGTTCTGCCGCGTTGCCGAGTCTCATCCGCGCGTTAAGGCCTATGTCAAGAACCACAATCTCGGCCTGGAAGTGCCGTACCGCTACGGCCCGGAGACGCGGCGCTACATCCCGGATTTCATCGTCCTGGTGGACGACGGCCGTGAAAATCCGCTGCACCTGATCGTCGAAATCAAGGGCTACCGGCGCGAGGACGCCAGGGAAAAGAAAGCCGCCATGGAGACGTACTGGATACCCGGCGTGAACAACCTCGGCCGTTACGGCCGCTGGGCATTCGCCGAGTTCAAAGATGTCTTCCAGATCGAGGCCGAGTTCAACAAGATGATCGATTCATTTACTGCTCAACCGATTGTGACGGGGTGATAAAATGTTCAAAAACAAAACGGGAAAGACTGTCGAAACCCTCAAGCACAATAAGGCGTCGCGCAAAAACATCCCCACGGCCGAGTACCAGTCGGTCATGGCCGGGGACGAACAGAGTCCCGTCCGCGTCGCCTACGAGCGCCGCAATCGGGATCTGGACCCGCAGCTTGTATGGCGGGGCAAGGACGAGAAGGACTGGTCCGACCTCGTCGTTCACGCGCCGCCGCTGTATATTCAGGAGAAAATACACCCCAAGGTCTTAATTGACGACCTGATCCGCCGCACCAGGACACAGGATAAGCCGGAAGACCGGCAGCTCGACCTGTTCGCCGACTTCAACGGCCTGCCCGACGAAAACGCCAAAACCGAGTTCTACCGGCACGACGCCAACTGGACCAACCGCATGATTCTCGGCGACAGCCTGCAGGTGATGGCGTCCTTGGCCGAACGTGAAGGCCTGCGCGGCAAGGTCCAGTGCATCTACATGGACCCGCCCTACGGCATCAAGTTCAACTCGAATTTTCAGTGGTCGACGACCAGTCGGGACGTGAAGGACGGCAGCGTCGAGCACATCACCCGCGAGCCTGAGCAGGTCAAGGCGTTTCGAGATACGTGGCGGGACGGGATTCATTCGTACCTGACTTACCTGCGGGACCGGTTGACGGTGGCGCGTGATCTATTGTCCGAATCGGGATCGATCTTTGTGCAGATTGGTGACGAGAATGTCCATTACGTGCGTGCTGTTATGGATGAGGTTTTTGGGAAACAGAATTTCTGTTGTCAGATAGTATATCCTACTACCAGCACGCAAGGCTCTAATCTAATACCGGTAGTAAACGACAATATTTTATGGTTTGCAAAAGATATTTCTAGGGCTAAATACCGCCAAATCTTCATTCGCAAGAAATTTAGTGAATATGGCACAACCGGATACAACCAGTTCCAAACTGCAGACAACAGAATAGTTCCAGTATCAAGCATTAGCGATTTGGACAAAGAAATCCGTGCTGGGGGAAAAGTATTTGCTTCATCGGATTTAACCTCGTCTCACTACAGCAAAAGCGAAAGCATTGTACATTGCGGGAGAGAATTTACATCCAAAAAAAGATATTGGTCAACTTCAACAGTGGGTATGTATCGTCTTCAGAAAGCAGATCGTTTACTTATAGTTGGTGATACACTTAGGTATAAGCGCTTCTTGGAAGATTTTGATGTTCTGCCAATTTCAAATTTGTGGAGTGAGCAACTTTCGGAGCAGAACAAATCGTATGTGGTTCAAACAGCCTCAAAAGTGATTGAACGCTGCATTCTCATGTCCACCGACCCCGGCGACCTCGTGCTTGATCCAACCTGCGGCTCCGGCACCACCGCCTACGTTGCCGAGCAGTGGGGCCGGCGCTGGATAACTATTGATACCTCCCGCGTCGCGCTGGCCCTGGCCCGGGCGCGGATCATGGGTGCCCGCTACCCGTACTACATACTGGCCGACAGCCGCGACGGCCAGCTTAAAGAGGCGGAGGTCACGCGCGCCTTGCCGTCGGAGGCTCCGACCCGCGGCGACATCCGCCAGGGATTCGTTTACGAGCGAGTGTCGCACATCACGCTCAAATCCATCGCCAACAACGCGGAGATCGATGTGATCTGGGAGAAGTTTCAGGAGAAAATGGAACCGCTGCGGGAAAAACTCAACGAGATCCTGGGCGGGAAGTGGGAAGAATGGGAGATCCCCCGCGACGCCGGGGACAGGTGGCCGGAAAAAGCGAAAGAGCTGCACGCGAAGTGGTGGGAATACCGCATTGCCCGGCAGAAGGAGATCGACGCTTCCATCGCCGCCCGGGCCGAGTTTGAGTACCTTTACGACAAGCCTTATGAGGACAGGAGGAAGGTCCGCGTGGCCGGCCCGTTCACCGTCGAGAGCCTGTCGCCGCACCGTGTGCTGGCGGTGGACGAGAACGACGAATTGATCGACGGCCTGGCGGAATCTGCGGAAGGATACGGAGAAGAGCGGGATTTCGTCCGGATGATCCTGGAAAACCTCAAGACGGCCGGTGTGCAACAGGCCCACAGGGAAGACAAGATAAATTTCACTTCCATTACACCCTGGCCCGGTCACTATATCTGCGCCGAGGGTAGATATGCCGAAGGTGACGAAGAGTCCGGCACGGAGAAACGCGCCGCAATCTTTATCGGCCCTGAGTTCGGCACCGTATCCCGCCCCGATCTTGTCGCCGCCGCCCGGGAGGCGGGGGACGCCGGCTTCGACGTGCTCATCGCCTGCGCCTTCAACTACGACGCCCACTCGTCGGAATTCAACAAACTGGGCCGGATACCGGTGCTCAAGGCCCGGATGAACGCCGACCTGCACATGGCCGAGGATTTGAAGAACACCGGCAAGGGCAACCTGTTCGTCATTTTCGGCGAGCCGGACATAGACATCCTCGAAGCCGGGGACGGTCAGATACAGGTGAGAATCAACGGCGTGGATGTGTTCCATCCCAACACCGGCGAGATACGCAGCGACGGGGCCGAGGGGATCGCCTGCTGGTTCATCGACACCGATTACAACGAAGAAAGTTTCTTCGTGCGCCATGCCTACTTCCTCGGCGCCAACGATCCCTACAAAGCGCTCAAGACCACGCTCAAGGCCGAGATCAACGCCGAGGTCTGGGAAACGCTGCACAGCGACACATCCCGGCCCTTCCCCAAGCCCAAAAGCGGGCGCATCGCCGTCAAGGTCATTAACCATCTTGGCGATGAGGTGATGAAGGTGTTCAGGGTGAAGGGTGGGGTATGATGAGTGGAGAAATGAAAAATAAAAGCAGCGAATTAGGAAAGAACACCCTGAAAAGCCGGGATGATCCTGAGCCTGTGTCTTTTGAAACAGTTGATGTGGGCAAATTCAAACTTTGTCCGGATTCAAAGTGTTCCTGGCTGAAGCGGGAAGAGGAATTTGGTCCGGAAAAACTGCGGCCCCGTGTCGAACCCTGGCTAACTGCTTTGTTTCAATCAGAACATCTTTCGTTACTTATAGGTTCCGGGCTGACGCATTCCATTCACTGGATGGCCAGGGGCAGTATATTCCCCTTCATGATGAAAGTGCGTTTTAATGTTTTCGACGTGCAGATAGATGAAGCTGCTGAAGCAACGGCCAAGAAAGCGGGAAGAGATTCAGCCAATATTGAGGACCAGATTCGTGTGGCAAATGAATTGCTGTCGGGACTTGACCATTACTGTCCGCAATCCGCAATATTCTATGGTTCTGCAAAACTTAAAAAAGAAATAAGGAAGCTCCGGGAGGAAATCTCCAAAGCCATAAATGACTTTGCGGCGTCCATTCTTGCCGGGGAGAAAAGCATTGCAACGGCTCCTGAGCAGGAAAGAGTAAGTGCTTTTAATTATCTGGTCAATTTCCTGATGAGCTTTGCCAGTCGCTCAGGGACACGGGACCGGTTGCAGATTTTTACCACCAATTACGACCGTTTGATTGAAGCCGGCGCTGAACTTGCGGGATTACACTTATTGGACCGTTTTGTTGGAAACCTCGCTCCGATCTTTCGCTCGTCCCGCCTGAATATAGACATGCATTACAACCCGCCGGGTATCCGGGGCGAGCCCCGTTATCTGGAGGGGGTTGCCCGTTTCACAAAACTCCACGGTTCCGTGGACTGGATCTATGCTGACCGTGATATCCGCCGCTTCGGGCTACCGTTCGGCGCTGACTCCGTCGCTCCATATTTTCAATCGCCCGGACTGGCTGGTGCCGAGGCGGGAAAACTGATGATCTATCCGAACTCGGCAAAGGACCGGGAAACGGCTTTTTATCCTTATGTTGAATTGTTCCGTGATTTTTCCGCGGCGGTATGCCGGCCGAACAACACGTTAGTTACTTATGGATACAGTTTTGGCGACGAGCATATCAACAGGGTCATTGAAGACATGCTCACAATTCCTTCCACCCACCTGGTAATTATTTCGTATGATGATCCGATGGGGCGGATTATGAAGACCTATGAAAAAGTTTATCGGCCGGCTCAGACTACATTATTGATTGGGAGTCACCTTGGTGGATTGAAAACTCTGGTGGAGCATTACTTACCCAAGCCGGCCATTGATCGTACAACTTTCCGGATGTCTGAATTGCTGAAGGCTCGTTTCGGGATAGAACAGGCAGAAAAGAAAGAAAAAGATGATACAGCAGAAGGTGGCTGAAGATGAATCCAAGCCTGCTGGAATACACTGAATCGTTGCGCATCGGTACGGTGGAATTCGTTTCACCGGATGAGATCAAGGTTTTACTGGACATAGAAGCTCCGGACTCAGTTGCGCTGAACACCGGAACTCCCCGCCCGTTCCCGCGGGTAAACAGTTATGTGCTCATTCCCAGTGATGAGGGTTATATGGTTGGTCAGGTGGAATGGCTGACTATTGAGCGGTCCGCTTATCCCAAGCGGCGCGGGATGCAGGACTTTGGCCTGGTGGATTTGCCGTATCCGTCACGAAAAATGAGTCTGAATCCGCTGGGCACGCTTTATAAAACGATAGATTCCGATATGGAAGAGCGCTATAAATTCAGACGGGGCGCTGACGCATTGCCGTCCGTTGGCGACAGTGTCCTGCTTCCCACACAGCAACAACTTCGCTCCATAGTGGAGTCCGGGGACAATCTGAGAGTGAAGATCGGCACCAGCCCGTTGGCCGGAAATGCGGATGTTTGTGTTGACCCTGACCGGCTATTTGGACGGCACCTTGCCGTGCTCGGTAATACTGGAAGCGGCAAATCCTGCTCGGTTGCAGGTTTAATCCGATGGTCCCTGGAGGCGGCGGCGCAGCAAAATGAAGAAGCGCCCAATGCCAGGTTCATTGTACTGGATCCGAACGGGGAGTATGAGCGGGCCTTTGCTGATGAGACCGGTGTACTCAAACCACGACTATTCAAAGTTGAGCCAAAGAATGACGAGAAGCCGCTTCAGGTGCCGCTCTGGTTCTGGAACAGCGCTGAGTGGTGTTCTTTTACTCAAGCGAGTGGGAAGACACAAAGACCGACTCTGATATATGCACTCCGGGCAGTGCGTGACGGACTAACAGAAATTCCGGAAAGCGCAAGCCATGATATGAGGCGCTTTCTCAGGACGCTTGTCAGCACAATTCAGGCTGAAAGAAATTCGGGATCACCTTGGGGGCAGTTTCCAAAACCCAAGGCTTTCTTTGAAAAGATCAACAAATGGAAATCTGGATTAGAAACCAGCTATTCCTTCGCTCCGACTGAACAGACTGCATTAAATAACCTAACGGACAAGATTAATACCTTAATTCAAGCTCGCAGTGGGCTACATCCTAACTACGACTTCACGCGTCAAGAAATTGATGATCTTATTGAAAAATTGAGAGAGGCACACAGAGCCTTTGGTGGGAGTGATGTTGAATTACTTCCTGTCGATGCTGATATCCCACTTAAATTTAGTGGTGATTCACTTTTGCGAAGCCTAGAAGCAAGTGCGGAAATGCTGAATGTTTCAGAATATGTGGAGACCATGTTAATTCGTATCCGTACAATGCTTGCCGATAGCCGTATGCAGCCAATAATTGATTCTGATAGAGATATCACGCTTGATCAGTGGCTGACTGACTATATTGGCTGGAATAAAGCACAAAACGGATGTTTGACGATTATCGATCTGTCCCTGGTTCCCTCTGAAATTATCCATATTATAACAGCAGTTATTGCCAGGATGGTTTTCGAAGCCTTGCAAAGATATCGAAAGAATAGCGACGGACACAAGGTTCTCCCGACAGTGCTGGTAATGGAAGAAGCCCACACTTTTATAAAACGTTATAAAGAAGATGCCGAAAATCAGGATGCCGCTTCTGTGTGTTGCCAGGTGTTCGAGCGAATAGCAAGAGAAGGACGCAAATTCGGACTGGGGCTGTTGCTGTCATCACAAAGGCCCTCAGAATTATCCACCACTGTTCTATCTCAGTGTAATACGTTTCTCATCCACCGGATCAGCAATGATCGGGACCAGGACCTGGTTCACCGGTTTGTTCCCGACAACCTCAAGGGATTGCTCAGGGAGCTTCCTTTGCTTCCCACGCAGAACGCGATTTTATTGGGATGGGCGTCCGAATTGCCCGTACTGGTTCGCATGAATGATCTTCCGAAAGAGCAACAACCACAATCAGACGATCCTGATTTTTGGAATGTCTGGACCTGTAAAGAAACGAGAGATGTGGATTGGAAGAAGATTGCTGATGACTGGCAGGGGAAAACGGGTAATGGGAACGGACGCGAATAAAAAATACTTCGGTAGAGTGTGAGCCATAATTGAATCATATTTTCTAGAGGAAGGCCAACACCGGGAGATGGAGCGGCGGGACACCATAGACGTCCTGGTAAGGGTGGACAGGTTCGGCAATGGCCGTCATCGAGAAGCTTTAGCCCTGCCGTCATCCCAGATCGTATCCTTCCAGCAGCGCTCTGACGTTTTTGCCGAGAACCTGGTGGTTGTAGCCGCCTTCGAGCACGGTAAAGAACCTGCCGCCGCAAAAATTGCGGGCGTGGCCGGCGATCATTCTGCCGATTTTTTTGAAGTCCTCCGTGGTGAGGAGGTATCCCCAGTCGTTCTTGTGCGAATCGAACCCCGCGGAAACGGCGACCAGTTCGCGATCCCGGCAGTAGTTCAGGGTTTTTTCCAGCCCGTCGATGCTGTACAGGTGGTAGTAGAAGACTTCCGGCACGTCCTTGAAAATATTGTCGGTGCCGTCTCCGAAATGCAGGTCCGTGTCGACTATGAGCACCCTGTCGACAATCCCGTTTTTCCGCAGCTTTTGCACCGCAACGGCCACGTTGTTGAACCAGCAGAAACCCCAGGAGGAG
This sequence comes from Bacillota bacterium, assembly GCA_035369845.1. Lineage (GTDB taxonomy): Bacteria > Bacillota > Desulfotomaculia > Desulfotomaculales > Pelotomaculaceae > DAOOVD01. The sequence goes on along the minus strand of DAOOVD010000029.1, from coordinate 2,868 downwards.
CCCGGGCTCGCGTGGTGGCCCGGCGGCCTGATCAGGGCGAAGGCCGGTTCGCCCTGCACCGCCAGTTCCGCAGCCTTGATCGCCCCGCCCGCGGCCAGGGACGCAATGTCGTAAATGTGCCTGTAATGCGTTCTCACCCAGTCGACGTGGCTTTTCTGGTGCACCAGCAGCAGGTCGTCTTCTTCCGCCGGCCGGGGTTCTACAAACTCGTAGAGCTCCTTCAGCTCGTCGGCTATGGCCTCCATGCGGCCGGCCGCCGCGGCGGGGTCGTAGTCGTACACATGCCGGAATATATCGTGATAAACGATTTTCATGCTTTTCCCTCCGTTCATTGTTGTATTAATATTATTTTAAGGTCAAAGGAAGGATATTTTAACACTTAAAATAAATATTTATTTGTGTTTTTAAAGGTTTGACAAAAGGAGAGAATATGAAGGCTTTTAAGCACAAACTGGTGGCGGTCATTCAGCATCTGGTGATTGTGTGCCGGGGCAAGGTTCTTCTCCTCAGGTATTCGGATTACCAGGGCAAAGGGGTGGAAGGATTGTGGGGGCTTCCCGGCGGCCATTATATTTCCGGAGATCCTCCCGGGGACCTCTTGAGGGAGGTAAGGGAGGAAACCGGTTTGGCCGTTAAAGACGGGCTGCGCCTCTTGAGCACGTATGCGGTCATGTTTCCGGACGGAGTGGAGAGGTTCGGCGTGTTTTACGGGTGCGATCTCGGGGACTCCCCCGCGCCCCCGGTCGTTCTAAGCGGCGAGCACACCGATTTTATGTGGGCGGGCCGCGGTGAGACCGCAGGCCTTGCTTTTATCGGACCCTATCACAAAAAAATCGTCGAGGAAGTTCTGGCGGGTGGATAGACCGTTATAATATCGAATAGTCAGGGGGTGACCGTGTGAAAATTGCCCTCGGCCAGATGGAGGTTGTTCCCGGAAGGCCGGATGTAAATACGCGTGTGATGCTGGATATGATCGCGGAGGCCCGCGATAAGGGAGCGCTGATGGTGGTTTTCCCCGAAATGGCCGTACCCGGCTACCTGATTGGCGACACCTGGGAGCAAAGAGCTTTTGTGCGCGACTGCGAGGAGCACGGTCGCCGGATAATCGAGGCTTCCCGTGACATATGCGTGCTTTTCGGCAATGTGGGGGTCGACTGGGACAAGGCCGGGGACGACGGCAGGGCCCGGAAGTTCAACGCCTTTTTCGTCGCCCGTAACGGCAGGCTGTACGGGGGGGACAACTTCCCGTACCCCTTCCGCATCAAGACGCTGCATCCGAATTACCGGGAGTTTGACGAATCCCGTCATTTTTACAGCCTCCGCAAGCTTGCCCAGGAAACAGGCAGGAGGACTGAGGACCTGCTGCAGCCGGTGAGCCTGGATACCGGCGGGAGGCGGCTCAAGATCGGCTGCATACTGTGCGAGGACGGCTGGAGCGAGGACTACGCGGTGAAGCCAATTGCCGCCATACACAAAAACGGCCCGGCGGATCTCTTTGTGAATATATCTTCTTCGCCATTCACGCTCGGCAAAAACAACAAGCGCAACCGCGTTTTTCCAAAACAGGTGCGCGAAATCGGAGTGCCCCTGATATATGTCAACAACGTCGGCATCCAAAACAACGGCAAGACCGTTTACACCTTCGACGGGTACAGCACGGTTTACAACGGCAGGGGCGAAGTCGTAGACTTCTGCCGGCCTTTTGCCCAGGAGCTCAAAATAGTGGAACTGGGCCTGGACGGAAAAGACGGCGTCCCGTCCGCGGCGCCGGTGCCGGACGACTGGGACACGGGTACGCTGTACCGGGCTTTGAGCTACGGCCTGAAAAAGTTCCTGGAATCAATAGGGATGGAAAGGGTGGTAATCGGCGTTTCCGGCGGCATCGATTCGGCCGTGAGCGCGTGCCTTTACGCAAAAGTCCTGGGTCCGGAAAACGTTCTGCTGGTCAATATGCCCAGCGTGTTCAACTCGCCGACGACGAGGGGGCTGGCGGAACGGCTCGCCCGGAATTTGGGGTGCCTTTACTGCGTCGCCCCGATTCAGGAGACTGTGGATTATACCGTAAAGCAAATCAGCGAGACTCCGATCACCGACCTGGGCACCGGCCGGCAGTTCTGCCTGCCCGTAAGTTCTTTCGTTGTTGAAAACATTCAGGCGAGAGACCGTTCCGCCCGCATTCTGGCGGGATTTTCCGCCGCCTTTGGCGGAGGGTTCACCTGTAACGCCAATAAGAGCGAGATGACGGTGGGCTACTCGACTCTCTACGGTGACCAGGCGGGTTTTCTGGCGGTGCTGTCGGATCTCTGGAAGCACCAGGTTTACGACCTGGCCGAATATATCAACAAGCACGTATACAAGCGGGACGTCATACCCCGGGGGATAATCGAACTCGTGCCGAGCGCCGAACTCTCGCCTGACCAGGCTGTCGATGAGGGAAAGGGCGACCCCATCATATACCCCTATCACGACTACCTCTTCCGCGCTTTCATGGAGCACTGGAACAGGGCCACGCCCGAGGACGTGCTGACCTGGTACGCCGAAGGCTCCCTTGAGAAGAAAATCGGGTGCCGGCCCGGCCTGGTGAACGAGATATTTCCGGGACCCCGCGAGTTTATCGAGGACCTGGAGCGGTGGTGGCGTCTTTATACCGGAATGGCCGTGGCCAAAAGGATTCAGGCCCCCCCGGCCCTCGCCGTGAGCAGGAGGGCTTACGGCTTTGACCACCGGGAGGCGCAGAACGGTACGTATTATACCGCCGGCTACTTAAAGCTCAAAGAAAAGCTGCTGGGGCGGGGCGGTTGAGGAAAAGCGGGAAAGGTTTTTTAGCATTATATTTCGGCAGAAGGCCGGGTACGCGGGATGACGCAT
>DAOOVD010000028.1:0-36135 GCA_035369845.1 Bacillota bacterium | reverse complement strand
CGCCGAGCATACGAACAGCCTGCAGTATTTCCTCCGCAGAGCACCCGCCTGGTTCTGCCGTGCCGGTGCCCGGGGCATAAGCCGGGTCGACCACATCTATGTCGATGGAGACGTATACCGGCCTTCCCTCAAGAAGCGTGATGTTCCCGGAAAGGGGTCCGGCCAGCTTTTTTATGTACATGTTGGTATTGGAGCGGGCAAATTCGAACTCTTCCCTCGTGCCGGAGCGTACGCCGAACTGGTAAAGGTTTTTCCCTCCGATCAATTCCGCCACCCTGCGCATGACGGTTGCATGAGAAAAGCGCTCCCCGAGGTACTCCTCCCTGAGGTCGGCATGGGCGTCAAAATGGACGACCGCCAGCCCGGGATACTTTTTGTAAACTGCCTCGATTACAGCCAGGCTTATCAGATGCTCCCCGCCCAGAAAAAGAGGCAGCTTGCCGTCCCTGAGAATTTGCGCGGCTGTGCGGCCTATGCGGCGCAGGTTTTCTCCGACCGTTCCGAAGGGAAGGACCACGTCCCCGGCATCAAAATAGCTGTAACCAGCCAGGTCCCGGTCGAGATCGACGCTGTACTCCTCGAGGCCGTATGACACCTGCCGAATTTTCTGCGGGCCTTGCCAGGTGCCGGAACGAAAGCTGACGGTGAATTCCATCGGCGCCCCCACCAGGACTATTTCCGCGCTTTCGTAATCCTCGACGCTGCCCATAAAACCCTTGTGCCTTTCCACAAAGTCCAGCAAGCTTTTCCCTCCCTTATCATTAAATCCGCACGGCCCGTCACGCCACGGCCGAAACTACTCAACAAGCTCCCTTACAAAAGGCGGAAGCACGAAACAACTGCGGTGAACGGCGGGACTGTAGTACCTGGTATTCAAATCCGGGATTCCGGCGGGGTCGACATCCAGCGGGTCGTATTTTTTGGAACCCATCGTGAAAGTCCACAGCCCGCCCGGGTACGACGGCACGTTTGCCAGAAAGAGGCGAGTTGCCGGAAAAATGCCCGAGATGCACTTGAAAAGCCCGGATATCAGATCGCGGTTGAAAAAGGGCGATTCGGTCTGGGCTACAAAAATCCCGTCGTCCTTCAGCGAGTCGAAAACGCTCTTGTAAAAGGAAGTGCTGAACAAGCCTTCCGCCGGCCCCACCGGGTCGGTGGAATCAACAATAATTACGTCGTATGTATTCTTGTTTTCCTTCACGTGCTTGATGCCGTCGCCAATAACTATCTCAACCTTGGGATGATCGAGCGCACAGCTTATTTCAGGCAGGTACCTGCGCGAAGCCTCGATCACGGCGCCGTCGATTTCGCAATGGACCACTTTTTCCACCGGCTGATGCTTTACTGCCTCCCTGACCACCCCGCCGTCCCCGCCGCCGATGACAAGGACTTTCTTCGGAGCGGTGTGCGTAACCATGGCAACGTGAGTGATCATTTCGTGATAAACAAACTCGTCCATGACAGTGGTTTGAATCACATTGTCGAGCACGAGCATCCGCCCGAACTGTTCCGTGTCGATTACGGCCAGTTCCTGGAACATCGTTTTCTCGCTGTGCAGGGTTCTCTTCAAACGGCACGACAGGGCCATGTCATTTGTCTGTTTCTCGGTAAACCACAATGACAGTTTCGGTTCCAACTTCAGCGCCTCCGTAAAACGTATTGTTGCTAGTACCAGAGGGGCACGGCGGCGAGGGCGCAGCCGATTTTTTGTACACGCAACTCGGCGGCTGCGATTTTCATACCACGCAGTTCCATTCCCCTCGTTTCGAAAGCTTCCTTCAGCATGTCTTCTATGGCCTTCTCCGCTTCTTCCTTGCTGCACCGCCCCGAAAACTCCATGATCACCCCGAAGGTATCCTTCGAAAACCCGACGCCCACAGCGGCGGCAATCAACTCGCCGGGAACGTCGCTGATAATATAGCCGTAGGCCGTCGGTACCAGCGAACCGGGCGGTATCTCCATTTCCGGGCAGTGCTGAACACCTGGGGGAAGGATGCTGGTGACGCGCATTAAATTGAGGTTGCCTATTCCCGCTTTCAAAAGGGCATTGTCAAATGCGTTCAGACGATTCTCCCCTTCGGCACTGCCTGCTGTAACGAAAAATTTTTTTGGAGTAGGCAGCATGTTCTATCCTCCTTTTAAAAATGTCCGGTTTGCCAACAAACATACAATATTATATCTGGAACGGAGAAAAAAATAAACCATGTGTTCCGCCAAAACTTTTTTTAAAAAAATCCATTAGAGTCAAGTATAGGATGGCTCCCTCCGTGAAACCATAAGAGCAAAAAAGAGGAGGGAATCAGCTTGCTTAAAACCGTCATAGGACTGTTCGACACCAGGGATCAGGCTGAAAAAGCGGTCACGGCACTGCGCGGCGGCGGCTTTCACGAGGAGATTTCCGTACTTGCCGCCGATAAAACAAAGGCCGGGATGGGAATGAAGAACCGCCCCGGCGCTGAGACCGGGAGCGTCACCACCGGCGTAACCGCGGGCGGAGTGCTGGGCGGCCTGGCCGGCCTGGCCGCGGGAGCGGGAGCTCTCGCCGTACCGGGGATCGGGCCGATAATCGCCGCCGGCCCCATTGCCGGTATCCTCTCAGGAGCGGCTACCGGGGGAATAGCGGGGGGACTTATCGACTGGGGCATCCCCGCCGAGCGCGGCAAATTTTACGAAGGCAAGGTGCGCGAAGGTAAAATACTCGCATCCGTGCGCACCGATGAAAATAAAGTGAATGACGCCGCCAACATCATGCGGCAGAACGGCGCCAGTGACGTGGAAATCCACTAGCCGGCGGGAAAACGAATATGGGACGCGGAAACTTGCAGACAGCATCATCCGGGGGACGGCCCCTCCGGATTGGGCCTTGCCGATCCCGCGTCCCTTTATTTTTTAATTCGCCGTTTGCCGTCCTCCAGCACTTTGAGATATATGTCCCTGTAAACCACGGCGTCTTCAGCCTGGCGGCCGTTCGACTCACAGATAACCGTAGGCGTCAACTCTCTTCCCGCCAGCAGTTCCGCCAGCGGTGTGAAATCAGGTCCGAAACCGGCTTCAAGAGTCGTCCGGTGCCGCTTCTCCCCCGCCCCCGTAAACTCCACCGGACTGAAGTGAATATGAAGGTTCTGCAAATATTCCTTTCCCAGGCATCTCTCAATCAGGTCAAAATCTTCTTCGAAATCCTCTCTCCGCACATACCGCCCGCCGGTGGCGGCGTACAAATGCCCGAAATCGACAGCCGGCACCACCCGGCTTCCCGTTTCGCACAACTCGATCACTTCCTCCAGCGAGCCCAACAGACTTCTCTTTCCCATGGTTTCCGGCGCCAGTAAAACACCGGAAAGCCCCTCTTCTTCCGCCTCAAGTAAAATTTCTTTCAGAAAAGCTTTCGCCCTGTTCAGGATCTCCCTGCGGCCGCCGCCGCTTCCCGAGCCCGGGTGGAAAACCACCGCAGTCGCCTCCATCGCCCGCGCCACTTTCAACGACTTGAGCAGGTGGTGCCGGGTCTTCGCCCTGATTTCAAGGTCTGTGCTGCTCAGGTTTATGTAATAGGGGGCGTGCACGCTCATCTTTATACCCCGTTGAGCGGCCAGCTTCCCCAGGCGGGCGGCCGTCTCAACGCTGATATTCACGCCCCTGCCGCACTGATACTCATAGGCGTTCAAGCCGCGCTCCGCCAGCCAGTCCGGCATTTCCAGGGAAGATTTGCGTCCTTCCGCGTAAAAAGCATCCGATGCGCCTGCAGGCCCGAAGTATACGGTCACCGCCCGACACCCCCAGAAAGAAACTTACAAGTAATATATTAAACCAGCAAAAGCAAAATTAAAAGATATTTAACAAAAGCAGGCGGCATATACATAAATAAACAATTTTTTCCAGATATGAAGGATAATTACTGCTGCATCCAGAAGTATTATTAACAACAATCCGGGGTGGTGGCCATGCGCAAAACAAGATTAATCCTGTTGTGCCTCCTGATCGTCGCCGTTTTCCTTTTTGCCTTTTTCCGTCTCGTACCCGCTTCCGGCAGGCTGGTCGGACTGGATGGGAAAAGCCTCGTCTATGCCAGGGGCCGTGACGCTGCAACACTGGACCCGGCGCAGGCGCAGGACGAAGAGTCGCTTAAAGTCATCTCCAACATCTTTGAAGGACTTGTCCGCTTCAAGCCCGGCACCACCGAGGTGGAGCCCTGTCTCGCCGAAGCCTGGCGGGTCTCTCCGGACGGGCGGGAGTGGACGTTCTACCTGAGGAAAAACGTCAAGTTTCACGACGGGACGCCTTTCAACTCGGAAGCCGTAAGATTCAGCGTGGAAAGGCAGATGCCCCCTTTCCGCCGGGAAAGCACAGCCTATGCTTCCTTCACCTTCGGCGTGGTCGACACGATAAAGACGCCCGACCCTTACACCGTAACATTTGTTTTAAAATATCCCTACGCTCCTTTTTTGAACAACCTGGCCATGCCGGCATCCGCCCCCATCGTCAGCCCGGACGCCGCTTCTGTGCTCGGCGATGGCTTCGGCGACCGGCCGGTGGGAACCGGACCTTACCGGTTCGCGCAATGGAAAAAAGGAAAGATCATCACCCTGAAGGCAAACGTGGACTACTGGGGAAAGCCGGCCGAACAGCGCGACCTGTCGTTTACCGTAATTAAGAACAGCAGGATGCGCTCACTGGCCCTCGTTCTCGGCCTGGCCGACGTAGCCGACGGGTTAACGCTGCCAGACGCCCGCTTTCTCGAAGAAAAAGGGTATTCCGTGATCAGGTCGCCGGGACTCGACCTGAACTACCTTGGTTTTTTTACGGACAAAAAACCGTTCGACAACCCCGCGGTGCGAAGAGCGGTCAATATGCTCGTGGACCGCGCCCATATCAATGCAGCGCTTTTCAAAGGGGCATCTTTTGAGGCGAACGGCCCCCTGCCTCCCGGCGTCCTGGGTTATGATCCCGGCCTCCGCCCGCTCCCCTACGACCCGGCCGGAGCAAAAGAATTGCTGGCTGAAAACGGCTATCCCGACGGAATGAAGATTACCATCATCACTTATTCGAACACCAGGCCATACAATCCCGCAGGAGGAGAAAAGCTGGCCGGGCTTCTGCGCAGCGATCTGGCAAGGGCGGGCATAGAAGCGGAAATCAGGGTGTATCCCTGGGACAGGTACAAGGAAGCTCTTTTCAAGGGGGAAGGAAACGCCTTTCTTTACGGCTGGATCAGTGACAACGGCGATCCGGACAACATTCTCTACACCCTGCTCTCATCCTCCCAGATCGATAGCGGGCTGAACACCTTCCGTTACCGGAACGGCGAGGTCGACCTGCTCCTGGCCGGAGCTCAGCAGGAAACCGAGCCGTCCGTCCGGGCGCATTTGTACCAGAGAGCCGTAAAAGTGATCGTGCAGGATTCGCCTCTGGTAGTACTGAACCACAGCCTGAAACTGACGGCATGTTCCCCGCATATCGAGGGATTGATTCCCTGTACGGCCGGCGCCCGGCTTGACCTGGTAAAAAAACTTTGAAATGCCGTTCCACTATTTCCCACTAATAACAATGGAATGTACGTAGAATAATATCTGCAAAAGGCAAAAAGCCTAAATTTAGCAAGGGGGAACGAAAATGGATCAAATCTATCAACTCCAAAGGCAAATCCAGGATTTGCGGCAGGAAGTCAACAACATCAGCCAGGTGGCGAACCAGTTGCAGCGTTCGGAAGCCAACAACGCGGCTCAACTCCAGCGCCTGCAGCAAAACGAAGTCCTGGCTTCCCAACAGCTTCAGCAGATTCAGCATCTGTGCAACCGCCTGAGCCAGGATGTCAACATCATCAGCAATGTCGCCCAGCAGGTAACTTCTCAAATGTTAAGGCCCTATACCAGCGGCCAGTTCGGCATGACCCAGCCGCTGAGCCAGCAAGCAACGGGACAGTTCGGCACGGCCGGCTTCGGTTTCGGCACAAGCCAGTACACTCCCGCCCAGTTCAGCGCTTTCGGCACCCAGGCTGCGGCGAACCGGACCATGAACATGATGGCGGCGGTCGATCCTTACACTTCGAGCTTTAGTATTCCGGCATACAGCAACATTGCCGGCCAGAGCGCCTATACGGCCCGTAATATCCCCTCCACTTTCGGGATGAGCACGATGGGAGCCCAGCAATCCGCACTGACGGGCACCAGCGCTCCCTGGTTACAACAGCATTTTAGCCCGGCGCAGAATTACGGCACTTTCGGTTTCGCCGGTCAATACACCCCCAGCTTCAGCACAATGGGCGCCACCAGTCAAATCGGCTCCGGTCTTTTCGGCGGCCAGCCCGCTCTGAGCAGCATGCCTCTTTACAGCAGCTGAGAAGCGTTTTTTTGCGGGGGGCGCAGAGCCCCCCGCTGCTTTTTATTTTCGATAATTTTACCGCAAATAATACATTTAAATCCCCTTAACAGTAATTGGATGGGATTCTATAATTATCTAAGAGACAATTGTGAAGGGGGTATACACTTGGCAAAAATCCTGCGCGAAGGAGCCTCTTACACCCAGCGCGACATAGTGGAACTGCTGTGTGAATTCTCAGCCTTCAAAGACAGGGTCGTGAAAAAATTCAAGGAACTTGCAAGAGAACTGGAAGGGAAATCAAACGAACACGACCTTTGGGTCAACCTTTACCTGATATCTTCCGATTATGCCGAGGAAATCGCCGGCAAAAAACACAAGCAGCAGGAAATGCTCCAGAAAATATCCTGACCCGGCGGCCCCGCGCCAAAAGCGCGGGGCCGTCAACTTGCGGAAATAATCCTTTTGAGCGAAGGACAAAATTGACACCCGGAATAAATCATGCTAACATGTTAACTAACCGGTCAGTATGGGAGGTTTAACCATGACGCACCCGACGGCGGGGGATAACGCCTTTGAAAGGATTTGCCGGTCGGCAGTCAAAATATTCAGCAGCAGGGGCTACCACAAAACCACCATGGACGACATCGCCGCCGCGGCAGGGTTGACCAAGGGAGCCATTTACTGGCACTTCAAAAACAAGAAGGAACTTTTCAAGTTTTTAATCACAAGCAGGTACAACGAGTTCGACGAACTGATTACCTCCGCCCTTTCCTCTTCCTCCCCCCCACCCGTGAAAATATTGAAAGCCTTTTGGAACAGCGCGGACTATTTTGAAAACAACAGGGAGTTTTGCGCTCTCGTCAAAGTTTTTCACTCGGAGGGAATCGTCATCACCGACAGCGAATTCGAAGAGACTCTCCGTTCGCTTTACAGCCGTTACCGTGAACTGATCGCCGCCGTCATCAGGGAAGGCATCGACGAAGGTCATTTCAGCCCGGACATCAGCCCTGAAATTGCCGGTTCCTTGATCCTGGCGGCTTTCGACGGGCTGAGCTTTCAGTGGCTCGTCGACCCGCAGGCGTTTACCCTGAAGGATGCTCTTCCGCTGCTGAACAGGATTGTGGATAAAGGTTTCGCCGCAAAAGACGGCGCCGCCGAGTAAAACAGAGAGGCCGCCGGCAAAAGCCTTCAGGTTGAAACACCTGCTCCGGTTGCTGTTTTATGTGCCCTGCGCTCTTCGGGCAGCGCCCCGTCACCCTCACTCCCCGGATTTCGCGCCTTCAGAACCAAGCCGCAAGCTTTAGGGCGAAACCGGACCGCCTTCAACTTGCGCCGGGCCGGCCTGGCACTAAGGCGTATCGTGACTTGCCGCCAAGACGATGTGCTCTCAAGTATTGCCGGCTGGTGTTTTCACCGGGCGCCGGGCAACGCAGTTCACCGCCGCCAAGAGCGCTGCCCACCTGCGCGGGATTGCAGACTGGGCTGCGCATATCACCCGCTTCCTTTAGCCTCAAAGTCCGGAAAAATTTGCGGCCAGTCCGGCAGGAGGTATTCCTTTGAAAATTACCGAGCTTGCCATAAAAAAACCAGCCGCCATGACCATGGTCATCATGTTTTTTATAGTTATGGGGCTTGTGGGATACATGCGCCTCGGCTCCGACCTTTTTCCCGAAACGAATACCCCCTTTATTTCCGTCGTTACCCGCTACCCGGGCGCGGGGGCCAAAGAGATCGAGAGCCAGGTGGTGGAACCCATCGAGGAGGCGGTGTCTTCCCTGCCCGGCATCAAAAGGACGACGACCACAGCCACCGAAGGATTGGCCGTCACCATCCTGGAGTTTACCATGAGCACCGACGCGGACATAGCGGCGATAGACGTGCAAAAGGCCGTTGACGCGGTGCAGCACAGGCTTCCCAGGGACGCCGAGAAGCCCGTGGTTCACAAACACAACATGAATGAAGAGCCGGTCATGACCCTCGTGCTGTCGGGCGAGCGGCCCCTTACCTCCATCCACACGCTGGCGAAAGACACCGTAAAGCAGCAACTGGAGTCCGTTCAGGGAGTGGGCGCAGTAACCCTCGTGGGCGGCCTGGAACGGGTGATAGACGTGCAGGTGGACCGCACCAGGATGGAAGGATACGGACTTTCCATAAACCAGATCGTCGACCGCCTTAGTCTTGAGAACGTCAACATGCCGGCAGGCAGCCTGAAACAGCCGGCCACGGATTTCACCGTACGCCTACTGGGCGAATACAAAAGCCTGCCGGAACTGGAGGAAATCCGCATACCCTTTCCCGGAGGTTCAGTTGCCCTGAGAGATATCGCCTCCGTAAAAGACAGCTACGCCGAAGCCACCCAGTACGCCCGCTTTGACGGACGTCAGGCGGTGGCGCTGATCATACAGAAACAGAACGACGCCTCGATCATCGAAGCCTCCGACGCCGTTTCCAGACAGACCGACGCAATCAAAAAGCAACTGCCGAAAGACGTGGAACTGGTTGTCGCCCAAAACAACAGTGACTTTATAAGGAGTTCCCTGGCCGACTCCAAGCGCACCCTTCTCGAAGGCGTCCTGATGACGGGCATCGTACTCATTTTCTTTCTGCGGGAATGGCGTTCCGTCTTTACCGTCATGCTGGCCATCCCCACTTCCATCATCTCCACCTTTCTGATGATGTATTTCGCCGGATTCACCTTCAACATACTATCTCTGATGGGCCTGACCCTGTGTGTGGGAATTCTGGTAGACGACTCGATAGTCATCCTGGAGAACATCCACAGGCACCGCACGATGGGCAAGGACCCCGAACAGGCCGCCATCGACGGCCGTTACGAAATAGGTATGGCGGCGGTGGCCATAACGCTGCAGGACGTCGTCGTTTTCATGCCCATAGCCTTCATGACCGGCCTGGTCGGCCAGTTTTTCCGCCAGTTCGGCCTGACCGTGGTTTTTGCCGCCCTCTTTTCCCTTTTCGTTTCGTTCACCCTCACGCCCATGCTTTCCGCAAAGCTCGGGAAAAAAGAAGGCGGCCCGGCCGCAAACCTTCTGGAATCCGTACCCCTTTTCAAGAGACTTTATTCGCATAGTTCAAATATCGCCGGCAATGCCGCGCAATCCTACAGAAGGCTTTTAATCTGGGCCCTTGACAACCGAAAAAAAGTTTTCGCCGCAACAGCCGCGGCGCTTGTCCTGTCGGTGGCCCTAATTCCCCTCGGCGCAATCGGGTCGGAATTCATACCGAACCCGGACCAGTCCACATTCACCGTAAACATTGAACTCCCCCCGGGCACCCCCCTGCTCAAAACGGACGAACTGGTCAAACAGATGGAGGACAGGCTGAAAAAAATGCCCGAGGTCGAACATTACCTGTCGATGCCCGGCAGAAGCAGTGACCTGTTCGCAATGGGCTCCAACAACGCCCAGATTGTCGTCACCCTCCGCCCGAAAAACGAACGCAAGAGGACGCTCTGGCAGGTGGCCGATGAAATCAGGAACTGGAAGCGCGACTTCCCGGGCGTCAAGCTAACCGTCACCGAAGCCGGGCTGGTTGGCACCCAGGAATTGGGACCCCCCATTCAGGTAGAGATCGTCGGGCATGACGAAAAAACGCTCTCCTCCCTGTCGCAAAAGGTTCAGGAAATCGTGGAAAAAACCCCCGGCGCCGTCGACGTTAAATCTTCCTGGAAGGCCTCCGGCCAGCCGGAGGTACAGGTGACCGTGGATCGCCTGCGGGCTTCCGCCTACGGCCTTTCAGCCGCCGAAATCGCCCAGGCCATGCGGGCGAGCATAGCCGGTGAAACAGCCGCCCGCTACCGGGAAGAAGGAAAGGAATACGACATCAGGGTCCGCCTCAACCGGGTCAACCTTGCCAGCGTCGCCGACGTGGGAGAAATCAAGGTAAGCAACGCCGCCGGCCTGGCAGTGCCTCTGAAGCAGGTGGCCAATATCTCCGTGGGAAGCGGCCCTACCACAATCAGCCACCTCAACCGGGAAAGGCTGGTTGTGATATCCGCCAACACCAAAGGCCGGCCGCTGGGAGACATCACCCGGGATGTCGACGCCGCCATTTCCGGGCTCAATGTGCCGGAAGGGTACAGGATTCAGTATTACGGAGCCCAGAAGAATATGGAGGAGACGTTCGGCGATTTGATCAAAGCCCTTATTCTCGCGGTAATCCTGGTATACATGATCCTGGTTGTTCTCTACGAATCGTTCCTGACCCCGCTGGTCAGGATGCTGTCGCTGCCCTGCGGGGCTATCGGGGCACTCCTGGCACTGTGTGTTACGGGGAACACTTTCAACATCATCTCCCTGATCGGCCTGGTCATGCTTGACGGTCTTGCCGCCAAGAGCGGGACCCTGCTCATCGACTACACCAACACGCTAATGAAGCGGGGTCTGACCTTAAGGGAAGCGTTGATCGAAGCCGGAACCACCCGGCTGCGGCCAATCGTGATGACGGCCTCGACCATGGTGGGCGGCATGCTGCCCACCGCCCTGGCGCTGGCCGAAGGGAGCGAAATCAGGAAAAGCATGGCCGTGGTGATTATCGGCGGCCTGGCGACTACGACCCTGCTCACCCCGGTATTGATACCAGTGGCCTATACCCTGCTGGAGGATTTCAAAGAGTGGTTTCCGGTCAAATGGCAGGCCTTGAAAAACAGTATTCTCTCAAACATCAGCCGGCGGCTGAACAAAAAAGCCGGCTAAAAAAACATGCCGGCGCACCCCGCAGGTTTTTGACAAACTGCCCGGGACCTTGAGGTTGAAGGAAGCTAGCGATGTTGCGCAGCGTCTTAAACGAACCCGGTAAAGTGAGGATGCGACACTGGATGAGCGGGGTCAGCGGTTAGGGAACGCACCTCCCTCGGAGGAATGTCCCCAATTTGTGTCCGCGAAAGCTTGAACCGCAACAGGATGTGAGTTGAAGGCAGCCCAATATCGCCCGAAACAAGCCCCTGTTTCACCCGGCGCGAAGCATACGAGCGGGCGTTTCAGCGCTTGTCAACAACATCAAGCGTGCCTGCGGCACCCTGCTCTATTCACCCGTTATTTCATAGCTTGCGTCTATGGTCTCTCCGTCCCAGATGTCTTTGTAGGAATTCCCGGCGTAGTATTTCATGGCCAGTTCCCCCACCTTCCTGCAGGTATAGTAGTTCACCGCCCCGGCAATGAACATGCCGATAAAAGGAATAATTCTCAAAACAGTCCGCTGGGACGCCCTGACTCCCAGGGAAATCAAAACCTGCTCAATCAGGCGGTTGAAAGCCCGTCCGGAAAGCTGTCCCGCCGTCAATCTGGTCAGTCCCCGGCCCGCCGCTTCCGCTCCTATTGTCGAAACCATCACCCACACCGCCTCCCGGGAAGTGCCGGAAATGTCCAGATCGCGGTCGTATACGGCCGCCTCCTCCAGTATCAGCTCGGTTAATAGATAGCCCATGGCCGCCATGTCAAAAAGCGTCCCGCCGATCACGGCAATCACTGTGCCTACCACCGGGACCGCGCCGGGAAACGCCGTAAGCGCCCCGGCGGCGGCGCACCACCTGCTTTTTTTCTTAATCAGAATCCGGCAGATTTCCTCGGGCGTCAGGTTCTTTTTCTTCTTTTTGAGTTTCTCGACCCGCTTTTTGACGCCCTTTTTGTCCACATGGTCAAACGGGTTGAATATGAGCACCCGCGCCAGCCCCTCACTGTGTCGGTTTCGGGAATTACTTCACCGCCGCCGGTGAAAAATCCTACCTGTATTATTTCACATTGCCGGGTTTTTTCCGATTTCAAATAAGAAATCCCTCCTCAAATCCGGAGTATTTCCCGTCAGGTTCGCTCGTGCCAGTATCCGGCGAATGCCTGTCTTCTTTTTTTGTTTATTGCATCCGGCAGCCTGTTGTGGTAATATAAGAAATGCTTAAAACAATAAGGGCCTATAGCTCAGCCGGGAGAGCGCCTGGTTCGCATTCAGGAGGTCAGGGGTTCGAATCCCCTTAGGTCCACCAGCATTTCATGGTCAGTATGGAGAATCCCATTTTGACCAGCAAATAAAAGAGTCTGCGGGCTTTCCGGGATCGGTTCCGGAAAGCCCGTTTTCACAGGCGCATCTGAACTTGAAGAACGCTTCCGCGGGGATTCAGTCCCCCGCTCCGCTCCGTTCCACTGCAAAGCAAATCAGTGCGCACCAACTGTTGTCAACGTTACCGTACCGGCGCATTTTTCAAGGCGGCTCCGGCCGTGACGGAGCCTTCGGAAGAAACGACATCAAAAACACCTCCGTACTTCCGGGCGATCCCCTGCATGATTGAAACACCGTAACCGCGCTTATCTTGTCGATGAGAATGGCGTTGCTCAGCCGTTATCACAAAAATAAGCCCGGCATTTTTATTTCCCTTTTATGGCATAGTATTGAAATAATCAGTATTTTGTTTATCTGCAGCAAGAAAAGTTAGTGAAAAAGTATAATTGACTTTTAATGATTGAGTATGTAAATTTATGAATATATTTTCGGGTGGGTTTATTATGATAAAACAGGTGCTTTTTATGGGGGAAACAGGGCTGTCCGTGCCACCGTGACTGATTGCCGAAAGCCGCCCTGCAAAGAGAGAAAAACAACCCGTCGACGTACGGTTATTTATATTACAATCCGGCTGGATATAGGCTGAATATGGTTTACCGGGGCATCAGACGCCCGCTGGGGTAATCCTGAAATTTCCGCAACATGGAAACAATGCCGGGCTTTATCCAACTGCACGCAACGGGGACGTCTTGCCCCCGGCTGAAGATACAGGCGGGATTCTCCGCAACTCTTGCAAAAACGGTATTAATACAACGGCGGAACATCAGAAATGGAGATGAAGTGTTGAGTGAGCGCATTGTTATAACAGGAATGGGAGCGGTAACACCGGTCGGCATCGGCCAGAAGGCTTACTGGGAAAATCTGCTCAAAGGGATAAGCGGCGTAAGTCTCATTACAAGGATTGAAACCGGCGGCCTGCCGGTAAAAACCGGCGCGGAGGTCAAGAATTTCAAGGCGGAAGATTTTTTGCCCAGAAAGTTAATCCGGGAAACAGATCTTTTCATGCAGTTTGCCCTTGCCGCAACCCTGGAAGCCCTTCAGGACGGGAAAGTTGCCGGCAACACGGAACGCGTGGGAATAGTCGGCGGAACGGCCATGGGCGCCATTGCTTCCATTGCCGGAGCACAGGATAATATAAGCAGGACGGGGTCCTTGCGGGTGAGTCCCCGTTTCGTTCCCAAAATATTGAGCAATGAAATGGCTGCACAGATTGCCGTCCTAAACGGGTTCAGGGGGCCCTGCCTTACGGTGAGCACCGCGTGCTCGTCCGGAGCGGACGCGGTAGGCGCGGCTATGATGATTTTGCAAAAAAAAGAAGCCGACGCTGTGATTGCAGTCGGAGCGGAATCTGTTTTCTGCCCGCTGGTAATAGCCGGGCTTCACGCAGCCAGGGCCATATCAACCCGTCAAGACCCGCCTGAAAAAGCCTGCCGGCCTTTCGACCGGCGGCGGGACGGCCTTGTTTTAGGCGAAGGCGCGGGCGCTTTAATCCTGGAAACCCTTGGCCATGCCGAGCGGAGGGGGGCGCGGGTGAGAGCTGAATTAATCGGCTATGCGAATTTTTGCGATGCCTATCACACTACGGCGCCCGATCCAACCGGCCGCGGCGAAATTCTATGCATGCAAAAGGCTTTGCAGAACGCCGGTTTGTCGCCTTCAGACATTGATTACATCAACGCTCACGCTACGTCAACCCCGCTGGGCGACAAAATCGAGGTTATCGCCCTAAAATCGGTCTTCGGATCACGACTGAGAAAGATTCCGGTAAGCTCGACAAAGGGAGCGACCGGGCATCTGATGGGAGCGGGCGGAATTACAGAACTTATAGCCTGTATCAAGGCTATTGAAGAAAATATTGTTCCCCCAACAATCAACTACGAGGATCCGGACCCCGATTGTGATCTTGACTGCGTACCCAACAAATCCCGCCAGGCGGCGGTAAGGACGGCCATGTCCAACTCTTTCGGATTCGGCGGCCAGAACAGTTGCCTGATAATACGAAAATTTGAATGACTTGCCTGACCCGAGTCAGTAAAACAAAGTTACGAAGGTGGAAGAATGAACAAGCGGTTTTACACATATGACATCAGTATGTTCAAAGACATTTTCGAGAACGAGTTCACTTACATAAACGGTTTTCTCCGGAACGCAAGGCGGTTTGCCGACAGGCCGGCGCTCACCTGCACGTTGCGCAAAAAAACCTGGACCTACTCCGAGCTGAACAGGGAATGCAACAAGCTGGCCAACGCGCTGTTGGCAGACGGTGTGTCGAAAAACGATATTGTCATGTACCAGCTCTTAAATTCTGCCGAATTCGTGTTCATCTACCTGGCCTCGCAAAAAATCGGCGCCATAAATTGCCCCATCAATTTCAGGCTTGCTTGCGGCGAGACGGCTTTTATCATTGACGACAGCAGGCCAAAAGTGTTTGTTTATGACGCGGAAATAAAGGATCAGGCGCAAAAAGCGCTGGAGATGGCCCGGCACAAGCCGGACCGGGTGGTCATGGTGGAGCCGCCGGGCGGGAGCGAACCTTGCGAGGGTTCGGTAAGTTATGACGAATACACAAAAAACATGCCTGACAGCGATCCCGGAATCGAGCGTCCAATGCACATATACGACGAAAACACCAGGCTCTACACATCGGGAACAACAGGAATGCCCAAAGGCGTACCGCTCAACAATATAAACGAAGTGCTTTCCGCCCACGACGTGATCATGCACTTCCCGCTGTCGCCGCTGGACAAAACCATGAACATGAGTCCTTGGTTCCACCGCGGAGGCCTGCACTCCGGCGGTCCGAACCCCACGCTGTATGCAGGGGGTGAAGTAGTCATTTTGAGGCAGTTCAGTCCAAGGATATGCCTGGAATACGCAGAAAAATACGGCGTTACTTTTTTAATCGGCGCGCCGCCGATGCTGAAGCTGCTGTACGATCTGCAGATGAAAAAGCCCAGGGATTTAAGCAAGTTAAAGGGAATCGTAACCATGGGCGCTCCTTTGGAATACGAGGCCTGCATCAACTTTCACAGGGTTCTGACGCCGAACATCTTCAACGGCTACGGTACAACGGAGACTTTCTGGAACACCTTTTTGCGCCCGTACGATTTACCGCAGATGGCCGGTTCCGCAGGAAGGGCTTGTACGGACGACGACGTGGCGGTAGTCAAAATTTACCCCGATCGCAAAGCCGAGCCGGATGAACGCGTCGCCAAAGATAACAACGAGATCGGTGAAGTGATCATCAAATCTCCCGCCAAAACCACTTACAGTTACGTAAACAATCCCGAAGACAGCATGAAGGTATTCTATAAGGGCTGGCTTTATACAGGCGATCTCGGCACATGGGACAAAAACGAGTATGTAACGATTGTGGGAAGAAAGGACGATATGATTATATCTCTGGGGGAAAATATCCATCCTGTTCAGGTAGAAAGCATCATGAGCGAACATCCGAAGGTGAAGGAGGCGTTTGTCGTCGGGGTCCCTGATAAAACGAGAGGCGAACTTGTTACGGCCTACGTGGTAAAAAAAGATCCCTCCCTTACAGCCAAAGAGCTTGAAGAATACTGCCGGAAGCACTACATGCTGTCGAGGTACAAAAATCCCCGCTATTACCGTTTTGTGGAGGAACTGCCTTATACCTCCACAGGCAAGAAGATGAGGTATAAAATCAGAGAGCAGGCCAAAGAGGACATGAAAAAAGGTTTGCTTGAAAGGTCGTAAGCCTCCCGGATTAGGAGCAGCAAGAATGCAAGCCCCCGGAAGGTTGTTCAACGGCCGGCAGCCATGAAACGGGCCGCCGGGGGAAGAAGTCCTTTTGTTCCGGACACTTGGTCCAGAAGACAGGACTGCCGGGTAAAACAAGCGGTTGAATTTTCGGGCGGCGGTGAGACCCCGCAAAACATTTGCAGGCTCACTGCCGCCCTTTATTCAATAATTGGCTGACACAGGGCACAGGGCATTAATTGCTTTTTCTACTGTTTTGCTACGGTCAAAAATTATTTCTTTCTTTTTTCCTGGCCGGAATTTTTCTGCTGATCTTCTTCGATAGGCACAAATTTCACGTCGCAGCAGCCGCCGGTCCTGTTTTTAAACAAGTTTCCCAGGAACCGCTTTTTATTCTTTTCCTCTTTTTTCTTTTCGCCCACGGGCAGCACCTCCTCTCCTTGATCTTCAATTAGGGCTATCTACATCATGACAAGATAGTTAAAAAGGTACCCAATCAAGGTTGCTATACTAAACATCGTCAAAATATAAGCGATCCAAAGATTTCTTTTAAAAATCCCCGCCAGCATACTAAGTTCGGGAATGCTTGCGCCAGCTCCACCGATGGTTAAAGCCATGATGGCGCCAACACCCACCCCCTTTTTGATCATGGCAAAGCCGACAGGTATCATGGTTTCGGTGCGGACGTACATGGGCACGCCGATAGCCGCGGCAACCGGTATGGCTAGTGGATTATCGGGACCTGCGACGCGGACAAGGAAATTTTCCGGTACAAACCCGTATATGAAGGCGCCAATCGCCACCCCGATTAGAAGATAAGGCACCATTTGGCGGAAGAGGCCGACCGCGTTTCGCGCGGCTACCGTCAAACGGTCCTTAAAAAGGTTCCCGCCGTTGCCGGTCACTGCCGCATCACCGGAAGAGCAGCACGAACTGATTAGACGGACCTTCTTCACATATTTACCCAGCCCCAACGCTTCGAGAACAATCCCGGCCAAAACGGCGGCAACGAAGGTTGTAACGATATACAGCAACAGCACGCGCGAACCGAGAAGAGTGCCGAAAAGGGACAGCACTACGGGATTAAACACGCCGAGCGGAGAAGCTATTAGGAAAGACATGGCTACTCCAAAAGGTATTCCCAGTTCGAGCAGTCCCATCAGCATCGGCACTGCCGAGCAGGAACAGAAGGGCGTTACTCCTCCGACGGCAGCGCCAATCAGGTTCCCCAGGCCAAGGCGCTTGCCGGCGAGTACCTTCTGGACCTTTTCTTGTGAAACGTATTGCAGAATAAGGCTGACCAGAAAGGTGATGCCGATAAACAAGATAACCAACTCCAGTGAGATCTGGATGAAGAATTTGAATGCGGTGTGAAGGTTATTAAGTTGGCCTAACAAATAAATCCCCCCTAGATCATATAATGCACCTATGCATATATGGAAAACATATATAGCTTTTAAAAAAGGTTATATTTCCAATAACCTCAGACTGTTGACAAACTGTCCGGGACCTTGAGGTTGAAGGAAGCTGGCGATATTGACCGGCACTCAGTGAAAAAACGCATCAGTCCAGTCCTGCAATACTTAATAGCACATTGCCTTTCGGCAAGGCACTATTACAACCTGAGTGCCGGGTAAGTGAACCGGGCGAAGTGAGGATGCGATATTGGATGGCGGACAAGGATGTCCGCGAAAGCCTGAACCGCAACAGGATATGAGTTAAAGGCGGTCCGATTCGACCGAAACGAGCCCCAGGTTCACCCGACGCGAAGCATTTGAGCGAGCGTTTCAACCTCAAGGTACTTTTTCAACAACCTCAAGTTTTTTTAATAACCTTCTTTTTACCACCTATGGTTAGCTGCGCTTATTTCTTTCTATAGCTTTTAAAATATACTCAGCCACATCTCCCCAGGCAGCCGAAGCCACCTTGTAGGCTTGCTCCCCAAGAGAAGTCAACGTATAAACCTTCCTCTCGCGACCGGAAACCACCTGGGTAACAACGCTTACCAGCCCGGCTTCCGTAAATTCTTTTAATACCGGGTACAAACTTCCTTCCGTAGGTGCGCAACAGCCGCTTGTTATGGCCTCTACCCGCTTGGTGATTTCATAACCATGTAAAGGTTGCTGGTATAATACGCAAAGGATAAAAAAACGGGAAAGGCTCATTTTAATCAAGCCTGCCCAGTATTCTTGAGATTCATATCTGATGCGCGCCACCTCCTCTACTGTATGTTACAGCCATATGCATATCCTGTCTATGCATTATATCTCCATACTTATGGATTGTCAATAAGTCTTTGTAATTTTTTATAACACCACTTGCCAGGCTGTTTCCCGGTCAGCAAGGAGGCAAGTCAGCCCCTTGCCGTCACTATTTTTGATAACTTTTCCGCCCTGTTCATTAGAATTGTATCTGTTATTTTAATTAACTCGAAAATCTCCGGGTAGTTTACCCAGTATATTACTCTGGGACCCTCTTTTCTGCTGCCGAGGACGCCGCTTTTTTTTAATATGTTGAGATGCTGCGAAGTATTTGACTGTTCGAGCCCAACCTCTTCTATAATCTTGCAGACGCATTTCTCACCTCCCCTCAGGGATTCCAGAATGGACAGCCTTGAAGGGTGCGCAATGGCTTTTAATAAATCGGCCCGTTCTTCCAACAACTTCGTCACCTCCGGACAAATAAAATTCTTATATTATTAGTTTATAATATAATAAACATCAATTGCAAGTTAACCGGCTTTATATTCTAAACTCTTTATTATCTTTTGAACCCGACCTTGTGGAGGAATCGTAATACGACGACAAAAAAATATATAAAAATAAAACCGTGAATTACTTGACAATATCACAAGTCCCGGGTTATATTTTAATAAATTACAATATTATAATATAGTTAATTAACGTAAAAGGGGGTGATTTTTTGGAAATTAAAATCCTGGGGCCAGGTTGTCCTAAATGTAAAGCCCTGTACAAGGCGGTAACCGAAACGGTCGAGGAAATGGGCATAAACGCCGACGTAAAAAAGGTAGAAAAGCTGGATGAGATTATTGAAGCCGGCGTAATGCTGACACCCGGCCTGATGATCAACGGTAAGGTCAAAGTTACCGGAAAAGTGCCAGGGAAGGAAGACATAAAGAAATATATCCAACATGAGATTTAAATTAATCATCTTAAAAAATAATACCTGCATGAGGAAGATATTGCTAAGGTCTGCGACGAAATTAAAAGGCGGCTGAAGTAAAATCCGGACACTAAAACCAAAGGCCGCTTGTATGCCGCCATAGAAAGAGGTCTTTTTCATGAAAGAACGCGACAAATTATTGATAATGCTGGTTATATTCCTCTTGGCCTTTTTTCTGCCGCTTCAAAACCCGCGGGTGCAGTCGGCCATACTGGAAGCCTTCTACATGCTCCAGGACTATGCCCAGAAGCACGTGCTGACCTGCCTGGTGCCGGCTTTCTTTATCGCCGGGGCCATTGCGGTCTTCGTGTCGCAGGCGTCGGTGTTGAAATATTTCGGGGCCGGGGCCAACAAACTTCTCTCTTACAGCGTAGCCTCAGTGTCGGGCACTGTCCTTGCAGTATGCTCCTGCACGGTCCTGCCGCTCTTTGCCGGGATCTACAAGCGCGGCGCGGGCATCGGGCCGGCCGTAGCCTTTTTATACTCAGGCCCGGCCATCAATGTTCTCGCCATCATTCTCACCGCCCGCGTGCTGGGTTTTGAACTTGGCGTGGCGCGGGCAGTCGGAGCCGTATCTTTCTCTATAATCATAGGGCTCTTAATGCACCTGCTCTTTATAAAAGAAGAAAGAGAAAAAGAAGCGGCAGCGCTGAATCTGCCGTCACCTCCGGAGGATAGGCGGGCCTTGTGGCAGTACACGGCTTATTTCGCCACGATGGTCTTTATCCTCATCTTCGCGGCCTGGGGCAAGCCGCCGCAGCCGGTGGGCCTGTTCAACGCCGTATACCGGATTCACTGGCACCTCACCGCAGTTTTCCTGACGATCCTGGCAGTTATATTAAAGCTCTGGTTCGATAAAAAAGAAATGCTGGACTGGATAGAATCGACCTGGGGATTTGTCAAGCAGATCTTCCCCCTGCTCCTGGGAGGCGTGCTGGTATCCGGTTTCTTGATGGGCAGGCCGGACGTCGACAACGGGATTATCCCGGCGAAATACATTTCTGCACTGGTTGGCGGCAACTCGCTTGGCGCCAACCTGATCGCCTCCATCGCGGGCGCCTTCATGTACTTCGCCACCCTTACCGAAGTGCCCATCCTGCAAGGCCTGCTGGGCAGCGGGATGGGCAAAGGCCCTGCGCTCGCCCTTCTCCTTGCGGGGCCGGCGCTGAGCCTGCCGAGCATGATCGTTATCCGGCAGATTCTGGGAACCAAAAAGACGGTTGCATTTGTTTCTCTCGTAATCGGACTGTCCGCGGCCGCGGGCATGGTCTTCGGGGCGTTCTGGGACTAATAATAACGGCGGCGCAAAAACGGTGCCGCCGTCTTTGGTGTTGTCGGCGCCTCAGTCCCGACCCCCGGCGCTCAACCCCTCCTGCATCAGGATAACGTCCGGCAAATCCATCAGCGTCACCGGCTTGCCCCGTGCATATCTTCTGGCCCCGCGGGTAAAGCCGGAAAGAGAAACGAGGATCGCTTCATCCGCCCCGGAATTGACGAGAGTGCCGTACAGTTCCGCGGCCGTGCCGGATTCCACCGGTTTTTCACGGACCGCGCACTTTACAATACTGGTCCTGCCTTCCTTCTCAAGAAACAGGTCGGCCCCTTTATTATCCGCCGGAGAATTGCCGGCAACCCTGTACCCGCTTTTTTCAAACAGCCCGGCCAACTCGCGTACGGCTTCCCCGCCGGTCAAACCGCGCCAGAAATCGATCTTCTGCCTGATCAGCGGCTCTTCGTACCTGGTTTTGGCTTCTTCATACTTCTTCAACCTGGCAAAACCGGGGTGGAACAGATCGGCCAGCGAAGAATAAACCGCAATCATGACGGCGCCCAGCATGGCGCCGCCGACCATGCCCAGAAATCCGTAAAAGGGAACCGTGTAGAGAACCAGCCTTACACTGTCCGTGTCGTTCACGGCCTGGCACACCGAGTATGCCGCAGTCACCACAACCGTAACGATGAATAATGCTTTTTTGGCGTCGGCATCCCTCTTTTTCAGTTTTTCAATTTCTTTCTCCGTCAAACCGTAGTCGGCAACGTTAGGCTTTTCCAATGGCTACAGTTCCTTTCGTCCGGAATGCAAACTCACCTATACATTCGTCGGCTTTTTACAATTTTCCTTCCTCCGTTCAACTCCCCCGTTAAAGCGCGCCAGGACACAGACGGTTTTTTCACCTATCCGACGGCATGCAGGCGGTTGTAATGTTCTCCAGCCTCATCCCTGGCCGAAAATACGGCTTCGCATTCCGAAGAGTATTTATTGACGGTCTCGCCGCTCTGCCCGCACAACGGGCAAAACCACCTGCCGACCCAGCCGCCGTTTTCCGGCTCGGCAATAACCTGATAAACGAATCCCCCCAGTTTGTAAAAATCCCTCTTCACAGAGCACCTCCGCCGCTAGATTTTTCCTGATTTTTGGCAGTCTCTCTTCTGTTTATTTTAAGATCTTGCGGAGGTCCCGTACACTCCCGCGTTCAATTTTTTACTTCCGCTCATATTGAAAAGCTTCCTGGAATATAATCCATAAGAACTCTTTTCTTTGGCTGCTTAATATTACCATTTATCTTTATTTAGTATGGCTCAATTTGTCCTTATCTTCAAATATGACATCATTTATTTTTATATAAGAAAAAATTTTAAGTGAATATGGAGGGAAATGCAACACAGTATAGAATATTATAACACCAAAAAAATTTCAAGGAGGATAGTCATGGGCAAAAAAATAACCCTCTCGGTTATTAAAGCAGACATCGGTGGTTTCGTCGGCCACTCCAGCGTCCACCCGGAACTGCTCGAAACCGCCAGGGGAATTCTGGCCGGCAGTCCGCTTCTCATAGATTTCCACGTTACTCACGTGGGCGACGACGTCAACCTGATAATGACACACGAGTGCGGCATTGACAACGGCGAAGTGCACCAACTGGCCTGGGAAACCTTCTCTTCCTGCACCAGAATAGCCAAAAAATTAAAACTTTACGGAGCCGGTCAGGATTTGCTGGCCGACGCGTTTTCCGGAAACATCAAGGGCCTCGGTCCGGGCGTGGCGGAAATGGAATTTGTGGAGCGGGCCAGCGAGCCTGTGATCGTTTTTATGGCCGACAAAACCGAGCCGGGCGCATGGAATCTCCCGCTTTACAAGATGTTCGCCGATCCTTTCAACACCATCGGCCTGGTAATCGATCCGAAAATGCACGACGGCTTTTTGTTCGAAATCCGTGATCTGCTTGAAAACAAAAAGGTCACTTTCTCCTGCCCCGAGGAGCTTTACGATATGCTGGTGTTTATCGGGGCGCCCGGCCGCTATTCGGTAAAATCTGTTTTTCAAAAGGGCACCAATGAGATTGCCGCCACTTCAAGCACCCAGCGTCTTAACCTGATGGCCGGCCGCTACGTGGGCAAAGACGACCCGGTGCTGATCGTGCGCTGTCAGAGCGGTTTTCCCGCTGTAGGCGAGGCTTTGGAGCCGTTCTCCAACCCCCACCTGGTATCGGGCTGGATGAGGGGTTCCCACAGCGGACCGCTCATGCCGGTTTCCGTGGCCCAGTCCAATCCCACCAGATTCGACGGACCGCCCAGGGTGGCCGCTCTCGGTTTTCAGCTCTGCGAAGGCAAGCTGGTCGGGCCGCAGGACTTTTTCGCCGACCCGTCCTACGACCTGGCCCGGCAAAAAGCCAATGAGATCGCCTCCTATATGCGCAGCATGGGTCCGTTTGAACCTCACCGCCTGCACCTCGAAGAGATGGAGTACACCACCATGCCCGATGTCAGCAAGCGCCTCAAAGACCGCTTCGAGAAGCTTCGCTAGTCAGCCGGTTGAGCAGTTTAGCTAATTCAAATGTTTCCTTTTCAATCGAGCAGGGTAGCGCCGCAGTAATTTTGCTGCGGCGTTATCACTCTCACAGAACCGGACATACGGGCCTCGCATCCGGCTCCTGGAGGCGCTTTTCCCTGTAGAATAGCCGGCTGACTGTTATTTCAAGATTTTATCCTCGTCTAGGTTCGACACTCCCGCCTCGCCGAAAGAGGCCATTTCTCTGATAACTTTGGTGGCGGCTTCGACCAGGTGCATGGTCAGGACCGCACCAGTACCTTCACCGAGGCGCATATTCAGGTGAATAACCGGGGTCAGGCCCAATAGCTCCAGCATCAGGCGGTGCCCCTGCTCACCGGAGAGGTGGGAGGCAATCATGTAATCGCGCGCTTTGGGCTGGAGCTTGAAGGCAATCAGGGCGGCCGCGGAAGTGATGAAACCGTCAATCAGAACCGGCACCCGTCTTGCCGCCGCGCCCAGAATTACACCGGCCAGCGCCGCAATTTCGAGACCGCCCACCTTCGACAGGACATCCAGGCCGTCCTGGGGATCGGGCCGGTTTATCTCAAGGGCGCGCTTTATGGCGCCAATTTTCAGCTTCATCACCCGGTCGTTGATCAGCGTTCCCCTGCCCGCCACCTCTTCCGCCGTAAAGCCGCCGATTGCCGCCAGAATGACGCTGCTCGGCGTCGTATTGCCTATTCCCATGTCCCCGGTGGCCAGCAGGGTGGCGCCCAGATCTATTTCTTCCCCGGCAACCTCTATTCCCACTTCTATTGCCTTGACAGCCTCCTCCCTCGACATGGCCGGGCCGGCGGCGATGTTGCCGGTACCCGCCTTCACCTTGCGCTGCAAAACACCCGGGAAATCAACCGGAACGGCCACCCCCACATCCACAACGACAACTTTCGCCCCGGCATGTTTGGCCAGCACGCCGATACCGGCGGTCCCGGCAAGAAAGGCGGGCAGCATTTGGGCGGTTATCTCCCGGGGGGCCACGCTTACACCCTCCTCAACCACTCCGTGATCGCCGGCCATAACGATCACCGACTTGCCTCTCACTACCGGCCTCGGATTCCCGGTAATCCCCGCCAGGCGCACCGCCATTTCCTCGAGAATCCCGAGGCTTCCCGGAGGCTTGATCAGGCTGTCCAGCCGGTTCCGGGCCTCCTGCATGGCGTCCTGGTTCAAGTCACCGATTGCTCCTATCGTTTTTTCCAGCAACATAATTTACCCTCCCCGTGTTATTTATTTTTTAAAAAAATAAAATCCACAGCCCTCTTGAGCCGTGGATTTTACCATCATCCACCGGTACACCCCTTCTCCGCGGGTGATTTTTCCGACAGGCAGGTCTCCTGGCTTACGTTCATTGCCCTGCCGCGCCTTCCCGTCCGCATCCGGTACGGCCGTGGACACGCTCCATCAGCCTGACGCTGTGAAAAGCGGCACACCGTCAAAACCGAACGCCCCGGACAGTGGCAGCACATGCGGCAGTGCTCCGTTTTACAGTGGCGGGACCGCTCAGGCCTTGCACCTGATTCCCTATTCTCCCTTGCGGGCACCTGTCGGGCAGATATTTCCTTATGTACTTATATTAATATTACACAAAAAACTGTTTTCCTTCAAATATTAAAAGATTATCTCCTCGCATAGCAGTTGACGTCTATCCCTCTCCTCTCCGCCCACTCGGCTGTCCGGCCGGTGATCAGCACCGGTTTGCTCTTCAGCTGTTCGAGGTTGGAGGCGCCGGTAAGCAGCATGGCCAGACGCAGTTCCTTCACGATGTTTTCGATGAGGTTGCGCAGTATCTCCTCGGACCCTTCCAGCATGGCCCTGAGCAGACAGCCGGCCATTCCGGCCATTCCCGCTCCCAGGGAAAGCGCCTTGGCCGCGTCCACGCCGTTGTTCAGCCCCCCGCTGGCGATGGCAAAGACCGGCAGATTCAGGCTCAAAACTTCGAGGAGGCTGGCCGCAGTGGGGATGCCCCAGTTCACCATGGCGCTTCCGGCAGTTCTGCCGGTGCGCCATTGTTCGACGGCGACAAAATTCGTGCCTCCCTGTCCGCCCACGTCAATGTGCCTGACTCCCGCATCATAAACGGCGGCGGCGGTTTCCCTGGAGATTCCGAACCCGACCTCTTTCACTATTACCGGGACTTCAAGCGAAGAAACAACGTGCCGGATATTTTCGACAACTCCCGTGAAGTCCCTGTCCCCTTCGGGCATCACCAGTTCCTGTGGAACGTTGAGGTATAGCTGAAGGCCGTCGGCCGAAACCATCTCTACCGCCGCGGCTGCCCAGTCAAAAGGAAGACCCGCGCTCACATTAGCCAGAATCACGCCGTCGGGATTCTCCTCCCTGACAACCGCGTAGGTGTCGCGCAGGCGGTGATCTTCAAGGCCGGCCATCTGCGAACCGACCGCCATTGCTATCCCGAAATCGCGGGCCGCGCCGGCGAAGGCCCTGTTTATTTTTTTAACCTCCGGATGTCCGCCGGTCATGGCATTTATTAAAAGCGGGGCGTTCAGCTTCTTGCCCAAAAAAACGCACGACGTGTCCGCCTCGTCCAGTTTCAACCCGGGCAGGGAGTTGTGAACAAGGCGCACATCTTCAAAACCGCTTGGAATTCCGGGCTTCCCGGCTTTAAGGGCATAATTCAAGTGGTCCAGTTTTCTCTGCTGTCTCAGGATTGTGTAACCCCCAGGGAATTTTCCTTATTTTTTTGCAACCCGGTCGAAGTATATGCTTTTGCCTGTAGCCGAAATGGGTATCCCCACGACAAGCTCCCCGTCGATCATGCCAATTTTCCTTGCGACAACGCCGGGCCGGTACATTATGCGGTTGTCGGCGTTGAGTATGCCGGCGGTCTTCGCCGCCGAACCCAGGGCTATTCCCAGATCCAGAACGCGCCAGGCGCACAGGGGGCCGGCAAACTCGGGCCCTTCCCGGGGTTTGAGTTCGGAACACAGGCTATAGCCGCAGGCGCCGCAGTTAAGACCCAGCGGTTTGTGGCCGGCCAGGGAGACCAGGAGAAGCGCGTCCGAATTCCGGACGTTGTCCCCGTCCCGGTCGAAATTCGGGGCGCCTTTTTCCTTCCCGTATTGTTCCATCGCGTCGGCCAATTTCTTCAAATCTTCTCCGCAAATAATCTTTGTCTTGATGAAATCCTGGCCCGCTGATTTCGGAGCGGTGCGGGCCGAAAGCTCCATCAACCCCGCCACCGTCAGCATCGTCTCTTTCATTGAACTCATCTCCTTCAAAAACTTTATTCAACCGCTCATCGCGTGTAAATCCTCTTCAGGCCGGCCTTCTCGGCCGCCTCCACCGCACGGCGGTATTCCTCCCCGGTGATCCGCCTGTTCAGCTCGGGGTGCCTGAAGGCCTTAAAAGCCGGGTAATACTGATCCATGATATTGACAAAAGTGTTGACGGATATATCTTCAGCCAGGAATTCCATAACCTGTCCGGTCCGGGCGAGATTTTCGGGAAGAACCAGATGCCTAACCAGCAGCCCCCGGACGGCCACCCCCCGTTCGTCCAACACCAGATCGCCCACCTGCTCGTGCATTTTCTTCACCGCCTGCCTGGCTACAGTAAAGTAGCGGTCCGCACCCGTATATTTTTTCCCCGTTTCATCGTCCCCGAATTTAATGTCCGGCATATAAATGTCCACGATGCCGTCCAGCAGATCCAGGGTTTCGAGGGAATCGTAGCCCCCCGTGTTGTACACCACCGGAATCTTCAGCCCCTGCCCGCGGGCCGCCGCCAGCGCCTTGACGAACTGGGGGACGAAATGGCTGGGAGACACCAGGTTTACATTGTGGCAGCCGCTTTTCTGCAGGTCGAGCATCATTCCCGCCAGCTTCCGGCCGGAAACCTCGTCACCTTCTCCCCTCTGGCTTATGTCATAGTTCTGACAGAACAGGCACTTGAGATTGCAAAAAGCAAAAAAGATGGTTCCCGAACCCCCGGTTCCGACCAGCGGAGCCTCCTCTCCGAAATGCGGGCCGTAGCTGTCAACGGCGGCGTACCTGCCGCCCCGGCACACTCCCAGTTCTCCCTTCAGACGGTTGACGCGGCACTCGTGTGCGCAAACCGTGCAATCCGCCAGCCGTGAAAACGCAATCTCAGCCCTTTTCTCCAGTTCACCGGCAGGCAGATCCAGGTAGGATGCCTTACTCACCAGGATCCCCCTTTTATCACACGTTGAATCTGAACTTTATGATGTCCCCGTCCTCAACAATATAACCCTTCCCTTCGAGGCGAAACAGCCCTTTCTCCTTGACCTTCGCCATACTGCCCAGGCTTTCCAGGTCCCCGAATTTAACCACTTCCGCCCTGATAAAACCCCTTTCCATGTCCGAATGAACTTTGCCGGCCGCATTCCTCACTTCGGTTCCTTTTTTTATCGTCCAGGCCCTGACTTCGTCATCGCCGACGGTAAAAAACGAGATCAGGCCGAGGTAATCGTATGCGGCCCTGACCAGCCGGTCGATGCCGCTCTGGTCGACGCCCAGGTCGGCCAGAAACAGCTTCCTGTCCTCATCGGGAAACTGGCTGATCTCCACCTCGGTCTTCCCGGAAATCTCCAGCACGGGCAGCCCGCGTGCCGCCGCATAAGTATTCAGCCTGTCCTTTCCCGGATAAGTTCTTGTCCTGAACTGCTTCTCGTCGGTGTTGACCACCAGTATCATCGGTTTTTCCGTCAAAAAGCTGAAATTTTTCAGCAGTTCCTTCTCCTCTTCCGGCAGGTCCAGCCTGCTGATCGGCATTTCGTCCTCAAGGGCTTTCATGCATTTTCCCAGCACCTCGAGCTCCGCCAGGTTTTCTTTTTTTATTTTTTTACCGCTCTTTATCCGCTCTATCCTCTTCTCAATCACTTCCATATCGGCAAAGAGAATTTCCATATTTACGGTTTCAATGTCCCGGACGGGATCGATTTCGCCGTCGACATGGGGAATATCTTCGTTTTCAAAGGTTCTTACCACATGAGCCAGCATATCGACGTTCCTGATCGCGTTTAAAAACTGATTGCCCACCCCTTTGCCCTCGCTTGCCCCCCGCACCAGACCGGGAACATCGCTGAACCTTATCCTCGCCCGGATGATTTCACGGGGTTTGTACATCCTGCCCAGAAATTCAAGCCTCGGATCGGGAACGGCAGCCGTCCCGACATTGGTTTCCGTTTTGCCCGTGAAGAAATCCGAGGTCTCCGCCCCGGCTCCCGTAAGCAGGTTGAAAAAAGTCGTCTTGCCCACCATCGGCAGTCCGATCAGGCCGCAGTTCAGACTCACCATCATCACCCAAAAAGTAGTTTTGCCGCCGGGCGCCCCGGACTGGCACGGCGGTCTCTTTAAAACCGGCGCACTTTAATATGCTTTTTCTGAAGGTTCGAAGAAACACTGATGTACAGCCAGCCGTCTTCCTGAACCGTCTTTACGTTCCCGCCCAGAACGACGTGTTCGCCTTCCCCTCCCACATAGACGGCCACCGTAATATCTTTGAGACCCTCGGGGTTTTCGAGATCTATGGTGTACTCGTCCGTTCCCTGCCTTTTTATTTGAAAGGCGGTTTTCGACCGGCGGTCGAGGAAATCCGCAAACTCGCTCATCGGCGCAATCCTGAGCCTGTCCTTTTCCTGCTCGGAAAGCGCCTTTTCTTCGAAGGCGCGATAGGCCTCCAGACCGAAGCGGGTATCTATGGGATGGCTGTAAACCATTCTGATCGACCTTTCCCGCGCCGCGAAATCAATCAATTCTTCATACCACTGCCTGACGTGTTCGAGCGGCACTTTGCCCCTCTCCATCTCTTCCAGGGCGGCAAATTCCCGGTACGGGGTTATGGGGAACGCCCACATTTTGTCGCCCGCGTATTCTTTCTCCAAACGCGGGCGGGTGGGGCTCGATCCGCTGTCGCCGGCGTAGTAATACGCTTTTACGCCCATTTCTTCCAGATGCCTGTTCATCCAGAAGGGATGTTCACCGGCAGGCGAACTGTACTCCACCACTTTCCTGCCGGTCACCGCCTCAAGGGCTTCGCTGTTCAGGTCCAGCAGTTCGAACACTTTTTTCTCCGGCAGGTACTTCATGTTGTAGGCAAAGAAATTATGCGCCCATCCCCCGTGCGAGCCGATCTCCCCGAATTCCTGAAGCATTTCCAGAAGCGGCCGGCCCCTGACCTTGCTTTCGGCGAAAAAACCCATTCCGTCGCCCAGTTTGTACGTGTCCGGACCGGCGGTTATGTGAATGGAAAAGGGCAGCTCTTTTTTGAAAAGCCCCTGCATCATCATCACCATCAAAGCCCGCGTATAAGCTCCGCTGCAAACGTGCATGTTGAAGACAACGCCCCCGGCTCCGCCGGGGCTGTTGACCAGGCGCGGCACCTTTGCCTTTTGAATCAGAAAGGTTCTGACAACCGACCGGGGAGTGAGATC
Organism: Bacillota bacterium; assembly: GCA_035369845.1. Classification (GTDB taxonomy): domain Bacteria; phylum Bacillota; class Desulfotomaculia; order Desulfotomaculales; family Pelotomaculaceae; genus DAOOVD01. The sequence goes on along the minus strand of DAOOVD010000028.1, from coordinate 6,595 downwards.
GTCGGACCTGAGCTTGTACCTTCCCAGGGGCATGTTGACGTAAACAGCCGCGCCGCCACTGCCGTAGCGTTTCTCGGTTATCACCGGCACCAGTCCCCATTCGGTCTGGTCGAAGGCAACCACCGCGGCATCGACGTTTTCGGTCCTGGTATGCTCAAATTTGAGCTTTCCGTAAGAGTAAGCGCTCACCGCATTGTCGCCGCTCAGTTTGCCGGGAGTGATTCCCCATTCCCGGCTCTTTTCCGGTGAATCAAAGTACCAGTAACCTTTGTAAGCGTGGTCCCGGCCTTCGGAAAGCGGCAGGCCGTACCTGACCCCGGCCAGTTCCGCCAGCAGGGGCGTCTGGCGGAAGCTTCCGTCACCGGCTTTGGTGGCCGGATCGAAGGCCAGCAGCACAAATCCGCCGTAATCCCGGACGTATGAACTGATGATTCCGGCGTTTTCCGCGGACATGGCGGAATTCATGTGCTCCGGCACGATCAGCGCTTCGAAGCGGTCCTTTATGCCGGCCGCCCCGTATACCTGGATGTCGTTCGCCGTGAGCACTTTGCAGGGAAAGCCTTCCTCGTTCAACACCTGTTCGTAAGCCGCCAGCACCAGCTTATACTGCTCATTGCCCGGCTCGCCCGCCAGGATGCCCACCTGGACGTTTTTATCCGGTTCCGCCCAGGAAAAGTGAAGAATCAAAGTCATAGTCAATAAAACTGTAAAAAGTCCCGAAACAGCCAGGACAAACCTTTTTAGTCTGTCGTTGCCCATTTTGCGGTCTGGTTATTCCCCTTTTACTATTTTGCCTGATTGTGCAGGTCTTAGACCTATTTTACTTTAACCGGCTTGAAATTGTAAATAAATCTTATTAGCAAAAAAAATTACCGGCAGGATATGCCGCCGGGGTCTTCCCCCCACTCGCCACTGCAAAACAATTGAACAACCCGCCCGCACGATAAATATGTTAATATAAACCTATACGCCATATTCCGGAGGTGTCGCCTTGGTCCGTACAAAATACAAAACCGGCGACAGGGTAACGGTTTTCCTGCCTGACGGCAGCAGGTTCAAAGGAAAGATCATCGAGATCATCCCCGGCGACCAGTACAACTACTACCTCGTCCAGCACATGAACATGTACGCCCTGGTAGCGGAGCGCGACATCATCCTGAAGCATTGAGGCCTGCTTCAGCGGGCTTTATCTACACCTTCACCCGTTCCACCGCGAGGTCCGGCCTGCCCCAAAGAAGCCGCACCACCGGCTCAACCTCGGCGGGTCCGGCGCTTGTGTAGAAGAGTTCCCATCCCGCCTCCTGTCCCGCGTTCAAAAGGCCGTGCTCTTTGAGCACACGGGCAACCTGCCGGGCGACGGCCTTACCGGTGTCTATAACCGCCACGTCTTTCCCCACCATTTTTTCCACCAGGGGACGGAGGAAGGGATAATGCGTGCAGCCAAGCACAATGGTGTCCACCCCCCTGGCCAGCAGCGGCTCAAGATACCTGCCCAGCATTTCCTCCGCCTCGGGTTTTTGAAAGCCTCCCGACTCGACCAGTTCCACCAGCCCCGGACAGGGTTGGGTGTATACCTGCACCCCGCACCCGTACCGGTCTACCAGAGTATTGAACCGTTCGCCCGAAAGAGTGACCATGGTCGCCAGTACCCCGACCTTTCCGTTGCGCGTTACCGCGGCAGCCGGCTTGACGGCTGGTTCGGTCCCCACCACGGGAACGCGGAAACGCTTGCGGACATCGTCAAGAGCTGTTATCGAAGTGGTATTGCAGGCAATGACAATCATCTTCGCCCCTCTTGACAGCAAAAAATCACAAATGGCAAACGCCCGGGCTCGGATCACTTCCGGGGGTTTGGCCCCGTAGGGGCAGTAGGCCGAGTCGGCGTAATAAATGAAGTTTTCCGACGGAAGGAGGGAACGGACTTCTCTCATGACCGAAAGCCCTCCCACACCCGAGTCGAAAAAACCGATGGGATCCGGACCTTGCATATGAACACCCCGATCGCTGCATTATGGTAAGGAGTCTTAATCACCTGTGTCAATTGTATTCGAAAACATGGACGAGTAAAACAGGGTAATTTCAACACCTTCAGATTTGAAAAAACGCACGGAGAAGGAAATTTAAAGCCTTTCCAGAAGTATATTAAAAAACCGGGCAGGCGTTGAAGAGGAGAAAATGAAAAACGACCTCTGGTACATCGGCGGCGGCTTCTGGGCGGCTTACAGCGAAGCCCCCGATATAATAGCCGAATTCAGGAGCATGAGGGAGATGCGGCTGGCAGCCACATACTACCACTACCGGAAAAGCGGTGTCAAGGCCGCACAGTTTTTCTTCCACCAGGGCGGGGAGCTTGCCCGGGGCCGGTACCTGCTCTCCTACGTGTGCACCCGGATGATGCTGGATTTCAAGGCCGCGGTGGCCCTTTCCAGGAAAAACGACAGCACCCCCTACTCGAAAAAATACCCGCTGCATGCCCGCCAGCTCGAACTGTTCGACGGAAGCTTCGGCGGCAGAAGCCGCAAACGCCGGTAGCTACTTCCTTACGGCCTTGTACCACGTACCCGGGGCGGCCGGTCCCTTTGCTTCAAAGATCACTTCCCTGATTCCCCTCTCAAAGGAGATATCCTTCACCACCAACAACTTTTTTTCCTCCCTTTCCACTATCGTGAAAACGGGAACCCGGAAAAAACCCAGCGCCTTATCCAGGTCCGGATCAAGCGTAAGATCGCCGGCGGCGGAGAAGCCGCCGGTATTTATCTCCGCAGTCTTGACCAGACGCATCCCTAGCAAATCGAGGTTCCCGGTCTCAAAACCCCATGATTGCTCGGCAACCACCCTCCATTTCAAGGGGTTCATAGTGGGCATGGCCAGCAGCCTGCCGTCGTGAGCAACAGTATTGAGCGCCGCGAGATGCAGGCCCCCCCTTGCGGCGATAAAGATTGCGACGGCAGCCAGCGCCAGTTTGGCCGCCCGCTTTTCCGGCAGGCGGCGCCTCCCGGCCAGCAAGCCCGCAAACAGCACCAGCAAGATGAAGGGGTCGACCATGGGTAAAACGTCCAGCGAAAGCCAGCCCGCGTAAAAAGGTTTGAACAGGCACGTCCCCCACGAAGTCAAAACGTCGATGAGCACGTGAATCAACGCCGCCGACAGTGTATACATCATGATACTTTTGTATTTTGCGCCGCCCCGGCCAAGCGAGAATATCAGCAGCGCCGCCGCGGCAGAAAGCAGGAGAAGTCCGGGAAGCGAATGTGTCCATCCCCTGTGGTTCAGCAGGTAGCCCGACCTGCCCTGCAAAGCGTAGAGCGCGTCGATATCAGGCAGCTCGGACCCCAGCAGGAAAGCCCACCAAACCGGTTCCCGCCGCACGGTTCCCGCCGCAGCCCTGCCCGCGGTCACTCCAATCAGGGCGTGGGTAAGATTGTCCATGGCAGTCCTTCAGTATTAGGGAATGTCTTTAAATCTGATTCACTACCTTTCATTATAATTGTCGAACCAGGTTGAGTAAACCGGACGGCTAAAACAGGCCTTTTTCTTTTAAACTCAGGCGGGTTTTTGTTTCCACGCCTCAAGTAATAAAAACTTCTGCCCGGTCTGCTTCTGCATATGTACCCGGCTAAAATTTCAACGGAAGGAAGGCGTTTGATCAATGTGCCCGACTTTCAACCGGCATTTGTTACACCTTTTAAAGTAGTATTAATATTCAACAGGTTTTACCGGAATTTATGATAAAATTATGAATATAATGAAAAGTTATATGAAAATAAATCTTGATGATTAAATTAAAAACCCTAATTATTGAGGAGATATTTTTGGAAAATCCAGTTTTTAAAGATGGAGGCAGGTTAAGTAATGAAGGAGAAACTTCATCTGGTATCGCAAAAACTCCTGGCGCCTTTTATTCACCAAAATATAATTCAACGGTCCCGCTTAATCCAACGTATTAGCGAATCGCAGGCTGATATCGCAAATATTATTGCGCCTGCCGGCTTTGGAAAAACTGTCTTGCTTTCACAGTTGGCTGAAGCCTTCAATCAACCGGCGGTCTGGTACCAGTTGGATGAATATGACAATGACCCTGCCGTATTCTGGCGGTATCTAATTGCGGGATTTCAAAAAGTACACCCTTTTTTTGGCAGGGAGGCCCTTTTCTTTATTAACAATAATCAAACCAAATTGGACCGGGGACGAACAGTTTTATCAATACTTGTAAATGAGCTGAACAGGCGCCGGCAGGGAGTAACGCTTATCTTTGATGATTGCCACGTTATTTCGGAAACTGATGTCAAATTGTTTATTGAAGAGTTTTTGCACCGCCTGCCACCCTGGATCAAAGTCCTTATGGCCGGCAGGACGGATGTTTTCCAACTGGGCCGCCTGCAGGTTCAAGGGAAAGTATTGAAATACGGGATTAAGGATTTATATTTTACATGCGAAGATATTGCCGGTTATTATACTAAAAACAGCATTGAATTAACCAGGGCGGAACAGGAAGCAATCGCTGAAAAAACTGAAGGCTGGCCGTTGGCTGTCAGCATGCTGCTCAATTTTCCCTCACAAGAAAAGACAGGTATTGCCGAATCAAACATGGATTTGCTTTTTAATTATATGGCGTCTGAAATACTGGCAGGAGAAGAAGAAGGCAACCAAAGATTCCTGACGGCAGTTTCAGTACTGGAAGAGATCACGCCGGAGTATTGCGACCTGTTGCTGGAGCGGAAAGACTCCCGGAAAATTTTAGCTTCTTTGCATAAAAAATATTTCTTTTTATGCTCCTTAGCCGGTAAGAATGAAACATACCGCTATCACCAGTTGTTTCGGGATTTTCTGCTGGGACAACTGGGAAATGAAAGGTTTGAATTATTAGAAAAAGCCGGAACGGTTGCTTGTCAGGCCGGTGAGCTTGAACGGGCCGTGGAGTATTTTATTGCAGCCGGTAATCAGGAAAAAGCCCGGGAAACCGTAATTAAAGCAGGGCGGAAGCTGATTGGACGGGGGAACTGGTATACGGTAGAACGGTGGTTGAATGGTTTTTCCGGGGAGGAGATAGTTTCAAATCCGTGGCTCGCTTTATATAAAGCGCAGATAGATGTTAACAGGGGGAGAATTTATGCCGGAGAGAACCGGGTTAACCATGCATTGGCCGCTTTTCTCAGTACGGGCGGGCGCCTCGGCCTGGCCGAGAGCCGTCTGCTGAAGGCAAAAATCCTTCGTTCACAAGGACGGTACCAGGAAAGTCTCGACCTGCTGGAATTAGCCCTTCCCTGCTTGCAGGGGGAGGAAGCTGAAGAAGCAAAAGAACGTTTTGATGTCTGCCTGGAAAAATCATATGTCCTGATGTTTTGCGGGCGTTTTGCAGAAGCGGAGAAGGTTTTGACAGAGGCTTTACAGCTGGCTGAGCAGCGTGGCGATACTGTTCTGATGGCTTATTTTTATGAAGGATTGGGTACCGTTAATTTTGCCTGGGGACACTACGACCGCGCCCTGTATTATTGCCGGCGGGGTATGGCCATTTCGCCTGACAGAAGTCTGCGCAACCATGTTTTTCAGGATAGTGTCGGGCCTATTTATCTGGACTGGGGAGAACTGGACCAGGCTTACGAATACCTGCTGCAAAGCGTAACCGCCAAGGAGAATTTCGGACCGGCGGAGTCCTTGCCCAGCGCCTATTGCCAGTTTGGCAATGTCCTGCTTGACCGGGGCGAACTGCTGCAGGCGGAAGAATATTTCCGAAAAGCGCTGTCTATTATGGAAAATAGTGGTGGAGACCATTTTGTCCGTATACTGTCCAAGCTCTTGCTGTCAATGTGCCTGGGAGCGCAGGGCCGGTTGGTGGAAGCGCAGGAATTGGTGGCTGAGGCGCGCAGTGAGGCCGGTGACCAGTCACAATACATAAATGGTATTTTCCAGGTGCTGGAGTGCCTTTTTATGCTTCATACCGGCAATACAGAAGCGGCATATTCACGGCTGCATGAGATTTTGCCGGTGCTGGAGACGGTTGGCGCCCGAAAACTATTGTGCATTGCCTATTCCATATTGGCCCTTATCAGTGTTTTACAGGAAGAGGAAAAGGGTATCCTGGAATTTGCCGGAAAAGCGTTCAAGCTTGCGGCTGAAATGAATTTTGTCCATGATTTCCTGTTGTCTTTTGAAATCTACCAGCCGTTACTCTACGCAGGTCTGGAAAGGGGTATTGAGGTTCAGTTTTTACAGAAAATTTTGGTCAGGCTGGGGGAAAGGGCAATCCCTCTGCTCCAGAGGCTGGCAAGCCATTCCCATGCTTCGGTTCGATTGAGGGCTGTCAGTCCGCTGGCCCAGATCGGAGGGAGGAAGGCCGCAGAAATACTGAGTAAACTGGCTACAGACCAGGAAATGCAGGTTTCCGGACAAGCCGGGAGGTTACCGCAAAAACCGGTTATATACCCTCTTGTTGCCGGGAAATCTTCCCACGGCGGGAAAGAGCCGATCCGCCTGGAATTAATGGGACCGGTACGCATTTTTTACGGGGACAGGGAAATAACTCATATAAACTGGATCAGGCACAAGTCCCGCGATCTCCTTGTTTACCTGGCCCATCTGGGCAGTCCGGCCGATA
>DAOOVD010000027.1:0-36232 GCA_035369845.1 Bacillota bacterium | reverse complement strand
AGGTGCGGTTGTGGTGATGGAAGCCGGGACGGGAGACATCCTCGCCATGGCCAGCCGGCCGTCGTTCGACCCTTCTTGCCCGGGCCGCGCCATCGAGTCGGGCACTGACGCCTTTCTGAACCGGTGTATTTCGCTGTACCAGCCGGGATCGGTTTTCAAGCTGGTTCTGGCTGCGGCCGCCCTGGAGGAAGGTGTTGCAAGTTTTGAAAAACGGTTCCTCTGCCGGGGCGAAAAGGAGAGTCTGGTCCGCTGCTGGAGCAGCCCCGGCCACGGCGAAATCAAATTTGCCGACGCTTTCGCTTTTTCCTGCAACCCGGCTTTCGCCCGTCTCGGTCTTGAACTGGGAGCCGGGAAAGTAATTGAGTATGCGGAAAAACTCGGTTTCAGCAACCAGGCTATAACCGGTTACCCGCTGCCTTACGACCAGCGGCAGAACCCGGGCAGGATCGGAGAACCCGACAGCCTGGTCAACAGCAGTATCGGACAGGGACCCGTTCTGGTGAGCCCGGTTCAGGTGGCATCGGCAATCAATGCGGTATTGTCGGACGGTCTTTACAGGCAGCCACGCCTGGTGAAGGAAATCCGCACTAACGACGGAAAAGTGGAAAAGACGTTCGCTCCGGAACAGGGAAGAAAAGCGGTTTCCCCAGCTACCGCCGTGCGGATTCGCCGGCTTCTGGAACACGCGGTTGACGCGGGAACCGCAAGGGAGGCTTCGCTGCCCGTTTTCGGCAGCGCCGGGAAAACCGGCACGGCTCAAGTCTCCGGAGAAAAAGGCAAGATACATGCCTGGTTCGCCGGCTATGCGCCCAGAGAAAACCCCCGGTACATAGTCACCGTCTTTGTCGAAGACGGCGGGAGCGGCGCCGAATCCGCAGCCCCGGTGTTCAGAGACGTTATGAAAAAAATACTGGGCATGTAATCTCACCCGCGGGATCTCTTACGACAGCAGCCTGTCGAGTTCTTTCCGGTCGAAACCGACCACAAACCGGCTCCCCGCAGTAACGGTGGGCACGGCCATGCGCCCGGTTTTCCCGACCATTTCCTCCCTGGCCCCGGTGTCTTCCGCAACATTTTTTTCCCTGTAACTGATACCCTTTTGCGAAAGATACTCTTTCACACGACTGCAATGCGGTCAGGTGGGTGTGGTGTAAATGACGACATCATCGTCACGCATGTCAATCTACCCCCTCTTTTTTAATCTACCCGTTCAACACGAACGGTTTTTTTATTTTGGCGCGCCGGGGCGGGAATTATTCAATTTGCTGTTTTGCAAATCCGGTTTCAAGCGCCCGCCGCTGCAAGAAAGTGCGCCGCTTCAGTAACCTTTTTACTCCTCATGCCATATCATGCTATAAATGTAATATTAGTGGCAACGCAGATGCCTTATGAGTTGCGGCTGAAAGAAGGTAGAAAAGTGGCAGGCAATGCCAAGCCGGTTTTGATAATCGGGGCCGGGGTTGCAGGGGGAATAGTGGCGGAGGTGCTGGGCAAGAGTCAAAACAGGGATTTTGAGCCTGTAGGCTTTGTGGATGACGATCCGGAAAAACAGAAGTTAATCCTGCACGGCTTGCCGGTTTTGGGAAAGAGGGAGGATATTCCCGCTCTCGTCGACCAATACAACGTCAAGGAGATTATTATCGCGATACCGTCTGCATCCGGCCGGATTGTAGATCAAATAGTTGAAATCTGCCATCAAAGCAAGGCGCATCTGAAAATTCTGCCGGGTTTTTACGATCTGATCACAGGAAAGATCAAAACCAGCAACATTAGAGACATCGAGGTGGATGACCTTCTGGGGCGGGAGCCGGTATCCCTGGATGTGGAGCAGATTGCCGGATACCTTGCCGACCAGGTGGTTCTGGTTACTGGGGCCGGGGGTTCCATCGGCTCCGAACTAAGCCGCCAGGTTGCGCGATTTTCCCCCAAAAAATTGATTTTGCTGGGTCGCGGAGAGAACAGTATTTATGAAGCCGAACTTAATTTAAAAGAAGAGTTTCCCGACCTCCGGCTCGATACGGAAATCGGCGATATCAGAGACCCGGTGCGCATGAACCGGCTGTTTGACCGGCACCGCCCCGACGTTGTATTTCACGCCGCCGCACATAAGCATGTGCATTTTATGGAAAAGGATCCATACGAGGCGGTTAAGAACAACATCATGGGGACAAAGAACGTGGCCGAATCGGCTTACCGGACGGGCGCCGGAATATTTGTCCTGATTTCTTCGGATAAGGCTGTGAATCCTGCCAGTATCATGGGTGCCACAAAACGCGTGACGGAGATGGTAATACAGAATATGAACCGCAGGGGCGGAACGCGTTTTGTGGCTGTTCGCTTCGGCAACGTTCTCGGCAGTCGCGGCAGCGTAATTCCGCTGTTTAAAAGGCAAATCGCGCGAGGAGGTCCTGTAACGATAACCCACCCGGACATGGTGCGTTTTTTCATGACTACCGTTGAAGCGGCGCAACTGGTGATTCAGGCGGGCGTCCAGGCCAGGGGCGGGGAGATATTCATACTTGATATGGGACAGCCGGTAAAGGTTTTGGATTTGGCCAAAAAACTGATCAGACTTTCCGGTTTTGAACCTGAAACGGACATCCCGATCAAGTTTACCGGGATGCGTCCCGGCGAGAAACTGGTTGAGCAACTGGTGGGGGAGGATGAGGGAATCGTTCCCACCAGACATGAAAGGATATTTGCCGTATCTGAGCACACCCGCGACTTTACTGATCTGGAAGCCCTCCTGGAGACCTTTGAAAACCCGGACTTTTCTTTTGATGAAGTGGATACAGTCAATTTGTTGCAAAAAGTGTTGCCGAATTTTAAAAATCCGACTTGGGGCGGTGTCTTCGCAAATGACAGTCTGTAAATGGCGTAAGGAGCATCCGGGTGAAGTTTTAAAAAAAAAGATTCTTGACCGCACGGCAAAGGTTGCGGTAATCGGTATGGGCTATGTGGGCCTGCCGCTGGCTGTCGAACAGGCACGGACAGGGTTTTCGGTGGTGGGAATAGACTGCGACTCAAAAAAGGTGGAACAGATAAACAGCGGCAGAAGTTATATCCGGGATGTTCCGGACGATATTGTCAGTGCCCTTACAGAAAACGGAAGGTTGAGTGCTACAGACCGTTTTGATCAACTCCGCGAAGCCGATGTCATTATCATTTGCGTTCCGACTCCGTTGAATTCGATGAGGCAACCGGACCTTTCATGCGTCGTGTCAGCCGGGAGAGAAGTGGCCGGACGGTTGAGGACGGGTCAGTTGATCAGCCTGGAGAGCACCACTTTCCCGGGAACAACCCGGGATGTGCTTTTGCCGCTCCTGGAATCCACCGGTCTCACTGCGGGGAGTGATTTTTTTTTGGCGTACTCTCCGGAGAGGGTGGACCCGGGCAATAAATGCTACTCCGCCAGGGACATCTCCAAGGTGGTCGGGGGTGTAACCCCCCTGTGCCGGGAGATTGCGTGCGCCTTTTATGAGCAGAGCTTGAAGAAGCTGGTACGGGTTTCCTCTCCGGATACTGCCGAAATGACAAAAATTCTGGAGAACACCTACCGCTCTGTCAACATCGCCCTGGTCAACGAGTTCATGATCCTCTGCGACCGGATGGGCCTGGATGTCTGGGAAATTATCGATGCTGCGGCTACCAAGCCGTTTGGTTTTCAGCCATTTTACCCGGGGCCGGGAGTAGGGGGGCACTGCATACCCGTCGACCCGGTGTATCTATCCTGGAAAGCCAGGGATTTCGACTTCCGGATGCGTTTCATCGACCTGGCCGGGGAGATAAACATACAGGCGCTGGAGTACGTGGTGCATAAACTTACTGCCGTTCTGAACATAAACAAGAAATGCCTGAACGGCTCAAGAATCCTGATCATGGGAGTCGCATACAAGAAAGATATCGACGACGTCAGGGAGTCCCCCGCCTTAAAAATCATCGATTGTCTTCTGAAAAACAGGGCTGACGTGGTATATCACGACCCTTACGTGCCGAGAATCCTCCTGCCCGGCGGCAGATATATGGAGAGCGTAAACCTGACGGAGAGTGAAATAGCAGGCGCGGATTGCGTCCTGATAGTAACGGACCACTCATGTGTAGACTATCAGGCGGTTGTCGACCACGCCAGACTGGTCCTGGACACGCGCAACGCAACCAGGAACGTGTCGGGCGGCGGGGACAAGATAACGAGAATCTGAGGTCGCTGCGGGGAGGTGATCATCATTAAAGCTATGTCTGTGCGGCTGGCGCTGCTAGGTGTTGCGATAGGCGCCCTGACGAATGATTTTATGCTTACGGTGCCGATCGTACTGGTATTCAGCGCTGCCGTTCTGTTTTTGGCCGGGGCGCATACCGTTCCGGCACGGGACCGGGTATTTTTGTTCAGATTGGCGATGGGGGCGCTCTTGATCAGAATTCTCCTCATTGTTGCGACTCATAGTTTTGATACGGCTTTTATTAATTATGTCAAAACATCAGACGCCCTCTATTACGAATATATGGGCAGGCTGATCGCAGCCGCCTGGCAGGAGGGCAGGAGCATTTTCATCCCTTCGGGCAACTACGGGTATTTCTACTGGAACGGCCTGATTTACTACCTTGTAGGCTTCAAACCGGACCTGGTCCGCATTTTGAACAGCATTACATCCGTCTGTATCGGGCTGAACCTGTATTTCATCTCTAGGAAACTCGGCGGAGCAAAGGCGGCCAGAATAAGCTTCGTGCTTGCCGCCTATTTCCCCTCGGCGATTTTATGGTCGTCACTGAATCTCAAAGACAGCCTGATCATTTTTCTTATCACCCTGATCGTTAAACACAATCTGGAGTTGATGGAAAGCTTCAAGCTGGGCAGGGTGCTGTTGATGTCCCTGCTGCTGATGGCGCTGGTCTCACTGCGGTTTTACGTCGGGATTTTGCTTGCCGTCTGTATCGCCCTTTCCTATATCTTTACAGCTACAAGATTCTTGCTGTGGCAACGGTTTGTCTATACCATGGCTATTTTTTTAATCGCGGGTCTTGCTCTGCAGCAAATGGGATACGGCTTTATGGGTACCGGCTTTCTCTTCAGCCAGAGTATTGAAACAATCGGGGAGCAGCATCAAAAAGGGGCTTACGGCGGGAGCGCCTACGCCGGAGATGTAAGTTTCGACAGTTATGCCGCTGTTTTGAAATATTTGCCGGCCGGTGTCTTTTATTTCCTTTTTGCCCCTTTCCCCTGGCAGAGCATAGGCCCGCTCCGGATAATTACCGTACCTGAGATGATATTTCTGTATTTCCTGTACAGCTACCTGATTGCCGGTGTGCGCCATTTCTGGCGGTCGCAGCGGGGCGCCTGCCTGTTTCTGATTTTATTGGTCGTCTGCTTCGGTCTGGTATACAGTCTCGGCTCTTCCAATATGGGCGGACTCTACCGTGTCCGCCTGCAGGTGATTATGATCACGTTTGTCTTTATCAGCGAAGGCCTGCAAAAGAGCTGGGCTCTGGCAAGGATATTCAGCCGCATTGCCAGGAAGGCGCCTCTGCCGGGCTGTTAGAGAAAGGGGTGCGTCTTTATTTGCCCAGGAAGGGATTGATTCTGGCTTATCACAGGGTGAATTCGAGCGGGGAGGACCCCATGGCCGTGCCAGTTGAAAAGTTCCAGGCGCAAATGAACTACCTGCACAAAAAGGGATACACGTCATTTACTCTGGAGGATTATGTTGCCGGGATGAAACAAAACAATTTGCCTGAGAAAACAGTGGTCATTACTTTTGACGACGGCTACCGCGACAACTACCTTTTCGCCTTTCCAATCCTGAAGCAATACGGTTTCCGGGGCACATTTTTCTTGACGGTGGCCTATATAGGCACAAACGAAGTTTTACCAATGTGCAGAGAAAAGTCTGGTCCGGTAGAGGTCGAGGATTTGCCGCTGACCTGGGAGCAGATTGCTGAAATGAAGGAATACGGCATGGAATTCGGGTCCCATACGTGTTACCACTGGCACCTGGACGAATTGCCGGAAGAAGAAATGGTAAAGGAATTGACTGAATCGAAACGCTGCCTGGAAGAAAAACTCCAGTCGAAAGTGACCAGTTTTTGTTATCCCTCGGGACGTTTCGACAAGAGAGTAAAAGAAGCGGTTTGCAGGGCGGGATACCTGGCAGCCGTAGTTACCCCCAGGCATGAGCAGCCCGATGAGGATCTGTACAGCTTGAAGAGAATCGGGATATATTTCTGCGATGCCGGCTGGCGCTTCCGTTTAAAAACCTCCTCATATTTTACCGTTTTCAGGGATTGCGGGTTGGTCTGCCGGTTGAAAGGCTATATGACCGGCTTGAGAGGAAGAATAAAAAGCCTGGTTTGGAAAGTATAACCGGACTGAATCTGTGTCAGTCTCACCTCTTTGTATATATATTAAAAATATAGCCTGGCTGAGGACCTGCGGGGATACATTCGACTTGCGTGCGAGGAAGTGGCGCCGTTGAAGGCCTTGATTTTAAGCGGCGGGAAGGGTACGCGCCTGCGACCCTTGACCCATACCACTGCAAAACAGCTCATACCGGTTGCGAACAAACCCATTCTCGAGTTCGTGATAGAACAGGTGCGCAGTGCGGGAATTGTGGAAATCGGGATAGTTATTTCCTCCGAGACCGGCCGGCAGGTTAAAGAGGCTATAGGCAACGGTAAACGCTGGGGAGTGCGGGTCGATTACATTCAGCAGGAAATACCCGGAGGTCTCGCCCATGCGGTAAAAACGGCGAGATCTTTTCTGGGGGATTCCCCATTTTTGATGTTTTTGGGCGACAACCTTATTCAGGGCGGAGTAAGCCGTCTGATCGACGACTTCGCCGGTACGTCGGCCGACGCAATGATCCATCTGAAAGAGGTGAGCGATCCGGGCCGGTTCGGGGTTGCCGTGCTGGATGAAAACAACCGGGTGATGAAACTGGTCGAGAAGCCGAAAGAACCTCCAAGCAACCTCGCGCTGGTCGGCATATACCTTTTCGGCCCCGTCGTGCACGAGGCAATAGACCGGATCGCGCCGTCCTGGCGGGGTGAACTGGAGATCACCGATGCCATTCAGGAGATGATTGACTCGGGCTGCCGGATAGACGCCAGGATTCTGGAGGGATGGTGGCTCGATACGGGTAAAAAGGACGACATTCTGGAGGCAAACCGGGTGGTGCTGGACGAATACGCAAGCCGGAAAGTTGAAGGTTCGGTGGATCAAAAAAGTGCAATTGTCGGCAGGGTTGAGATAGGAAGGGGTAGCGAGGTTAAAAACAGTATCATACGCGGCCCCGCAGTTATTGGTGAAAATGTGGTGATCAAGAATTCTTTTGTAGGTCCTTATACTGCCTTGGGCAGGGAAAGCGTCCTGGAAAATGTGAGCATTGAACACTCGGTCGTTCTCAACAACTGTTACCTGAACAATGTGGAACGTATTGAAGACAGCTTGATCGGCAGCAACGCCAGGATAAGCCGGAAAAAAAACCGGCATAAAGCTGTCCGGCTGTTTCTGGGGGATGATTCGGAAGTCTTTGTCTGAGGGCGGGGTGTGAAAAGATTAAGTTGATTGAAGGCGTGGAAGTAAGGAAATTAAAAATCGTTCCAGACGAGCGCGGATTCCTCATGGAAATGTTGCGCAACGACTGGCCGGAATTCGAGAGGTTCGCCCAGGCATACGTTACCGCGTGTTACCCGGGTGTAATCAAAGCGTGGCATTATCATAAAAAGCAGTGCGACCATTTTGTCTGTGTTTCCGGGATGGCAAGAACGGTTCTCTGCGACCTGCGCGACCACAGTACCACCAGGGGGACGGTAAACGTATTCCACCTGGGTTATCTCAACCCGGTGCTGTTGAAAATTCCGCCGCTGGTTTACCACGGGTTTGCGGCGGAAGGAAGCGGGACCGCGCTAATCGTCAATTTCCCCACTGAGCTTTACGATTACGATCAGCCCGATGAGTACCGCCTTCCCTACAATGACCCGGCAATACCTTATTCATGGGAGGCCGTTCACAGGTGAGGGTGATGGTCACCGGCGCCGCCGGGATGCTGGGACGGGCGGTGACGGCCGAGTACGCCGGCCGGAAGGCGGAGGTAATAGCTCTGGGCAGGCATGAGCTTGACGTTACCGATCTAGGCCGGGCCAGGCGTGTTATCGGCGCGCACAGGCCCGATATCGTAGTCAACTGTGCCGCGTATACCAATGTCGACGGCGCCGAGACAGAAATTCGCAGGGCTTTTTTGTGCAACGGCCTCGGCGCCCGCAATCTGGCCGTAGCCTGCAGGGAAACCGGGGCCGTACTGGTGCATATCAGCACGGATTACGTTTTTGACGGGAAAAAGTCCGGACCTTACGGAATCTACGACGATCCCCGCCCCCTCAACGTATACGGGAGCAGCAAACTCTGGGGGGAAAGGGCTTTGGCGCTGATCGAAGGGAGGTATTACCTGGTAAGGACCAGCTGGCTTTTCGGCCCCGGCGGGAACAATTTCGTCACCACCTTGTTGCGCCTTGTGCAGGGGGGCGGGGAGGTTCGCGTGGTAAACGACCAGACGGGGAGCCCGACCTACACCCTGGACCTGGCGCGCGCCGTAGCGGATTTGACCTTGACCGGATGCTGCGGAATTTATCATGTTACCAATCAGGGAAATACCACCTGGTACGGTTTTGCGGAAGAAATATTGAAAAAGAGCGATTTGAGGATAGTTTTGACTCCCTGCAGCACGGAGGAGACAGGCCGGCCGGCCCGGCGCCCGCAAAACTCGGTTTTGGACCCTTTTCCGCTCGAGGAAACCGTAGGTTACCTGCTTCCCGCCTGGCAGGACGCTCTGGCCAGATATATGGATTCAATTCCGGGCAAATAGGTTCGTATTGGGGGAAAATGCCGCATGAAGCTTCTCGTTACCGGGGGGGCGGGTTTTATCGGCTCAAACTTCATTCATTACATCTGCAGGGAACACCCGGACTGGGAAATCGTCATTCTGGACAAACTGACTTACGCGGGCAGCCTGAAGAACGTGACCGGGCTTGACTCCGGCCGCTGCCGCTTCATCAAAGGGGACATCACCGATTCGAAGGTGGTGGGTGAGATTGCCGCGAGGGGAGTGGATGCCGTCGTCAACTTCGCCGCCGAGTCTCACGTCGATCGCAGTATCGACGACCCTGCGCCCTTTATCGAAAACAACATCAAAGGCACCCAGGTGCTTCTTGAGGCTGCGCGGCGGCACGGGTTAAAAAAATTTGTCCAGGTTTCCACCGACGAGGTGTACGGATCCCTGGGGCCTGAAGGAAAGTTCGACGAAGGATCTCCGCTCGCTCCCAACAGCCCGTACTCGGCCAGCAAGGCTTCCGCCGACCTGCTCTGCCGGGCTTATTTTCAAACTTACGGTCTGCCGGTGGTGATAACCCGTTGCTCGAATAATTTCGGACCGCGCCAGTTTCCTGAAAAATTTATTCCCGTTGTTATCACCAGTGCCATGTCAAACAGGCCGGTACCGCTTTATGGCGACGGGCTGAACGTCCGCGACTGGCTTTACGTGACAGACCACTGCCGGGCTTTGGAAGCGGTAATCTGCGGCGGCAGGGAAGGCGAAGTTTATAACATTGGAGGGGGAAGGGAGCTTACCAACCTGGAACTGGCCGTGCTGATTTTAAAGCTGATGGGGAAACCGGCCGATCTGGTCCGCTACGTGAAGGACCGGCCGGGGCACGACCGACGCTACTCCGTGGACAGCGGGAAAATAAGGCGCGAACTGGGCTGGCGGCCGGTATACGGCTTCGAGGAGGCGCTGCGGGAGACGATACGGTGGTACGTCGCAAACTGCGACTGGTGGGATGTTTGCGGATGAAGGTGCTTTTTCTGCCGACGGCCTCCTGGAATGACCCGCCTAGCAGATACAGGATATTTCAATATCAGAAATACCTGGGAGAGCAAGGCATCGCCGCCGACTGCAGGGCGGGTGTTTCGGATTATGTCTACACCAGGTTCGCTCCGTCTAAAGGCGCATTCGCCAAGCTGATCTTCTTCGGGCTGGGAGCTTTCTCACGCATCGCGGCCTGCTTTATAATCTGGCGTTATAGCGCAGTTTTTATCCAGCGGTTGATCCTGCCCCATGTATACCCGTTTCCTGAAATGCTTGTCTGCACGGTGGCCGGACTGCTGGGCAGGAAGGTTATTTTCGACTTTGACGACGCGATTTTTGCCACCTCACCGCACCGTAAAAAAACACTGGCGGAAAGGTTTACCGACCCCGACAGGGTAGCCCGCGTCCTGACCCGCTGCGATCTGGTCATTGTAGGAAACGCCTATCTGGCCTCTTACGCCCGGAAATACAGCAGAAAAGTTGTCATAATACCCACCTCGGTAGATACGGCCAGGTATCCTTTAAAGCAAATTGCCGGCGAAGAGAAGGATAAAACGTATGTGATCGGCTGGATCGGCATGCCGGGCTCACTGCCGTATCTAAATATGTTGAAGCCGGTCTTTCAGGAAATTGCCCGGACGTATAAAATCACGGTGCGCATAGTGGGGGGGCGGGGGTTTGAATGCCCGGGGGTGTCGGTGGAGCACCTGGCCTGGTCTTTGGAGAGGGAGATCGAACAGATTCTCACTTTCGACATAGGAGTAATGCCCCTCTACGAAAGCGAGGAGGCACTGGGAAAATGCGGATTGAAGCTTCTCCAGTACATGGCTGCCGGTATTCCCGCAGTAGCTTCCCCTGTCGGCGCAAACAGGGACATCATAACGGACGGCGTGGACGGCTACCTCGCCGCATCCCCGGAAGAATGGACTGAGAAGCTCCGCAGCTTGATCCGTTCAAGCCTGCTGCGCCGGGAAATGGGGCGGAAGGGCAGGGAAACCGTGGAGCGGCGTTTCTCGTTACAGGCCAATTTGCCCGGACTGGTGAAGGCGATTTCTTTTTCCGGCGCTGCCGAATAAAAAAACCTTGCCGCCACAGAGGCGGCGGTATCTCAATCTGCTGCGCTTTCAGGGGGATGCCTGTGCGGGTCTTGTTAAGAAGATGGCTTTACCGGAAGCTGTCTGAAATGTATAAGAAATTTCTGGAGACGGAGATCAGAAAGCAGTTTGCGGAGGCAAAGGAACGGGGCATCGTTTCGGTGGGAGCCTATACCTACGGTATGCCGCGGATTGTCTGTTTTCCCGGAGACAAAAACAAGGTGACGATTGGCTCGTACTGTTCCATAGCAGAAGGGGTGACCATTTTCGTCGGGGGTAACCACCGTACGGACTGGATAACCACCTTCCCCATCCGGCTTATGTACGGGATGGTGGAATGGCCCGAAGAGGGGGTGGTGGCATCAAAGGGCGACGTGGTAATCGGCCATGACGTATGGATCGGGCACGGGGCCACCATCCTTTCGGGGGTGGAAATCGGCACCGGGGCGGTGATCGGTGCGCAGACGGTGGTAACCAGGGCGGTTCCTCCATACGCGATAGTGGCGGGAAACCCCGGAAGAGTGGTAAAAATGAGGTTTTCGGACAGTCAAATCGAGCGGCTTTTGAGGATTAAATGGTGGGAATGGCCCCCGGAAACGGTTACAGCAAGGGTGGGAATACTTTGCAGCAGCGAAATTGACAAGTTTTGCAGTCTTTACGGCCGGATGACCGGCCGCGGCGGGGAGGAAACGGATTCCCACGGCCCGTTTGCTGAAAAAAAAGACTTGTTTTAACAAGGGACGAAAGGTTATGGACCGCCTCTTGCCGGTTACGATTCTAACGGCATTCATTCATATGATTATCACCTTCCATTACTCAATCAGGCTGGCCGGTTTGCGGACGGGGCGGCTGTTTACGGCAATTTCCATTTTCAACGTGGTCTATCTTCTGGCCAGTGCGTCCAATGTGATTCAGGCGCCCCTGCTGACGTCGGTAATAGAGCATGCCATAAAGGCCGGCACGATGCAGGCGGGCGTGGCGCCGGCCGGCCAGCTGCCCTGTGCGGAAACATATAAGGAACAGCTTATTTTGCTGGAGGGCAAGCTGAGGCTGGTCATGTTCGCGTCAACGGCGGGAACGGCGGCGGGCGCGCTCATGATTCCTGCCGTGGTGCGGGTTTTTATCAGGGCAATCCGCATCTTTGAAGAGGTTGGCTCGGTACCGGTTGTCTTCGTGAGACTTTTTTTTTCTTTGCCGTGGCGGCGGGCCGGCGCCGCCCTGCCCCGCTTCCGGCCGGCCGCGCTTCTGATTAAAAAGAGGATGGCAATTCCCAAAAATATTTTGCTGATCAATATCGTTGTCACCGGGTTTTACACCACCGGGGTGCTCTCGGCCCTTTACGCGGGGGCGATGTTTCCCGATTTCCGTTCTACAGCGACGTCGCTTTCGGTAATTGTCAACGGGTTTGCCGTTGTAATCGGGTCAGTGGTGGTCGAGCCTGTTTTGTCGGCTATTACCGATCAGGCCATGTGCGGGGCCAGGAACGAGACGGACATCAAGCAACTCACCCTTTGCATGGCGCTGACCCGTTTACTGGGAACCGTTTTCGCCCAGGTCTTTTTTCTGCCCTGCGCTTACCTGGTAGAATATTTTGCGAGGCTTCTGGCATAGCCCGTATTGGGCGCCGGAAAAAGCAAGGGGGATATCCGTTTTTGAAAATCATCATTACAGTCCACCAGTTTCTGCCGGAGTTTTTTGCCGGCACGGAAATACTGTCTTTTGAAACTGCCAGAGAACTGACGAGACGCGGCCATCAGGTTGAGGTGTGGACCGGGCACCCTCCAACCGGGGAACCGGACTCTTCAGGGGAGTTCGACAATTATGTCTATGACGGCGTTCCGGTACGGCGGTTTTACCACTATTATCTTCCGCTGACGGACCGTTACAGGTATTGGGAGTTCGAGTACAACAACACGGTTTTTGGATGGCATTTCAAAGATCTTTTGGAAAGTCAAAAACCGGATCTCGTGCACTGTTTTCATCTGGGCAACCTGTCCGCATCTCTCATTACCGAATGCGCAAGGCATCATCTGCCGACTGTCTTTACCGCTACGGACTTCTGGCTTGTCTGCCCCAAATGCCAGCTCCTCCTGCCGGACCATTCCATGTGTGACGGACCGAACAGCAACGGGGCGAACTGCCTGGCCCACATGCTGAACAGGAACTATCTCAAGCTGATGCCGGAGTGGCTGACGAGACTGGTTTTGTGGCTGGGCGGGCGGAAGTGGTGGCCCGAGAAGCATTATTTGCCCCTGATGCGCGCTCTGTTGCTGAGAAAGGATTTTCTCAGAAGAGCCGTCGATCTGATCGACAGGATTCTTGTACCTACTCAACTGATGCGGAATGTTCTCTCAAAGCACGGCGCAGCGCCGGAAAAAATCCGCTTTGTGCCTTACGGCGTCAATTTGAGCTATATCGGGGATTGTCCGCTCAAATCGCCTGCCGGAAAAATCCGCCTGGGATTTATCGGGACTATTGCGGAACACAAAGGGGCCCATGTATTGCTGGAGGCGGTGAGGCTTTTGCCGGAAGATTTGCCCCTGGAAGTGTTCGTGTATGGAAGACTTGAAGACGTTCCCGCGTATGCCTCACGCTTAAGGGAAATTGCCGGCGGCGACGGACGGATTCGTTTTTGCGGAACGTTTTCAAACAAGGAAATAGGCCGCATTTTTTCACAACTGGACTGCCTTGTCGTACCTTCGCTGTGGTATGAAAACACGCCGCTGGTAATTTATTCGGCGCAGGCGGCAAAAACACCCGTTATCGCTACCAATCTCGGCGGCATGACGGAGGTAATCAAGCATGAGGAAAACGGACTGCTGTTTGAGAAGGGAAATGCGGAGCAGTTGGCCGGTTTGATAAGACGCATCTGCGAAGACAGGGCGCTTCTCAAGGTTCTCTCGGCAAATTCCGTGCCTCCCAAATCCGTTTCCGATTACGTGGACGGGTTGGAAGAGATATACGGGGAGGTCGCCGGAAAAATCGCGGGTTTCTATAACGGGAAACACGGCAGGGAGGTAACGTCGGAGTTTTGAAGAGTGAAAAGTTTACGGTTCTTGGCGCCAACGGTTTCATCGGCGGCTACCTGTGCAGGGAACTGGCCGGTTCAGGCTGCCGTGTCAACGCTTTTGACCGCACTTTCGACAACAGCCTGCTGGACGGATTGGGAGACGGGATGCGGTTTTATACGGGTGACATCGCCGACGGTTCGCTGGCGGAGGAAGTGATTAGCGATACCGATGTGCTTTTTCATTTGGCCTGTACCACCACGCCGGCCACATCGGACGAGGATGCCGTTTACGATATCACCTCTAATCTGGCCGGTACCGTTAAGATACTGTCGCTGTGCGTCAAGCACAAGGTCAAGAAGGTAATCTTTCCTTCTTCCGGAGGGACGGTGTACGGAATTCAGCCGGGCGCCACAGTCAGGGAAGACTTTCCCGTTCAGCCAATCTGTTCTTACGGTGTGACGAAACTGGCCGTGGAAAAGTACCTGCACGTCTTTGAAAAAAAATACGGTTTGAAGTATATAGTGCTCAGGCTGGCCAACCCGTACGGACCCAAATCAAGGGGCTTTTCACAGGGGGTTGTAACCGCGTTCATAAAAAACATCCTGGAAGGAACTCCATTGAATATATGGGGGAACGGAGAGGTGGTAAGGGACTTCGTGTATATAGATGACGTCGTGTCGGCATTTATCAGTTCCGTTCGTTACGAGGGGGGGGAGCGCGTATTCAACATCGGCTCCGGAGTTGGGACCAGCATCAACCGGTTGATAGATATTCTGGAGAGTTGTACCGGGAAAAAGTGCGTCAAAAGATACCATCCGCCCAGGTCCTGTGACGTTCCCAGCATTTGTCTCGACATCAGCAAGGCGGGAGAGTATTTGGGCTGGTTTCCCGCGGTAAGTATCGAGGACGGCGTCAGAATGACTTACGAAGCTATGAGACTGGCTTTTGAAACTGGACGGCTGCCCGTTGACTCATTATCCGGCTGCAAGACGGTAAAATAACGGGGTTGTTGAAAAGATGAAGAAAATACAAAAGTTGATATGGTGTGCAAATTTCGTTCGGGCAAAACTCTGCGGGGAGCTGAACAGAATCGGATGGAAGCAGGTTTTCAGAGTTTTATTCAATTTGCCTCTGTTTCAGCCGGTTCAGTTTTCTTTGATCGAAGAAGACGCGCAGGCAGGCATCGGACTCTACAGGAGCGGCTGCCTGCCGGACTTGTGGATACCGCTGCAGGACGACCCGGGGTGTGATATCGACCGCTTTTTGTTCGACCGCGACGTATACCACAACACATATATCGGGGATCTGGTTTCCCGGGGGGATAACGTGCTGGACTGCGGGGGATACATAGGCCTGTTTACGTTGTGGTGTTTAGACAAGGGCGCCGGGAAGGTCGTCGTTTTCGAACCGGAAAAGAGGAACTGCGAGTGCATCAGACGCAATCTTTCCGGGTATATCGGCTGCGGCAGGGTCGTCCTGGTTGAGAAAGGGGTATGGAGCAGTTCCGGGGAGATGGTTTTGAATCTCACCGGCAGTGGGGTCGGGCATTCTCTGCTGGACGGGGTTGAATCCGCAGCTCAGGCCGTTGTTGAAGTAGCCGGGATCGATGATGTGATGCGGGATTTGGAGATTGACAGGATTGATTTCATCAAAATGGACATCGAGGGAGCCGAACGCGAAGCTCTGATTGCCGCTAAAAATGTGATTTACAGGAACAAGCCGAAAATGTTTATCTGCACATATCATTTGCCCGATGATCACCGGGTGATAACCGAAAGAGTGCTGGCAATCCGCCCGGACTACAGTTTTGAATATACGGGCTTTTCCGTTCATGAAAAAGGGGTTTCCCAGAATCAGGGCGCCGTGTTCACATAAAAAACAGTCAAAGGTGATCGAGTGAGAAAAAGAATTGGGGAGGAACACGAGCAGCCGCGCGACTATGTCAGGTTTACCAGGTTCGGCCTGGAAAAAATGATAACCCTATCCGGATTCGAGATAATCGAGCACAGACAGACTTCCGGGTACCACGCCGCTTTGGCGCAGATGGCTTCCGTGTACCTGTACGGGGTTGCTGCACGGCGCAGCCGCCTGTGGAACATGTTCGTCACGGCTTTTTTGTGTGCTCCTGTTCAAATTGCCGGCTTGCTCATGCAAAAGGTATTGCCGCGAAACGAACGCCTGTATTTGGACCATGCCGTTTTGGCCAGGAAGCTGTAAGAATTCACCGGGATTTTCTTTTTTTCAATCCTGGCAGTATGCGGCGCTTTAAGAAATCTCCGGCTTTTGCCAGGCGCTTGCGCAAATAGTCGGCGCAGGAGGGGAAGGGGCCGGTAACGGAACGTATATAGGAGACCGGCACCGCCGTTTTTTTCTGAATCTCCCTGCGTTTGGCGAGCGTGGAGGGCGCCATTCTGGCGGCACTCAGGTAGACTCTTATTACCGTGGCTATATCCCCGGTCTTGACGAAGTAAATGAATGAGGCGTAAGCGTGCAGAATTATGAAGGTGGCTATGATTTGCAAAAGCAATTTTAACGGCATGTTTTTCAGGTGAACGAGAATGATGTTCCGCTGTGTCCAGAAAAACCGTTTGGCGGGAATCCGCCCGGATGTAGCCTGGATCATATGGTAAACCACCGCCGTAGGGACATATAGACATTTGTAGCCCATTAGCTGCGCCCGCATGCCGAGGTCGACGTCTTCGTAATAGCAGAAGAAATCCTCGTCGAAAAAACCCGTCTTGTAAAACATTTCTTTCCGGTAGGCGGCAGCTCCGGCACACGCGGAAAAGAGAAGCCTGGGCCGATCGTACTGCCCGCTATCGATCTCATTTCTTCCGACGGTGCAGCCGTAGTAGCAGAGAGCATCACCTGCGTTGTCGATGATGTTTCTATGGTAATAATTAATCATCTTGGAGGCGCAGAACCCGACACCGGGGTTGTCCTTAAGCGCTCCCACCAGTTCGCCCAGCCAGGACGGATCCGCCTCCGTGTCGTTGTTCAACAGGGCTATGTATTTCCCCCTGGCCGTTTTTATACCGCAGTTTACCGCCGCGCAAAAGCCTCTGTTGGTATGCAGTTTAACCACCCTGACCTCCGGGTGGAAGGTTTCGACGAACTGAACGGAGCCGTCGGTCGAGCCGTTGTCCACCATAATAATTTCAAAGTCGCGGTAGTTTTGGCGTCTCAAGGAGGCGAGACAGATTTTGAGAAGGTTGCGTCCGTTCCAGTTCGGAATGATCACGGATGTTTCCGGTGTGGACATTTGTTTCACCCTTGCCGCCAAATATCGGCGGTACAATTCAAATTATTGCTGCTTGTGCTGCGACAAATCATCGGATAAACGGGGATAGTTATGAATCAGTTTCTGGTTGTGCTGGCGTTGACGGTGATCATCCACCTGATCAGCACCCTGGCCTATGCCGTGCGGTTGAGCGGGGTTCGCACGCGGCGGCTGCTCACCGCGTTTTCCCTGTACAACATAATTTTCTTGCTGGCCAGTGTCTCCAACAACATTCAGATTCCCTTGCTCACTTCCATTGTAGAGCGGGAAATCAACGCCGGGGCGGCCCTGGCCGGCGGCATTATGCCGGCAGAACATCTGTTGTGCCAAGAAGCTTACAGGAGGCAGCTACTCCTTCTGGCCGAAGAGAGCCGGTTTGTGATGATTGCGGCTGCGCTAGGCACACTGGCGGGGGCACTGTTAATCCCCTTTTCCGTCCGGGTTTTTATAAAGGCCATCGGCTATTTTGAAGAAACGGGGTCGACGCTGCGCACCTTTGTCGGACTCGTCAAGTCCCTGTCCCGGCTGCCGCGCCGCAGCCGCCCGCTCCGGCCGGGCCTGTGCAGTTCGTTGAGACGGCTGGCCGGCGGAAAACTCTCCATACCGAAAGATTTCCTTTTGATGAATATCGCAGTGACGTGTTTTTACACGACCGGCATGCTCTCCGCGCTTTACGCGGGGGCGCTGTATCCCGATTTCCGGACTACCGCCACGGCTCTTTCCATGATTGTGAACGGCTTCGCCACTGTCCTGGGAGCCGTCGTGGTTGAACCGGCGGTGTCTGCGATTACCGACGAAGCGCTTGACGGTAGCAGGGGGGAGGCGGATGTCGAACAGATGACCTTTTATCTGGCCTTGACCCGTCTTGCGGGCACCGTGGCTGCCCAGGCGGCGTTTTTACCCTGCGCGTATTTTATCAGGTTCGTCGTCGGGATACTGGCGTAAGGTGTTTGCGGAAATGCGGCCGCCGTGCAGGTGCTGCAGGGCATATCGCGTGTGATTGTCCGTATGTCTGCGCGCATCAATCAAGCAATCCGCGCTTCTTTATTTCCTGCGCCACCAGTTCGGCGGCAATTTCGGCGCCGCTACAGTTCCAGTGCGTGTCGTCGAAGTGGTACAGTTCTGCCCCCTGCCTAATTCGATCTCTATAAGGGTCAATCAGGTTTATGGCAATAACGTTGTTTTTTTGCAGTTCACCCGTCAGTTTTCTGATAAAATCGCTGTCGGGCTGAATTTTCCAGTCGTCGGTAATTTGTTCGTAATAGGCGTTGTACTTGTCTGGGACGGCGAAAAAGATGAGGGTTGTGCCGGTATCCTTCAGTTCTCTGTCCACGGAACTGATGAAATCAACGATAAGCTTTAAATCCCCAGGGTTGCCGGGCCGGCCGAAAGAGGCCAGATCATCCTTGTAAAACATCAGGTCCCGGCCGTTTTTGAGCCTGGCTATGCTGACCTTGCCGAGCAGCGGTTTTCCGGTGATGGCGTATGATATGTTGTTGACGAGGAACTTGATGTTGGAGGAGTTGATTACTCTCAAACGGTATTTGAAAGTTTTCTCTCCGTCCCAGTTGTCGCGGTATTCCAGTTTCCTTTTCGCCTCCGCGCGGTAAAAGCCGGTCTTTGCGGGATTAAAAGTATCGGCCGTGATGGTTCTTTCCCCGGCTTCCCATACCAGCACTTTAGCGCTTTTTTGCAGGTCGCTCTGCAAAAAGGCAAAAGGGTCTTCCACCCCGTTGGCGGACATGTTGTAGCAACCGGCTCCGATCTTTTTCTCCAGCAGGGAGGTAAAACGCCCTTCGTCACCGTTATACCACATGAATGAGTCGCCTGCCGCCACCACCGGAAATGAGGCGTTTTCAACATGCTCTTTGTTCAAGTAGCCCCTGCTGTCCGATGTGTCGGCTACCGTGCGGTAAACCCCCAGCCCGTAAAGGTGGGAGAGTCGCGCCAGGTCACCTGTCGCGGTAACTTCCACGTGTCTGGAGGGCTCGCATCTGCCGGTGACCGCCGACCTCTTCAAAACCTTTTCAGGTAGGAACAGAATTTCTTTTGTGTATTGATAAAGAATCAGATGAAAAATTAAGAAAAGGGCAAGTATCAGACATGTCAGCCAGGTGAAAAGCCTGTAAGACATTTCCCCACCTCCCTTTAAAACCGGAAGTATAAGAACTCGCTGGGATTGTCTATCATGGTCAGGGAAACCAGGGCCAGCAGGACGGTGAAAGCCAGCCATCTTGCCTGCGGTTTGATTTTTTCCGCCAGGTCCACGGACCCGGGCAGCAAGCTGACGGCGGCAAGGGCCAGGAAGATGGCCAGGACTTCGGTCTTGGCGGCGTATCGGGGATGCGGATCAATCCCGTTTAAACCGAGGCAGCCGGACAGAACACCGAATGCGTTTTTCAGATCCCCGGCCCGAAAAAACAACCAGGCCACGGTAACGCATATAAAGGTGATCGCTCTTCCCAGAAGCGGGTGAACCTTGATTTTTTTGTCCCTGAAAGCGTGATTGAGGCACAGGTAAAGCCCGTGCAGGCCGCCCCAGATTACAAAGGTCCAGCCCGCGCCGTGCCAGAGGCCGCCCAGAAGCATTGTGACCATAAGGTTCACATATTTCCTCGGCTTGCCCAGCCGGTTTCCCCCCAGGGGAATATAGAGGTAATCTCTCAAAAATCTTGACAGGGTCATGTGCCACCTGTGCCAGAAATCGATGATGCTGTCGGCCTGGTAGGGTGAATTGAAATTCCGCGGCATTATGATGTTGAACATCAGGGCCAGTCCCAGGGCCATGTCGGTATAACCGGAAAAGTCAAAGTAAATCTGCATGGAAAAAGCCAGTACGCCGGCCCAGGCATCAAAGAAGGTGGGGCGCACGGCCAGATCAAAGACCGCGGAAACATGGGGGGAAAAGTAATCAGCGACAATTACTTTCTTGCACAGTCCGATGAAGAAAAGCAGGATACCGGTGGCTATGTTCCGGTAGTCGACCCGGAATGTCTTTTTGTCCGAAAACTGCGGTATCAATTCCCGGTGGTAGACGATCGGCCCGGCAATCAGGTGGGGGAAAAACAATACGAACAGGCAGTAGTCAAGAAAAGGGTACCTTGCCGTCCTGTTCCTATAAATGTCGACTATGTAGGCCGTCTGGGTGAAGGTAAAAAAAGAGATGGCCAGGGGCAGGACAATATTCAACGAACTTATGCTCAAACCGAAAAACATGTTCACGCTGTCGATGAAAAAGTTGCTGTATTTGTAACAGGCCAGCAGCGACAAGTTGAAGGCGATCCCTGCGGCCAGTATTTTCCTGCTCCCCGTGGCGCTCAACGCACAGCCGGCCAGGTAGTTGACTGATATGCTCAACAGTATCAGGGCTGCGTATTTACAGTTCCAGAAGCTGTAAAAGAAGAGCGACAGCAAGGCTAAGCACGCAATCGCCTGGCGGTGGCAGCCTTTGTAGAGGCAGAAGTAAAAAGTAAAAAGGGTTAAAGGCAAAAAAACGAAGATAAATTCAAAGCTATTGAAAAGCATTTTGCGAGCCTCTCAAGTTTCCGGCAATACTAAATCCGATACCGTTTCTTCACTTCGCCCGGTTCACCAGCCCGGCGCCCAGGTTTAATGATGCCTTGCCGAAAAGCAATGCGCTCCCCGGTATTGCCGGACGGAAACCAAGGTGTTTTCACTGAGTGCCGGGCAATGTCGCTCGCTTCCTTCAACCTCAAGGTTTCAGGAAATTTTCCGCAGTATCCACACCACCGTTTTCGCAGCTTCGCTGCGCGAAAATGTTGCTTTCGGCGCTGCGCAATGTCGTTCGCCGCCGGCAGGGGCGCTGTTCGTATGTTCTGGTGGCAGAGTGTGCGGGAATGTACCCTTTGAAACGGTCCGCAAAAAGGCGGTGCCGCATCCCCTGTTTGTTCTACTGTACCGGGCTGACTTGGAGCTTCTGTTCGCCGTATTCAATGACCAGCTCTCTTTCCACCCACTCATAGAAACCGCCGTCGTAGTTCTTTACGTTCGGAAAGGCCAGCAGTTCATGCAGCACGTACCATACCAGGGAAGAGCGCACCCCGTTGTTGGAATAAACCAGCACTTTTTTATCCGGAGTCACCCCTTTTCTGGCAAAAACGGCAGCCAGTTCCTGCATGGGCTTGAAGGTGGTGTCCCCGTTAAGGATGTCGCTTGTACCGATGTTGACGCTGCATGGAATGTGCCCGCTCAGGTACTCGTTGCCGGTGCGGGCGTCCACGATGATGGTGTTGGGGTTGTAGTTGAGAATGGAATCGACGACTTCCTCCAGGTTTGTATATATATTAGCGTCTCCCTTGGCCGGGTTGAACGAGAACTGGGCCGGCGTGACGGGGGGCAACTGGCCGGTGGTCTGGAAGCCGGCTGTTTTCCACATCTCAATCCCGCCGTCAAGAAGCTGTACCGGGTTGTCGCAGCCGTACATTTTCAGCATCCAGTAAACGCGCGCCTGCAGGCCGTCGTTGCCGTAGATGACGATTCTCTTCTGGTTGTTGATTCCTTTGTCTCCCAGGACTTTTTGAATCAACGGAGGTGTCGATATTCGTTCGTGGAAAGCGGGGTGCGTATATTCGGAATGCAGGATGGGGACGGCCCCCGGTATGTGCCCGGCAGGGTATGAGGCCGCAAATACCTGGTAGCTCCTGCCGCGGGTGTCAAGAATGACCGTATTGGCGTCGTTGAGTATGTTGTTTAAATCGTAGACGCTGATCACGGCGTCCGGGCGGCTGTATTCCGATATCTTTTCGGCGGCCAGTTCGGCCGGCCCCTTCTGCTTTGGTTTTACGGCGGTCGCTTTTGAAGCGCGGTAGACGCGGTTGCACCCCGACAATATGATCATGGCGGCGGCAATAATAAAGAACGCGGCCATAAGACAGGTTATTATCGTCAGTTTTTTCCTGTTCATTTCCCTTCCTCTCTCCGGGGTTTTTCGCCGGGTTTTTGTCCGGCAATTCACCCCTTGTCGTTTTAAAGAATGGCGGAGTCTCATTTACCTGATATTCTATTTCGCTGTTTTGCAAAAAGTTACTGTTCGGCAATGCCTTATATTGGGATTATCAGACCGGAAGCGAATAGCCCGCCGACCGGGCGTCACTGTAAAACATCCTTACCGTGTCCAGAGACAGGGCGGTCAGGTCCTTCCCCAGCATGGACATTTTTTTCAATATGTCGCTTGTCACCGTGATGATGTGGCAGCCGCACTGTTCAGCCTGGAGTATGTTGAGAATTTCCCGGGAACTGGCCCAGAGCAACTCGGCGCCGGGAAGGGATTTGAGGATGCGGGCGGCTTCGCTCATGTAGGGTACGGGATCTCGGCCGGTGTCGGCTATTCTGCCGGCAAACACCGAAACTATGCTTTTCGCTCCGGGAGGCAGGGCGCCGGCGACGGTTTCAACCTGCTCCAGGGTTAGAACGGCGGTGACGTTGAGGGCCAGGCCGTCTGACGCAAGTTTTCTGATTAACGGGGCGGAAGACTCCCCCCTGGTGTTGGTTACGGGTATTTTCACATATACGTTGGGACCCCAGCCGGAAATGATACGTGCTTCCCGTTCCATCTCTGCAAACTCGTCGGAAAATACTTCGAACGATACGGGCAGGTCGGTTATTTCAGAAAGAACCGTCCTCGCAAAGGCCTGGTAATCGGTCACGCCGTTTTTTTTCATAAGGGTTGGGTTGGTGGTAAAACCCTTGACGATTCCTTCCCGGTAGGCCTTTCTCATTTCCGCGATGTTCGCCCCGTCGGCGAAGAGTTTGATTCTCAGGTTTTTGACGGCTTTCATTTTTCTCCACCTTTTTCTTGCGGTTCGGCAATAGTTAAATGCTATGAGGAACAGTTCCGCCGGGAGGAATGCTGCCGAAATCAAGAATTATCCGGGCGGCTTCTTGCAGGTTCAGGGCAATATGGTCCGGGGAACTGCCTCCTCTTTTTCCGGCGGATAGTTCTTCGGCGATCAGGATTGTCCTGACTCCGGCTTCCTGTCCGCAGAGGATGTCGGAGTCCTGATCGCCGACCATCCAGGACACCGCCATATTCAGCCGGTGTTTTCTTTCAGCGGTCCTGAGAAAGAAGGGACTGGGCTTGCGGCAGCGGCACAGGCGGGCATAGCGGGGCAGGACGCCGTCCGGATGATGAAAGCAGTAGTAATACGCGGCAAACCTGACGCCGTTTGTTTTTAATTGACGGTCCAGCTTATGGTGAACGGCCATAATGTTCTCCAGAGAGGTTTTGCCCTTGGCGTAACTGGGCTGATTTGACACCAGGAAAAGCAGGTAACCGGCGTCTCTCAGTTTTCTCAACGATTCTGCCGCAAACGGATGCACCTCCAGTTCGGCGGCAGTGTGCGGCGATTCGTACCGACCGCTGGCCGGATTGAACACCAGCCGGTTTATTACTCCGTCACGGTCCAGGAACACGGCTTTTTTCACTGGTGTTTCCACCTCGCTGCGTTTTCTAAATACCGCCTTCCGTCAGCCTCATGGCTTCGGACAGTTGTCAGCGGGCCCGGACGAAAGCGCCTCTTTTGTGCCTTGCTTTTTATGGCAGCGCACCGTCACCGCTCACCTCCGGTGCTTCGCGTCGGCGGCACGGACCGCATGCTGCGGCGCTGCTCAATACCGTTCGCTGCTTGCGAAGGCGCCGTTCCGACCTGTGTCAATTTGCAAAGTGAATTGAGGTTAAAACGCCCGCTCATACGCTGCGTGCCGGGTGAACCAGGGGCTTCAGGATGAGGCCAGGGCGTTGGCCATCAGGTGCCAGACTACGGCCTGCCACTCTTCGCAGTGGGGAGTGATCCTGTCTCCGCACACAACGGGAATGTGGACGCAGGCGTCGGAGAGTTTTCCGGCACGGCCCCCGTCTCTGGAAACCACCGAAATAATTGCGGCCCCTATTTTTTTGGCGTATTCCATAGCCTTGACCAGATTATAGGAGGTGTGGACGGTTCCGCCTCCGACTGAAAAAATCAGGAGACAGTCTTCAGGCTGCAGTTGAGTTGTTTTCAGCCAGTTCTCGAAAAACGCCTCCCAGCTTGTGTCGTTGGTCCACGCGGTAAGTTCGGAGACGTTGTCGGTGGGTGCGCAGGCTTTTATTCCGGCAATTTTTCGAAAATCGTTGACGGCATGTGAGGCGTTGCCCGCGCCGCCGCCGACTCCGAGTATGTACAGGCAGCCGTTTTTACGGCGCAACTTCCATAAAATATCGATGGCCTTCTCAATAGCGCTGCGGTCTATTGCCTGCACAATTTGCGCGGTTTCTTCCAGATATTTGTCGATGTATTCCCTGACCTTGCTCATTTTTAAAGTACCCCTTCGAGTTTTTCAAAATATTGGCGGGTCTCACGCAGCCCTTCCCGCGAACCTATTTCATAAAAGCGCTGTTTTACTTCGTAACCCGCCAGACTGCCCCGGTCGGCCAGGCGGGCGTACAGATCGGAAAGATCGTAGAATTCGCCGGCGGGGATGCCGGCCAGCGCCCTGCTTTTTAAGACGGCCAGTCCGTAGTCGATGTGTTTCATGTCCGCGGTGGGGTCCCTTTTGTCGTATTTGATGATCCGGCCCCCGGCAAAAAGGACATTGCTTTTTCCCCAGCGGTTTTCGTTTTTCAGGACGGTTATCAGTCCGGGCTGGTTTTGTTCGCGGAAGGCTTGCAGGACGGCGCCGTAATCGGTGTCCAGGTAAGTGTCGCCGTAAGTGACCATGAAGACATCTCCCAGCAGGGGCGCTGCCTTGAGCAGGGCGCCCCCGGTGCCCAGCAGGGATTCCCCGTCAAAGGAGTAGATTATTTTCAACCCCATTCCGTTTACCTTTTGCACGGACTCCCGGATTTGCTCCCCCAGGTGGCCGGCGCAGATGACAGCTTGCGTAAAGCCTTTTCTCTTTAAAAGCTTCAGTTGGTGGTGGATAAAGGGACGTCCAGCCACTTCCAGGAGGGCCTTGGGCACGGTTCCGGTTTCCGGGAGGAGGCGGGTGGCCAGGCCGCCGGCCAGAATGGCAATCGGAGGCATCATGACTGCACCACCACCCTGGTGCCTTCAAAATCGAAGCGAAACCTTACTTCCTGCAGGCCGGCGTCGGCCATGACCCTGCGCAAACGGGCCTTTTCCTCAGCGTAGAACAACAAAAAGCCGCCGCCGCCCGCCCCGATCAGTTTGCCTCCCAGAGCCCCGTTATCCATGGCAAGTTTGTGGCAATGATCGATTTTCGTATTGCTCATCGCTTTGGAGCGCTGTTTTTTGTATTCCCAGTGGACATTCATTATGGCTGCGAATTCCTTCAAGTTTCCTGTTTCCAGGGCGTGCCGGACACAGAAGCCCAACTCCTTTATAAAATGCAGGTTTTCGATCATTTCCCGGTCGCTCTGTTGGCTCCTGTCGTCCTGCTCTTTCAGGATGGATGAGGCGCTGCGGGAATATCCCGTAAAGAAGAGCAGCAGATTGTCCTCCAGATTGTGCAGTGTATCGCTGGAAATCGACAGCGGGCTGGCATCCACCCGCTCATCGGGATGGAAGCAGAAGCAGGTGATACCGCCGTAAGCTGAGATGTACTGATCCTGTTTGCCCACGGGTTCGCCCAACCGTTCGATCTCCACGTGACAGGCCTGCTCGGCCAAGTACCGGGGAGAGACCGGAGTTTTTTTGTGGGTGTACAGCGCCTTTAGCAAGGCGGTGGTAAAACTGCCTGAGGAGCCGAGGCCGGTACCTGCCGGAATATCAGCCATGCTGGCAATTTCCAGGTATTGCCCGTCGATTCCCGCCGTTTTTAACGACTCGCGGATTATCGGGTGCTGCACATCGGAGAGGCTTTTAACCCGTTCCATTTTTGAGTATTTTATGATCAGCTCCGGTACGAAAGTCCGGTGCAGCGCGATATAGACGTATTTGTCAATGGCCGCCGCAATCAGGAATCCGGTGTGCCGGCGGTAGTAGGACGGCAGGTCTGTGCCGCCGCCGCCCAGGGTTATGCGTAGCGGGCTTCTGGTAATGATCATTTTTCACTTTCCCCGTAAATCTTGCCGATAATATCCAAAGCTGCTTTGGCGTCGTACAGGTTGCCGTCAGGCTGGCGGCCTTCCTGAATCGCCCTGGCGAACTCGTCGAATTCCTCCTGCCAGGAACTGCCGGAACGGTAATATTCCCAGGCGACGGTTTCAGGCAGGCCCATGCAGGGGAGCATTTTGTAGAAAACCAGTCTTTCAGTGCCGTAGCTGCCGCCCAGGCCTTCGACGTGCAGCTTTCCACGCTTTCCGTATATTTCAAAAGAAAATAGGTTTTTCCACTCCGTACAGGAGACATGAAGCCAAGCCGCCTGTCCGGCATCGGTTTTAAGCAGCAGGAAAGCGTTGTCTTCCACGGGCATGTTCCAGTAATAGGTATTGATGAACCCTTCCGCCTGGACGAATTCGCCCAGAAACCAGCGCGAAAGGTCGATCAGGTGGATTCCCTGGTCCAGCAGTTCGCCGCCGCCGGCGATACCGGGGTCGGCCCGCCATTCCCGATCGTAGCCGGGACGGCCGCCGTGCCCGTAACGGCCGCGGACGAACATCAACGGCCCCAGAACACCCGAATCAACGATTTCTCTGGCCTTGCGCAGCGCCGGGTGAAAGCGGAGGTTGAAGCCGACCTTGACCAGCGCTTGCTGACGGACGGACGCCTCCATGACCGCTTCCAGTTCGCCGGCATTGCGGGCCGCCGGCTTCTCAACCAGCACATGCTTGCCGGCCTCCACCGCGGCCAAGGTGATTGGCGCCAGCCAGTTGTTGGTGGTTGCCACGATTACGATATCGACATCCGGACGGATTGCGGCCTCACGCCAGTGCCGTCCGGAGACGGCACCGGGGTGGTTTTCGGCTAGGGCGGCCGCCTTTTCCTGGCAGACGTCGACGGCCGCAACCAGGCGGTGGCCGCCCAGCGCCGCGGCTCTTTTCCGGCCGATCAGGCCGCAGCCGATGATGGCAACATTCATGGAATTCTACCCCTTAACCATAAGATAAATGATGCAAGTGTCACCCTTGGTTTTCCAACGTTTCAAATGTCGGTTCCCGGGGGTGCTCAGACGCGAATATGAATCAGTTCACCAGCTTTTGCCGCGATCCTCGGGGACGATTCGGCGGAGGGTGTATATGTCGCTGGACTCGAGTTCTGTGCGGCGGGAGGGCAGCGTTTCCCAGTTGTCCCACACGGCGCTGATCAGCCTGCCGGTGATACCGTCGCTTTCCGCGGAGGCCAGAAAGGCAATCAGTTCCGTCCCCCTGGACAGGGGTGTGCCTCCGGTCTGCCGCTGTCGGATGCATTTTTCATAGAAGGCCCGGCCTACTTTTTCCGGGCCGGCCTCCAGAATTTCGTCGAGCAGGCGGGTATTGAGGGCGCCGGGAGCCACGGCATTAATGTCGATGCCGCTTCCGCGGCACTCTTCGGCCAGGGTTTCGGTAAATCTTACCACCGCTGCCTTGGAAGCTGCATAAGCGCTTATTCCCGGCAGGGGGGCGGTTGCCCCGCCGCCTGACAAATTGATGATTTTCCCGTACCCGTTCTTTTTGAAATGGGGCAGCAAGCTTCGGCACGCATATACGGTTCCGAGCAGGTTGATTTCGACGGCATCGACCCAGTCCCGCCAGGACATTTCCTCGAGCGGCCCTTTGGGCCCGTAGATTCCTGCATTGTTGACCAGAACATCTATGCGCGACAGTTCTCTGAGCGCCGTTTCGATCAGGTTTTCCACGTCTCCGGTTTTTGACACGTCTGCCCTGACGGAAACCACCCTCTGCCCGGGGCCGGCCATGGCGAGAGCCTCTCCGGCCGTCCGTTCCAGGTCCCGGGAACTGCGGGCGCACATGACGACCGATGCGCCCTCGGCGATGAATTTCAGTGCCAGCGCCCGCCCGAAACCGCGGCTGGCACCGGTGATTATGGCATTACGGCCGCTTAATTTCATGGGTATCTCCTGCCTACGGCAAAATATCCGACCTTCGGTTCGTTTCCGAGCTGACTATGCAGAAATCCTTTCATATCCACCACAACCGGCTGTTTCATGCAGCCGCGGAGATAACCGGGCGTGAGTTCCCGGAAGGCCGGCCATTCGGTGGCTACCACCGCACAGTGGGCGCCATTCAGGGCCGGCTTTATACCGGAGCAGAGCTCGATTTTTCTTTCCAGGTCCGGCGGCAGCTTTCTTACCGCGGGGTCATATGCGGCTACTTTTGCTCCCCGCCCGGCCAGCCACCTGCACAGTTCAACGGCTTCCGAACCGCGCAGGGTATCAGTGTACGGCTTGTAGGCAAGACCAAGGACGGCGATTTTTTTTCCATTGAGATGACGGAGCGCCTCGAGGATCTTGCGCCTGGGCCAGTGTCTATGCCGCTCGTTGCTGGCCTGAACAGCCTCCAGCAGGCAGGCCGCTTGTCCGGTTGCCCTGCCCAGGCCGGTCAGGTACGCCAGGTCTCTGGCCAGGGTTCCGCCGGCAAAGGCGGCGCCGGGAGAAAGATAGGCCTTAAAACCGATGCGCTCATCGCTTTTCAGCCCGAGTTCGACTTCACGGGCATCGGCGCCGGCCGTTTCGCACAGGACGGCAATTTCGTTTGCAAAAGCAACCGAAGCGGCCAGAAAAGCGTTGATGGCGTGTTTGGTCATTTCCGCCGATTCTGTCGACATCCAGATGATGTTTTTACAAAGACGTTTTATTAAAGGAAACAGGCGTTCGCGGTCTTCTCGCCGCTTTGTGCCCACCACGATGCGCGCCGGGTGTTTGAACGACTCGATTGCCCCGCCAAGTTTCAAGTTTTCCGGTGAATAGGCGAAAGTTGCTCTTCGGCCCGGGCAGGCTTCTGCAAAAGACTTTTCCAGAGACCCGGTGAATCCCACCGGAACCTGGGAAGAGATCAGCACCATGGCCTGCGGGGGCAGGTAAGGGAAGAGAGCGGTGACGTTTCTTCTCACAAAGCCTGTGTCGGCTCTGCCTCTGCCGTCTACGGGCGTATCGTATGTAACCCAGACTACGTCGGCATCGCGCAAAGATGCTCCGGGGTCCGCTGAAAACCGCAGCCTGCCCCGCCTGACTCCCGACTTGAGCAACGCTTCCAGACCGGGTTCGAATACGGGCGGCCTGCCGTTGCCAAGTCCTTTGACGTTTTCCAGGTCGAAATCCAGGCCGGTGACTGTAAATCCGGCGTCTGCCAGGCAGGCTGCAGTAACCGTGCCCAGATGCCACAGGCCGCAGACACAGATCTTCATCGTTCTTGCAACACCCACTTGTTTTCCTGCAGGAAATCGAGTGTGCGCAGCACGGCTTCGCGGATGCTCAATTTCGGAGACCACCCGAGGGACCGGATCCGGGAGCAGTCCAGGAAGATGAAGGGACTGTCTCCCGGCCAGCCGCGTTCCCCGCCTGAGTAAACCAGTTTCGGACTCAGTCCCAGACGGCCGGCGATCCATCCGGCTGAATCGTTTACGGTGCAGTATTCACCTGTTCCCAGATTGAATATGTTTACTCTGTCCCCGGTTTTGGCAACAGCCAGCAGTATGGCGTCAATGCAATCCTGAACGTAAAGGTAGGACTTGCGCTGCCGGCCGTCGCCCAGGACCGGCAGCGCCTCCGGGTCGGCCAGCAGCTTTTTGTAAAGGTCGAATATGTGACCGTGGGTATACCTTTCACCAAGGATTGATACCAGCCGGAAGATCCACCCTTTGAAGCCGAACCCTTCGCAATAGGCCGTTATCAGACCTTCGGCAGCCAGTTTGGAGGCGCCGTACAGCGAAGTCTGCACCGGGAAGGGGGCGTCTTCGGGAGTGGGGAATACAGCCGGTTCGCCATAGACGGCGCCGGAGGAGGAGAAAGCAATATTTTTAATGCCGTTTGAGCGCATGGCTTCCAGGACATTGAAAGTGCCTACGGTATTCTGCTCCAGGTCCCTGCGCGGGTGGAGGGTGCCGAAGCGCACATCGGCATTGGCGGCAAGGTGAAATACGAAGTCGCACCCGGTCATAGCCGACTTCAGGCGGTCCAGGTCGAGTATGTCGCCTCGTACCAGAGTAAACCCGGCAGTTCCCTTCCTTTTTGCCAGGAACCGTTCAAAGCCGGTGGAGAAGTTGTCGAAAACGACAACAGCATGACCGCCGTCCAGGAGGCGGTCCACCAGGTTGCTGCCGATAAAGCCGGCGCCGCCGGTTACGAAATAACGCATGGTTTTCTGGACTCCCGCAAAGATTAATATTTTAAACGGGGTGTTTCGGCTTTCCTGACGAAGTGCTCCGCACGGCGCCGTGCCGGGCGCGGGTAACGGACCGTCCGGGGGATAAGCCCGATTCCGATATATAATCATATTATGACGGTCGGCCCTCCTGTGTGTTTTGCTTCGGTGCCCGCCCGGCACCGGCGGCAAAAATCGCCTTGCCCAGACCTGGAAAGGAAGTGCTCAGCCGCCACAGACCTACGGTACCGAGCAGGGTTGTGTACAGGTAGCAGGTCAGGTGCGCCACCATGGCTATGCAAAAGGCGGTGCCTGCGCTGTACCTGTCACCGAAGGGTATCAACAGCGCCTGCTGGCCGATCAGCTGAAAAACGCCGATAAAACCCGGGGTGGAAGGAACGGCAAGGGCGAAGGAAAGCGCCACCACCATAAAAGCGGCTTCAACAACCGTAGCGCCGGGATGAAAACAGAGGATGACGCACCAGTACATGCAAATGGAGGATGCCCAGGCGGCCAGGGACAGCAGGAAGATTATAAGCGCCGTTTTGGGACGGGCCGGGGCGGTCAAGCCCATGACGCATTCGTTCAGGCGCCGTGCCAGAAAACCATCCGGGTCGAGGAGTTTACGCAGCCGCTTGATGATTAAAAGCGATGCCGGCACGGCGAGGACTGCGGATCCGAATAACAGGCCCGCTCTGGCGGCGGCGGGCGGTATATTCATAAAGGGAATTACGGCAGAAAGGGCCAGCAGGATCATGCCCGCATCCGCCAACCGCTCGGCCACTGCCGCAGATGTTACCTGAACCAGCGGCAGCCTGCTGCAGTGCGACATAACCAGCACGCGCGTCAGGTCGCCCAGGCGGAACGGGAATATGTTGTTGAACAAATACCCGGTGCCCAGAGCCCAGAAAAAATACCTGAAACGGGCGGCGCCAAGAATTATTTTCCAGCGCAGCGCGAGCAGAAGTACGTTGGCCGTTAAAAGGATCAGTGCCGGAAAGAGCAGGCTGTAGCTGGCTCCCTCAAGCGTTTTGAAAAGGTCGTCGAAAGGCACGTTCCGCACGGCCAGCCACAGGAACAGGGCGCAGACCGGCAGCAGCGTCAAGGACCGGGAAAATTTAACAGCTTTCATTTTCCATGCTC
Organism: Bacillota bacterium; assembly: GCA_035369845.1. Lineage (GTDB taxonomy): Bacteria > Bacillota > Desulfotomaculia > Desulfotomaculales > Pelotomaculaceae > DAOOVD01. The sequence goes on along the minus strand of DAOOVD010000027.1, from coordinate 4,652 downwards.
CGTTTGTCCGGTACCGTCCCGAAGGCGACAAGGTTGGACGGAATGCCGAATACGCGTACTTTTTCAAGCCGGGGGACGACCGTACTTGGGAAAAGCCCTTTCAGTTCCTTCAGCGTCAGCAGATTGAGATTTTTTTCGTGTGACCAGAAGCTGTAACGGGTGTGTTTGAGCAGACGCCTGAAACATACCCCGGGCAGAAAATGCAGGAGCGGTATCCCGGTGTGTGTTTCTACCGGAAACCAGCGGTTGGGCGTCGTTATGAAGAATTTTCGCCCGACTCTGCAGATCTCGCTCACAAAAAATTTCTGTTCGTTCCTGCCTCCCGCATGTTCGAGAACGGCGCTGCTGAACACTGCGTCGAACTCCCCGTCGCGAAACGGCAGCCTTTGGCCCGCCCTCACCGGTATGAAACGGAGACCGGGGTGCCTGGCTTCCAGGTGGGACCCGTCTTCGGTGCCGGCGCATGTGATTTTTTGGGGATACGGGTAGAAACTCTCAAAAAAATTCGACTCCGGGAAGGTGTCGTCGCTGGTTACCCCCAGATCCAGCACCGAAGTGTCTGGACCGGGCTGAACAACCGCCATGAAAAGATCAAAAATTTTGCGTCTGGCATAAAAGGATATTTTGGAGGCCAGCGGCACCCCGCCGCAGTGCGTGTAGTACGGGGAACTTTTTTTACTGCCGGAATCCGCATATAAACAATCTTTATTCATCTTTTTTCTTTCCGCCCTCCGTCCGCCTGTATTCGCCGTAAAGCGGTTCAAACCGGTATTTGAGCAGCGCCCGCAACCATAATAGGGGGTCGCGGACCAGGGATACCTTTTTCCCTTCCCTAAATGACCTGGAACGATAGTTAACCGGTACTTCCAGGGGCCGGTATCCTTTGCGCAGCAACTTGATGATCAGTTCGAAATCAAAGTCGAAGCGGTCGGCTTCGAAGGTGAGGCCGTAAAGGCAGTCGCGGCGGAACACTTTGAACATGGTGAAAGGGTCCTTCAGTCGCTGACCCAGCGACAGGTTCAGCAGGCCGGCAAAGAGCATTTGCCCGCAATTCATTAACAGGGCCAGTGCGGGCTGGTCGGTAAACCTGCGCATTTTCCAGCCTTTTGAGTGGCGGGAACCCAGCACCAGGGCACGGCGGTAGTTTTGCAGCGGATCGATCAACTGGCCGTAATCGTTTAAATCATATTCGAGATCCCCGTCCTGAATCATTACGAAGTCCCCAGTCATATGCTTGAAGCCGTTGCGGACAGCATGCCCCTTCCCTCTGGGCCGGTGCTCCAGGACCAGTTTCACCCCCGGTTTGTTCTGGTAAGACAGGGCTTTTTCGCGGGTACCGTCGTCTGAGTTGCTTTCCACAACGATAATCTCTTTATCCAGGCCGGGCAGTTCCTTTTCCAGCAGGGAATCCATCAGGACGGGAAAGGTGTCGCGTTCGTTATAAACAGGCACAACAATGGAAATTACAGGTTTTTCCCGCAAATGCGCCGCCCGGCAGAGCACGTTGATACCGCCGGCCGCGATCTTGAACTGCCTGGAGCGGATGGAAGCAGGTGTCAGGCGCCTCAACAGGGATGTCAAAGGGGTGAAAAACGGCACCTTGTATTTGTCAAAGTGATTGAAGATATAATCCATAGTCAGGTATTTGTAGCCGGGCGTTATTAAAACTTCGGCAAACCCGGACTTGGCCAGCGCGTTTTGGATGGTCTGTCTGTCGAAGTAATGGAGATGTTCGGTTTTGAACTCCATCCAGTTCCTCCTCATCAATCTTGCTGGCCAACTGTCCAGGGACGGGGTGGAAAGGAACAGAACCCCGCCCGGCTTGAGAATCTGATGAACTATTTTCAATAGTTGAAGCGGGTCGCGAACATGTTCAATGGTGTCAAAAGCAACACAAACGTCGTACTGTTCCCCGGGCAAAAGGGCGGTTTCCGGCGTCCCGCAGCGGACGCATGCCCCGCCCAGCAGCCTGTTGGCCCTGTCGGCCGCGTGCCGGGAAATTTCTATACCCGTGACATCGAAGCCCGCCTTTCTGGCCACGGCCAGAAAGTCTCCTTTGCCGCAGCCGATTTCCAGGAGCCTGCCCGTGCTTTTTCCACAGTATTCGATCAGCATTTGGAGGTTCAGCTCGGCTGAGGCGCGCTTCATGTCAGAAATGGCTTTTTCCCCTTGCGGGGTGGGTTCTCCCAGGAAGTAGTCGCTGTTGTATATTTCAGCCAGAACCCGGTCGGAAGGCTGCCGGTTCAAAAACGTGAAGCCGCAGTCCCGGCAGAGAGAGACCGGGTAGCCGCGGCTGACGAAAATGCACTGAAGCCGCCGGCTCTCGCAGATGGGGCAGGAGTTCAGCAAAAGACCGTTTATATTGCTCAATATATTACCTCCCGGGATATCAGGGCAGCGTTCAAACTGCCGGGCAGCCGGTTCCGCTTAATGTCCGCAGTCGTATCTCAACAGCAGCGCCGCCGTTGCCGTAAGAGATACCGCTGAAATCAGCAGGCCCAGCCGGAATGTCGAAGGTTCGTACCTGAATTCCACCAAGTGATCTCCTTCTTTGAGAGGAACTCCCCGGAACAGGTAATTCACGTTTAATAAGGCGGTCTCACGGCCGTTTACATAGACCTTCCAGCCGGGGTAGAAGGTGTCGTTCAAAACCAAGATGCCCGTCTGTTGCAAAACTGCCCTGATTTCAACCTTTTGGGATCGGTAGGATAAAATCTCGGCGCCGTGCGCCTCTTTGAGCGGGCTGTTGTTGATATCTTCAATTAATGCCTTCTCATTGCCATTCAAGTCGCCTGAAAATACCAGGACGCTTTTCTTAATATCCAGGGAAGGGTCTTTCAGCCGGGCTAAAATGCAATCGTCCCGGCCCATCAGTTCCGCCCGGTAAAATACGCTCGCCCGCGGCAGAATGTCCGGCACCTCGTAAATCATGATCTCTTTGTCATATATCATCTTGTACGGTACTGCCGCCCGCCCCGGCGAAGATTGGCTGCCGGCCGGCTGTTCAAACGGGCTGGCGCACAACAGGTATTTCACTGAAGAAAGCTGGAGAAACCGTTTCTCCGGCAGGGTGCTGAACGAGTATTCATCCTCACTGCCCGTGAAACGGTCGGTAAGCCCGGCCCCGTATGGTATCCGGCCTTCGCCGTCTTGAGCCAGAAAATTCCTTACGAAGTAGACGTACCTGTTGAAAGTCATGGCGTTTAAACTGCGCACGTCGCAAAGGCCGAAAACTCCCGCCCAATTCGGGTAAAGTACGTTTTCGCGGCCAAAAACCCTGAAGTTGCCGGTGTTGTTTTCTTGCAGGAATTCGATATAGGGGGCGCCCGCATAAGGGTCGGCGTTCTGGTCCGGAAGTTTGTTCAGGGAGTAAAAAGATGGAATAATAAAATTGCTGAATAGTTCGGCCGACAAAGCCGCTGTAAAGATGAGCGGAAGCCTGCAAGCGGGGTTGCCTTTCCTGCCGGCCAGGTGGACAAAGGCGGCGAAGGCCAGTAGAAGAGCGGCTGAAGCTATATTCAAAAAGGAAAAAAGCATGTATTTAATCTGGACTATGGCAGGCAGCCAGTATGCGGTCAGACCGAAAACGACGCAGGCGGTTACGGCTAATGAAGGGAGGAAATACTTTCTTTTCAGCTCCTCCGCACTCAGCGCCGAAAAGCCGAAACCTGAGAGAACCGCTATTGCAAAGCCGAGCAACGGTTCCAGGTACTTCGGGAAATAGACCATATCAGCCAGGGGCAGGCGGCCGGTCCAGTTTATCAGAACGAAACCGAAACGCTTCATAACAATTATGAGGGCAGCGCAAGAAAAAAATATGACCATTCGGTTGGCGCCGCCCGTGCAGGCGCTTTTTTTCAGGCGGAAGAAAGCGAGGATCCCGAGAACTGCAAAAAGAAAGGGCAGCACCCCCCAGTATCCGGTGATTCCGGGTTTCTCCGGAAATACCGGGTTGAACACGTCGCCGAAGATCATCGGGACCAGGTAGATCAAAACCGAAGGAAAGCACGTGTCGTGTTCGGTTCCCCTGATAGCTCCGCCCAGATTGGCCGGCTGATGAGTATCATAGGAGTGCGCCATGAATTCGCAAAAAGGAACCAGTTGGACTGCACACAAAGCAAAGCCGAGCACGTTTGCCAGAATCAAGTTTTGCAAATGCAGCCGTTTTCGGGTTGCGAAAGATGGCTCGCTGAAAAGGCGAAAGAGATAATAAAAGTAACCGAAAGTCAAAACCAGAAAAGCGGACTCCGGCATGCCGCCCGCTATTGTCAGAAAAACTGCCAGGCCAGCCCAGGCAAGACTTTTTGAGCTGCCTTTTCTCAGCATAATCTCGAAGAAGTAAAATACGGCCGGTAGTAGCACTTCCACGCTTAAGTGCTGCATATTCAGGTAGACGATGAAATAACCCGTGAACATGAAAGATATTGAACCGAACAGGGAGGATGCCCTGTTGACGAAAAGGCGCAAAAAAAGGTAAGTAAAAAATCCGGCTGGAAACAGCCTGAAAATTATGAACAAGTCGTAAGCCTGCATGGAAGGGTGCAGCGAAAGCAACGCCGATGGCGGGTAAAACGGCTGTGAGATCATGTCCGCCGCTAGGGGTGTGCCGAAAGCGCTGTAAGGGTTCCAGAGCGGAACGGCTTTTTCCCTTG
>DAOOVD010000026.1:0-36640 GCA_035369845.1 Bacillota bacterium | reverse complement strand
TTCTTCACCCTCAGGGTCCCGGACAGTTTTTCAATAATCTGGGGGCGGCTTTTTCAAGCCGCCCCCAGATACTGACGCAATGGTTATTTGTTCAGTCCCCTCGCCGTATAGTGAGTGTGCAGCAGCTTGTGGGACTTATGGCCGAGCGGCTCTTTCAAAAACTCGTCATAAAGCTGCTTGACGGCCGGGTTGTCGTGGGACTTGCGCAGCACCATGCGCTCGTCCTCGGTATAAGTGGCGTCAATCCTCTTCAGGCGGATTTCGGTATTGGTCGGGATCGGTGATCCGCCACCGCCGATGCAGCCGCCCGGGCAGCACATGATTTCAATGAAGTGGTAGTCGGCTTCGCCCTTGCGGATCTTGTCCAGCACCTTCCGGGCGTTGCCCAGGCCGTTGGTAATGGCTATTTTGACGGGCAGGTCGCCCACCTGAACGGTGGCTTCCTTCACGCCGGTAAGACCGCGGCACTCGGTGAAATTGATATTGTCGAGCTCCTTGCCGGTTACGACCTCGTATACGGTCCGCAGGGCGGCTTCCATAACACCGCCCGACGCGCCGAATATTTCACCGGCTCCGGTGGAAATCCCGAGCGGGGCGTCGTACTCTTCTTCAGGCAGGTTGGAGGCGTCCAGACCGGCCTGCTTGAACATGCGTCCCAGTTCGCGGGAGGTGAGAACCACGTCGACGTCCTGATAGCCGCTGCTGTTCATCTCCGGCCTCCTGCACTCGTACTTCTTGGCGGTGCATGGCATGATCGAAACGCAGAAGATTTTCGACGGATCGATGCCCTCTTTCTCGGCATAATATGTCTTGACGAGAGCGCCGAACATCTGCTGCGGCGACTTGCAGGTGGACAGGTGCGGCAGCAGGTCGGGGTAGAAGTGCTCGGCAAATTTGATCCAGCCGGGGCTGCAGGAGGTAATCATCGGCAGGACGCCGCCGGTCTTAACCCGCTGAAGCAGTTCGTTGCCCTCTTCCAGGATGGTCAGGTCGGCAGTAAAATCGGTGTCGAATACCTTGTCGAAGCCGAGGCGGCGCAGTCCGGCCACCATCTGGCCGGTGAAAATGCTGCCCGGCTCCGCTCCCAGCGCTTCACCAAGCTGGACCCTGGTGGCCGGAGCGGTTTGGACCACAACAAACTTGTCCGGATCTGCCAGAGCGGCCCAAACTTTTTCGGTATCGTCTTTCTCCACGATGGCTCCGGTCGGGCAAACCAGGGAGCACTGGCCGCAGTTGACGCATTCCATGTTGGCCAGTCTCTCGTTGAAAGCCGGCGCGATCAGCGTGTCAAAACCCCTGTTCTCGGCAGTGAGGGCCTGCACCGTCTGGACATTGGTGCAAACCGAAACGCAGCGGCGGCAGAGCACGCACTTGCGCGGATCCCTCTGGATGGACGGGCTGGAGTCGTCTATCGGATATTCCGTTTTCGCCCCGTCAAAGCGCACTTCTTTGATATTGAACTCCTCCGCCAGTTTCTGCAGTTCGCAGTTCTGGTTGCGGAGACAGGTCAGGCACTCCATGGAGTGGTCAGAAAGGATCAGTTCGAGAATCAGCTTGCGGGCTTTTATGACAGCCGGGGTATTGGTGCGGACAACCATACCCTCGGTGACCGGAGCGACGCAGGCCGGCACAAAAGTCCTTGCCCCCTGCACTTCAACCATGCAGATCCGGCAGGCTCCGATCACGTTAATCTCTTTCAGGTAGCAAAGGGTTGGGATTTTTACTCCAATCTTTTGAGCTGCTTCAAGTATGGTTGATCCTGCTTCCACCGCTACTTTCTGGTTATTGATTGTCAGATTTATCATTTTCTCATTTCCCCTCCAAACTCCCGTATTTTTCTACATTTCCTTTGTCAAAAACTGCGGGAGCGGCTTATTACTTGAACTCGCAGACCTTGGCGGCGCACTTGTGTTCCTTGATATGATCCTCGTACTCGTTCCGGAAATACCTGATCGTACTCAGAACGGGGTTCGGCGCGGTCTGGCCGAGGCCGCACAGCGCAGTGTTCTTAATGGTGGTAGCCAACTCGATCAGAAGCTCGATGTCGCCTTCCTTGCCTTCGCCGTTGGTGATGCGGTCAAGTATCTCGTACATCCGCTTGGTGCCGATCCGGCAGGGGGAACACTTGCCGCAGGACTCGTCCACGACGAAATCAAGGAAGAACTTGGCGATATCGACCATGCAGGTGTCTTCATCCATGACGATCATACCGCCGGAGCCCATGATCGCGCCGAGAGCTCCGAGGGAGTCGTAGTCAATCGGCGTATCCAGGTGGGCTGCAGGAATACATCCGCCGGAAGGCCCGCCGGTCTGAACAGCCTTAAATTCCTTCTTTCTGGGAATGCCGCCGCCGATTTCAAAGACAATTTCCCTCAACGTGACGCCCATGGGTACTTCCACGATACCGGTGTTGTTGATTCTTCCGGCCAGGGCAAACACTTTGGTGCCTTTGCTCTTCTCGGTACCGATGGAGGCAAACCAGTCGGCGCCTTTAAGGATGATCGGAGCGATGCTGGCCCATGTCTCCACGTTGTTGATAACGGTGGGTTTGCCGAAAACACCGGACTGGGCCGGGAACGGCGGTCTGGGCCTCGGCTCGCCGCGCTTGCCCTCGATGGACGTCAGCAGGGCGGTCTCCTCACCGCACACAAAAGCGCCGGCGCCTATCCGGATCTCGATGTCGAAATTGTAACTGCTTCCGAAAATGTTTTTGCCCAGCAGGCCGTACTCACGGGCTTTTTCAATAGCGTGACTCAACCTCTGAATGGCAAGCGGATACTCGGCCCGCACATACACATAGCCCTGCTCCGCCCCGATGGCGTAACCGCAGATGGCCATGCCCTCGATAACGCTGTGGGGGTCGCCCTCCAGGACGGACCTGTCCATAAACGCACCCGGGTCACCTTCGTCACCGTTGCAGACCACGTATTTCGGGGAACCCGGAGCAGCAGCGGTAAATCCCCACTTCATGCCGGTGGAGAAACCTGCGCCGCCGCGGCCGCGGAGGCCAGACTTCTTAACTTCTTCAATTACCTGTTGGGGGGTCATTTGGGTGATGACTTTGGCGAGGGCTGCGTAACCGTCTCTGCCAATGTATTCTTCGATGGAAAGGGGATCTATATAAATCGTGTTGCGCAATACGATCTTGAGTTGTTTTTTGAACAAATCGATGTCATGTATGCCCGGTGTCGGCTGCGTTGCGCCCGGCGCCCTGTACAGCAGGCGCTGTACCGGATTGCCCTTCATGATATGCTCCTCGACAATGGCCTCCGCATCCTTCGGCCTCAATCTGCGGTAGAAGGTGGCATCGGGATACACAATGGCAACCGGACCCATATCGCACGGGCCCATGCAGCCGGTCAGGATAATTCTAACCTGATCGCTCAACCCGTTTTTGCTGAGAGCTTCCCTCAGGGCGTCTACAACCTCGCCGCATTTCGAGGAAATGCATCCCTGACCTCCGCATACCATGATGTGAGCTTTTTCAGTTGCGGAGGGCACCCCTTCGCGGACTTTCAGGACTCCCTGCATTTTTTCTTTAATTTTTGCCAGATCGTCCACAGACTTTACTGTCACTTTATTACACCTCCAGTATAAATCCTCCAGCCATTTCTCAAGGTATCCCCTGCCGCCCGGCAACAGCCGCCCGCCTGCAAGCCGGCCCCGGCTGCCGCTGCGGATGCAAGGGACACGTTTCGCATTTCAATTGCTTCTGCTTTTCTATGCGTACTGTTCCAGAATCGCGGGGATCTGCTCCGGCTCGAGACGGCCGTGCACATCCTTGCCGTCAATTATCATTGCCGGGGCCAGGCCGCAAGCTCCGATGCAGCGGACGATCTCCAGCGTGAACCGGCTGTCGGGAGTCGTCTGACCCGCCTTGATGCCAATCGCCTCTCTAAGCGCTTTCAGAACAGTCTTGGTGCCCTTCACATAGCAAGCAGTCCCGGCACAAACGTTGATTTTGTGCCTGCCTCTCGGGATCAGGGAAAAGAAGGCATAAAAAGTAACAACACCGAAAACTTCCTGAAGTGATACCCCCAGTCCTTCGGCTATTCTGATCTGTGCCCACTTGGGCAGATAGCCGATAAGCTCCTGTGCCTTGGTCAGCACCTGAATCAACCCGCTGGGCTTCCCTTTGTAGGGTTCTATGATCTTATCCAGTTGTTTGGTCAGTTCATCTTCACCGCAATTGCATGCACATGCCACCACAAGTCTAACCTCCCTTGCAGAATGCCTTTTACAAGCCCGGCCTTCCACCCCGGGTTTGTAAAGTTTTTCACAATGCTCACCATTAAATCTCTCTTCCATCAAAAACGGTTCTACTGCCAGACTTGGAAAAACTAAGGGGCGTGGTAAGACTGCTTCTTCCTTTCCCGGTCAAAAAAATGGCCTCGCAACGCGAAATTTCCGGCAATACGCAGACGGAGCACAGATAAACCGGCCATCTTTGCGACCCAGTCACACACCCCCTTTATGTAACAATTTTGAAAATACATATAGTCCTTATTAAGATATATTAAAATCGTATTATAATCATTAGATAACGGGACTGAAGAAATGAACAACTGGTTATGCTTTTTGGCGGGTTCATCATAAACAAAAATAGCATATATTTGTTATGATAATTTAATAGTATAAAACGAACAAAAGATGCATTAACCAATTATTCAGGATGATGCTTGTCCATCTGCTTCATAATGAGGGCAAGGGCAAGGATCAGGGCATCGTAAAAAGAGCGCGGGTTCAAACCGGTAAGCGACTGGATTTTGTCAAGCCGGTAGGTAAAAGTGTTTCTGTGCAGGAATGCTTTTTCCGCAGCCTGGGCAATGTTCAGGTTGTTGTGGAAAAACGCCTCCAGCGTTTCCTGCAGCTCTTTCTCCCCCTTGATGCTCCCCAGGTAACGCTCTACAAACCTTTCTTTTTCTTCTTCGTCTATCCTCGACAGCAAACTCTCCAGGGCGAAATCGGAAATATGGTAAATCTGCGACTGTTTTATATCCTTGAAATATTTTCCCATGTTCAGGGCCAGGTAAGCGTCCTGATACGAATTGCGCACGGCCAGAACACCCTTATGGCATTCTCCTATGCCAATCGATACGTCCTGCTTGGTTCCCAGCAATATCGCCTGACGTAGCGATTCGGCAAGGGAGATCAACTGTTTCCGGAGCCTCGACGCGGGTTCGCCCTTCTCTTTGCCGTTTTTCACGGCGGGCTCGGGCGCAACCTCTTCGATAAGTATGTTTTTCAATACGACAATTCTTCCGTTATAATATGAAACGACAATATATCCTCCGGAAAACTTCAGGAAGTTTTCAATTATTTTGATGGCTATGGATTTCAGCCGGTTCCACTCCGGAGACTGTTCATAAAAGAGGTCTTTCTTCTCGAATTCCGCAATAAACACAACCTGGGGGTCTTCAAGGTCATAGCCCAGAATACGGCTCAGAATATTCAGGGTGGGGTTCGACTGCCTGCTCTTGTGATTCAGCAAAAGGGATACCAGCAATTCCTTGGCCTGGCTGTCACGCTGCTGCTCTTCCACCAGCAGCGCCTTCCGCAGAAGCAGTTCCATAACGGGCTTGGCAATATCAAGTGAGCCCTTTGCCCGGCCGTCCCCCTTTTCCAGCTTGATGCTGCCGATAATGTGCCCCTCATATTCAAGGGGAATCTCATCCTCATCCTGTCCCATGTGCAAACAGATTTTTTTGGACAGATCGCCCTCATCAAGAGACAACTTTTCGCTGAGAGAAAAATCGACTTCCTTGTCGCCAAAAGTTTTTTTTGCCTGAAATTTCCGCAACTCCAAATACTTCTTTCCCTTCATAAAAAATCTCCGTCAGAACACTCATATATAAACGCAACGAATAAATACCACAAAAAAATCCCTCTTTCTATTATAAATATTTTTCAAAAAAAAAACAGGCCTTTTTCCTCGTTTTTTGCCTGTCAAAACTTGACGCCGGCTGTACGCCGCCACAACTCGGACGATTGTATTACAAAACGATCAATTCTGGAAGCAATTAACTGTTTAAAAAAAGTTTTTTTGAGAACAATAAATTCATGAATATAAAAAAAATAATCGCCTGTTGTTTGACCGGTCTCGTTTTTTTCGGCTTCGCTTCCCGCGGCTTCGCCGCAACCGTAACGGACCGCGGGCACCATAAGTCTCATTACGTGTCCGTTTCCAGAGACCTGGTTCTCACCCGTGAGGAATTTGTTTTACTGGCAAGGCTGATTCACGCCGAGGCAAGGGGGGAATCCCTGGAGGGGCAGGTGGCTGTCGGAGCGGTGGTTTTCAACCGCCTTGACGACCCCCGTTTTCCAAAGACAATTACAAAGGTAATATACGAAAAAGATCAGTTTACACCCGTACTGGACGGTTCGATAAATCTGCCTCCCGATGAAAATGCCCTGCTGGCTGCGGAAATGGCTTTAAACGGTGTGGACCCCACCGGCGGCTGCCTGTTTTTCTTCAATCCGGAAACAGCGGTGAGCGGATGGGCAAAAGAGATGCCAGCAGCAATAAAAATCGGAAGCCATGTTTTCAGTTGAAGAAAACATGGCTTTTTTTTGCCTTTTTTTCGACTGTAACCATTTATTTTTTGATTCATATTATGAAAGTAGAAAACAGGGGTGTATAAACATGCACCGGCCGTTTTGCCTTGCCTCAACAAAGAAAAAACAAGGGGGTTGAATTATGGAAGCCAAGGCGGAAGGAGCTGGATTCGGCAACTGGGCGTTCATCCTTTTCCTGATCCTCATTCTCCTTATTTTTGGATTCGGTTTCCTTTTTATATAAAGGAAATACACTATACCACAAGGAGGTTTTTTAAATGGACGTCAAGGTGGAACAAGTACCCGGATGGGGCAACTGGGCGTTTATTCTGTTCCTGATCTTGATTCTGCTCGTTTTCGGGATCGGATTCATCGGCGCATGCGGATTTATCAATTAAACCTGCCGGGGCGGCCGTACAAACGGCCGCCCCGTTAATTTCAAACGTCCGGGGCCTTGAGGCTGAAGGAAACGGGCGATATCACGGTTCCTTTTAAATAATGTTGTTTATTTTGCATACGATATGCTAGACTACTAGTGACAGGGACATTAACGAAACCAAGAGGTGTTCCCCGACTTGCCAAATAAAAAAACAAATCGGGACAAAAAGGAACCGGAACACCGTTCCCGCCTCAAAACCCGGAGGGACGGCCCCGATTCCCCGCAGCCTTTTATCATTCCGGAAAAAACGGAGCCGGATCTTCGGATTTTTGCCGGAAAAAAACCGGCGAAAAAGTTTGAAGCCTCCGAGCCCGGCCAGACCCGGCTCCGTCTGGACAGGTTTCAGATGGAAGCTGTGAGGGCCCTCCAAAAAGGGCATTCCGTCCTGGTATCGGCGCCCACGGGAAACGGAAAGACCCTGGTGGCCGAAATGCTGGCAAAAGAACTCGTGTCGGCGGGACGGGGCATGGTCTACACTTCACCGCTGAAAGCCCTTTCCAATCAAAAATACAGGGATTTCAAAGAGATTTTCGGCAAGGAAACGGTGGGGCTGGTTACCGGAGATATCAGCATAAACCCGGGGTCCCTTCTCCTGATCATGACTACCGAAATATTCAGAAACTGGTGTTTAAGTGAGCCCGAGCAGCTAAGCGGCGTTTCCCACGTGGTGTTCGACGAAATTCACTACCTCGACGACACCGAAAGGGGTACCACCTGGGAAGAAAGTATCCTGTTCGCTCCCCTCCACATAAAAATTTTGGGGCTCTCGGCGACAGTACCCAACGTGGAGGAAATGGCCGGCTGGATCAGTTCGGTAAGAGGAGAACAGGTGGTTGTCATCCAGGAGCGCGAAAGACACGTCCCGCTCGAAATCAGCTGGATCCTGCCAAGCGGACGCATCGTGGACGAAGAGGAGGCACGCGTGGAAATAGAGGAACTGGCTGAATACCTGAAAACACTGCGCGGCAAAAGGCACTGGACGGAGGAGTGAACCGGATGGAACTGCCGGAAGTCCCCTGCAGCGAAATAATTGAATCGATTCAAGACAAACTGCCGGTCCTTTTCTTCGTGTTCAGCCGGGGAAGAACAGAGATACTGGCAAAGGATCTCGGACGGACCCGGGATTTTCTGAATGCAAGAGAAAAAAGGGCGGTGGGGAAGGAGGTAAAGGAAGCCGAGGCCGCCCAGCCGGGCACTTTCAGCGGTCCCGGGTGGCAAAACCTGAAACGGCTTCTTCACCAGGGCATAGCCTATCACCACGCCGGCCTTTTGCCTCCGGTAAAATACCTTGTTGAAAAACTCTATTCCCGGAGGCTGCTCTTTGTGGTGTTCTGCACGGAAACCTTTGCCGCCGGAGTAAACTTTCCAGCCGCCAGCGCCGTCTTCGACTCCGTCCGGAAGTGGGACGGGCGCGACTTCCGGCCGTTGCAAAACAGGGAGTTTTTCCAAATGGCGGGACGGGCCGGCCGGCGCGGTTTTGACAGGGTCGGCCACGCGTTCATCAGGGTGGACAGCCGCTTCCCCGAACAGACCGGGTTTTTTGATGAAAATGCCGTTGAACCGGTGGCCGGCAGGCTGACGATTTCGCCCAATACCGTACTGAGCCTTTTGAGATATAAAACCGACCGGGAAATTGAAAAGTTCTTAAACAACAATTTTAAAATGTACCAACTGAAGAAAAGCATCAAAACCCTTGAGCGTGACATCACGATCTACGGCGAGCGCATCTCGGAAATCAAGTCGTTGCTCTGCCCGGACAGTCAGACTCTGGCCTGTCCCGTGGAAAGGGTCAAAGCCCGCAGGCAGCTGAAGCGGTTGCGCTGGAGAGGCAAAAACAAGGAAAAGGAACTCCTGCAAAAGCAACTGTCATCTTTTACCTCCAACAAATGCCCGGACAGGGAAAGCTGCCGGGCGGCCGCCGATTTGCTCAAGCACACCCAAAACCGCCTTCAAAGCCTTGCGAAGGAGTACGGGACGGCCTGCGAACAGGCGGAATCCATTTTCATGGAGTTTAAAGAGGTGCGCACCCTTCTCGAAAGACTTGGTTATATCAAGGGCAGGGAGTTTTACCCGAGGGGCATTTTTGCCCTCGAACTGCACGTTCAGGAGATACTGGTGACGGAAATGGCCTTTTCCGGGCTGCTCGAGGACGCCGAACCGGCTGAAGCGGCGGCCGTCCTGGCAGGAGTGGAGTTTGTGCCGGGGAAGAACCTGATCGGGATAAAAATGGATCTGCCGGCCATACGCGAAGCTTACGCGCTCAGGCGAAACCTTCTCAAGCTGGGGGTACCTGAAAAGTTCTGCATATGGTCCGGTCTGCCCGGTCCGCTCGCCTATGCCTGGTACAACGGCGCCAAATTTTCCCATCTTCTGGAAATGTCTTCGCTTCAACCGGGGGACATATTCTCAATTTTCCGCAGGGAGATAGACCTCCTGCGCCAGATTGAACGGGCCGCGGCTGACAACCGGAATCTGGCTGAAAAAGCGGGAACGATAAGAAAAAGGCTGGACCGCGAAGAAGTGGCCCTGACCTTTTAGAGACAGGATGAGATTTGCTGATCAAGCCAGGGCGTCTGCCCGGTAAACCCCGCGCATACAATCTTGCATTCCCCGAAAATTTGCCTGTAACGCAGGCATGCTTTTTCATTCGGATTAATCACAATAATTTCCCTGTTTTTGTCGGGAGCGTTAAGAGCCCTCTTCAGCATGGCTATAATAGAGGTGTCCGAAGGAGCGAGAGAATACCCGACAATAACCAGGCGATCACACCTGCTTACGGCCAGGCCGGCGCTGTCCCAGACATTGTGCAGCCGGCTTATTTTGTACGACTTGTACAGAGTCGGCGCGATAATGACCGCCCGGGAATTCCCCATCCCGCAATTCAAACAGGTGATGGAATTGCCCTCCTCTATCAGCAGGTGGGCGACCCGTTCGTTATGTTCCGAAATCTCCCCGCACAGCGGACAGAAGGACCAGTTCAGCGAGCCGTGCAGCTTGTAGAGGGGAACCCTGTCCGGCGACTGCAGGTGCTCGCCGTGATTTCCGTAAAAGCCGTACTCCACACCGTAACCGCCGGCCCTGATCGCCCGGTCGAGAATTATGTCGTAGTTCAGGGAGATAAAGGTGGAAGCATTGCGGCCGGCATTCAACACCCGCGCGACAAAACCGTGGTGTATGCCGTCAACGGGCGGCAGGGACCGGTCCAAAGTCATGCTGATCAACTTTACCAGCGCGGTTTTTAAATCATGAAGCCTGGCCAGCGGGAAGCGGACGGAGAATGCCTGGTCGTGCAGCAGATACCAGTCTACGATATTGAACAGCTCGTCTATGCCGGGATAATTGTCCAGACAGTCTTCGGAATCTATCCTGGTTCTCCTCCCGTAAAAATACTCAAGAAATTCCCACACGATATCAAGCTCGCGATAATACTGCTCTCTTTTGAAAAAAGCGTAGGCGGTGCGGAGAAAGTTGCCGACCACTGGCGCGCCTTCCGCAGCCGAAGCCCCGGCGCCCATCATGTAAACCGTTTTCATCAGGCGTCACCCCTCCCAAAAGCCCATTTCCCCGGCTGTTTCATACTGAATTTATTTTGTCATAAACAAAGCCGGAAATTGCAACGCAAAATTTACCTTAAATATACATTGCAGTCATAAAAAACCGTTTCCGGTAATATCGTTGTATAAAGAAAGAAGACTTTGCCACCAGCCGGAGGCGGTAAAATTGAACGTCGTCAGTCAATTTATCAACTGTTCTGATGAACTGGCGGATCTCGCCGGCTTTGCGGACAAACCCTGCGTCGCCGTCCTGGGTTCGTACAATGTGGGCAAGTCTACGCTGCTCAACCGCCTTCTCGGCGAGTCCATCAGTCCCGTGGACATAATTCCGACCACCTCCTGCATCCTGAATTTCAGTTATGGAAACACCTTTAAAGCAAAATACCGGGGTCCCGGAGTAAAAAAGGATTTCAGCCGCCGGGAAGATCTGCATTCCTTTCTCGCACAAAAAAAATCCCCCGCCGGAAAAGTGGACATCCAGCTCCCCTCTCCCCTCTTAAAAAAGTGCCGGCTGATGGACACTCCCGGAATAGACTTTCTAAGCGCCGGGGCGGAACAGGAGGTCCTGCAGTCCGCAGGTTCCGCGGACAAGGTGATCTACCTTTTCCACCAAAAGGGAATAGAGGAGCGCAATCGCGAGTTCCTGTACAGACTGGCGGACATCTGGAAGGGAAAAAGTTTAAACAACATTTCATTCTGGCTCAACTGCAATCTGGGGGGCTGCGACGGCACTTCCCTCGAAACAACCGGGGCGGCGCTGAGGGAAATATTTACGGGTCGGGTCAAGCTTAATACCATCAACACCTTAAAGCCCGAAGACATCGAAGTGTTGCGCTGCTGCCTGGAAGTTGAACTTGCCGGGGAAGTTTTTAAACGCACGGACAAAGTAATTAAAAAAATGGACGGCGAACTCCCCGCAAGGCTGAAAGCCGCGGCCGGAATCAAAGATGACGGCCGTTTTCTGGAAGAATTCTGGGGGATCCTGGATATCGCCGGAAAAATACTGAACGCCGGGCGGGTTCTTTACACGCTTCCTTCTGTTTTAAAGGAAATCGAGCGCTCCCTTGCTCTCATGAACCGCAACAACCTCGGCCGGACGCCGGGGAAACCATCCGGGCGGCCTTACCGGACCGGATTTGCCGGCATAAAAGAAATCCGCGCCTCCCTGCTCGAACTGGTCCGGGGCATAAGGGAAAAGCGCCGGATTCAAGATTTTGTCGATCTCCGGGTTGTGGAAAATCTTTACAGGGAGATTGAAAACAAGCGCTTCACGGTGGCGGTGGCGGGAGGTTTCTCCACCGGGAAATCCACCTTCTTGAACGCCGTACTCAGAGATGACGTTCTGCCGACGGCGGACCGCCCCTCAACGCTGTCTCCTTTTTTCATCACCCACGGCTGCCGAAAAACAGCCGCGGTGCGGAAATCCCTTCAGGTTGTCCTCGATTTTTATGATATCGTCGGGGGTAAGGCGGTTTTGAACCGGGAAGAGGTGACAACTCTTGAAAACTGGCTGGTCGGACCCGACAGCGGCATAGCCTGCATTGAGAAATGGACGGGCAGCCGTTTCGAACGGTCGGACAGGCGGGATATGCTGAAACAACTGGAAAACATCAAGAAACTGTTTGCAGCAGGCTTTTTTCCAGGAAGCACGCAGGAATCAAAGGCATGGGCTTTTAAACCCGTGCCCGTCAAAAGGACGCGGAAAAGCCCGCCCAAAGCCAGGGTAACTTTCAAGAACCGGGCGGAGCCGGTCTTCGACCTGTCGAACTCCCTGGAAACGGAAGAGTTTAAAAAGGCTGTCAGCCCGGAAAACACCCTGAAGACAGACTGTGTAAGGATCGAGCATCCGTGTGAACTCCTCAAGACTTTTAATTTTATCGACACTCCCGGCCTGGACTGGATCAAAAGGCGCCGCTACGAACAAATCGCCGCCTGTATCCGGCAAAGCGACGCATGTCTGGTATTCTTCAACGCCAGGCACATCCTGCATGACATGAACAAACCGGACAGCCGGAACCCGCCCGGAACCGGGGGGGAGGAAGGCGGCAGGCAGTTGGAGGGGTTAATTGACGACTTTGACAAATTTTACTTTGCCGTAAACTTTGCTGACGCCGTCAGCCCGCACCAGCGGGAAGCAGTCTGCAATTTCGTCAGAAACCGCTTGAACCGGCCTGCGAAGAGCGGAGAAATCATTCCTGAAAATCCCAAAATATTTTTGATCTCTTCTCTGAACGAAATAACCGGGGAAAACGGGGGAATACGCGCCCTGTTGAAAAATCTGGAGGAAGGGATATTGAAAAGCCGCGGGCGGCAATTTTTTCAGTCGAAAGCCGGCGAATTACAAACCGTCCTGGACCGCGCAACCCGCAAAGCAAACGAAAAAATGCTGTCCGGCCGGCTTTCTTGCGAAGATAAAAGAGGCCTGGAAGAAGCAATAGCCGTCCTGAGAGAATCCAGAAGAAGGCTGAAAGAAATACGGACTGCCATTTACTTTTCCGGGAGGTATCGGGAATAATGGAAAACGCCAGGCTGCTGGACGAGAGACTGCGGAGAATCATTTCGGAAGTAGGTGCGCGTGCAGGCACTGAGATTAAGAAAAACCTTTTAAGCGACCTGACGATGTGTTTTCGCAATGAGCTCGAGGAAAACACCGAAAGGGAAACCGTAAGGCTTTTGACGCTCCTGAAAAAAGCGGTCGAAAAAATTTAAAGATAAGGAGAGATCGACGTGGAGTTAAAGAAAAATGTGCTCACCTCCGGCGAAGCGGGAGATGAGGCGATTCAGCAAATACTGCGGGAAATTCTTCTCGGTTTGAAGGCTAAAATGGTTCAGCCGTTACTTGAGGAAAATCAGAAAATCTCCGGACGCATTGAAGAGTTGAAGGCACAGGAACGCACCTCAACGGAAGGGCTCCTGGCAAGACTCGGGGAAATTGAAAACAGGCTGGGTCAAATGCCCCTGTTAATCCTGTCATCAATCAGGGATGCCATCAATCAAGCGAGCGGAGGAAGCGCCGATGATTAGTTCCCAGGACGGAGCGGAAATGGTAAGCGAACTCGCCTCGGCCATCAACAGGAAGATCGTCGCCCCGGCAGCGGGCAGGCTGGATTCAATCAGCCTTGAAACCAGGCGTTTGAGCAAAAGAATTGAAGAGCTGGAAAAAGACATCCGCCTCCTGCAAACCGCGCACGAACGCACCAGGGCGCTGGCATTGGTTTCTTTGCTGGGGCTCTGCGGTGTTGTCGCCGTTGTCTCCTTATTCAAATAAATCTCCTCGCCCCGGATTCCCGGGGTTTTTACCGTCACCCTCCTTTGCGCCCCTTATCGACCTTCATGAGAGCAAACACAAAAGCAGTCGCGCCGGTGATGATCAGAACCTTGATGGCAAAGTTCATCGTTTCGGCTTTAAACCTTGATCTTTCTTTCCTCAGTTCCACCGCCGGGTCGAATTTCAAATCTATGTACGCGCCCTTGGTTTCAAACTGGACCATCTGTTTTTCCAGCTTGACCATCTTCTCCTCATGCTTGGAAATACCGAACATGAAGCTCACTACCTGGATGCCGAGGAAGGCGAGAGCAAATAAAATTAACAACAGGCGAGGGTTGTTCATCAATCATCCCCCTTTTATATAAGCTAATTCTTTTTGAAAAACGCAATTCCTTCCTGTACAAGAAAGGTTTATTTTTTTGGCAGGAGAAGCAGCGGCTCGTTTTGCAAAAGGACCCGGAACATGGCCCAAAAAAAAGCAAATATAGCTTTCCCGTCGCCTGCCCCAAATACACCAAAGGGCGGAATCATGACAATTTTATTCAGCTATCGCGTGATGCGAGCCCCTGGTTCACCCGGCGCTAAGCATATGAGCGAGCGTTTCAACCTCAAGGCACTTTGTCAACAGCAATAGACGAAGGCAACGCCGCAGCAGACTCTCACGCAGCGAAGCTGCATCTTCTTTTAAATGAAACAGCCGGGTACAATCCCCCGTTGCAACGTGCACCGCGACTAACACTTTAGTGCCTGCCTCCATAAAATGCAATAAAAATACTCAAGACGGAGTGTATGGAAAATGTACGCCAACTCGCACAAAATTATCTACGCTTTAAAGTGTAACATGGCTGCTCAGATCGAATGGCTGAAAAGCTGCCAGATTCTCGACCGCTCCCAAAAATCAGACGGTGCGATCAAAAGATATCCTGATCAGGGATGGGTCACCCCGTACTTTTCCAATTTTGCCGCCCTGGCCATGCTGGAAAACCCGTCCTTCCACCCTCTAGTCGAACGCTATCTCGAATGGTATTTGCGCAATCTTGAAAACAACGGCACAATTCTGGACTTCCATTACGACGGAACAACGAGTTTCAAAACTGCAAAACCGGACTCCGAAGACGCATACGCGGGGACTTTCCTGTCACTTGTCCATGCGTATCACGAGCGGTCGCACCAAACCGGCTGGATCAGGCGGAACCTGGCCGGTTTGAAAAAGGTGGCCCGCTGCGTTGTGAGACTGATGGACAGGGACGGGCTGACTTTTGCCCTGGCCGGCTACAGAGTAAAATATCTGATGGACAATTGCGAGGCGTACCGGGGTCTGTCCGATTTCGCCGTTATCCTGGAGCGTCTCGGCGATCCGGAAGCTTCTTTTTTTCAGGCAAAAGCGGCAGAAATTGCCGCCGGTATCGAGAAAAATCTTTGGAACCGGCGGGAACAATACTACCACCCGAGCAAAACCGGCTGGATCAGGCCGGGAGTCGACCTGAAAAAATTTTACCCCGACGCCGCCTGTCAATTGTTTCCGGCGGTTTACGGCCTGATTGAACCGGCATCAGAAAGAGCAGGCCTTCTCTACAAGGTTTTTAACGAAAAACAGCCCGGCTGGGTATCCATCAAACCTCCCGACTATCCGTGGATGATACTCGGCTACTGCGCATCCCTGAGCGGCGATTACGCGAAAGCCTACGAGAAAGTCCGCTTTGCCAGGGAGGCCTATATAGACGCCGGCTCCGGGAACTGGTTCTGTGCCGAAGCTGCTTTTTTCGTACTGACCTGCGCAAAATTGATTGAAAGGCAGAAATACTGGCTTGGGATGGCATAATGTTTCTAAAATATGTTAAAATCAAATAAACCTCAATCTCTGGAGTAATTTATGGAATATGCGATTTATCTCGAAACGGCAGTAAGCCTTGCCCGCCGGGCCGGCAACCTGATCAGGGAAAGCTTCGGGGGAGAATTCGAAAAAGGGTTCAAATCCTGCCCTTCCGACCTCGTAACCGAAGTGGACCGCCGGTCCGAAGAACTCATTACGGATGGTATCGGCAAAAGCTTCCCGGGGCATACCATTATCGGGGAGGAAAGCGAAAAGCAGGCGCGCGCCGGGTCCGGGGGGTTTACCTGGTTCGTCGACCCTCTCGACGGGACGACCAATTTTGTTTACGGGATACCCTTCTTCGCCGTTTCAATCGGACTGGCCCGCGATTTCGAGATGGTGGCCGGCGTGGTTTTCGATCCCCTCCGCAACGAATGCTTCTGCGCCATTAAAAACGGCGGGGCGTTTTTAAACGGAAAACCGGTGAGGGTCGACCTGACAAGAGGTAGTTTCGCCGACAGCCTGATCGTAACCGGCTACCCGTCGAACAAAGCTTTCAACAAGCGGCTGCTGAAAGTTGACTACCACAAAATCATTGAGGGTTGCGCAAACCTGAGGGCGCTCGGCTCGGCGGCCCTGGAACTTGCATATGTGGCCTGCGGCAGGCTTACCGGATTCTGGGAGAACACCCTCAGACCGTGGGACGTGGCGGCGGGTTCACTGCTGGTAGAGGAAGCGGGCGGTACGGTCACCGATACCGAAGGGAACAAACTCACTCTTGAGGGATACCCTTCTATCGCAGCCACAAACGGTCTCATTCACAAAGAACTGCTAAAAACCCTGTCAGCCTGAAACAAGGCGAACAAAAACCCGCCAAACGTTCCCGAAACCGTTGCCGGCGGCATTCAACAGCGATATTGACAGCCGGTCCGCCGGCCATCACTGTTCAGGCGGTACAGGGCGCAGCGCGCACAAAACAAAGGCAACGCCTTCGAGCAGTCTGCGTACAAACTGTCCGGGACCTTGAGGTTGAAGGAAGCCGTTAAATAAAAGTGAACATATTGATACCGGTACAATAAAAAAATAGGTGGTGGGTGAAATCAAAGACTTCAAGTTCCGCCCGGAATCACCGGAAGCCATTATAGGGAATTCAAAAATGCTGGTGTCGCTGAGAAGCACGGGTGAAATATTCAGGATTTTCTGGCCTTATATCGAGTACGGTCAGCACCTGGGGCACCTTTGGCCCGGAGTCAGGCTCTCCCTGCAGGAAGGGCAGAGTTTTACCAAATGGTTTCATCTGGCGAATACATGGGATTCATCGCAGCGCTACCTGGAAAATACAAACATCGTCGAAACCTCGCTTTTCAGCCGGACCCACCACCTGAAAGCAGTGCAGAAGGACTTCGTCTTTCCCGACCGGGACGTTCTGGCCCGTTCCTGTGAACTGACAAACGAGGGGGAAAAAAGCGAAAACATCACCTTTCTTTTATACTGCTCGTTTGAAATTGAAGAATCGCCCCTCTACGACGGGGCTTATGTCGACTTCTCAAACAACTCCCTGGTTTTCCACCGGAGAAATGTTTACCTGGCAGTAGCGGGACACGGGTATCCGCTGGCGGGCTACCACTGCGGAAGGAGAAACACGCCTTCAGACCCTTTCCAGGACGCGTCCAGAGGGATGCTGTGGGGGAACAGGGACAACATACGGCAGAGCGCCGGGAGCATGGCCTGGAACCTCGGCGAACTGCCGGCCGGCAGTTCCAAAACATTTGCGCTCTACCTTGCAGCCGGCCATTCTGAAGAGCAGGTCAGGGAGCTTCTTGACCAGGCGGCTTCCAGGGACATAAACGATTGGCTGGACCGGACCAGGCGGTACTGGAACGGCTGGCTGCAAACCGCATTGGGCAATCTTGAGGGTGAAACCGTCCAGCCTGTCTACACGCGCTCGCTTCTTGCCATGAAACTGATGACAAACAAAGAAACAGGCGCGTCTATCGCCGCTCCGGAGTTCGATCCTTACTACCTGGCCTGCGGCGGTTACGGCTATTGCTGGCCGCGTGATTCTTTTTACGTAGCCGCGGCGCTCGATGAAGCGGGTTACCACGACCTGGCGGAAAACTTCTACCTTTTTGCCTCCTCAGTACAGGACAGGAACGGGAACTGGCGCCAAAGATATTTTACGGACGGCTCGGCCGCCCCCGCCTGGGGCCGGCAGATAGACCAGCCGGGATCCGTTTTGTACGGTTACTGGCACCACTACAACCTTACCGGGAACCGGGATTTCTTGAAAAGCATATGGCCTTCACTGCAGTCCGGGGCGGAATACCTTGCCGGCAGCATAGGGGACAACGGGCTTCCCGCCGCCGGCTACGACCTCTGGGAGGATGAAAATGAACAAAGCGCTTACTCGGCGGCAGCCGTGTACGGCGGCTTGAAGGCGGCCGCAAAAATTGCCGCGGCAACGGGGGAAAGGAAGTACGCGGAAAAATGGAGGGGTGCCTCCGCGGCAGTCAGGGAAGCGATATTAAAACATCACTGGTCACCAAACCGGAATCGTTTTATCCGCGGAATAAACCGGAAGGTTTCCAGGGAAACTTATGAATACGCACTGAGCAGGGGTGAGAGGACATCCGCCTCAACAGATCCATCAGGCCTCTACCCGGTCTACCGGGTCGGAAAAGATGAGAGGGTGGACGCGGCCCTGCTGGGTCTGGTTTTTCCTTTCGGAGTGATGGATCCTCTGGATGAAAAAATGCTGGCCACCGTCCGGGCCATCGAAGAGAAACTTTGGAACCGCGACGTGGGGGGAATCCACCGCTACGAAGGAGACGGTTACAGGGGAGGCAACCCGTGGCTGGTAACCACCCTCTGGCTGGCAATATACTACTGCGCCGCCGGGGATTGCGGCCGCGCGGAAACAGTCTACCGCTGGTGCCTTGAGCAGTCCAACCGTCACCTGCTCCTGCCGGAGCAGGTCGACAAAAGCCGCGGCGGCCCCGCCTGGGTCGTGCCTCTGAGCTGGTCGCACGCCATGTTCGTACTTGCCCACCTGGCGCTTCATGGAAAACTGAGCATAATCAAGCAGGCGGAGAGGTGAGCGCAAAATATGGACATCCATCTTTCGGGGAGTGTGCAGATTGAAATTGGCTCATCCTTTCAGGGCAATCAGAGCGCAAATACGCGGCCTGTCAAAGGCGCAACCGCTTTTGCGGCCTCCCGGTGCGGTTCCTGCCGGCATTTTTTCCATAGCCGCGGGAACGTTCCTCATGGCAGTCAGTATAAATACCGTACTGATTCCTTACGGACTCCTCACCGGGGGGATTGCAGGCATCGCTCTCATCTTCTTTTATCTGTTTAAAATACCGGTTTTTCTGAGCGTTCTGATGCTGAACATGCCTGTTTTCTGGTGGGGATACAGGGAAATAAACCGCCAGTTTCTATTTTACAGTCTCCTGGGAACCTTGTTTTTAACCGCCCTGCTGCCTCTTACCAGCGGACTTCTGCCGACCCCCCAGATCGATCTCTTCCTTGCCGCCATCTTCGGGGGCGCCGTCAACGGAGCGGGCCTCGGTCTCGTTTTTCGCGGTCACGGCAGTACCGGAGGCACCGACATCATCGCCATGATATTGCGCAAGAGGAGAAACCTGGGCATCGGGGAAGTGAGCTTTTACGCCAACCTCATTATAATAGGCGTATCGTTGATGTTTTTCCCTTTAAACACCGGCTTGTATACAATTATTTCCATGCTTACCGTCGGCAAGATCACCGACGTGGTCATCACCGGTCTCAATACAAACAAGTCCGTAATGATCGTTTCCAACAACTCCTTTCAAATCGGCGACAGGATCATCAAAGAACTGCACCGCGGAGTTACATACTTTTCGGGGATAGGCGCATTTACAAGAAAAGAAACGGCCATCCTGAACTGCGTGGCCAACAGGTTTGAAATCGCAAGGCTTAAAAGCATAGTCGAACAGACCGATCCCGATGCGTTCATGTATATCTCGGACGCAAACGAGGTGTCGGGCAAAGGGTTCACCAAAGAAAAGTCAAAAAAAAGATGACCGCCCTTCATTTTCTACGTTTAAAGACAAAATAGCTTCAAATAATAATAACGGCTGTCGTTCCGACTGAGCAAAGGAGGTCTCGCTAATGAGCAGAAGGCGCGGAGGAGTAATGTCCGAAAGGCTGAAGTATGAGTTGGCGGACGAACTCGGTGTAGGCGACGTGGTGCGCAGGGACGGCGATTTCGGCAACGTTTCCTCGAGAAACTGCGGTAATCTTGTCCGTCTTGCCATCGAGCGGGCCGAAAGAACACTGGCGGGAGAACGATAGCCAAAACAGCAGGGATGCCGCAAGGCATCCCTGCAGACTGCCGGCATGAAAGCCGGGAAGTGAGCGGTGACGATCTCCGTTTTACAACGGCCAGTAACGGGCCTGTATCTTCTTTACGTGTTCAATCGCTCTCAAAGCATTCGGTTTGGGGGTTCCTTTATCCCCCTCCGAGGGCTGCCCCCACCCGGCCATGACAATCAAGACGGCCAGAACGCTTTCGGCAAGGGCTTGCTGGTTGTATCCGCCTTCCAGCACCGTGACCAGTGCTCCCCCGCAACAACTGCCGGCTATTTCACAAACGATTTCGGTCAGTTTCCAGTACCCCTCGGAGGTCATATTCATTTGACCGATCGGATCTTTCCGGTGAGCATCCATTCCGGCGGATAAAAAAATTATTTCGGGATTGTACTTCAGAGCCACAGGTTTGAGGATTTCTTTAAATGCGAGCTGATACTCAACATCGCCCGAACCCCTCGGCAGAGGCACGTTTATATTGTACCCCTCGCCTTCCCCCGCGCCTGTTTTTTCAGCCAGCCCGGTGCCCGGAAAACTCCAGTCCCGGTGTACAGAAAAGTACAGAACGGAGGGATCGCCGTAAAATATGTGCTCGGTTCCGTTGCCGTGGTGTTCATCCCAGTCGACTACCAGGACCCTGCTCAAACCGTACTTCTTTAAAGCGTACCTCGCGCCCACCGCCACGTTGTTGAAAAAACAAAATCCCATACCCTGGCCCGCCGTGGCGTGGTGACCGGGAGGGCGAACCAGGGCAAAAGCGTTGTCCACTTTTTTGTCCATTACCTGCTCCACTGCGGTCAAAGTCCCTCCCACCGCCAGCAGGGCCGTGCTGAACGTCTCCCTGGAGCCCACATTGTCGTAGCCGAAGCTGCCGCCGCCCCGGTCGGAAAAATCCTTAACCTTCTGTATGTATTCCGGAAGGTGGACCATTGAAACTTCCTCAAGGCTTGCCGGGCGCGGCTTAATCCTCGCCAGCTTTTCCAGGACGCCCGATTTCTGCAGATAGTTGTGTGTATGTATCAGCCGCCCGGCTCCCTCGACGTGGGAACCCGTGTCGTGGTTAAGGTACGCAGAGTCGTAGACCAAACCGGTTTGCAAAAGAAACACCTCCAACTTTTTGAGCTGTTCGCTGTCAATGGGATAGTCGTGCGTCCAGGTCCCGCTTGTAAGTACGTCCGAAAGCTGCCTGGCCCTCTCTTCCTCCATCTTGTCCGACAGAAGATAATAAACGAAGTCCTTTCGCACTCTCGTATCGCCCGGTTCACTTTACGACGCTTGCGCAATATCGCCCGCTTCCTTCAACCTCAAGATCCGGACAATTTGGCCGCAGTCCGGACGAAGGCGCTGCCTTCGTTTTTATGCCTTACGCCCTGCTTTACGCCCTTTTTGCAGCGTCTTGTCACCGCTAACTCCTACTTGTTATGGCAGTGCTTTGTCACCGCTCACTCATTGGCTTTCGCTCCGGCATCACCGCGGCTTGCTGCGGACCGGACAAGTGCCTGCTTGAGCGCACCTTGAAACTTTTGCCAGGACACACTATTTTTATGTTTTTTACTCTAAGAGCCAAACCCTCCGCAACGGCACTTGCAGGATTTAAAAGCGTGCAGCTTTGACACAAAAGTTTGAGCGGGGTTACAGATTAAACGCGAGATATTTGCAAGAACTTTTGTGTCGCTGCACTTATCGCCGTTGCAAAGGCGGCGGCAGGATAGTCTTGGAGTTGCCCTTTTACCTCAAAGTTTCTCATACTCAAGGCAGTAACGTCGGCAACCCGCTGGTTTCGCGCCGCAGTCCGGTTACCCTCGCTGCGCCGGGTGGTATATCCGTCGCTGCGCAAAATCGTTCGCTTTTGACAAAGCACTGCCCACTTATGCAGCGTTAACTTTACTTTCCACCCTCCCGCTTTCCGTAAGGGAGGGGAATAAACTGGACAGAGGGCCGTCGTTGCGGCGGCTGCGGGTAGAGGTCCATCAAGTAGTAAATTTCATTCATCATGCCTACGGTTACGGGCAGCCCCATCTTTTTGAGCTGTTCGCTGTCAATGGGATAGTCGTGCGTCCAGGTCCCGCTTGTAAGTACGTCCGAAAGCTGCCTGGCCCTCTCTTCCTCCATCTTGTCCGACAGAAGATAATAAACGAAGTCCTTTACCTGCGAAACGGCCTTTTCAGCTATTTCCGCAAGCATCAGAGTGCGATCCTCTACTTTGTCCCTTCCTTTCTGACGAACCACTTCGAGAATGGAGACCGCCGGGAATTCTCCCAACTGGGGGTCTACCGGGCCGAGAACCGCATTCTCGTCCATGACAATCTCGTCGGCGGCCAGGGCTATCATCGTACCGCCCGACATGGCGTAGTGAGGAACAAAAACGGTAACCTTGGCGGGGTGTTTTTGAAGAGCCCCCGCAATCTGTTCGGAGGCAAGCACCAGCCCCCCGGGGGTATGCAGAAGCAGGTCAATCGGCATGTCGTCCGGCGTCATCCGGATAGCGCGCAGAACCGCTTCCGAATCCTCGATATTGATATAGCGTGATATGGGAATGCCCAGAATGCTTATCATTTCCTGCCTGTGAATCAGGGTAATCAACCGTGACTTGCGGCTGACCTCAATTTGCCTGATCAGCCTCATCCTCACGGCCTCCAGACGCTGCTGCTTTAAAACAGGCAGGAAAGCCATAAATAAGAATATTATCCAGAGTATTTCCGTGAAACTGAAAGACATTTTTCTCTCCCTTTTCCTTTTTTCCTTTTTATCGCAAATACGGAAAAAATGCAAGCCAAGACAAGTAAAATTTAACACACTCTTAACATTAACGGGGCGAAAGGTATGGTAATATACCAGAGAAGGTTATTTTACTCCGGGAGGTCAACGCATGCTGTTTCAAAGGAAGCCGGATATTTTTTTTGAATATTTTATACTGGTTGCCAAAAACATACAACTGGCTTCGCAGATCTTCAGGGAAGAGATGCACAACCTCAAAAATGCCGAGGAGTTCGCCCTGCAGATAAAAAACGTGGAAACAATGGGCGATCAGTATACTCACGAAATCATTCTCGCCTTGAACAAAACTTTTATCACTCCCCTGGACCGGGAAGACATCCTCGGGCTGACCTTCAAGCTGGACGACGTGCTGGACATGATCGAAGCCTGCGCCTGGAGCTTTGAGCTGTTCAACATCAACGAGCCCGACGATTATATGAAGCTGTTCGCCCGAAACATTGAAATGTGCACCCAGGAAATAGTGTACGCGATAAACTGCCTGGTTGAGAAAAAGCTTAAAGAAGTCGTCAAACACAACCACAAAATCAACGACCTCGAAAATGTTGCGGACGATCTGTTCAGGGACAGTTTGAAGACGCTTTTTTCCACGTGCAAGGATCCGGTTGAGCTGATTAAGAGAAAAGAAGTTTACAGCATGATGGAAGCGGTTTCGGACGCCTGTGAAGACGTGTCCAACATCCTCGAAGGCATCATTATGCGGAACTCTTGAGGAGACTAATATGCTTGAACCGGCAACACTGCTCATTGCTTTTGTCGTGCTCCTGGCCCTGTCTTTCGACTTCATAAACGGCTTTCACGACACGGCCAACTCCATCGCCACCTCGATTTCAACAAAGGCCATGCCGCCAAGGGTGGCCATTGTCCTTTCTGCGGCCATGAACCTCGTCGGCGCCATGACTTTTACCGGGGTGGCAAAAACCATCGGCGGAAAAATAGCGGACCCCCTCAAACTGGATAACGGCCTTTATGTCGTGGCGGCCGCCCTGACGGCCGCCATCGCCTGGAACCTGATAACCTGGTATTACGGGATTCCCAGCAGTTCTTCCCACGCCTTGATAGGTTCCCTGACCGGAGCCGTGATAACTTCAGCCGGTCTGGGCGCGGTGAATTTCAAAGGATTTCTGACGATCATCGAAGCCTTGATACTCTCGCCGGTGGTGGCTTTCACTGCTGGTTTCATATTCATGACACTGATCAACATTGCCTTTATGAACGCACACCCGTCCAGGCTGAACCGGGGCTTCCGTTTTCTCCAGATTTTTACAGCCGCCTGGCAGTCCTTCAGCCACGGCACCAACGACGCTCAAAAATCCATGGGAATAATAACATTTGCGCTGGTAGCGGGCGGTTTTCAGCATAGCCTGGAGGTGCCTTTCTGGGTGAAGGCGCTTTGCGCTTTCGCCATGGCGCTCGGAACATCCATGGGAGGATGGAAAATCATCAAAACCGTCGGCTCAAGGATCATAAAACTCGAGCCTGCAAGCGGCTTCAGCTCCGACTTTTCATCGGCGCTGGTAATCATCATGGCCACGCTGCTGAAATTGCCCGTGAGCACCACCCATGTCATCTCGTCTTCAATCATGGGGGTCGGTTCGGCCAAGCGCGTTTCCGCCGTCAGGTGGGACACTGCCGAGAAAATGGTGGTGGCGTGGATGGTAACGCTGCCGGTAACGGCGATATTCGCCGGCATAACGTTTTTTATCACTTCTCTTTTTTTATAGCGGTTTTAAAAACCCTCCCGGGCAAGCCTGCTGTGCATGTCCATCATTTTCAGGTACCTTCCGACCGCTCCGGTAAACTTATGGCGTTCCTCATCCCCCACAGGCCTGATAACCCTGGCCGGGGCGCCGAAGGCCAGCATCCCGGGAGGTATCTCCTGTCCCTGCAAAACAAGGGAACCGGCGCCCAAAACGGCGCCGGAACCAATCCGGGCGCCGTTTAAAACTATCGAGCCCATCCCGATGTACGCTCCGTCCTCGACAGTGCACCCATGCAACAAAACCCGGTGACCCACCGTCACCCGGTTACCGACGTACAGGGGAAAACCCGCATGTTCGTGCAGTATCGAGCCGTCTTGAATGCTCGTGTTCGCCCCAATTTTTACGGTGTCTACGTCTCCCCGTACTACGGAATTGTACCATATGCCGGTACAAGGCCCTATCTCGACCCTGCCGACGACCACCGCGCCCGGCGCTATAAACGCTGTCGGATCAATCAAAGGCTCAAACCCGTCTACCGTGTAAATCAATTGGACACCTCTCCTCCGCTTTTTTGCTTATATCATTATCTCTTTAAAATTATTTTTAATCAAGTTTTTCCAAAAGAAACTTGTCACGTCCCGCCTCCTTGACAACAGAACGCGATTCTCCAATTGTCAAATTATTTCTAAACGTTGTAATTTTCAATAAGATAGTGATATAATTTTTTAGGTAAAGTCCAATGAAATTTGCGTTCGCACGTACAGACTTTCTGTTGGCCCTCTTTCCCTAAAAAAACAGGAAGGGAGAAAGGCATGGCGGTTAATAAAACAAGCCGGAGGGATATGAAAAAAGATCTTTCTGTCGATGAACTTCAGATATTGATGGAGATCAGCCGGATAGTCAACTCCAATCTCGACCTGGACGAAATGCTGCAAACAGTCCACTCTTACCTGCCGAAACTCATTCCTCACAAAAAAAGCTGCCTTTTTTTCTACCAGGAAACTACCGGGAAGGTAACCATACAATCGAACATCGGTCTCTCCGACAGGCTGATCAAATTCCTGACTGAAAACCTGGCCAGCGACTTTCTTTTCAAACAACAGCTTAAAACCAAAACCGGCTGGCGCTCCACCGACATTTACACAGTGGAGGAAATTAAGAAGACGCAGTTCTTTCAAAATTTTTTGAGACGGGAAGGAATTCTTTACAGTATGGGCGCACCCATACTTATTGAAGGCAATTTTATCGGGACTGTTCAGGTTTCCCGCCCTGAAAGCCGTCAGGACTTCAGCGCGAGGGACCTCAAGATGCTCGAACTGGTTGCCAATCAAATCGGAATTGCCGTAAAAAACGCCCTGACCTACGAAAAAGGCCTGAAAGAAAAAGATCTGATCATAAACATCCTGGAACAAAAGGTAAAACAGGCGGAGAGACTGGCCTCCCTTGGCCGGGCGGCCGCGATCATCGCCCACGAGGTTAAAAATCCCCTTACTTCAATGAGACTGTCCCTGTATTCAATAGAAAAAAAGTCTTCCTGGAAAATGGATTTTCATGACGACCTGGAAATCATCAAAGAAGCTATGGACCGGGTCAGCCGCACTATGGAGGATCTTCTTCATTTCTCCACCGATACCAACCTGATGATAAAGGAAGTCGATATAAACGAACTTCTAAGGGAAGTCGTAAGCGAATTCAAAAAACAGCATAAAGACAATTTAATTATTGAAACTTCTTTAAACAAGCCCATCCCTTCAGTTCTGGCGGACAGCGAAAAAATGAAGGGGGTTTTCAGAAACCTTATCGCCAACGCAATTTCGGCCACCAGCAACGGCGGCGCCATCAGGGTGACCAGCGATCACTCTTTTGACCGGGTTTTCGTGACCGTTGAAGATTGGGGCAGCGGCATCCCTCCGGAAATAAGACAAAAAATATTCGAACCTTTTTTTACCACAAAGCAGAGCGGCACCGGCCTCGGTCTTGCCATAGCCAAAAAAGATATCGAGGCTCATAAAGGCTCGATTGAAGTCGAGAGTGAAATCGGCTGGGGAACCAAGTTCACTGTTACCATACCTGTTTATAATTCTGCTGCGGGGTGTTCTCATGACAGTCCAAATATTGCTAAATGACATCCAGATGTTGATAGTCGACGACGACCCGCTCGTTCGCAGGAGCCTGCGGACGCTGTTCGAACTGAACAACATTACCGTCGTAGGCGAGGCGGCCAACGGCGAGGAAGCGGTAAAAGCGGTAGAGCACCTGAACCCGACCATGGTTTTAATGGATGTAAACATGCCCAAAACGGACGGCATCCAGGCTCTAAAGATCATCAAAGCAAAACATCCGGAAATCCAGGTAATTATCCTGACCGTCCACAACCAGCACGAAAAAGTCATCCAGGCCATCCGGGAAGGGTGTTCCGCATACGTACTCAAAGACAGTTCGCCCGAACAACTGCTGGAAATCGTCGAAGGAGTCGCGGAAGGACGGTATTTCGTAGATACCGCCATCGCCAACGAGCTTCTGGTCAACCTGGTGCAGGGCACTCCCGTCCGCCAGCAGCCAAAGGATCACTCCCTGCTGACCGCCCGTGAAAAGGAAGTGCTGAGATTGATCGTGAACGGCCTGAGCAACAAGGAGATCGCCTCAAAGCTGCAGATCACGCTGCGCACGGTAAAAGCTCACGTGAGCAGCATTTTAATGAAATTGAACGTAAACGACCGCACTCAGGCGGCCGTTCTGGCCGTGCAGGAAAACTTCATCGAATCCGGCTGAACCAAAACACCAACGAAACAGGGTGGCTGACTTGAAAAGTCAGCCCCATACTGACAAACCGTCCGGGACCTTGGGGTTGAAGGAAGCGAGCGAGCATTTCAACCTCAAGGTCTTTGTCAACAACTTCATGCATAGGCAGCGCCTTTGTCAGCAGCGAACGACATTGCGAAAGCGCCTAAAGCAAGACTTTCGTGCAGCGAGGCTGCGAAACCGGGGGCGCGGACACGGACGTCCGAAAAAAAGGCGCCTTTTGCCAAGGCGCAGGTGAGAGGGGGTAATTCATCACCAAAACTTTATAATAAGAACTGTTTTCGTTATTTCAGGCTCAAGCCTGAACAACCACCTCCATTCATTGCCCGTATACATTTCTGCATTGATTCTACTTCTTGATTACCCTCTTCAGGAAGTAGCCTTCCTTGTCGATGACGTCCCTCAGCAGTCTCAGGTCTTCTTCGGTAGGCTCGGCCATCTCCTTGATATCCGACGGGATAATCAATTCAAAGTCAACAAGTTCCTGAATCTGTTCCGGCGTAACTCCCGGCCTGACTTCCAAAAGCTTCATCCTCCTGGTTTCTTCGTCGAATCCGAACAGCGCCTGGTTGGTGATGATCCTGTACGGACCCGAACCCATGACACCGGCTTTTTCCCGGTAGTCCGGAGATCCGTCGCCGAAACCGATACTGGTTACGAAGTCCAGTTTCTTGACAAATCTTCTTTTCTCCAGCGCCATGATGGCGATCGTCTTCTCGCAATTTGCCGCCATTGCGCCGGCGCCGCCGCTTCCGGGGAACCTGATGCCGGGTTTGTCGTAATTGTGGCCCTCAATTGTGGAACAGATATTGCCGTACATATCCACCTGGGCGCCCCCGATGAAAGCGTAGTCGGCAAATCCCCTCTGGGTCAGCTCGAACACGGCGCACAGCCCTTTGAGGTAACAGGCCTTGCGGGCCGCCCTGGTGTCACCGACAGACAGAGGCATGCCAATCTCCAGTATGGGCGCCAGCGATCCGGCTTCGTAAATCATGTACAGGTTGGGCGCGTGCGTGAGCTGGGCGTGCATTGCCGCGATGATCGGCAGGCCGGTACCCACAAACACGATTTTATTATCCTCGAGAACTCTTGAACCAGTAAACGCTATCATTTCAAAAGGAGAATATTCGGGCATCTAATTAACCTCCTTAGTTTTTTTGTGAAGGATCTCTATTGCAACGCGTATAACCGGTCAAATCGGAATTGACTGGTTGATTACTACAGGATAATGGCCTGGCCATGGTCCATGTCTTTCAATTTCCTGAGTGTCTTGTAACCGATCTTCTCAAGGAAATCATCGTGTGTTTCACAGCCGAAGATGTATTCGTCATAGTACTTTTTAAGGCCTTCCTTGTTCCCGGTCTTCCGGAAATCGTCGCACAGGCTGCGGAACATTCTGATGTGATCCATGTCAAACCAGTAGTTCCCGTAGCAAGCGCCGGGATATGCGCCGAACGGCACTTCCGTGAGGGTGTCGACTGCGACATAAGGAATCTCGGTAAGGTTCGGATAAGCCCGGATGCTTTCAGTCGGGATGATTTTCTCCGTAGTCATGATCGTATAAGTGGCGGCAACGGCTATCTCCGGACAGGTGCAGTAAGCTCCGAAGATCCTGGCGTTCCCGTACATGTCCGCGGCAGTGGTGTGAACGATGCCCACGTCGGGGTGACAGGCCGGCAGCAGGTAGATGTTCTTTCCGGTAAACGGGCACTCAATCATTTTCCCCTTATTTACCAGTTCCATGTCGGAACCGCCGTGGTCTCTTACCGGGATGAAGGGAATGCCCATGGCCGCGGCTTTAAACCTTACGGACATGCCGTAGTTCGTATAGTCGTCCATTTCAAGCATGCCGTTTCCGGCAAGGTAACGGAGAAGAGGGGCGATCCCGATGATTTCATAACCCCACCACGCCAACTCCACCCTCTTGATGGACACCCGGTCGGGATCCAGAATCATGGCGCCGGCAAGCCATTCGCAACAAATTGAGTTGGACTGGAAGGACAAGGTAAGGTCTCTTGCGCCGTGTCTGATAATTTCATGAATAATAGCAGCGGGAACCCTGGTGTTGACGAAGCCGCCGATACCGATGTTGATTCCGTCCTTGATATACTTCGCCACGGCTTCCTTCAGCGTCATCCTCTTGTCCTGAAGACCGTGCGACTTGTTGACTGTTATTTTTCTGGCTTCATCGGGAGTCGGACCCCAGTATTCGGACTTCTTCTCCTTATACTCCAAGGTGGAAATGTTTTTAATTTTGGAACTTACATCACTTAGCATTTTTTAACCTCCCATAAGTAAATATTTTATCAGGTAACTTTAACCGCTCCCCCGCTTTTCTACGACCGGCTCATCACCCCCCCACGGCAAACATCTCAAAAAAACTCCCACATCCCAATAATATGTTGTACAAAGCCCGGTATTACTTCAGATAAAAACACAGCCTGATTTCAAATATTCGACATTTTCCCCGGATAAACCATAAAAGTTATGAAATACAATCCAAAGTGCATCCGCGCTAAAGGCAGGGCTTTTCTTCTTCAATTTCTAAGATCTGCGAGTAAGGTTCATGGCAGGTATTTTCGGCCGGATGCCGAAAAAAATGAATTCAGGGGACAGGCAATTTCTTGCGACATTTGACACAATGTTTCAATTATTCGCAAATGAACTGCAAGTTTAATTTTTCATAATTTTATCAATATTTTATCACTGAATCAATGATCTATGGTACTAGTCCCATAATACGATGTAAACTGTTCCAATAGACAATAAAATACATTTTAGTGAGTAAAAAAACAATAAGAGGAGGTGATGCGAAAGAGACAGCTTTTTTGAACGGTTTTAAAAATTTATAGACTAAGGAAAGGATTGTTTCCGGCGGTATAACAGAAACCAGGGCGCCTTAAAGTTACCGGAGAGTTGCGCCGGCGCCGGCAAAAGCAGAATATCCGCTTTCCAGGAAGGTCCGCATTGCCGGGGTTGATGTTAGACTGCTTCCCGGTTGGTCGGCGGGAGAAATCCAGGCAAATTGGATTTTGGAAACCAGGAGAGAGAGCGATAATGTACTGGACAGGATTATCACCGGATGAAGCCAGGCAATACCTGGCCAACAAAGACAAGTCAAAAAGAGACAAAAGAATGAGTCTTAAAGAAGCGGTGGAAAGATTTGTCAAGGACGGAGACAACATCGGCATAGCCGGTTTCGTCAACGGGCGCCAGCCCATAGCCATTGTTCATGAAATAATAAGACAGGGCAGAAAGGACTTAACCCTTTCTTATCAATCAGCCGGCCTTGCCATTGAGTACCTTGCCGGAGCCATGGTCCTGGATGAGAGCAAGAACAGCATCAAAAGAATGGAGCTTGCTTACTGGGCGCATGAAGCTTTCGGAATTTCCCCGCTTTTCCGCTATCTGGCCGAAAACAGCAAGGTGGAACTGGAAGACTGGAGCAACTACAACATGTCCGCCCGCTTCAAAGCCGGGTCCATGGGACTGCCCTTCATACCCTGCCGCAGTCCCCTCGGCAGCGACATGCTCCAGCGTAACAGAGCCAAAGTCATTGACTGCCCTTTCACCGGGAGGCCGATAATGCTTTTGCCGGCATCCCACCCCAACGTAGCGCTAGTTCATGTCCAGGAAGCCGACATCTACGGCAACTGCCGCATCCAGGGTCCGCTCTACACATGCCCTGAAATTGCCATGGCCTCCGCCCACACTATAATCACCTGCGAAAGGCTTATCGAACACGAAGAAATGACCAGGTACCCGAACCGGATCAGTATACCGTTCTTTGCGGTGGACGCTGTCATCGAGGTGCCCTTCGGCGCTTATCCGGGCAACTGCCACGGTTTGTATTACTTTGATGAAAAACACATCCCCGAGTTCAGAGCAGCCTGCGAAAAATTCCGCAAGGGCGATCCCGGGCCGCTGAAGAAGTACTACGACACTTTCATCTTCGGAGTGGAGAACACCGCCGAATTTATCGACAAGATTCCGTTCAGCCAGATCCAGTATGTACAGAAAATCGAATCCGGTATCCGCCTTGAAGCAGGCTACACGGTACTGGGATAGGGGGGTGGAAACAGTGGCAAAATATTCTACGGATTTCACTACTCAGGAAATGATCGTTGTGGCGGGGTCCCGCACCCTGGAAGACAACAAGGTGATTTTTGCCGGCACCGGCCTGCCGATGGTGGCAATTACCCTGGCCCAGCTCACTCACGGACCGGGTATCGTTCCGGTGTTCGAAGCCGGCGCCGTAGGTCCGGAACTCTCCCGCGGCCTGCCCCTGTCGGTGGGCGACTCGAGAACCACTTACAGGGCAAACTACCTGCTCGGGCTGAACTCAGCCTTTGAACTTACCCAACGCGGATTTGCCGACATCGGCTTTATCGGCGGCGCTGAAATTGATCCGTACGGAAATTTGAACTCAACCATGATGGGCGATTTCCCTGACGGCTACCAGAAACCCAAAACTCGTCTGCCCGGCAGCGGCGGGGCCAGCGACATGGCCTGCTCCTGCGAGCGCACCATTATCATTATGGTGCACGAACCCAGGCGTTTCAATGAGAAACTCAACTATATAACCAGTCCCGGCTATCTCGACGGATCGCCCAACGCCCGCTGGCGGGCCGGGCACGTCGGACAGGGACCGTACCGGGTCATCACCACCAAGGCCATCCTCGGCTTTGACGACGAGACCAAGCGGATGAAGCTGATCGCCACCCTTCCCGGTGAAACGGTTAAAAGCGTCCAGGAGGCTACCGGCTTCGAACTCATCATACCCGGCGACGTATATGAGTTTGAGCCGCCCACCGTCGAGGAAATCCGCCTTATTCGCGAAGTCATCGATCCGAAAGGGTACTTTGTGAAAAAGAAAATAAAAGATTAACAGAAAAAACCTCCGGAATCCTCCGGAGGTTTTTTTAACTGATTACCTGGTTGAGCTGCGTCAAGCCGACATCTTCTGCGGCGGTTTGGTAATCAGGAGGGTAAGTACGCCGACTGCGACCAACACGGCTGCAATCGTGAACGAAACGGAATATGTCCCGAACCTGTCGAACATACGGCCGGCGATCAGGTTCGCAACAAAACCGGCGATACCCCAGGAAGTAAACAGCAGGCCGTAGTTGGAACCCTGCGCCGTCGGGCCGAAGTACTGCAGGCAGGTGGCCGGGAACAGAGTGAACATGGCGCCGTAGTTCCAGCCGATGATAATGGCGACAATGCAGAGGGCGATAAGAATTTTTCCGGCCGGGAACAGCACCACCATGGCAACAACCTGGAGGGTAAAGGTAACCAGGAAGCAGACCCTGGTTCCCACCGCGTCCGCAATGGCGCCGATCAAAATACGGACAATGGCGTTGGCGGCGTTGAGGGAACTGGTCGCTATAGCGGCCTGCATGGCGATTGCCGCCGCCTTGTCCTTGGGAATGGCGCTTACGGCAACTCCCAGGGAACTCGCCAAAGCCTTGTTCATTTCATTTATCCCGTGAGCGGCGATAACCCCGATCACCATCAGGCCGGCAAACGACCCGCAGAAGTAAGCGAGGTAGAGCATCCAGAACTGGGCGGTCCTGATCGTTTCACCGAAGGTGTAGTCACGCGTGGCTTTCGGAGCGGCACCGCCTTCCTTCGGAGCGGGCGGATTCCAGCCGGCCGGCTTGTAGCCCGGCGGGGGGTTCTGCAGGCACAGCCCGGCGATGATGGCCATAAAGAACATCGCTATACCGACGTACCTGAACACGGGCAACGCTCCGCCGAAGGCGTTAATCATGGACGTCGCCAGCGGGCCCATGATGAACGAGCCCAATCCGAGACCGACCACTGTAAGTCCGGTGGCCAGCGCCCTCCGGTCGGGCCACCACTTGGGCGCTGTGGCGATCGGCGGCAGGTAAACCATTCCGCCGCCAAAGGCAGCGATAATGCCGTAGTAGAGGTATAAGTGGTACTTGGTCGTGATCGTTGAGGTCAGGAAAAATCCGATACCGAGGATGGCGCCGCCGATAACCACTACCGGTCTGGGCCCGAACCTGTCGCTCAGCTTACCGGCCGGAAACGTCATCAGTCCGAACACCAGCACGGCAATAGCGTAAGCCAGGCTTACTTCAGTGGCCGTCCAGCCGAACTGGGTCCTCAAGGGCTTGATAAAAACGCTAAAGGCATACAGCAGCAAACCGCAGGTAGTGCTGCCTAAAATTCCTCCCAGCAAAGGAACCCATCTGGGCATTTAATGCACCTCCAATTTTTTGATGATGCACCCTAACAACGAAGTATAAGCATATAATTTCTCTTTTTTTCCAATTACTTATTATTGCACTCACAGACAGCTTTGATGGCTACTGAAACCGGATTTCCCTCCAACTGCTTGCCGTTACCACCTCCTTTCCCCGGGCAAAATAAAAATGGTTTGTTGGGTGCACAAAAACCCGTCCAAGATAGGTTTGCCCGACATGACGGGCAGAGTGACTTCTCAGGCCGGTTTAAATTACCCCCAAAAACCATTGCACGAGGCGGTTACCCATGCGACCCGGCAAATAGATCGCACCAACCTCTTTAAATATTATACAACAATCTCTGAAAAAATTCCTTCATAAATTGACGATATTTTTAAAAAATTTCTATCATAAATAACTTTATTCAATAAATATATACGTCTAGTTCATCCTGGCCCTTATTTTCAGATTTATCCGCTCGATCAGCCAGATCGTGTTTAATTCGTGATAAGCCTGGATAACCGCGCTCTCAACAGATCCTTCCACATTCAAAAGCCTGCTGTTGATTTCGAATCCGATCCCGAAATTTTCCTTAGTTCTTCCCGCCACCAGCGCAAGCATCCGCCGCCTCTCCTCGAGCGAACCGATCTCATGCCATCCGGTTTTCGCCAGCGTTTCCGGCTCCCCGCCGGCTATATCGGTCAGGCAACTCAGAAAAAGGCTCCTGAATTGATCGAAATCCGGCCTTTTAATTCTGCACCACCCCTTTTTACCCCAGTGCTCTGTCAGTATTTCAATAAAACTGTAAAAAATCCTTCCCCGGGCACCCGGAATCATTCCCGGTAAAAATAAGTCCCGGGGTTCCCCGGGGATTTGTTTTGCAAACTGCATCGAACTGTAAAACTCTATACGGGGGCGGCAGGCACTTCCTCTGCCTTTGCTCCGGAATCCGTTTCAAAAAAAATTCCTTTTTTCTTTTTCGATTCTCTTATCGCCTGAGCTATATATAGCTCAATATTGCTTAAAAACGCATTGATCTCATCCGGATCACCCAGCAAGGGCTGTCTCTTGTATTTTGTTGCAAAGCGGTGGAGCGGAAGCTTTTCCGGCAACTTTCCCTTTTTCTTCCATCGAATGGCATACCCTTTGCGGATAATTACCGCATTGGTGTTTTGGGACAATACCCGGTAATCTTCCCATGCTCCGGTGTAAGGAGTCATACCGTGGGAATGCGGCATTCTCCCCCGGAAATAAAGCGTATCTTTCGGGAAACCGGGCTGCCCCTTTTGACAATCTTTCAGCAAACAAATGCACCCCCGGACCGAAAAAGCGTGTGGCTTTAACATTCTATTAAAAAAATTTTTCTTTTTCATGAGACTTTCGTCCTAATTTGACTTAATTTAAATGAACAAAAAAATCCCGCATCGCAGCGGGATTTCAGGTTGAATCAAGCGCTCCGTTACGGAGCGTCGTCATTAAACTGAGCGAAGTTGAGGGTGCCTTCGCGCAGAGTGAACCGGGGCCCGCTTGTTCCAACCCCGAGGTCTCGGGCAGGTTGACCGCAGTCCGGGATTCCCACCCTCCGGGTTTTCCGGCATCAATCCAGCAGAATCAGGCCGATCCAGCTTACTTTTTCTTTCACCGGAAATTCCAGCTTCCAGCCGATCCTGGAGCAGGTTTCGAGCACGTCGATGCCGTTGGCCTCCATTGATGACCGCGCCTTTTCCGGATCACGGCACCTTTCCCCCAAACCGGGGCAGACGCCGCAAAGACGGCAGCACCCCGCGATATAACCGGCCGATCGCGTGAAACCCAGTTGCCTGCAACGCTTTTCCACGGAATAAACCGCGAGGTGAAGTCGGGCGCCGTAAGCATAAGCTTCGCCGTATCCCGCCACAGACGGGTCGGAGCGCAGGGATGCATCCAGCCGCATGATGATTCCCCGCTTATAGGTGGAGAGTGTTTTTTTAAAAAATGAGGGAGGCGGCACGGAAGGGGGGCACATCAGGTTGCGCCCGTACTCGGGACAATTTGCACATCCCGCTGAAACGACCTCGTCTTTTACAATGATATCCGCAACCCGAATCTCCCTTGCCTCTGTAACTCCCAGTTCCCCCGCGTACTTAATCAGCTCGCCGGTATCAGGAAAAGGCGTCTGACAACCTTTAAGGCTATTCATTTTCTCTCCAGTTCTCTCCAGGAATTTATAAGTGTTGAAGCCCCCGCTGACGTTTTTCACCTTGAATCCTCTCTGACGCAGTATACGGTTGGCGATGTAACTGCGCAATCCCACCTGGCAATAAGCCAGAACTTCCCGCTCGCCGGGAATCTCGTCAAGCCTGTTTCTCAAATCGTCCAGGGGGATATTTACAGATCCCTCCACGGCTCCTGAAGAAACCTCCTTGGGGGTTCTGACGTCAATCAGCAGCGCCCCTTCGGAAACCATTTCCCCAGCCCTGTTCCAATCGACCGTTTCCACGTACTTCTGGATCACGTTTGCGGCCGCGTAGCCCGCCATATTTACGGGGTGCTTGGCGGACGAGAACGGCGGCGCATATGCCAGTTCCAGATCCTGCAGGTCGAAAACCGTCATACCCGCCCGCATGGCTGTCGCAATAACATCAATACACTTGTCCACGCCTTCGTAGCCTACGGCCTGCGCTCCGAGAACCCTTCCCTCATCAGGGGTAAAGAGCAGTTTCAAGGACATCTGGGAGCCCCCCGGGTAATAGGCGGCGTGCGACTGGGGATGCAAATGGCAGGTCAGGAATTTCACTCCGGTTTTCCGCAGGCTTTTCTCATTACCGCCCGTAACCGCAGCCGCCAATTTGATTATTTTTATAATGGCGGTACCCTGTATGCCCTTATACCTGACGGGAGTGCCGGCAATGTTGTCGGCAACCAGGCGGCCCTGCCTGTTTGCCGGACCGGCCAGGGGAACCAGGGTGTCCCCGCCGGTTACAAAATCCCTGACCTGAACGGCATCGCCGACAGCGTAAATAAACGGATCGGAGGTGCGCATATACTCATCCACCCGGATGCCGCCGGCAGGACCAATCGCCAGCCCCGCCTCCCGGGCCAGCCATACTTCGGGCTTTACCCCGATACCGAGGATCACCATGTCGGCAGGAATTTCGCTGCCGCTTGCCAGCACAACCCTCTTTGCCCC
>DAOOVD010000025.1:0-36982 GCA_035369845.1 Bacillota bacterium | reverse complement strand
TAACTGCTGCTCTTCGGTCAGTTGAAAGTTCATGGGCTATCTCCTTTCGTGATTTTTCGTTTTAGTCAGAAGGAACTTGATTCCAGTTAACTTTTAACCTTGTAGACCTTCACCCTAACAAAACGCTGTTCCAACAAGTTAGCTGGTTTCTGCAGCTGCCCAAACCACCCCCTTATACACAATTTAGCGCCAGCTTGCTTTACGAGTTTATAGTTTATTTTATATATAGATTTAGTAAATTTATTTAATGGGTTATTTTACTGTGCTAATAAATACTAGAATCCCCTTTTTTTAAATATTCAGCTAGTTGTTTTTTATTCCCATGGGAGCATCAATAAAAATCCTTTTATCCATAGTACGGAGCGAAGGCGAAACCAGGGGCTTGAAGTCCATTTGCTGCAGCACATCGCGCTCGAGATCAACGCCGGGCGCGATTTCTGTAAGCACGACTCCTTCGGCTGTCATCTCAAACACGGCCCTTTCGGTTATATACAACACTTTTTGTCCTTGCTGGCGGGCATATTCCCCGCTGAAAGTAATCTGCTCGACTCTCGGGACCAGCTTGACAGATTTCCCCTCGTTTACTATTGTAAGTTTGCCGTCGCCCACATCAACTTTCAATCCGCCCGCTTTAAAGGTGCCGCAGAAAACCACTTTTTTAGCGTTCTGGGTGATATTTATGAAACCACCGCAGCCGGCAATGCGAGGCCCGAATTTGCTGACGTTGATGTTGCCTTCGCCGTCCATCTGAGCCAGACCCAGAAAGGCGATATCCACACCGCCGCCGTCGTAAAAATCAAACTGGTAAGCTTGGTCCAGGATGCAATAAGGGTTGGTGGCCGCTCCAAAACTCATGCCGCCAGCAGGAACGCCGCCGATAGGACCCGCCTCGACGGTCAGGGTCATAAAATCGCTTATGCCTTCCTCCGCAGCTACTGAAGCAATTCCCTCCGGTATGCCTATTCCCAGGTTAACCACAGAATCCGATTTGAGTTCAAATGCCGCCCGCCTGCTGATAACTTTCCGCTCATCCAGGCGTGCCGGCGGCAATTCGTTCAGAGGAATAACGACTTCTCCGTTGTAAGAAGGATTATAGACTTCCGCGAAAGTCTGATGGTGGTATTGCGGGTGGGACACAACAACTGCATCCACAAGAATACCGGGGACTTTTACCAGGCGTGGATCAAGACTGCCGACGGCAGCCACGCGCTCCACCTGGGCGATCACAATTCCCCCGCAGTTGCGGACGGCTTGAGCTACGGAGAGAACCTCCAGAGTGTTGGCCTCTTTTTCCAGGCTTATATTGCCGATCTCATCCGCGCTTGTACCGCGAATCAAGGCAACATTTAGAGGTATGGAGCGATAGAAGAGCTTTTCTTTGCCATCGATAGTTATAACTTCAACGATGTCCTCTTTTGTAACTGCATTAAGTTTTCCGCCTTCAACACGGGGATCGACAAAGGTTTTCAACCCGACATGGGTAATCAGCCCCGGCCTCCTGGCGGCTATTTCCCGGAAAAGCTGGGATATGGTGCCCTGAGGCAGGTTATAGGCCTCGATTTTATTTTCATTCGCCAATTTGGCCATTTTCGGCTGTAAATTCCAGTGGCCTCCTATAACCCGTTTTACCAGCCCTTCGTGGGCTACGTGGTTGAGCCCGCGCTCCTTTCCGTCACCCTGGGCAGCCGCGTAAATAAAGGTTAAGCCTCTGGGTCCGGCCGTTCTCAGAAAACGATCTTCCAGAGCCACGGACAGCTCCTCCGGGAACACATTGCCCAGAAACCCGACGCTTGCAACTGTATCCCCGTCTTTGATGAGTTTTACGGCTTCTTCCGCAGTCAAAAACTTGGGTGCCATATTTTTTTGCTCCTTTCTCAAGATAATAAAGTGCGCTCAATAAACGCCATACAGTTCCAGTAACATGAGGCCGGGTCATCCAATACCGCATCCCCGCTTCGCCCGTTTTTAAAAAAACACCTATATTACATGTTGAACTTGATAAGGGCGTGCAGTCCGACCATCAGAAAAGCTGTCAATGTTTTTACAACGGTGAGAACGCCGATATGCTTGTAAGACTCCCGGTGGGTCAAACCGCAAACTGCCAGCAATGTGATGATCGCGCCGTTGTGAGGCAGGGTGTCCATGCCGCCCGAGGCCATGGAGGCAATCCTGTGCAGCACCTCCGGAGTTATCCCGGCCTGCGCCGCCCATTCCAGATATTTGGGAGCCGCAATGCCGAGGGCAATGCTCATCCCGCCGGAAGCGGAACCGGTTATACCTGCCAGGGTGTTTACCGTTACGGCTTCCGACAACAGCGGCCCGCCCGGCATGTTGAGCATGGTGTTGGAAAAAGCTTTAAACCCGACAAGGCTGGCGACTGTGTTCCCGTAACCCACCTCGGAAGAGGTGTTTATGATTGCCAGCAGGGAACCGAGCGTGCCTGCGTTGAGGCTTTTGACGATGCCGCCTTTCATGTCTTTGTAGTTGGCAGCGCAGGATATGATAATGCCCACGACAAGGGCGGCAAGCAGCGCCCACGTACTCTGAACGGTTGCCATCTTAATGCCGTAAGCCTCAAACAAAGTCGTGTCCCAGGTGGCAATCCACTTGGTAAAAACGTAGTTGAGAACCAAAACCACTATAAGCGGGATGGCGGAGATCACAGGACTGGGCAGTTTTTTATCGGCCGGGATATCCGCCTCGTTGACTGTATGGTGGCCGTAGCCTTCTCCTTTTGCTTTTGCCTTTTTCACGCACCATTCCAGATAGGCGTAATAGACGACGAACATGACCACGGCCCCGATCATACCGGTTACAGGCGCCGCATAGAGGGTTGTCCCGAAAAATCTGGTTGGAATCATGTTTTGAATCTGGGGTGAGCCGGGTATGGCGTCCATGGTGCAAGCAAAGGCGCCCAGACCGATAACGCCGGGGATCAAATGCTTGGGAATATCAGCTTCTTTAAAGAGGGCCCTGGCGAAGGGATAAATGGCGAAGACCACGACAAACATGCTCACCCCGCCATAGGTCAGAACCATGCAGGCCAGGACCGAAGACAATATGGCCCTTTTGGGCCCCAGTTTTTTAATGATCGCATGGGCGATGGACGAGGCCGCGCCGCTGTCCTCCATCACCTTTCCAAAAACTGCTCCCAACATAAAAATCGGGAAAAAGTTTTTAAAATAAGTGGCCGCATTGGGAAGGAATACCTCCGTGTAGCTGGGAAGAAGGGCCGCCCCGTTAAAAAGCGCTGCTACGATAGCACAAACGGGCGCAAAAAGAATTACGGAATAACCGCGATAAGCAAAGAAAATAAGCAAT
Organism: Bacillota bacterium; assembly: GCA_035369845.1. Classification (GTDB taxonomy): domain Bacteria; phylum Bacillota; class Desulfotomaculia; order Desulfotomaculales; family Pelotomaculaceae; genus DAOOVD01. Next base: position 33,661 of record DAOOVD010000025.1, on the reverse strand, counting down.
GCAAGGCTTAAAAATATCCCAAATACTTCCATATATGCGCATTACCTCCTGCATGAAATTATTTCTGAAACCTGGCTTCTATAAAAAAGTAACAACAACTAGCTATTTCTTCCTCAGGTTTGTACTTGTGCATCACTCCTTCGCTGATTAATCCATTTTTTTAGTCATTGGCAACTGTAGATGACCCACCACCTTTTTAAAAACAATTTATTTTTTTTCTTTGCAATTGGCATGCCAACATAAAAACCTGCACTTTTATAGTGGTTCTTTCGCCTTAGATGCACAGGTTAACAATAATCACCGCTTTTTTATTATTAGCGAGCTTATGTCAGTTAATTATACAGTTGTTATACACTTTTCATACATGTATGGTATTTATGTTTAAACAATTATCACGTATTAAAATCGCTACATGTGTTATACACAACACAGCGTAGCCATTACCGGTAATACTAAAAAAAAATTAGTACGCATATAGATACGTACTAATCACATTATTTTTTTATTAATCCATAATATCCAAATAGTATTTTTAATTGGCTTTATATTTCATATTATATTTTCGCAGTTTATAATACAGCGTAGTACGGTGAATGCCCAACATTTCCGCTGCTTTTCTTTTATTGCCGCCAACGTTAATCAATACTTTTTCCAACAATTCCTTTTCTTTATTATATATAACCTCTGAACAAATAAATTTGCTATTATCACTTAAATCTTCATTTGTACGGTTAATTCGCAGTTCATTATTTCCAGCCGCAACGTAACCGGTTTCTCTGAAAAAACAACTCGGCAGATCTTTTACTCTGATTACGTCGCCGTCAGTTATGCAACATATTGATTCCAGCAGGTGCTGTAACTCCCTAATATTGCCGGGCCAACAATAGTTTTTGAGGATTTCCAATGCTTCCGGATCTATCCTCTTTAAAGGCATTGCCCATTTCTCCGTGATGCCCTTGAGAAAATGGTCACATAAAATCTCAAGATCCTCCAATCTCTCGCGCAGCGGAGGAATTTCCATGATTATACTGCTGAGCCGGTAATATAGATCTTCTCTGAATTTACCATCCTCAACCATTTTTTGTATGTTTCTGTTTGTTGCGCAGATTACCCTGACATCGACGGACACCGGTTTTACCGATCCGACTTTCTCCAGTTCGCCTTCCTGTAAAAACCTGAGCAGCTTTGCTTGCATGACAGTAGACATGTCGCCAATTTCATCGAGAAAAACCGTGCCGTTATTGGCAATCTCCAATTTGCCCAGTTTGCCGTTGGATTTTGCGTTGGTAAAAGCTCCGGACTCATATCCAAAGAGTTCGGATTCCATTATATTTTCCGGAATAGCCGCACAATTGATACAGACAAAGGGTTTTGATTTTCTCCTGCTGGCATTATGGATCGAGTGAGCAAGAAGTTCTTTTCCACTTCCGCTTTCACCCAGTATCATAACATTGACATCCACTGGAGCAATTTTCTGGGCCAGATCTTTCACGTGTTTTAACGTCGATGAGCGGGTAATAATGTCTTCGAATTTCCATTTTGATGTATATATTTCATTTAATTCACGCTTATAACAATCAACTTCCTCCTTTAATTTTGAAACGAGGTCGCTGAATTCTTTTTTGGTTTTGAACAGCACCTTCCCTATGGCCCCTATAATTTTTCCGTCTTTGTAAAGTGGAATTCTGTTGACGATAGCGCGCCTGCCGTTAATATTTTGAACCTTTCCCATTTCCGCCACGCCTGTCTTTACGACAACGTGCAGCCTGGTATTCGGGATGATATCTACCACTGGTTTCCCCTGAACCTTTTCGAGTTCGACGTTGAGGTAACTCTGGTAAGCCCTGTTCAGCCAGATAACTTTTGCTTCGGGATCAACAAATACAAAACATTCGGGGTCGCTATCAAACACTTTTATCAAAAAATTTACCATTTCATCGCTGGAAAAATTAATCCCGTACGGCATATACGACACCTCTTGGCAATAAATTGACATTGTCCACATCTCGCCCTCCACCAAATTATATTGCAATTAACGTGCCTGAAGCGCAGGAATGATCTTGAAATAAGCTTCCCCCTGTTTTTTATGATTGCAAAGTCCCGATTTTTGTAGCACTGTAGATAATTGTGTCGAAAAAATGTAGAAATTTTTATACGCTCAATTGACAAAAAAATTTCTACATGTAGAAATACTTATACATGTAGAAAATCTGTCATGCAGGGATCGGCTCCTACCTATCGACTTATTACAATGCGGCGCTTCAAAAATACAAGAGAGTAGAACCTCCGACAACGCTTGTTCTACCTCAGCCCCGACTTCTTCTCCATCAGCGCCCGCACTTTCAGCGGCAGGCCGAACAGGTTGATGAAGCCTTCGGCGTCCTTTTGGTCGTACACCTCGTCGCGGCCGAAGGTGGAAAGCTCCTGGTCGTAGAGGGAGTAAGGGGACCTAGTCCCGGCGGGGATGCAGTTGCCCTTGTAGAGCTTCATCACCACGGTCCCGGTCACCGTTCTCTGGGTAACGTCCACAAAAGCGTCGAGAGCTTCCCTCAAGGGAGCGAACCAGACGCCGTCGTAGACGAGCTCGGCGTAGCGGGAAGCCACGATTTCCTTGAAATGCAGGGTGGTCCGGTCAAGAGTGAGCAGTTCCAGTTCGCGGTGGGCGGCGAAGAGTACCGTTCCGGCCGGTGTTTCGTAAACTCCCCGGGACTTCATGCCGACCAGGCGGTTTTCAACCATGTCGGCAACGCCCACCCCGTTTTCTCCGGCTACGGCGTTCAGCCTGTCGATTAGGGTGACGGGATCGAGGGACTCGTCGTTCAGCTTGACCGGAACGCCCTTCTCGAAATCGATTTTGACGTAGGCCGGCGTGTCGGGCGCCTTCTCGGGCGGGGTGATCATCATTAGAACGTCCGCGGGCGGCTCCTTCCACGGGTCCTCCAGATCGGCCCCCTCGTGGCTCAAATGCCAGAGATTGCGGTCCATGCTGTAGGGCCTGTCCCTGGTAACCGGCACCGGGATGCCCCTGGCGGCGGCGTAGTCTATGGCGTCCTCCCTCGAGCGGATGTCCCACTCCCGCCACGGCGCGATAATTTTCAAGTCGGGGGCGAGCGCCTTGACCGCCAGTTCGAAACGCACCTGGTCGTTGCCCTTGCCGGTGGCCCCGTGCGCTACCGCCTCCGCCCCTTCTTTTCTGGCCGTTTCAACCAGCTTTTTGGCAATCAGGGGGCGGGCCATGGAAGTGCCCAGCAGGTATTTCCCCTCGTAGACGGCGCCGGCTTTTAAAGTGGGAAATATGTAATTTTCCACGAACTCGCGCCTGACGTCCTCGATGTAAATTTTAACGGCCCCGCTCCTGATCGCCTTGTCTTTGAGCGGCGCCAGCTCCTCTCCCTGGCCGAGATCGGCGACCATGGCGATAACCTCGTAGCCGTAATTCTCCTTCAACCAGGGAATGATAATGGACGTGTCCAGACCGCCTGAATAGGCCAGCACTACTTTTGCCATATCGAACTCTCCTTTTCCGTACTTTTTTCAGCTCTGCATGAGCAGGGCGAGCACCGCTTTCTGGACGTGCAGGCGGTTCTCGGCCTCGTCCCACACCGCCGAATGCGGCCCGTCGATCACTTCGTCCACCACTTCCTCGCCCCGGTGGGCCGGCAGGCAGTGCAGGAATATAAAATCCGGCCTGGCGCGGCTGACGAGCGCGGGGTTGACCTGGTAAGGCGCAAACACGCGCACCCGCCTGGCCCTTTCCACTTCCTGCCCCATGCTGGCCCACACGTCGGTTACCACCACGTCCGCGTCAGTCACCGCCCCTACGGGGTCGGTGACAATGTCTATCTTGCACCCGGTAAGCCCGGCGTCCTCTCTGGCCAGCCGCACAACCTCCTCGTTGGGCTTGTAACCGTCGGGGGAGGCTACGGTGATGTCCATGCCAGTCTTGGCGCAGCCGAACAGAAGAGAGTGGCAGACGTTGTTGCCGTCGCCCACGTAAGCCATTTTGAGCCCTTTCAGCCTGCCCTTTCTCTCCAGAACGGTCTGCAGGTCGGCCAGCACCTGGCAGGGGTGCTGCAGGTCGGTCAGACCGTTGATCACGGGAACGTCGGCGTGCCGCGCCAGTTCTTCCACGTCGCCGTGGTCGTAGGTGCGGATCATGATCCCGTCAAGGTAACGGGAAAGCACTCTGGCTGTGTCGGCTATGGTTTCCCCGCGCCCCAGCTGGAGGTCGTTGACGTTGAGAAACATAGAGTAACCGCCAAGCTGGTACATGGCCACCTCAAAAGAAACCCTGGTCCGGGTGGACGACTTCTGGAAGATCATCCCGAGCGTCTTGCCCGGCAGGTACGGGTGAGGCACGTTTTGCTTCTGCTTTTTTTTCAGTTCCCCGGCAAATTCCAGAATGAGCGCCACTTCCTCCGGGGTAAGATCGTGCAGGCACAAAAGATCCCGCCCCTTTAAACCCGCTTTCACATCTTCCCTCTCATTCCTCAAAACGAATCCCTTCTTTCTCCGGTGTAACAAAATATCTTAGTGCCCGATCACCCGCAATATTTTATTTTCAACATCAAGTTTCAAACGGCGTTTCACTTCTTTCTTGCGCCCTGCACCTTACACCCTTTTTGGCAGCGCCTTGTCACCGCTCACTACTGCTTGTTATGGCAGCGCCTTGTCACCGCTCACTCAGGCGCTCCGCTCCGACATCACCGCGGCTTGCTCGGACCGGACTAGCGCCGCTGCAAAGGCGGCGGTAAGATTGTTTTAGAACTGCCCTTTTCCCTCAAAGCTTCTCATACTCAAGGCAGTAACGTCGGAAACCCGCTGGTTTCGCGCGCAGTCCGGTTACCCTCGCTGTGCCGGGTGATATTACCGTCGCTGCGCAAAATCGTTCGCTATTGACAAAGCACTGCCTATTATAAAGGGTTGTTGCCGGCGCTGCGCGTTCGCCGCTGACGAAGGCGCTGCCTTCGCTTTGTGGTTGTTGGTAAAGCACCTTGAGGTTGAAACGCTCGCTCAGGTGCTTCGCGTCGAGTGAACCAGGGGTTCGTTTCCTTCAACCTCAAGGTCCCGGACAGTTTGTCTGCAGTCTGAAACGAAGGCGCTGTCTTCGTTTTTGCGCCCTGCGACTTACGCCTTATATTTTACGCCCTGCCTGCATTTTTTCTTGCCACGTCGCGCGGCCCGGGCGCTTCCCCGCTTCCCTCGTCCGGCGACCCGATTTCCGCGTCCCATTCGGCCATGCTTACGGGCTCCGGTTCGCCGCCCTGTTTCAGGCAGCGGATCACCGTGGCCAGCGCCAGGGCCGTATCCAGCGAAGTGAGGCAGGGCACTCTCAACTCGGCCGCCGTTCTTCTGAGCAGGAAGCCGGGCCGCCCCGGTATTTTCCCCCTGGTCGGGGTGTTTACCACCAGTCCGACACCACCGGACCGGATCAGTTGCACCGCGTCATCTGTTTCCCGGACCTCCAGACCCGCTCTCTTCAACGCGGCCGCCGTCCCCGGGGTGGCTTTCAGGACGTAGCCGAGGGCGGCGTACTGGGCGGCCACCGGGACAGCCTCTCCCTTGTCGCGGTCGGCTACCGAAAAGAGCACGTCCCCGTTGAAGGACACTTCGAGCCCGGAAGATCGCATGGCCTTATAAAGCGCGTGCGGGAAAGCGCGGTCCACGCCCATTACCTCCCCGGTGGACTTCATCTCCGGGCCCAGCGAGGTTTCCACCAGCCCCAGTTTCTCAAAGGAAAACACCGGAGCCTTGACGGCGATATAGCCGTTCCAAGGTCCCAGCCCGCGGCCGTAGCCCATTTCTTCAAGGCTGCGGCCGAGCATCGCCCTGGTCGCTGCCTGGACCATGGGCACGCCGGTTACCTTGCTCAGCACGGGGACGGTCCGGGAAGCGCGCGGATTGACTTCCAGGACGTAAACCTCGCCTCCGCCGACAACGTACTGGATGTTGATCAGGCCGTTTATTTTCAACGCGCGGCTGACCCGCACGGTGTAGTCGATGATTTTGCCGATTTCAACGCCGCTCAAGGTCTGGGGAGGATAGACCGCAATGCTGTCTCCCGAATGAACGCCGGCCCGCTCGATGTGTTCCATTATCCCGGGAATGAAGAGGCCGTCGCCGTCGCCGACGGCGTCAACTTCCACTTCCTTGCCGCGGATGTACCTGTCGACGAGCACGGGATGCCTGGGTGAGACCTGTACGGCGTCAGTCATGTACTTGAGCAACTCCCCGTCATTCGAGACGATTTCCATCGCCCGCCCCCCGAGGACGTAGGACGGCCGGACCAGAACGGGATAGCCGAGTTTCCGGGCAATCGCCGCGGCCTCCTCCACAGTGGTGGCGGACTTGCCCTCCGACTGGGGAATGTCCAGGCCGGTAAGCAGTTTCTCAAACTTGTCGCGGTCTTCCGCAGTGTCAATACATTCCACCGGGGTGCCGAGGATCTTCACGCCGGCGGCAGCAAGCCCGCCGGTCAAATTTATGGCTGTCTGGCCGCCGAACTGGACGATCACCCCGAGCGGTTTCTCCTTTTCGATCACGTTGAGGACGTCTTCCAGGGTAAGCGGCTCGAAGTACAGTTTGTCCGCAGTATCAAAGTCGGTGCTCACCGTCTCGGGATTGTTGTTGACAATGACCGCTTCGATCCCCTCACGCTGGAGCCCCCAGACCGAGTGAACCGAGCAGTAGTCAAACTCGATTCCCTGGCCGATGCGGATCGGCCCCGAACCGAGAACGAGCACCTTCGGCCGGTTCGATACCGCCACCTCGTCCTCGTCCTCGTAAGCGGAGTAGAAATAAGGCGTGGCCGCCTCAAATTCGGCGGAGCAGGTGTCCACCACCTTATAGGAAGGGATGATCCCGTATTCCTTCCTCAAAGCGCGCACGCTGCCGGCCGGCTGCCCGGTCAGCCGCCCGATGAGGGAGTCGGGCAAGCCGCGGACCTTGGCTTGGCGCAGCAGTTCCTTCGGCGGCCTGGGTCCGGCAGCGCGGAGATCGCGCTCAATCTCTGTAATCCCTTTTATCTTGCTGAGGTAGAAACAGTCGATCCTGGTCAACTGGGCCACCTCGCGCATGCTCCAGGAGCGGTTGAAGGCCTCGGTAATGGCGAAGAGGCGGAGGTCGTTGGGATAAGAAAGCTTCTCCTCCAGCTCCATTTCCGACCAGGCCGCTGAACCGCGCAGGTGCAGGCTGTCGGCCCCGATTTCCAGCGACCGGACGGCTTTCATCAACGCCCCTTCAAAGGTGCGGTCGATGGCCATAACTTCACCCGTGGCCTTCATCTGGGTGCCCAGCGTCCGGTCGGCGCCGGCGAATTTGTCGAAGGGCCAGCGCGGTATCTTCACCACAACGTAGTCAAGGGCGGGCTCAAAGCAGGCGCACGTTTTTCCGGTAACGGGGTTGACAATCTCGTCCAGGTTGAGGCCAACGGCGATTTTCGCCGCCATCTTGGCAATCGGGTAACCGGTGGCCTTGGAGGCCAGGGCGCTGGAGCGGCTGACCCGGGGGTTGACCTCAATAACGTAGTAGTTCATGCTGCTGACATCGAGGGCGAACTGAATGTTGCAGCCCCCTTCCACTTTCAGCGCCCGGATTATCTTCAGCGACGCGGACCGCAGCATCTGGTACTCCTTGTCGGACAGGGTCTGGGACGGGGCCACCACTATGCTGTCGCCGGTATGAACGCCCATTGGGTCGATATTTTCCATGTTGCAGATGGTGATGCAGTTGTCCGCCCCGTCCCGCATCACCTCGTATTCCACTTCCTTCCAGCCGGCCACGCTCTGCTCCAGCAGGACCTGGCCGATCAGGCTCATCTTCAGGCCCCTCGCAGCTATTTCCACCAGGTCCGAATCCCTGTAAGCGATGCCGCCGCCCGTGCCCCCGAGGGTATAGGCCGGCCTGACAATGACCGGATAGCCGATCTTCCCGGCAAAAGCCAGGCACTCCTCCACGCTTTCGGCAATGGTGCTGAGAGGCACCGGCTCGTTTATTTCCTGCATCAGGTTTTTAAAAAGCTCGCGGTCCTCAGCCTTTTTTATCGATTCCAGGGGAGTGCCCAGCAGTTCAACGCCGTGTTCCGCCAGAACCCCTTTTTCGGCGAGCTCCACGGCGATGTTCAGGCCGGTCTGCCCGCCGAGGGTGGGCAGCAGCCCGTCCGGACGCTCCCGCCCGATTATTTTCGCCACGCTTTCCCAGTTCAGCGGCTCTATGTAAACCTGGTCGGCAATACCGAGATCGGTCATAATGGTGGCCGGGTTGGAGTTGACCAGCACGACCGAGACTCCTTCCTCCCGCAGCGCCTTGCAGGCCTGCGTCCCGGCGTAGTCGAACTCGGCCGCCTGGCCGATAATAATCGGCCCCGAACCGATGACCAGAACTTTTTTTATGTCTTTTCTCCCAGGCATAAGTTCCCTCCGTTATGCCCCGCCTGCTGACGCCGGACGCCGGTATGCGGCCTTACGCCTTTCTTATTCCCGCCATAACCTCGTCCAGAATTTCCACCGCCTGCTTGACGTCGGCCGGACTGATGTTAAGCGGGGGAACAAAGCGCAGGACATTGTTGTTGACGCAGTTGATCAGGAGACCCTTTTCCAGGCACCCGGCCACGATTTCCCTGCCTTCCATGTCCAGTTCCATTCCCAGCAGAAGGCCGAGGCCTCTCACGTTTTTAATAAAACTGTATTTCCCGGACAGTTCGGCAAGCTTGCCGCGCAGGAGCGCCCCCACCTTTTCGACATACGGCGCGATCCCGCCGTCGACAATCTCCTCCAAGGCGGCGAGCGCGGCTGCGCAGGCCAGCGGATTGCCGCCGAAAGTGGAAGCGTGGTCTCCCGGCTGGAAGGTTTCGGCCACTTCTCCCGCGGCCAGCATGGCGCCGATGGGGAAACCGCCTCCCAGCGCCTTGGCCAGGGTAAGGATGTCGGGCTTCACGCCGAAATGCTCATGGGCGAACAGGCGCCCCGTCCGGCCCAGGCCGGTCTGTACCTCGTCCAGGATTAAAAGCGCCCCGAACTCTTCGCAGAGCATCTTCACCCCCTGCAGGTAACGGTCAGAGGGCACGTTTACGCCGCCCTCTCCCTGCACGGGCTCGAGCAGCACCGCGCAGGTGTCCGGGTTGATAGCCTTGACCATGGCGTCGAGATCGTTGAAAGGAACATACTTAAAACCGCCGGGCAGCGGCTCAAACCCCCTCTGGTATTTCGGCTGGCCGGTGGCGGTGATCGCCGCCAGGGTGCGCCCGTGAAAAGAGTTCAGGGCGGTGATAATCTCCACTTTTTCCGGTCCGTATTTCAGCTTTGCGTATTTGCGGGCGAGCTTGATCGCAGCCTCGTTGGCCTCCGCCCCGCTGTTGCAAAAAAAGACCCTGTTCATGCCGCTGTTCTCAACCAGCATCCTGGCGAGAAGCACCTGCGGCTCGATGTAGTAAAGGTTGGAGCAGTGCATGAGTTTTCCGGCCTGGCCGGCAACGGCGTCCACCACCGCCGGGTGGCAGTGACCTAACGAATTCACGGCGATGCCGCTGACGAAGTCCAGATACTCCCTGCCGTCGGCGTCCCACAACCGGGCTCCCTCTCCCCTCACCGGGGCGAGGGGGATTCTGCCGTAATTGCGCATCAGGTATTTGTCGCCCAGTTCGATAATTTCTTTGGTATTCATAAAAGTACCTCCATAATCAGTCATTGGTTGCGGAGTTCAATTGCTCCCCGTTTCCCGCTTCCTGCGTTCACACTACTCGCGTCTCACTTCTCCACCATCGTGCCGATGCCCCGGTCGGTGAAAATTTCAAGCAGGATGGAATGGGGAACTCTCCCGTCGAGGATGTGGGTGGACTTCACGCCGCCGGCAAGCGCGTCCAGGCAGCACTCCACCTTGGGAATCATGCCTCCGTCAATTTTGCCCCGCTCAATCAACAACGGCACCTCGTCCGCCCGGAGAACCGAAATCAGGGAACCGGGATCGCTGCGGTCGGCCAGGATTCCCTCCACGTCGGTAAGTATGATCAGCTTGTCGGCGCCCAGCGCCGCGGCCAGCCTGCCGGCGGCGTAGTCGGCGTTGACGTTGTAGCTTTCACCTCCGGCGCCCACGGCCACCGGCGCTATCACCGGAATGTACCCTTTTGCAACGGTCGTGGCCACTATCTCCGGGTTGACTTTGCTGATGTCCCCGACAAACCCGATATCAACCAGTTCCTCGCCGCCTTCGGGGGTACGCGCCCTGCGGTACTTTTTCACCGCCTCGAAGAGGCCGGCGTCCTTGCCGGACAGCCCCACCGCCCGCCCGCCGGCGCGGTTGACCAGGGAGACTATTTCCTTGTTAATCTTCCCGGCCAGGACCATTTCAACTATCTCCATAGTCTCCTTGTCGGTCACCCTCAAACCGCCGACAAAGCGGGATTCCTTCCCCACCTTCTTGAGCATCTCCGTAATCTCCGGCCCGCCCCCGTGCACGATCACCGGGTGTATCCCAACGTACTTCATCAGCACGGCGTCGGTGAGCACGGCCGCTTTAAGGTTTTCATCCAGCATAGCGTGTCCGCCGTACTTGATCACGACGGTCTTGCCGTGGAACTTCTTGATGTAAGGCAGCGCCTCCACCAGCACCGCCGCTTTTTCCAAAGCCTTCTGCAAAATACCACCCCGGATTCAGTCTTTCTTACAAACATTATCAAAGGAATAAACCGTATCCCTCAGATAAAGCGTTCCGTCTTCTCCAAGTATACTCCCATTTATGTTCTGTAGTCCGCGTTTATCTTCACGTAGTCGTAGGACAGGTCGCAGCCCCAGGCTGTCGCGCCGTGGGGGCCCGACTTGAAGTCAAGGATGATCTTGACCGTGTCCCGCCCGAGAATCTCAAGAGCGCGCTCCTCGCTGAACTCCAGGGAGGCCCCGTCCCGGGCCACCTGCTCCTCGCCCAGGAAAATGTCCACCCTTTCAGGGTCGAAGTCGGCCCCGGAGTAACCCGCGGCGCAAATCACCCTCCCCCAGTTGGCGTCCCTGCCGAACACCGCCGTCTTGACCAGGCTCGAGCCGGCCACCGCCCTTGCCGCCAGGCGGGCGGCGGTTTCCGTCGCCGCGTTGCGCACTTCCACCTCGATCAGCTTTGTGGCGCCTTCCCCGTCGCGGGCAACGTCAACGGCGAGTTTCGTGCACACGCGTAAAAGAGCCTCCCTGAATAGAAAGTAATCATCGTTTTCTTCCGCAATCTCCGCATTGCCGGCCGTTCCGTTCGCCAGGATCAACACCGTGTCGTTGGTGCTGGTGTCCCCGTCCACCGTGATCATGTTGAAGCTCCGGTCAACGGCGTACTTCAAGCACCTGTCCAGACACCCGGGCGTGACGGCCGCGTCCGTCGTTATAAAGCAGAGGAGGGTCGCCATATCGGGATGAATCATCCCGGAGCCCTTGGCCATGCCCCCCACCGTTACCGGCCGGCCGCCCAGCTTAAACCTCACCGCGAACTCCTTCGGGTACGTGTCGGTGGTCATGATCGCGCGGGCAGCCAGCGGACCCCCGCCGGCGAAAACCCGCCCCGCCGCCTCCCGGACGCCGGGCAGCACCCTCTTCATGGGCATTTTTTTGCCGATCACTCCCGTAGAAGCCACCAAAACTTGCTCCTCCGGTATATTCAAAACTCCGGCAGCTTCGGCCGCCATGGCCAGGGCGTCCTTCATCCCCTGCGCCCCGTTGCAGGCGTTGGCATTGCCGCTGTTGACCACCACAGCCTGCGCTTTGCCGGCAGCGACGCGGCCCATGGTCAACTGAACCGGTGCAGCCTTGACCCTGTTCAGGGTGAAAACCCCGGCCGCCGACGCCGGGACGGCGGAGTACACGACGGCGACGTCCCGTCTGCCCTTATGCTTTATCGCCGCAGAGGCGGCGCCGGCCAAAAAACCGGCGGGAGCGGTGACCCCGCCGGAAACAATATCTATTTTGCGAATTTCTTTTTCCACCGATTTCGCCTCCGTCAGAAACATTGTCGCCCTTCCCCGGTTATTCAGTCAACCAGCCGGGCATCTCCTACGGGTACAGGCCGGGGCCGGCCAGCGCCTTGTCCTCGGGCAGGCCGCACATTATGTTCATATTCTGCACCGCCTGTCCCGACGCCCCCTTTACCAGGTTGTCGATAGCCGATATGATGATCAGCCGCCCGGTCCCGCCGTCCACCGTCACCCCGATATCGCAGTGGTTGGTCCCGGAGACCCACTTGATCTGCGGGAAAACCCCGGCCGGGAGAACCCGCACGAAAAACTCGTCTTTGTAAAAATCGAGATAGAGCGCCCGCAATTCGTCCTTCCCCACAGGCGACCGCGGCTCGGCGTAAACGGTGCTCAAAATTCCCCTGGTCACGGGCAGCAGGTGCGGAATGAAAGTTACGCTGACCTTCTCGCCCGCGATCCTCCCCAGTTCCTGCTCGATCTCGGGCGTGTGCCGGTGGGCGGCCACGCTGTACGCCTTGAAATTTTCGTTCACTTCGCAGAAGTGCGATCCCAGGGACAGCGTCCGGCCGGCGCCCGAAACACCGGATTTGGAGTCGATGATTATGCTTTTGGTGTCCACAAGCTTTTGCTTCAATAGCGGCGCCAGCGCCAGGACGGCGCTCGTGGGATAGCATCCGGGGTTCGCCACCAGCCAGGAGCCCCTGATTTTTTCCCTGTTCACCTCGGGCAGGCCGTAAACCGCCTCGCCAAGCAGCTTTTTCGCTCCGTGCTCGACCTTGTACCACTTTTCATAGACGCGGTAGTCCTCAAGCCGGAAATCGGCCCCCAGGTCGATCATCTTTTTCCCACGCCGGTGCGCCTCCAGGGCCACCGGCATGGCGTGCCCGTGCGGCAGGGCCACGAAAACCACGTCTGAAACGTCCATCAGCTTCTGCATGTTCATTTCTTCGCAAACCAGACCGCTGTACCGGTCAAGGTGGGGATAGATCTCCCGGAGCGGTATCCCCGCGTAGCTCCGGCTCGTGAGCGACACCAGTTCGACCTCCGGGTGGCCGGCAAGTATTCTCACCAGTTCCGACCCGGTATAGCCGGTGGCGCCGACTATGCTTACTCTGACTGTCATCCGGTCACCTTACCTCCAAAACAATAAACTTTTATAATTATACAAATATATGTATAAAAATACAACAACAATCCGCCGCCAAAGAAAAAAATCGCTTCTTCACCAAACAGCCCCGGCATGCGGGCCGGGGCACATCCCGGAATTATTTTTTCTACGCCTTGTGTTTAATACCTTTCAAAAAAAAATAAAATATTATGTTATTATTTGCTAACCGCAGGAAACCAACCTCTCAAGACTGTTTTAAGTTTAACGAAAGCAGGATCTGCGCAGTGTCCTAAACTTACTGCTTCAGCAAGGTTTTTGTAAATTGAAGAGGAGCGAGGTTTTCTGGTTTTTTTTAAGACAACTTCAAGTACCCTTTTTGGCCAATCTGGTTTAGAAAATTCATGATTGATATAACCATTTTCCTTAAGCCAAGTTCTTAAGTCTAAATAATTAGAAGACCATCCCAATTCCCTTTCAATATGTTGAGACTTACCCCAAACCCAAATATCAAGTTCTGGTTTAATTATAATTGCTGCAGATCTCATATTTTAAACAACGATAATTCAAAGCTTCTAATAAAGTAAACATAGTCATCACACACTTTCATCAGGTATTTCACAACATTTCAAAGTCCTTTGTGTTTACCCACGTTTTTGTTTTCAAACCTATTTTTTTCACAAATTTAAGTTCCCCTCCGCCAGCTTATAATCTTCGCTTCGTTTCTCACTCCCTTTCCGGCGGGGCCTGCCGGGTAGCCGAGGACGACCGGCGCCACCAGTTCGTATTCCTCCGGCACCTTCAACTCGGCCTTGACCTCGGGGGTGTTGCCGATACCGGTGGCAAACCCGATCCAGCAGCTTCCTATGCCCCTGTCCCGGGCGGCCAGCATCAGGTTCAAGGCAGCCATGCTGCAGTCACAAATATAAGTAAGGTGGCTCCTGTCCCCGTAAATGAGCACGAGAACCGGCGCTCCGTAAAAAATATCAAAAGCGGGGTCGCTTAAAACTCCGGTATACCTCTCATACCGGCCTCCAGATTTGTCGATCCTGTCCAGCAGAAATTTTTTGGCCCGGCCGGAAAGGCCCTTCATGTACTCCCCGTCCTCCACCACCACAAAAGCCCAGGGCTGGCCGTTCATACCCGACGGCGCCCAGACGGCCAGCTCGATCAACTCCCTGACCGTCCGCTCCGGCAGGGGCTCGCTCCTGTATTTGCGCACGCTCCGGCGCGTTCTGATCGCTTCAGAAAGTTCCATTGGCTTTAAGCTCCCTCCACAAATATTTTCTTAAAGATACAATAATCACCAGACAAAATCAAGTTGTTTGCCGGTGGGGAACCTGCCGCCCGCCATCAGCCTGGATGGAAAGGACAGCGGAATTGCACAGTATTTCAAGAAGGTAATTCTACGCAGATAGAGAATTCTTGTAATTATAATGTTTGTAACACATATATAACTGCTGGCAAGTCCAGAGTAGAGGAGTCAAGTATTATGCAAATTAATAACACAAAGCTTGATTACCCGATTGAAATATCAAAAAAAATGCTTCATTTTGCCGGTAAACTGTTGCAAGAACATGGAAAATTTAACTGGGTTCCGGATTGGCTGCTCAGGACCCTGGGGATTAACGGATGCGCCCTCGGAATTATTGAGGCACAACATTGTATAGTTCATTTAAACAGTAAGGATAAAAACAACAAAGCTGAAACTACGGAGATGGGTTTGGATGCCCTCTGGTGCTCTCAACATGATTCATTTGAAGACAGGAGCATTCCCTGCCATGTTTTTGATTGCCCCGTAAGACAAAGGATTATCGAAATGTGCGGCTTGCCGGATCGGGAAATAACCTGTTTTCCCATGGCTGGCAAGAAAGGTTTTTTGATGGCTTGCGGAGAAGGGCTGCTGCTGAATTCTTTCCCTGTAACTGAAATACTTAAGGCAATAACCCACGTGATCGAATGCAGTTTGAACATCGATGAAAACTCCGGAAAGGCGTCTACATATTTCCTTCCCTCCGAAGATATGGCGCAAATGTGGTCGGAAATGCTGGCAGGGCTGTCCCACGATCTAAGGACTCCCCTGGCCTGTATTAAAGGTTATGCCACAACTCTGCTGCGGGAAGATGTGTTCTGGGACCCCGTTGTCCAAAAAGAGTTCCTCAATATTGTCGTAGAAGAAACAGATCATATCGAAAATCTGATAAACAATCTGTTGGATTCTTCTACATTGAGTTGGAAAAGCGAAATCGAGCTGAAAAAAGAACCGGTTGTATTGCCCCATATAGTTCACAAAGTGCTTAAAGACCCGTCCTATCGCAGTAAAAATCATCGGTTTTCGGTATTGTTCCCGGAAGAATTCCCTGTTGTGGAAGCGGATCCCGTCAGAATAGAACAGGTGCTCCGCAACCTTGTGGATAATGCGGTCAAGTATTCCATGGAGAATACGCAAATTTTAATTCAAGGAAAGGCAACACCCGACGAAGTAATTGTTTCCGTGACCGATCGGGGGATCGGTATCGGTGAGGAGCATTTAAACCGGCTGTTTGAAAAATTTTTCCGGGTAAGCAATGGTATCCAGGAACAGCAAAAAGGAATGGGACTGGGATTACCTCTGGCACGCCAGATATTGTTAAGTCACGGTGGTAGAATCTGGGCAAAAAGCAAATTAAACCAGGGAACCACTTTTTACTTTACGCTGCCTGTAGGTCCCCGGGCAGCTAAGGAGAACTAATGCCGATGGAAGTATCAGGGGGCTTGAAATGAAGCGGAAAACGATCTTAATTGTGGATGACGAACCGCGACTGGTGCGGTTAGTTAAAGTTAACCTCTTGGCCAGCGGGTATGGGGTGGAAGCGGCCGCCGACGGCAAAACCGCTATAGAAATGGTGGAGGCTTCGAACTATGACCTGCTGATTCTGGATATCATGCTTCCCGGTCCGTTCAACGGGTTCGAAGTGTGTAAAAGAATTCGCGAATTCTCGAATATCCCGGTTATCATGCTGACAGGCCGTGCTCGCGAGCAGGACCGGATACGTGGTTTTGATGCGGGAGCCGATGATTATTTAACCAAGCCTTTTAGCGTGGAGGAGTTGCTGTGCCGCGTCAAGGCGGTTCTCAGAAGGACCTGCCAGTCGGGGGATTTTTCCAGTTGCCCGGTTTATAAATCAGGTGATCTGGTTATTAATTTTGCCCAAAGGCGAGTCTTTGTCAGAGGTGAGGAAGTGAGGCTCACCGCTACGGAATACCAGGTTTTGTATTACCTCGGCAGCAATGCGGGAAAGGTAATTGCGCACGAGGACCTGTTGACCTGGGTATGGGGACAGGAATACCGTAATGAATTGCACTACTTGAGAAATTACATCAGCAGTTTGCGTAAAAAAATTGAGGATGATCCGAACAAACCCAAATACATTCTCAGTAAACACGGTATCGGGTACCAAATGGAAACTGAAAAGTGAACCGGAAGAAAAAGGACCTGTAATATTTGCTCCGCCAGGCAAGGCGGAGTTTTTTATTATGAAATTATTATATTTGCGGCATTTTTTTTATGATTTATTTATCAGGGATCAAATAAAATAAGT
This sequence comes from Bacillota bacterium, assembly GCA_035369845.1. Lineage (GTDB taxonomy): Bacteria > Bacillota > Desulfotomaculia > Desulfotomaculales > Pelotomaculaceae > DAOOVD01. The sequence continues at coordinate 17,034 of DAOOVD010000025.1, read as the reverse complement.
AGTCAGAATTTGTATTGCCGCAAGGTCGAGATGAGGAGGTATATTCCGGTAACTGTGGGAGGTTGCTGATGCTTACTCGTGAAGACGTCATGGAAAAGGCTCACGAGAACCGGGTAAAGTTCATTCGAATGCAGATCACCGACACCTTCGGTATGTTGAAAAATATTGCGGTGACTTCAGAGGACCTGGAGCAGATACTGGCCGGCCAGGTAACCTTCGACAGTTCGGTAGTGGATGGAGTAATCAACAGCCGGGAGCGGGATATCAAACTCCTTCCGGATTTGTCCACCTTTGTAATATTTCCCTGGCGGCCCGCGAATGGGGCGGTGGCCCGCTTCATCTGTGATGCGGTCAATCCAGACGGTTCCCCCTATGCGGGGTGCCCCCGCAGTGTCTTAAAGAAAGTACTGGGCGAAGCCGCTCAGATGGGATTTGAAGTTTCGGTGGGTGCGGAGATAGAGTTTTATCTCTTTTATACCGACGACAAAGGCAATCCAACCATCGACACGCATGATCAAGCCGGGTTTTGCGACTTGACCCCGGTTGATCTCGGGGAAAATGCCCGGCGGGATATAGTGCTGACCCTGGAAGAAATAGGTTTTGAAATTGGATGCAGCCATCATGAATTGGGGCCCGGCCAGCACGAAATCGCTTTAAAGCCCGACAATGCCTTGTCCCTTGCGGATAAGCTGGTAACCTTCAAGTTCGTCGTACGCACCATAGCGCAGCGGCACGGATTGCATGCTTCCTTAATGCCCAAACCTCTTAACGGCATGCCGGGTTCGGGACTGCACCTGCACTTATTCCTTCATCGCAGGGAACAAGATACTCTTTTTGATATGGAGCCGCCTTCACAGCTGAACCGGGAGGTGGAGTATTTTATTGGAGGTATCCTGGCCCATACCAGGGCCAATACCGCCATAACCAATCCTCTGATTAACTCTTACAAGCGGCTGGCAACCGGCAGCCAGACGCCTTTGTATGTAGCCTGGTCGGAGGACAGCCGCAATTCAGTGCTCAGGGTATATACCGGCCAGGGGCGGAAAACCGGGATTGAGGTGCGGAACCCCGATCCGGCTTGTAACCCTTACTTGGCTTTAGCTGTAATTTTGAAAGCCGGTTTGCATGGTATTCAGCAGCAGCTTTTACCACCGCCGCAGATCGGAAATATCTATCAAATTAATGATAATCAGGACCGGGGAGTACCGGTTGAATTCCTGCCCCGCTCTTTGGAAGAAGCATTGCGGGAATTGGCAACTGATCAACTGGCCAGGGCCACACTGGGCGAATGTATTTACCGGAGATTCGCCAGGGCCAAGGGAGAGGAACTGGAACGTTTCCAGTCATTCGTGCACCCCTGGGAACTGAAAGAATATTTCTCTTTCTACTAATTCTTCCGGAAGAAGTCGCGCTGTAATGTGTGCCGCCTGGGCAAATAACGGCTATGAATATTACTTTATATAGGAGGAGGTATATCAGTGGGGTTTTCACAACAGGTTATTGGCGAAATAATGGAACAGGTGGTTAAAAGAAATCCCAACGAACCGGAATTTCATCAGGCAGTTTTGGAAGTGCTTGAATCTTTGGAACCGGCAATCGAAAAACACCCTGAATTCGTAGAAGCGGGTATCCTGCACAGAATAGTGGAACCCGAGCGGCAGATTATTTTCCGGGTTCCCTGGGTGGACGACCGTGGCCGGGTGCAGGTCAACCGGGGTTTCCGGGTCCAGTTCAACAGCGCCATCGGCCCCTACAAAGGCGGCATACGTTTTCATCCTTCCGTAAACCTGGGGATTATCAAGTTCCTTGGATTTGAGCAAACATTCAAGAACTCCCTGACCGGCCTGCCCATCGGTGGAGGCAAAGGCGGGAGTGATTTCGATCCCAAAGGGAAATCAGAAGGTGAGGTTATGCGTTTCTGCCAGAGTTTTATGGCAGAACTTTACCGGCACATCGGGGCGGACGTGGACGTTCCGGCGGGCGATATAGGAGTCGGCGCCCGGGAAGTCGGTTATTTTTACGGACAGTACAAAAGGCTTACGGGCCTGTATCATGGAGTGCTCACGGGCAAGGGGCTGACCTACGGCGGAAGCCTGACCAGAAAAGAAGCCACCGGTTACGGTCTGGTCTATTTCCTCGAGGAAATGCTTAAGGAAAATGGACAAGCTCTTGCCAATAAGACGGTAATTGTTTCCGGTTCCGGCAATGTGGCCACTTACACAGTGGAAAAGGCCCAGCAACTGGGCGCCAGGGTGGTGGCCATGAGCGATTCCAACGGTTATATTTTCGACCCTGAGGGGATTAAACTGGATACAGTCAAACAGATAAAAGAAATCGAGAGAAAAAGAATCAAGTCTTATGTTGAATACCATCCCTCGGCCGAATACCACGAAGGATCTAAAGGAATCTGGTCCATCAAGTGTGATATTGCCCTTCCCTGCGCAACGCAAAACGAAGTTGACGAGGAATCGGCCTTGAAGCTGGTGGCCAATGGGGTTACGGCGGTAGCCGAGGGCGCCAATATGCCCTCAACTCCGGAGGCAATAAAAGTGTTTCAAGACAACAATATTCTATTCGCGCCTGCGAAAGCCGCCAACGCCGGCGGAGTGGCAACTTCGGCCCTGGAAATGACCCAGAACAGCATGAGATGCTCCTGGACATTCGCCGAAGTGGACGCCAGATTAAAAGATATCATGATCAATATTTATCGTAAGGTCAGCCAGGTAGCCAGGGAATACGGCAGCGAAGGCGACCTGGTAACAGGGGCAAATATTGCCGGTTTCCTTAAGGTAGCCGATGCCATGATGGCCCAGGGTGTGGTATAGGAGAGCAAAAACCGGGGAAAAGGAAAGGAGGCAGAATTATGGATCAATGCCCCTTGGCTTACATTGACCCCTGTTCAAAATGCGCCCAATTTGGAAACTGTTGCCCGAGTCAGGCTGTTCAGAAGCTGGCGGAACTTGAACACTTGTTGAAGGATTTGAAAAAGACATTACAGGACTTAGCCGATAAAAAGTAAAAAATTACCATCCTCCCCTGAACATCTTTGTATGTTCAGGTTTTTTTCTTCTCTCCTCGTAGATTCCCAAACTAATCCATCAAAAATTCTCAACAGCATTTAGGATTCGCTATATCTTCTATCGGGACAATTCCCCGAACCTCTAAACGGTCTGGATACACCCACAGCTTCACCTGCAACCTGTCAAGCAGTTCCTCCCAGGTTACTACTCTCTGTGGGAATCCGACCGTTAAATGTTTTTCATCGTGAACCTTCACAAAAGTCTTCAATGTTAATTCTTTCTCCTCAATATATCCTGTTTCAATTCCTCTTATTATCCTCAAAAAATTAAAGTGTCCTGAACTGCCTTTAAATCTATTCAAAATCAGGGGTCAGCACAATTCTTTGCGTCAAGCCCCCTCGATGAGCTTCTTCATAAGCTTCTTTTATCTGACTCATAGGCATGGTCTTTATAAAAGGCTCGATCTGGATTATGCCGCTGAGTACCATGTTCAAAACATCGGGGTAGTATTTAGGTCGGCAGGCCCAGCTACCAATTATATCAGCCTCAAGAGTCATCAACCGGGATAAAGAAAACTCGTTCTTATGTGTTCCACAGCCAGCGACCACCAGCTTGCCGATAAAAGGCAGCAACTCTAAAGCGATTTCCTGTCCTGCCGCCGTACCCGACCACTCAAAAATCTTCCAGCCATAGTAAGGTGAGAGTTTCTTACTCATACAATAGGAGTAAAACTCAGCGTGGACCTCTTTAGCGGTCTTATTCTGGCTGCTGATGACATGGGTGGCACCGAACTTTAGTGCCCTCTGCAGCTTTTCCTCATTACGGGCGATGCCGATGATCTCTTTAGCGCCCATGGCGGCGCAGACCTGTGTAGCATATACGCCAGCACCTCCGGTGGCACCAACGATGATTACCATATCCCCTGGCTGCACATTAGCTCTTTTGGCTGCTTGGTAGGTTGAGGCAACGGCATCAGCGACCACGGCAAAGTGTGAAAGAGGTATTTCTTTCTTTTCTTTAATGTAGCATAGATCTGCTGAAGGTACGACTATATGACTGGAGTTGCCGCCATAAATACCCATGCTGTAACCTGGTATTTTGGCTGCCAGGCAGCGGTTTTCCCGCCCAGCTTTACAAATGAGGCAGTTGTGGCATGGCATAGCGGGTGGAATGATGACCTCTTTACCCACAAGTTTGGCATCGCCGTCGACAATGGTGCCGCTTATTTCATGACCTAATGTTCGTGGCATTACTGCCCCGGTCGGCACTTCGCCATAGAAGACAGCATGATCGTTGTAACAAATACCACAGCCGGCTATTTCGACCAGTACCTCACCTGTCTTAAGCTTGGGAACATCAATTGTGGCTCTCTTCATTTTACCAAGAGCCACCATCTGCCAAGTTTCGATTTTACTTGGTAGTTTAGCCATTCACCTTAACCCCCAAAACTTGATTTCAAATCAAGAGACAGAGTTACTTACCTTCTCCCTACGAGTCCTGTCCTCCACACAAAGGAGATATAAATTATCATATTGACGCCCATACCCACATTTACCCGGATTTAGTAGCTGAAAAAGCGATAAGAACCATTATTGGGAATACAAATGGCTATTTGGACGCTTATACTGATGGAACTTATAATAATTTGTTAAACTCGATGGATAATGCGGGCGTTGACATTTCCATATGATGAGGCTTTGAGAAATGATTTGATTCTGTACTTTCACTCAGGTTTTGATTTAGCAGCAAAAAAATATGTTGATTTAATCAAGAATTCGGATTTCTTTAATCAGGAACAAAAATAAAAAATTTTTTACAAAAACATTTTGAAGCTGATTAAAATTAAAAGCCCGCCACCAGGTCGTCCAGGGTTTTAAAGGTGTAGCCCCGCGCCCTGGCGTCTTTTAAAATCCTGTCCAGAGCTTCGGTGTTGTCCTTCGACACCGCGTGCAGCAAGATCAAGGCTCCATTGTGCAGGTTGCCCATAACGGAATCGTAGGCTTCCTGCGGCCCGCCCGGCATAGGCACCCAGTCCACCATGGCCAGGCTCCAGAAAATATTGTGATAGCCCAGATTCCTGGTTACGGCCAGGGTCCTTTCGCTGTATTCGCCCTGGGGAGGCCTGAGGTACTTCATCCCCTTGCGCCCGGTCACCTTCTCGAACTCCTGTTCCACCGCCCGGAGCTCCCGTTCGATCTGCGCGTCGGACACGTCAGGCAGGCTGGGGTGGGTATCCGTGTGATTGCCGACGATGTGCCCCTCGTCGACCATTCTCCTCACCAGGTCCGGCTGGCTCTTTACGTAATGGCCGGTTACGAAGAAGGCCGCCCTGACGCCGTTCGCCTTTAAAATGTCGAGTATCTTCGGAGTATAACCGTTTTCATAACCCTCGTCGAAGGTAAGATAAAGATCCTTGCCGCCGGGGCTGCCGATCCAGTAGGCGCCGTATTTTTCCAGCGTGGCCGTGATCGAGGAAGGCATCTCGGGCTGCCGGTGGCTGCTGTTTCGCTTCAGGCCCCAGCCGTGTCTGGTGTTGGGCAGGCCGCTGGCGGAAAACGGAGTGCCTTCGGGTTTTTCCCCGGCCTGCACGCCCCCGCTTTCCCCGTTCCGCACTTCCGCATTCTGTCCGCCGCTGCCGGCCGCGGGCTCGTCCGGCCCGGCCGTGCCGTATGCCGCGTCTGTTTCAACGGCCGGTTCCCCGCCTCCATCCGGCCTGCCCCACAGGGCCCCGCTTACGTAGCCCCTGAGCGCGTACCCGGACACGCCCAGCAGCAAAACAATCAGAGCGGCTAGGAATATCCATTTGTTGAACTTGCTTTTGCCGTTTTTCCCATTGCCGGAACCATTCATTGCCTTCTCTCCCGCGCAATCCCGGTCTCACCATTATAATTGACCAAAACCGCCTTTATTATTTATCCCCGGGGCGAGTTCCCGCTAAAAGCAATATTCGACAAGAACCGGCGCCATCCTTTGCCGAACCGAAAACCGGCGCAAATAAAAAAATGCCTTCACAGGCAAAAAATACTTGAAGAGAACCGCCCCCTTGACACCGGGAACGGTTCTCCCGCGCCGCGGCCTGTTTTACCGGGACTGCGCCGGTTTGCCGGGACCGCTTGCGGTAAGCTTTTTAATCATTTTTAATGTCCGCCGGCTTTACGTCATGTCCCTCCGGTCCATTACCCGCCTGGCCTTGCCCTCGCTTCTGGGGATGGTCCGGGGTTCGACGAACTTTATCTTGGCGCTGATGTTGAGCACGCTTAAAATTTTGTGGCGGATCTTGGTCTCGAGGTGCTCGAGCCGCCTGACCTCGTCGGAGAACATCTTCTCGGACAGTTCCACCCAGATTTCCAGGTCGTCAAGCTCGCCCTTGCGGTCCACCACCAGCAAGTAGTGCGGCTCGGTTTCGCCGAACTCCAGCAGGACGCTCTCCACCTGGGAGGGAAAGACGTTGACGCCGCGGATGATCAGCATGTCGTCGGTACGGCCGGTCACGCGCTTCATGCGCACATGGGTACGCCCGCAGGCGCACTTTTCCGGGTGAAGGGACGAAATGTCCCGCGTGCGGTAGCGGATCAGCGGAATTGCCTCTTTCGCAACAGTGGTCAGGACCAATTCCCCTCTCTGACCGTAAGGAAGGGTTTCGCCTGTTTCCGGGTCGATAATTTCAGCGATGAAATGGTCCTCGAAAATGTGCGACCCGTTCTTGACCGGACATTCCATGGACACGCCCGGGCCCATGATTTCACTCAGCCCGTAGATGTCCAGGGCGGTTATGTCCATTTTCTCCTCGATCTGTTTCCTCATGTTTTCCGTCCACGGCTCCGCGCCGAAAACGCCGGCCTCAAGCGGCAGTTTTTTGAAATCGATGCCGGCCGCCTCGCCCTCCTCGGCGAGAAAAAGCGCGTAAGAAGGCGTGCAGGCGAGGATGGTTGTACCGAAGTCCTGCATCAGCATGAGCTGTCGCGCGGTGTTGCCGCCGGACATGGGAACCACCGCGGCGCCCAGCCGTTCCGCCCCGTAGTGGGCGCCCAGACCGCCGGTAAAAAGCCCATAGCCGTAAGCAACCTGGACTATTGAGCGCTTGCTGCCGCCGGCCATCACCAGGCAGCGGGCCACCAGGTCGGCCCAGTTTTCAATATCCCTTCTCGTATAGCCCACCACCGAGGGCTTTCCGGTGGTTCCGGAGGAGGCGTGAATGCGGATCACCTCGCTCAAGGGCACGGCAAAAAGCCCGTAGGGGTAATTGTCCCTTAGATCCTGCTTGGCCGTGAAAGGCAGGTTTTTCAAGTCGTCAAGCGACCTGACGTCCCCCGGCTCAATCCCTTTCTCCTTAAACGCCCTCCGGTAAAACGGAACCGAGCGGTAAACACGTTCTACCGTCTCTTTCAGGCGCTCCAGTTGAAGCTGTTCGAGCCTCTCCCTGGGCATCGTCTCAAATTCGGGATCCCAGTACCGGATCTCCAGCTTTTTACCTGGAGAAGAACTTGCCTGAGCATTCATGAATAAAATCACATCCCTCGGATATTTTTACACGACCGCCGCGGGCCGCGCCGCACGGCGGCGGCCCAGGTAGGCCTGTTGTACTCTGGCGTCGTCCATCAATTTCAGCGGGTCGCCGCTCAAAACGAGCCTCCCCCTTTCCAAAACCAAGGCCCTGTCGGCTGCTTTGAGCGCCGCCGCGGTGTTCTGCTCAACCAGAATTACGGCCATTCCGCTTTTCTTCAGATCCGTCAGCGTCGACATTATCTCCCGCACCACCATCGGGGCCAGGCCTGCCGACGGCTCGTCGAGCAGAAGCAGGCGCGGGCGCGACATCAGCCCCCGGCCGATGGCCAGCATCTGCTGCAAGCCGCCGCTCAACGTGCCGGCATGCTGGTTTTCCCTGCCTCTGAGCGCCGGGAAAACCTCCAATACCCTCTTTACGTCATCCGCAACTTCATTCCTGCCGGAACGGTAGCGGTGATACGCCCCCAAAAGCAGGTTGTCCAGCACGGTCAGGGAGCCGAAAATTTCCCTGCGCTCCGGGACCAGGCTTATCCCCTGCCTGACGATGTATTCGGGCGGCTTTCCCGCAATCGGCCTGCCGTCCAAAACGACTTCGCCTTTCCCCGGACGGCATAACCCTGATAATACGCCAAGCAGCGTGCTTTTTCCTGCTCCGTTGGCGCCGAGCACGGCAATCATTTCACCGGCGTCCACGCGGAAGGAGACGTCCCGCAGCGCCTGCACCCAGCCGTGACAGGCATCCAGATTTCTTACCTCAAGCAACCCGATCATCCTCCCCCAGGTAGGCTTTGATCACTTCCGGGTCAGACTGGATTTCGGCCGGTGTGCCCTCGGCTATCGCCACCCCGAAGTTGAGCACCAGAATCCGGTCGGCCACTTCCATCACCGTTTCCATGTCGTGTTCGACCAGAATCATCGATTTGCCCTGATCCCGCAGCTTTTTTAAAAACCCGGCAAGCGCCTTCGCCTCCACGCTGTTGAGCCCCGCAGCCGGTTCGTCCAGCAGCACCAGCCCCGGACCGGAGGCAAGCGCGCGGGCTATTTCCAGCAGCCGCTGCTGTCCGAAGGGGAGCGCCGAGGCCGGCATCCCGGCGGCGCCGGCCAGGCCGAGCACGGTCAGGAGCCTCATGGACTCCTCCCTGATCTTTTTTTCTTCAGCAACTGACCGCGGCAACCGGGCCAGGGACTCCCAAAAACCCGTCCTGCCCTTGAGGTACGCGCCGGTCATCACGTTTTCCAGCACCGACATTCCCCCGAAGAGCTGGAGGTTCTGAAAAGTTCTGGTTATCCCGGCGGCGGCCACCTGGTGGGGTTTCAGGCCGGCGAGGGATCTGCCTGCAAAGGTTACCGTTCCCCGGTCCGGCTCGATCATCCTGGTGATGAGGTTGAAGATTGTGGTCTTGCCCGCTCCGTTGGGACCGATCAGAGCGTAAATCTCCCCTTTCCGCACGCCGAAACTGACGCCGTCAACCGCCGCCACACCCCCGAAATACTTGACAAGTCCCTCCACTTCAAGAAGCACTGCTTTCGCCCTCCCGCACAGATCCCTTCCGGATCATCTCTATCATCCGGCTCAGTCCCTCCGGCCGGAACACCATCAAAACAACGAGAATCATCCCGAAAAAAATGATCTGGTATTCGCCGCCCGCGTCCGGTATGACCAGGGGTACCGCCCAGCGCAGGAACTCCCCGAGGAAAACCACCACACCAGTTCCCAATAGCGGCCCCCATAGCGTGCCCAGGCCGCCGATGACGGCCATCAGGACAAACTGAACCGAAGTATGAAAACTGAAGGGGGAAGGATTTACGAAAGTGACGTAAAAAGCGTACAGCCCCCCGGCCAGGCCGGCCAGCACCGCGCTGAAGACAAAGGCCCGGAGTTTCAGGCCGGCTGTGTCGATGCCGGAAGCCTCCGCGGCGTGCTCGCTTTCCCTTACCGCCTTCAAAGCCCTGCCCGTCCGCGAATCAATAAGGTTTTTGACTGCCAGGAACACCAGCAGCACCGCGGCAAGCACCAGGTAGTAGAACTCTGTGTCGCGGTCAAACACCAGGCCGCCCAGCTTAAAGTAAGGTACGCCGGAGAGACCGGAAGGTCCTCCGGTGATCTTCCCGCCCTCGTTGAAAAATATGTGCACCAGAATGCCGAAGGCGAGCGTGGCCATTGCCAGGAACAGTTCTTTCAGTTTCAGGGTTGGCCGGCCGATTACGGCCGCCACAATTCCCGGCAGGACCAGGGCTGCGACAAGGGCGGCTGGCGCAGGCCAGCGGAAGGAAGTGGTCAGTATCGCCACCGCGTATCCGCCCAGGCCGAAAAACGCCGCGTGGCCGAGGGAGATCTGGCCGGCGTAGCCCATCAGTATGCCGAGCCCGGTTACAACTATGGTATAGATGCCTGTCACTATCAATATCCCCAGCAGGTAGCCGCTGCCGGTCAGCAGGGGCACGGCCGCGAATAAGGCCAGCGCCGCCGCCGGTACGACGATCCTCCGCATCATTTTCCGCCTCCCGCATTTTCCTTTGCGTCTTACGTTCAGCTACTGACAGCGCCCCCGTATGTCGTTATGGGAAAGCGCCGGTACGTTTGCGGCGCTTTCGCAGTATCGTTCGCTTCCTTCCCCTCAAGGTCCGGACAGTTATAGGGCCGAAGACGTTGTCTTCATTTTTGTGCCCGGCGCCCCCTGGCGCCTTGCTTCACACTTTTCTTCCCGAAACGGTCCCGATCAAACCCTCCGGTTTTACCAGCAGCACCGCCAGCAGCACCAGCAGGGCCAGGGCGTCTTTCAGGCCGGAGGAAACGAGCCCGGCGCCGTAAGCCTCCAGCACTCCCAGGATGATTCCGCCCAGGACCGCGCCGCCGGTGCTGTGCATTCCGCCGATAATGACGGCGACAAAACCTTTTATGCCCAGCATGAAACCCATGTCATAAGTGGCGAGAGTAACGGGGGCGATAAAGATTCCCGCGGCGGCTCCAAGCGCCCCGCTCCCCAGAAAAGCGAACAGGGACATTCGGGCCGGGTTGATTCCCACCAGCCTGGCGGCTGTCCGGTTGATCACGCATGCCCTTACGGCCTTTCCGGAGTAGGTCAGCTCGAAAAACGCGTGCAGCCCGGCGACCGAAACTGCAAGCAGCCCGATAATCCACAGGCTCTGCGGGCTGACGGCCGCGCCCGCCAGGTAAAGCGGGCCGCCCTTCGAGAAAGCCGGCAGGACGACGGGGTCGGTCCCCCAGATCAGCAGGGCGAGACCGCGCAGCGAGATGGAAAGTCCCAGAGTGATGATGATCAGGGTGAGCCCCGAGGCCCCGCGCGCCGGGTGGACGGCCGCACGTTCAATCAGCCCGGCCAGGACCGCCGCCGCCAGAACGGATACGGCAAATGCCGCTGCAAGAGGCAGGCCGGCGGTGCAGAGGCTGGACGCCAGCAGCGCCCCCAGCGCCGAGAACTCGCCCTGGGCCAGGTTGAGAATGCCCGTTATATTAAAAGTGGTTACCAGGGCGAGGGCAACCAGCGCGTAAATGCTGCCCACCGTGAGCCCCGCTATCAATAACTGGAGAAGCTGTTCGGACAGATTCAAAACTGCACACTCCTTACCGGCTTACCGCCCATGACTTTCCTGCCGGGTGATGCGGCAGGCGGACGCCCCCCGCCGCAACTGCCGGCTGCAACAAACTACTGCAACAGCTTCCACCTGCCGCCCTCAATCCGGACCAGCACCATGGAATCCTCCTTCAATCCGTTGTGGTCGTTTTCGGACATGTTGAACACGCCGGAGACCCCTATGAAGTCCCTGGTCTTTTCCAGCCGGTCGCGGATAGCGGCCCGGTCCGGCCCGGCTTTTTCAATGGCGTCCACCAGAAGGTAGAAGGCGTCCCAGGCGTAACCGCCGAACGAGTTGGGAGGCGAGCCGTATCTTTTACTGTACTCGTCTATGTATGAAGCCAGCACTTTTTTTTGCGGATCGCTGTCCGGAATCTGGTCGGCCACCGTGAGCTTGCCGATGGGCAGAATTGTCCCGTCCGCGGCCCCCTGGGCCAGGTCGATGAAGTTCTGGTTGCCGACTCCGTGGCTGTGCAGAAGAGGTATGTTCAGGTTCAAGTCTCTGAAGTTTTTCGTCACTATCGAGGCGGAAGGCGGGATAGCCCAGATCACGGCGGCCTGCGCCCCGCTGGCCTTGACCCTGGTGAGCTGCGGGGTCATGTCCTTGTCGGTCGCTTCAAACTTTTCCTCGTCCACCACCTGCAGCCCCGCCGCAGCTGCGGCTTCCAGGAAGGCCTGCTTGCCGCCGTCGCCGTAAGCGTTGTTCATGTAGAGAAAGGCTACTTTCATAAGCCCTTTTTCTTTCAGGTAGCTCACCAGCCTGCTAACGGTCACGGCATCGCTCTGGGCCGTCTTGAAAACCCACTTCCTTTCCCGCGCCGGCTCCACGATCTTACCGGCGGCCGCCAGGGAGATCATGGGCACCTGCTCCTTCTGGACAGTGTCGATCATAGCCATGGAAGGACCGCTTGAACTGCATCCGATCACGGCCAGCACTTTCTGCTGGTCGATCAGCTTTTTGACGGCGAGGACTGCTTCCGTCTCATCGCTTTTGTTGTCGAGGATGGTCAACTCCAGCGGGTGCCCGTTGATCCCACCGGCCGCGTTAATCTTGTCTCTCAGCATCTCCAGAGTATTGCGCTCCGGTATTCCCAGGGAAGACGAAGACCCGCTGATATCGATAACCGCGCCGACCCTGTAAGGCTCCTTGACCGCTCCGGATTTGCCGGAATCCTTGCTTCCCGCGCAGCCGCTTAAAATCAAACCGATTGCCGCCGCCAGAGCCGCCATAACGGCCAGGCCCGTTGCTTTACATTTTTTCAAGTTCATATTCCTCCTTATAAGGTGAAGTGCAAAAATGCTGTTCGCTGCCGACAAAGGCGCTGCTTTGTTTGTAGCTGCCGGCAAAGTACCTTGAGGTTTAAACGCTTGGTAAAGAAAGCAATCACCTCCCCAGGCGGCCGCCGCCGGAAAGTAAAAAGTCCGCAGCTTTCGCGGGGACGAAAGCTGCGGACTTCCGCGGTACCACCCCGGTTGGTCAGATGACTAACCCGCTTTGGATCAGGGTACGGGAATCCCCAAACCTGCAAGCGGTGGAAAATAAAAAACTTTTCGTCCTTAGGGACGAAAAGCTGGTTTTCGCGGTACCACCCTAGTTGGCCGAAGCCCACTCGTTAAGCAGGGTACGGGAACGGTTCCTTATACCCCCTTCCTTTTAACGGCGGAAGTTCCCGGCCGGACCTACTTTCCAGCAGGTTTCAGTCCGGCAATTCCGGGGAGAACTTCAACGGGTCGTGCAGTAAAGGCGCTTTCAGTCGCGGCGCCTCCTCCCTGGAAAAGCTGTGTCCCGCCTACTTTTCCCTTTCATCATCTTTGATCGTTTTGCCTTATGTGCTATATGATAACAGCAATGTAAACGCCAAGTCAAGAAAAAAAATCGCGCCTGCCCGTCCTTTTTTCTTGCGCTGGTTCCGCCGTAAAAAATTAGTGCGGCGGGATTGAAGGTATAAAAAAAATTATATGGAATAAATGAGGTTGGTGACAATACCGGGACCTTGAAGTTTTAAAGGAAGGGATAGAATTGTGATAATCGAGGCCAACAATATAACGCTGTACAGGGGAAAAAACAAAGTGCTGGACGTGGAGCGCTTCATCCTGAAAAAAGGCGGGGTGACGGCCCTGATCGGATCGAACGGCGCCGGTAAGAGCACCCTGCTGCAGGTGCTGGCGCTGCTGCAACGGCCGGCCACGGGGGAGCTGTTCATCTGCGGGGAAAAGGTCAGACCCGACAACAAACTGAGGCTCCGCAGGAAAATGGCGGTGGCCTTCCAGGAACCCCTTCTCCTTGACACCACCGTTTACAACAATGTCGCTTCCGGTCTCCAGATCAGGGGCTGTAAAAAGAAAGAAACCGACCGCCGGGTGAGAGAGTGGCTGGAAAAGCTGGGCATAGCCGCCCTCGCGCACCGCAGCGCCCGCTCCCTGTCGGGGGGCGAATCCCAAAGGGTAAGCCTGGCCAGGGCATTTGCGCTCGACCCGGAGGTGCTGTTCCTGGACGAACCTTTTTCCGCCCTGGACTACCCGACCAGGAAGTCGCTGATTGCCGAACTGAGCGATATATTGAAGGCTACGGGAATAAGCACCCTCTTTGTAACCCACGACCGCAACGAAATTCCCCTGCTGGCCGACATGGTTGCGGTAATCAAGAAGGGACGAATCATACAATATTGCACACCGGAGGAACTCTTCGCGCATCCGGCCGATGAATCCGTTGCCGCCCTCGTAGGAGCGTAAACCGGCCGGGGGCGCTCAGCTCGTTCTTCTGCCGTTCGCTCTGGCGGGCAGGTAGAGGTTCTGCAGGTTTTCGTGTTTGATGTTGCGGAAATGAATGGTATGGCTCCACTGCTTGTTCTTGCGCAGGGCAAACCCGACGTAGGCCACGGGAATCCAGGTCAGCGCGAAAATCGGGTAAAATACCAGCCACCAGTACACCGCAGGTTTCACCCTTTCGAGGGCGAGGCCCAGTCCGAAGTAGAAGAACTGCGCAAAGAACCCCACCACCGCCCACATCGGGTTGTCAAACGCCTGCTCCGGTGCGGTAAAGATGTTGGCGATCAGCCCGATCCCGGTAAACATGAGGAAAAACGGCTGGATCAAATACATCGCCCCGTCGATCATGGCAAAGTTTTTGGTTCGGACGCCTTCTCTGACGAGCTTGCCTATGTAGCGGCCGGCGACGTTGGTATGGCCCTGCATCCAGCGCTTGCGCTGGCGCCAGGACTGCATCAGGCTCAGGGGCTTTTCGTCGTATACCTTGGCCTCGTGGGCCCAGGTGACCTTTACGTTGTTCAGCAGCGCCTTGGTTTGGAACTCCAGGTCTTCGGTAAGCGACGTCATGCCCCAGCCGTATTTTTTCAGCATATCCACGGATATGCACATGCCGGTCCCGCCGAGGGCGCAGGTAAGGCCCAGATTGTACTTGGAAAGCTGCATGAAGCGGTTGGTGATTATGTAGCTTATGTATATGGATTTGGTAATCCAGGTGTCGCCAGCGTTCTTGGTGTCCAGGTAGCCCTGGATAATTTTTTCGCCTTTGAGCAGGTGGCCGTTCATAACCCTCAGGAAATTAATGTCCACCAGGTTGTCGGCGTCGAAAACGACGACGGCGTCGTAAGGTATGCCGTTGTTCAAAATGATGTTGAAGGCGTACTCCAGGGCGTAGCCTTTGCCGACATCCTTCCTGTTGAACCGCACGATGACGTTTGCGCCTTTTTCTTCGGCAATCCTGGCCGTGCTGTCCGTACAGTTGTCGGCAATAACGTAAACGTCATAAAGCTCTCTCGGGTAGTCCAGGCTGTGCAGGTTTCTGATCAGTTCTCCAATAACCTTTTCCTCGTTGTGGGCCGCTACGACCACGGCAAACCTGGAACTGGGCGGCAGGCTGTCGTAAGCCTCCTGGTACCTGCGGTAAAACCCGAAAAGCGAGATTACGAAAAAGTAAAACGTGTACAGCGTCATTATCAGCTGAGTCCCGTAAAATATTGCCTCCATGGCTGTCTCCTTTACCGGAATTTATGTTCCTGCAAAAAGGTGCACCAGAAGAAGGTTCTTCCAAGAAGCCGAAATTCCTTCTTCAATTTTCCACAAACATAAGAAAAATTCCTGTAAAATTTTTACCGGAGATTCTTTTTCATTTACAAGGGGTGGTTGTTGTACGCCACCCCCTTTCGTCCTCAATAGGCTAACCAGCTTTTGCCGCTCTTATACTTTCCTGCCTGCGGCAAAAACGGTTTTGATTTCCCGTTCCTTTAGCCTTTCCCGGACTGACATTATATATATGCCGTTTTTTACACGTATTTCAAAAGATTTCAATCAGACTGAAAGCGGCTTGTCTTGCGCCTATATAGACAATATGCTCCACACCAGGCACATTATTACATTTTTTAACTCCCTTTTTATTTCCCTCCGGCGGACCCGGGGTAAACCGCAATCCTGTTCTTGCCCTGCCTTTTCGACTCGTAAAGGGCGCGATCGGCAGCCTCCAGAAACAGCGCCTTGCTGGCGCAGTTCTTGTTCAATACGGCTATGCCCGTGGACACGCTCACTTTTTTAAACGCGGTGAGGCCGTCGGCCAGGCGCCTGACGTTTTCGCGGATCCGCTCCGCCACGAGAAACGCCTCCTTTTCGGAATCGGTCTGCAAAATTACGGCGAATTCGTCGCCGCCGTACCGGAACACCATATCATTCTTTCTCACCGCTGACATGATCGCCCTTCCGACAACCTTCAGGGTCTCGTCGCCCCTCTGGTGGCCGTATGTGTCATTTATGGCCTTGAAATCGTCGACGTCGATAAACAGCAGGGACACCGGCCTGCCCGAAATTTCAAAACTCCTGACGGCCCAGTCGATGCACTCCTGAAAGTAGCTGAAATTAAAAGCGCCGGTCATAGCGTCGGTTTTGGCCAGTTTCATGGTGGTTTCCTTGCCCTTCCTGGCCAGGATGAAAGTCGTCAGAGCCACCAGCGCCAGGGCGGCCAAAAAATCCGCCGGTACGTTTTTAACAGTTTTTTCGCTGTAGTATATGGCGGCCGAGTAAAAGACGGCGCTGAGCAACGCCGTCACGGCGCCGGTAAATCCGGCCCTGCCGAACGAAGCGGCGATCACCGCCACCAGATAGAGAGGCCAGCAGAAGCTTGCGCTGCCGCCCGTAACCAGAACCAGTGCCGTTACAAAGATCAGGTCGAAAATGGTGACCAGGTGCCGGCTACCCGGCGCCCTCTTCCGCCATTTACTTTTCACCGCCAGCAAAAACCCCAAAACGGCGTAGACGGCAAGGAGAACGAAGACATCGATTCTCAGCCTGTCAAAATACGCGCTCATTATCACAACGGCCGCGGCAGCGGCGGTCCGTATCAGGGGGGAAACCGGGCCGAATCCGGCAATTCTTTTCTTCCCGCCGGTCAAAAAAATCACCCCGCTGTTTCAACCTTGCCGGCCCTCAAAAAATTTCAACTGCACATTTTCCCGGGGAGTTGAAGGTTTCTTTTTTCATTCTATATAAATTATCGTTTATCACCTGACAAAAATATATATCCCTCCGGTTTGAAATAAAAAATCAACAAAAAAATCAGAACGCCTGCCGGCTGTAGACAAGGCCGCCGCCAAAAGAAAAACCCGGAAATATTTAAATCCGGGTGCAAGAAAAGAGAGGAGAAATTTGCGGCTTTGTCAGCAGTTTCGTGCTTTTGCACTTCAACCCCGCTGAACAGCGCAGGCCTCCTTGGTGAAGATATAACCCTCAGCGTTTTAATTTCCGGCAGTCTGATGAACCGCTGTGTGCAAAACCAAACCGCGGTGCGTTGGGTAGGGGGGGGCGGGGGCCAGCCGCCCCTGCCTGATCTAAAAAGCTGTTTTAAAAGGTCCCCAACGCATCAAAAGCATCATCAAACAGTACCGACCATAAAACAATTAGCG
>DAOOVD010000024.1:0-37051 GCA_035369845.1 Bacillota bacterium | reverse complement strand
TCTAAGGCTGATACCATGCCATAATACCCTGGTACGAAGAATAACCGTAAAAACCGAAGAGATCCCCCTTTTCAGGGAACAGTTCCATTATCTTTTCCGCCTGCCCGCCGTCGGCACTGATTATCCAGAGGGCGTTGTCCCGCACATACAGGACGCGGTCTCCATCTTTGGACCAGGCCGGCTGGTACACGCCTGCTCCGGCGGACGTCAGGAGATAAGCGCCGGATCCGTCCGAATTCCCGATCCAGAGTGTGCGCGTGGCCACCCAGGCAGCCAGTTCCTCGGGTTTACTAAAGCCCCACACGTCGTCGCCCAGGTTCTTTGCGGCAACGAAAGCGATGCGGCTGCCGTCCGGAGAGAAAGAGGGGTCGATAGCGACGCTGCCCTCGGGGTTCTTAAGCTCCTGGACGCTGCCCGATTCCAGGTCTACAGTCGCCATCTTCCCCGCCCAGACTATGCGCCCACCCCCTTCTACCATCAGCAGGCTCCCCTGTGGTGACAGGGACTGCCACCCCCGGTGGGCAAGACCGCTGGTGAGAAGTTTTGGCCCGGTGTCACCCAGCCGGAGGCTCCACAAGCCCATTCCGTCAGCCGCCAGGGAAGCTGAGTGTAATGGATCCAACCAGTACAGCAACCCTTTACCGTCGGGCCACCAGGCAGTTACTTGTATCCCGGCCTGTGGGGCCACCAGTCGCTGAACAGGCTGACCGCCGTCTACAGCAATGGTATACAGCGCATCGCTGCGGTCCTGCGATTCCCCGGACGGCAGGGTAACATTGTAAGCCAGAGCTTCGCCGTCAGGCGACCAGGCCAGACTGACCGTTCCTTCGCTCCCGGCCAGCCGGCGCGGCTCGCCTTCCGCCGGCACCAGCCAGACGCCGTCTTGTATACTTACCGCCAGCACGTTGGCGGCGGGCGACCAAAAAAATCTCTGGCGACCGAGCGGCTCGGGCAGCCCCTGAACCTGGTGGGCCTGCGAGCCGTCCCGGCGTACCAGCCAGAGCGGGCCGGTATCGGCCTGTGGGTCGGTGACGCGGATAAACGCCAGCCACTGGCCGTCGTGAGACCAGGCTGGTTGCAACGCCCTGCCGGACCCGGTCAGTTGCCTGACCTCTCCCGTTTTGCCATCAAGTGTATAGAGCAGGCCCTGCCGGACGAAGGCCAGATCGCCCTGACCCTTGAAGGCGGCGGCATTAACATCCGGCAGATTTATTGCCGGATTGCCGGAACCCGGTGGGTTTCCCGGTTCCGTCTCCTGGGCAGGCGTGGCGACGGCCAGGGTTTTTAAGGTCCGGTTCAAGACACCCGCCAGTTCGGCCCGGGTTATTTTTTCATCAGGTTTGAATTCCCTGCCGTCGCACCTCATTATGCCGGTGTTGAAGGCAAAACAGATGTCGGATTGCTGCTGCCGGCTCAAATTGCTTATGTCAATATAGTCCGGCCAGATCATGGTGGTAATGACCGACAACTTTTTCGCGGTAAAAGAGCCGGCTATCGCGCTGGCGGCTTCTGCTCTGGTAACAGCTTCATGGGGCTTGAATTTTCTGTCAGTAATACTGAAGACTTTTTTATGGCCGGTAATTACCGAAGCCTTACCGTACCACGAATCATCTTCCACGTCGTCGTACAGGTCAGAGGGGGCGGGCGCTTTGACAAAGTTTAAGTCTTCGAGATTCAAGTCAAAGGTTCTGACCAGGCATACGGCCAGTTGCGCCCGGTCCACAAATTCGTCAGGGCTGAATTTGCCGGGCGCCGTGCCGACCATTATGCCTTTTTCATACACGGCTTCAATGTCGGCCGCAGCCTGCTGCGACTGAACGTCGTCAAAGGGCATGCCGGCGAAAACTGCGGACGGGGCTATTAGAAGAATTGATACCAACAAAAATATGAACAAAGCTCTTTTCATTCTTATAGCCATTCCTTTCGCTTCGCTCAAGGCACAAAACGGAATGAAACCGTTGCCCTTTAGCTTTTTTAATCCGGGACGGCCTTATTTATAGTGTTGGACGGCGGAAAGCGCAAAAAGGTTCACTTCATCTCCAAAAGTAAATGGGGCTGACTCAAAAGTCCGCCCCGCTTTCATAAAGTGGATCTGTTCACTGTAAAATCTAGTCGGCATAGATATTATGTGGCGGAACCTGGCTTTTGGTTTCCACGGGCTGCTCGGCAAAGAAATGCCTGCCGTAAATAAGTAAGCACATAATAATTCCTACGGCGAATGCCCAGGCCGCCCCTTTTACCGCCAGGACGCCGGCCACCACCCCGGCTATACCGATGTCGTTGTAACTGCGGGCTTTCAGCACCCCGACCCTGACGGCCACAAACCCTTGTATAAGCAAGGTAAGACTTAACGCAGCGTTAAGTATCGGAGTTACAAAAGTCACTATGGGCGACAACCAGTAGCCGGTAAAGGTTCCCCAGCGGAAGCTGCCGACCCCGCCGACAAGGCTGTCCATAGCTTTCCGGCCGTGTTTGTAACGCTCGCACTCCACTACCTGCATGGCCGCCCATAACGGACCGCACATGGAAATATCCGGTCCGAAGGTACCCATGATCATGTTTCTCAAGCCTACAATAATATTGTTACGGTTCGGACTGTATTCAACTTTTTCGTCCGGCCTGAAATGTGAACTCTCATCTATTAGCGCCTGGGCCTGGATCAGTTCACCGAAAAGAACAATGTAAACCGCTATAACCAAGGGAATGGACTGTATGAACATGCCTATCGACGGCCAGCCGATGCGTTCCGAGAAAGGTGTCCATTGGGTGAATAATTCTACAAAGTGCGGTACGGTAAAACCCCACTGCAAATCGGGAAAAGGTATTGCCGACGGCTCAATAAGCGGACCCAGTATGGCAGCCAGCAAAATAGAAGGCATGATCCCGAGATCTGAAATCAATGTCAGTATTTTATGCTTGTGTCTGATTTGCTTGTAAATGTTTGAGAACAAGAGGAATACCGCCAGGATCAGGCAGACGCTGATGGTTATGGGGCTTTTCCAGAAGCGCCCGTCGGGCATTTTAAAAATCAGGTTCACGGCTGCAATACCCGCTCCTATCAGCACTCCCGACTTAATCGCGTTTGGAATTGAATCGACAAATTTCTTGGCCAGACCGGTAACACCCAGCACAAATGCAAATACACCCAGAGTAATCTCAAAGGCTATCAGCGCGTGCATTCGCGCCACGCCGGGTTCAAAGGCGCTGACGTAGGCCACCAGCAGCGGTATCGCCGGAGTAATCCAGCCGGGTACCACCGGGTCGCCGAGCTGGGCGTGCCAGCAGTAGAGAAACCCGTTCAAAATAACAATGGTAATGGCAATTTCAAAAGGCATACCCAGGACTTCCTGAAGCAGGGGAATAATTCCCAGACAAACCGCGCACATAAGTAATCCCTGGGTATAGTCCGCCCACTCGAAACGGTAGTGAATAAACGGCAAACGGATTTTAAACGGCCCGGCAGGGATAAAAGACTGTTCTTTTCCATACTCTCTGACTAAAGCCAAAAAATAACACCTCATTTCCAGATATGTTGCAGTATAAAACTGGTATTATCCTTCCGGAGAATATAAATACTGTACCAACTTAATCCCGATTTTTTGCTTCCACCCCTTCCACTCTTCATAAACCTGACTAAAAAGCCCCTTCAGGCACGCGGCCTTCCTCGTCCCACCCGCGCAGACGGTAGTATTCGGCAAGCATCAGCCTGAAGTTTTCTTCCGGCAGAACGTCGCCGTTTTCCAGCGGTTCTCTGAAGAAGCGGGAAGGCAGGTTATCGTCGCTCCTGGTCAACCCCTGCATGAGGTTGAACTTGCGGGCGCATGAAATGATCCGTTTGGCAGTGCGGCGCAGCCGTTCTTCATCAACATCCAGGCCCGTGGTCATGTTGACCAGCCTTATCAGGTCCTCCCACAAGACCAGGTCACGGTAAAAACGGCACAAAATCAGGGCGTCGTAAATTGCCAGCCGGTCTTCGTAATCAATAAGCAGTTCTGCTTTGCCCCGAGTTGTCTTGGGGTCTATGATCCCGGCAAGCTCGGGCTTGTAAAAGGTGGCGCGCAAATGACAGGCGCCCCGGGGTGATGTGACGTAGGAAAGACCCATGCCGTGCAGCTTCCGGGGATCGTAACCGGCCGGCTCCATTCCCTTGACATGTACGGCCAAATCGGACAGGCCCAGTTTTTTTGCGGCCGTGCGGATGCCTTCGGCCAACAGGTCGCCTGCTCCTTTGCGGCCGGCAATCTGATGAAGCAGCATGGCTACGCTGTCCGCATCCCCGTACTTGACTTGAACGTCGAGGGATCCCTTCTCTGCCGCAACTATGGCGAAGGCTGCTATATTGCCGGCGCTGATGGTGTCAAGGCCTAACCGGTCACAGATGTCGTTTAGATAAATAATTTCCGCGAGATCGTTGATGCAGCAAAGGCCGCCGAAGGAATAAATGGTTTCGTACTCCGGCCCCTCCACGGCAAGCCCTTCGTGCCTGCCCTTGGTCACGCGGGTAAGCTTCCCGCAGGTCATGATGCAGGGGCGGCAGGCGCGGGGCTGAACGTCGAAGTTTTCCAACAGGTGCTCGCCGGACAGCGTCTCCCAGCCGGGAAGTGTTCCTTTGGACCAGTATTGCGCGGGAAAACATCCCACCGAGTTCATTAATGAAACCATCTGCGGCGTACCGTATTTACGGTAGTTGAGAACGCCCGGGTTGTCCTTGCCTTTGCCGGTCAACTGGCTGACATACTGCCTTAGGCCAACGGGGTCGGCCGGTTCGCAGACGGCCTCACCGTGAAAAACTACGGCCTTGACTTTTTTTGACCCCATCACGGCGCCCATTCCGGTCCGCCCCAGGGACCGCCAGTAGTTGTTTTCAATACAGGCGTAACGGACCAGATTTTCACCGGCCGGTCCTATCACTGCGGCCTGGGCGCCCTTAACGCCGACTTCGGCCAGGGCTCCGTCTTCCGCTGCGTAGCAGTCCAGCCCCCACAACCTGGAACCGTCCCGGAAGGCAACACCCTTGTCGCTGATTTCCAACAGGGTCGGTTTTTGAGCCCGGCCCTGAATGATTATGGCGTCGTAGCCGGTTTTCTTCATTACTGCCCCTACTTTTCCACCGGAATAAGACTCGCCGTAAAAACCGGTGAGGGGTGATCTGGAAAAGGCCCCGAAGCGGTTTGAACCGAGCATTGGCGTGCCTGTAATGGGACCGGTGGTAAAAATCAGGCAGTTGTCCGGACCCAGCGGGTCGGCACCGGGCGGAATGTTCTTGAGCATCAGGTAAGTGCCCAGGCCCTTGCCGCCCAGGTATTCCGCCAGAACATCAGCCGGGATTTCTTCTGCCTCCCACTGCCCGGCCGACAGGTCGATACGGAGAAGTCGTCCATAAAAACCTTTCATCAGCTTCAATCTCCTTGCTTCCTAAAATGCCCTTTCGTAAATCTCCCTGATATCATCGACAGTAAGTATTCTCGGATTGTTGGCCAGCAAACGGGTGACTTTGGCTGCCCCTTCAGCCATGCCCGGCACGGATTCGGCCGTGACGCCGAGCTCGCGCAAATGCAATGGGATTCTTATATCGGCGGCCAATTGTTTGATAGCCTCATTGAATTTATCTGCCGCCATGCGGTCGGACAGGTCTTCAACCCTTTCACCCATAGCCAGGGCCATGGTCTTGAACCTGGACAGGGCGCCGAGCAGGTTCCATTCCATCACATAAGGCAGCAGGACGGCGTTGGCCACGCCGTGAGGAACGTGGAACTGGGCGCCCAGGGGATAAGCCAGCGCGTGCACGGCCCCAACACCGGCATTGGCAAAGGCTATGCCTGCCAGCAGGCTGGCCATGGACATGTTGCTCCTGGCTTCAATATCCTGTCCGTTGGCTACAGCGGTACGCAGGTTCAGCGCAATCAGCCTGATTGCCTCCAGGGCAAGAATATCCGTAATCGGGGTGGCGTTGACCGAGATATAGGCCTCCACCGCATGGGTCAGGGCATCCATACCGGTAGCGGCAGTAATGTGCGGGGGCATGGTGAGCGTCAGCTCAGGATCTACGATGGCTGCCTTGGGAAGCAGGTAAGGACTGACCACTCCTTTTTTCAATTGTTCTTCAACATCGGAAAGAATGGCAATGGGTGTTACCTCGCTGCCAGTGCCGGCTGTAGTCGGCACCGCTATAACGGGCGTGCCCGGGTTGGGTACCAGGTTCACCCCAAGGTAGTCGTTAACAGTACCGGGGTTTGTCATCAATATGGAAGCGGCCTTGGATACATCCATGGAGCTTCCGCCGCCTACCGCCACTATCAGGTCATAACCGCCTTCTTTAATCGCCTGCTGACATTTGGTCACTATCTGCAAACGCGGTTCCGGCTCCACTTCACTAAAAATGCCGATTCCCAGGCCTGTTGGAGCAAGAGCTTCCATAACCCGTTCGATCAAGCCGGTCTTTAAAAGCACGGGGTCGGTAACAATCAGGATTTTGGTGGCCCCAAGACTCTTAGCCTCGTCCGCAATGCGCGCAAGGCTTCCCCTTCCGGTGATAATTGTCCCTGACGTCCAAAAGCAGCTAACTTTCATAAAAAAAAGCACCTCCATATGTTTATGCAATTGCTTTGGCAAATTAATTAAAGGCATATACAAAATTCATGCCAGTTAAAATTTTGCCGAGTGGAAATGATTGTCCGGCGCTCATCCCTTATTTTTTCAGGCTTCTTAAATACCGGCGCCGTTGTTGCCGATGAAACCCGTGCCTTAGTTTTGCAAAAGTAAAACAAAGGTTGTCGCAGAGTTGCGACAACCTCTAGGTAAAATATTTTTTTAATTTTCTTGCCAGCGTGCTCCGGTGAATGCCCAGGGCACGGGATACTTCCTCGTGTGTTTTGAAGTTCTTTAGGGCCTGCCGGATCAGTTCTTTTTCAAACTCTTCCACAGCCCTTTCCAGGTTTCCGTTAATGTTATGGGAAAAAGGAGCGCCGGTTGGCTGTTCGTCTCCCTCAAGTTCTCTGGCAACCATTTGGTCGGTGACTCTCTCCCCGGGGCTCAACAGCACCAGCCGCTCCACCAAGCTCTGCAACTCCCGGACGTTCCCCGGCCACGGATAGGCAAGCAGTTCCTCCCTGGCCTCCGGAGTGAGGTGCTTTTTCATTTTATAACGATCAAGGTAAAGGTTGAAAAAATGGCTTGACAGGGGAATTATGTCGTCCTTTCGTTTCGCCAGGGGCGGAATATGAAGGGGTATTACGTTCAACCTGTAGAAAAGGTCTTTGCGAAAGCGGCCCTCGCGGACCAACCGCGCCAGGTCCTGGTTTGAGGCAGCCACTATGCGCACGTTCACCTTTTCCGGCTGCCCGCTGCCGAGAGGATACAGCTCCTTATTCTGGATCAGCCGCAACAGTTTCACCTGGGAGGAAAGTGGCACCTCACTAATTTCATCCAGAAACAGGGTGCCGCCTTCGGCGGATTTAGCCAGGCCTGGCTGGCCCTCGCGCCGGGCGCCTGTAAAAGCTCCCGGCCGGTAGCCGAACATCTCCGCTTCAAAAAGTTCTTTCGGAATAGCCGCGGCGCTTATCACCACAAATGGTTTACGCTTGCGCGGACTGTACTCATGGATAATCCTAGCCACCACTTCTTTTCCCACGCCTGAATCTCCCTGGATCAATACGGTGGCGTCGGAATTCGCTGCGCGAATGGCCCGGTTCACCACCTGTTTCATGGCTTCGCTTTCCACAACAACGGTCCCAATCTCCGGCAGTTCGACCAGATGATTGCAAGGTGTGGGTTGGGTCGGTTTGCCGGTCTTATCGCGTTGCAGCGGCTTAACAGTGGTTACTACGAGAATAATCTTACCTGCCTCGTCAAATACAGGGTTTCCGGTGACCATAACCTTGTGGCCGGTTTTAAGCACATGCTGGGGAATGACGATAGAGCGCCCCTCTTTTATAACCATCAAAGAAACCGAACGGTCAAAGTACTGCTTGTCTACGAGTTCACCCATGTTGCGGCCGACAAGTTCATCACCGTGCAAACCGGTTAGATATTCGTAGGTACTGTTAACACCGAGAGTATAGGCCTGCCCGTTGGTGTAATAAAGGCCGGTCCCCGGGCAAGTTATTCCCGGCGATTCGCCCTTACCACGACTATCCTTAAGCTTTTGCTTTACGGCTAACCGGTTATTATTCATGGAGGCACCAACCTTTAGACATTTAGACAAAGGTAGACAAAGGGTAGACAAAGGGACGGTTCTTTTGTCTGTCAAAATAATGCCAGACACCTGACATGTTGAGAAATGGTAGACATGGGAACAGCTCTGCACCAAGGTTGTGGAGCGGTTCCCCCATAGCTTCCATTCCCGCAGCTTTAAAGCGGTACAAAGTAGCGGATCATCATAATGAAATGAATAACGCTTCCGGTCACGACGAACAGGTGAAAAATTTCATGAAAACCAAAGCGGTTGGGAAACAGGTTGAAGCACCTGGTGGCATAGATGACGGCCCCGGTCGTATAGGCCGCTCCGCCCGCAAACATCAGACAGACCGCCCCGGCAGGCAGGTTCCCGAAAAGCTGCAAAAAAGGAACCAGGGCAATCCAGCCCAAAGTGACGTAGAAAGCTGTGGAAACATACCGGGGAATCTGAATGAACCAGATTTTCAGGAATATGCCGGTTAAAGCCAAAACCCATACAGCCGTGAGCATCGTCCATTTCCATGTTCCCGTAAGGCCGTAAAAGAATACGGGTGTGTACGAACCCGCAATAAGCAGGTAAATCGCAATATGGTCCAGCTTTTTCAGGACCAAATTTTTGCGTGGCGTTGTTTTTACCCAGTGATACGCCGAACTCGCCCCGTACAGAAGAATTACGCTGACCCCGTACACCGCCATTGTGACAAGCTTTGGGGTGCTGTTTCTCGTTTTAATGACAAGGAAGATCAGACCGAAAATTGAAGCAACCAGTGTTGCGAAATGGGTTATTGTATTTACCGGTTCTTTCATTCCCAAAAAATTCTTCATGTGACGCAGGCCCTCTCTGCAAACTGGTGAAGCACGACAATATTTATTTCAGTTTTTTATAATCATTTTCCTGCTCTTTTAACGCTTTTAATTTGTGCCTGCCCGGTCAATCATGATTTTATGAGGAGTTCCAGTCATAACCGCCGTGGTATTTCAAAACTGATACTTTTTGCTGTAAGAACCCGGATATACGGTTGATTCCCAACTATTGTCGCAAAACCGCCTGTTATTCAAAAGTCCGGATAATGTTGTACAGGTTGTCCCGCTGAGCCGGCTGAAAGCCGGCATCCCTGATGCAGCGCGTCAAATCTTCCAGGGAGGCGCTGTAACAGGCGCCGGCCGCCCGCACCACGTTTTCTTCCAGCATTGTGGATCCGAAGTCGTTGGCGCCGAAGGACAGGGCGATCTGGGCGATCTTCAGCCCCTGCGTCACCCAGGAAACCTGCAGGTTGGGTACGTTATCCAGGTAGATTCTGGCCGCCGCCAGGGTCCGCAGGTAATCCAGGACACTTGCCGGCCGGCCGCCCAGGGCGGTGTTTCCCGGCTGGTAGCTCCAGGGGATGAAAGCCGTGAAGCCGTCCGTCTCGTCCTGCAGGCGGCGGACGGCTTCAAGGTGGGCAATCCTGTCAGCCGGGGTTTCCACACTGCCGAACATCATCGTTGCAGTGCTCTTCAGGCCAGCCCGGTGGGCGGCCCTCATAACGTCCAGCCACCGGCCGGCGCTGATTTTGCGGTGACTCACCGTCCGCCGCAC
This sequence comes from Bacillota bacterium, assembly GCA_035369845.1. GTDB lineage: Bacteria > Bacillota > Desulfotomaculia > Desulfotomaculales > Pelotomaculaceae > DAOOVD01. The sequence goes on along the minus strand of DAOOVD010000024.1, from coordinate 27,297 downwards.
CCGGTCCACCAGGATTTCCGCCCCGCCGCCGGCGATGGAGTCGAGGCCGGCCGCAGCCAGCCGGCCAATCACATCACCCAGGGACAGGCCTGAGATACGGGCAAGGTAGTCTATTTCCACCGGCGAGAGGGAATGCAGTTTGACCGGATAGCGTTGCTTAATTGCCCTGAAAAGCTCTTCGAAATAATTGAGATCCAGTTCGGGATTCAGTCCGCCCTGCATCAGGATCTGGGTGCCTCCCGCCCGGACGGTCTCGTCGATCTTTTTAAAAATCTCTTCCCGGCGCAGAACGTAACCCTCCGGATGGCCGGGCGGCCGGTAAAAGGCGCAGAACCGGCACCCTGTAACACATATGTTCGTATAGTTGATATTGCGGTCAATTACAAAAGTAACCCTGCGTCCGGGGTGCAGGCGTCCCCGCACCCGGCTCGCCAGAAAACCCAGCGTCAGCAGGTCCGCGCCGGTTAAAAGGCGCAGGCCCTCTTCTTCATTGAGACGCTTTCCTTCAAGCACTTTGAACACGATAGCACCAGTCATTCTCTTTCCCCCAGATGTTTAGGACCGTCGAAGGCTTGATCAGCCCGCACTCCGCGGCGCAATGGTAGAAGTACATCAGGCTGTCCAGATGATCCCAGCCCAGGTCGTATTGCAGGCATTGAAAATAGTCGTCCAGGACCGCTTCAGGCAATTCAGTCAGGCATTTGGCCCTGGCAACTATTTCACCCGGGTGCTTCCGCCCCCATTTTTTCGAAGCCAGCATTCCCCGCCAGATGGCTGAAAGCTGTTCCGGATACCGGCGCGCAAAACCGGGAGCGGCAACCCACACGGCGAACACCGTCAAACGGCCGGTCCATCGCTTCCATTCCCCGGCCAGGTCGTATACGTAAAACCCCTCAGAATTGTGAACAACTTTAAGCGCCTCGTCGCCAATGACCAGGGAGGCGTCCGGGCCGTCCCACCATACGGGGGCGCCCGGCGGCCGCGTGAAGTAGGAGGCTTCGACACCGTAAAACTTTTGCAGCAGAACTTGAAGCAACACCACGCTGGTAGCCGAATAGGGAGTCAGGGAAATACGCCCTCCCGCCAGCTTGCCAGCGGGCAGCCGGCTGACCAGGGCCACGCTGCGTACCGGGCCGTCGGCGGAAATGGAGAAATCGGGCAGGATTAAACAGCCTTCCTGCTGCCGGGTGTACTCAACGGAGGAAATAGCCGTAACTTGCAGCAGGCCTTCCCCGAACATCCTGTTCAAATGGCTCGGGTGGTGGGGGTACAATTCAGCCGGAACTTTTACCAGTCCCTCCTCGACGGCGTAAAAGACCGGCAGGCAGTTAATGTACGAGACATAGCCGAGAAGCGGCCGTTCCATAAAGGTTACCTCCTCTGTCAACGGCTTTTGCCGGGCAGCGTACCGTCGTAGCGGCGGACTACATTGTACAGAGTGTCTCTTTCCACCGGTATGCGGCCGGCTTCCCGGATCATCCGCAGAAAGGTTTCAGCCGGCTGGTACTGCGCTGTTTCCGCCCCTGCTTCGTGGGCTATCCGCTCCTCCCTGACCGTTCCGTCCAGGTCGTTAACTCCGAAACTCAGGGCTACCTGGGCCACGCCGGGAGTAATCATGATCCAGAAGGCCTTTATATGCTGGAAGTTGTCCAGCATCAAGCGGGCAATGGCCAGCGCTTTGAGGTCTGTCACGCCTGTGGTTTTGGGCAGGTGCGCCAGAGATGTGTTTACCGGGTGGAAAGCCAGGGGAATGAAAGAAAGAAAACCCCCGGTCCGGTCCTGCAGTTCCCGCAGGGCAAGCAGGTGGTCAACCCGGTTTTCTATGCTTTCAAGATGACCGTACAGCATCGTCGCGTTGCTGCGGAATCCCAGCCTGTGGGCGGTTTCGTGCACTTCCAGCCATCTTGCGGCGCTGATTTTCCTGCTGCATATTCTTTTCCTCACCGTACTGTCAAATATTTCCGCGCCCCCTCCGGGCAGCGAGCCGAGCCCCGCCGCTTTAAGACGCAGTAAGACTTCTTCCAGGCTCAGCCCGCTCACCTCGCTGATGAAGTCTATTTCAACCGCGTCGAAGGCCTGCAGGTGGGCTTCAGGAAGAATCTCCTTTACGGTCCGCAGCATTTCCTCATAATAACTGAATGGGAGATTTTCATTCAACCCTCCCACGATATGCACCTCGGTGACACCCAGGCCGCGGGCCTTCTCCGCCCTGGAGGCAATTTCCCCGATCGTCAGTGTGTAGGCCCCCGGGTCTGAGGCCTTTTTGCCGTAGGCGCACAGCTCGCAAAGGTTCCGGCAAACGTTGGTGTGATTTATGTGGAGGTTGTTGATAAAATAAACGTCGTCCCCGACCTTCCGCCGCCTCGCATAATCACTCAACAGTCCGATGGAAATCAGGTCGTTGGATTCCCACAGCCTGACCCCGTCTTCCCGGTTTAACCGCCTGCCGGCTGCGACCTTGCCGGCGATGTCGCCCAGGGGGCCTCCTTCAAGGCAGCTCAGCATTCAAGCTCCTCCTTTACCTCCCACGTTTTCCGGCCGCAGCAGGGTGGGCTTCCTTAAGCCCGCGCACTCGCAGCCGGTTTTCAAATCCGCCGACTCGAGGGCCCGCATTATTATCCGACCCCACGAAACCGCGTCCTCAAAAAAAATTTCCTTCAACAGCTGATAATCCCACGGTTTGACCACACCTTCACCGTAATTGACCACCAGGTAGATGCCTGCGTAGCAGGCACCGATTTCACGGGCCAGGTAAACCTCCGGACACAAAGTCTGACCCACGACGTCGGCTCCCCACTGGCGGAAGGCAGCCACCTCGGCAGGGCTTTCAAAATGCCTGCCGTCTGTTACCAGGTATACCCCGCGGGGAAATACCCTGCCCCGCTTGCTTTCCGCAGCCGCATCAGCCAGCGTGCGGTGCAGGGACGGGCAAATGGGCCGGCGCATCACCGACAGGTACCCCTCTCCCAGGCTGATATCCCGGCGCATGGAAAAGTCGATGTAATCACTGGGTATTACAATGTCCCTGGGGTCGAGCAGGTGATTGACGCTTCCCACTCCTCCCTCGGCTATTATCTTTCGCACGCCCGCCTCCCGGAAGACCCAAAACAGGCGGCGCGAAGCTTCCCCCCACGCAACGCCCGGCATGCGTCCGTGCATTTTGGCGGCCAGCACTGTCCGCGGGCGCTTTCCGCCCATTCTGAACATCTTTAAGGGAGGGCTCTCACCGAACGGCGTGCGGCAGATCAAATCATTTGCAACAGTCTCCGTCCCGGGCCAGTCCAGGCCTTCGGGGAACTCCAGGGAAAAAGTGCCCGAACCCCCGATAAAGCCGAAATCTGCCCGTGGTATCGCCGGCGCGGCCATAGCTACCTTTCCTTTCGGGTAAAATAAATTAATCCCGCAGGCTGGTAAATCCCAGGCCCCTCAAGTTGTACTCGACCAGAGGCCCGATAGTTTCTTTTGGATCGGCGGGATATCCTTTCCTCAAAAACGTAAGAACCACATTATAAAATGTTCCCACAAAAGCTGTGGCTGCGATCCTGGTGTCCAGCGGCGGTATCTGGCCCGTCTCAACCGCCTCCTTGATGTCGGCTTCCACCAGTTCGGCCAGCCGGTCCAGCAGATCGGCCAACTGCTCGGTTACGGCCGGGTTGGAGCTGGCGGTCTGCACCAGGATCACCTTGGCCAGCTTGCGGTGATTTCCCAGAGTTTCAATAGCCGCTTCCATAGAGGCCTGCAATTTCCCCCTGATGTCCAAAGCTCCTCTGCGTCTCTCCGCTATTTTCGAAAGCACCATTTCGTAGATCTCGTCCACCAGGGCGGTGAAAAGAGCTTCTTTGTTGCGCAGGTAAAGGTAGACGGTACCGGCCGCCACACCGGCTTTGCGGGCGATTTCCTTTATGGAGGTGCCGTGGTAGCCGCGTTCCGCAAAGATCTCCTGGGCAGCCTGCAGAATGGCCTGCATTTTGGCCTCCAGTTTTTTATCTACTTTATCCGTTCTGCGATATGCCAAACTAAAACCGCCTTTAAAAAATGAATACGGATTCATTTTTTATTGCTATTTTATTCCCCGCCGCCTCCCATGTCAAGATCTACGATAAAATCTTCCTTCACCGCCTCGCCGGCTTTTCCCGCGCGCCGTTTTAAGATAAAATTATTGCAGGGATTTGCGGATATTGTTAGATAATTTACCTGAAATGGAGAATCGCAATGAAAAAGAGGAGTAAAAATAAAATGCTGGTAATTATCGGAGTTCTACTTGGTATCATGGGAATTGTCGCAGTGTTTTTCAATATTCCGTATTCAAAAACCAGGGCGGAATTCGCGGAGATCACAGGCAGCTTATCAATCCGGATGCCTGATGAAAGCGGTGTGTTTACCGAAGAAGATATTGCTGATTTGCCGTTGCCTGTTCGGAGATATTTCAGATACTGCGGCTATATCGGCACTCCTAAAATGTCCTCTATGAAAGCGATATATCGAGATGTTGATTTTTTATTTGGAAAGGAAAAACCCGCAATAAAGATTGATTATACACAATACAATTTTGTAAATGAACCAATCAGAATTGCGTATATTGACAGCTCAATGTATGGAATACCCTTTGAAGGCTTGGATTCTTATATTGCCGGGCATGGTTCAATGAAAGGCGTGTTGGCGAAGCTGTTCACCTTGTTTAATCAGACCGGAGAAACTATGGATAAAGCCAGCCTTGTCACTTACCTGTCAGAGTGCCTTATTATTCCCAATGCAGCTTTACAGGATTATGTCATTTGGGAAGAAATCGATGATTTACATGCCAAAGCCACTATCTCCCATTACGGCATTACTGCGAGCGGTGTCTTTACATTTAATGAAAACGGTGAAATGCTTTCCTTCGCAACCGATGACAGGGAGGCTACTGCAATTGACGGCACCAGTGAAAAGGTCAGGTGGTCGGCAGTTTGCAGTGAATATGTGGAAACAAACGGTATCAGAAAGCCGACTGTTTTAAAAGCAATTTGGCATTACGATGATGGCGACCTCGTTTATTTTGACGGGAAGGACGTTATTATTGAATTTGATTACGAACGGAACTCTTTGTAGAAAAGCTGAACGGACGAAAGTTATAGGGTCTCTTTTGACAAGGGCAAAGACATGGGGAGGATTGAACATTGAAAAGAACAATAATAGGTGGAATAATAATGCTTTCCGGTGTATCGACAACCTTATCTTTAATTATTGCTGCCGCCATTTATGTTCCAAGTATTACGGCATGGTCCGGTTCAAAACTTTGGTTTGCAATTTTTGGCGCCAAGCAATATGGAAACGAAGTAGTGCAGAGTTTATTTCTTGGTGTACCATTTGTGATCGGATTGGTTCTAACTGTTATTGGACTAATAATTCTTTTGAAAGAATACCTTTCAAATTAAATCTCCGCAGACACCAGCCAGTCAGCAAACAGCTTCCCGCCGGTGGGCGACAGGGCTTCTTTCAGCCCATCGGTTCGGCAAACCGGGCGAACAAAAAAACCGCCGGTGATGGTGATCCGGCGGTCTATATAAGGGTGCGGCCGATTTCAAACCTTGAATTTTCCTGCAGCCTGATTCAAACCAACAGCCAGCATCGACAACGCTTCTGCGGAAGCAGACACTTCCTCCATGGCAGAAGTCTGTTCTTCGGTGGAAGCCGTCACATTTTCCACTCCGGCCGTCATCTCTTCCGTTGCCGCCGCAACATCCTGAATCTGTTGCGTCAATATCTGGACGGCCGAAATGATATGCTTGAAATTGTCTCCGGCCTCCTTGACCACTGCAATGCCCGTTTCAACTTCTTTCGCGCTCTGCGCCATGTTTTCCACGGCCTTCTGTGTTTCAAGCTGGATGGAGGCTATCAGGCCGCTTATCTCTTTCGTGGCACTGGCAGACTGCTCGGCTAATTTTCTTACCTCTTCCGCCACAACGGCAAAACCCCTGCCCTGTTCACCGGCCCGCGCGGCCTCTATGGCGGCATTCAGAGCCAGAAGATTGGTCTGGTCGGCGATGCCGGTGATTAATCCGACAATCCGGTTGATCTCCTGCGACTTCTTGTTCAGTTCGCCGATGACCCTGGAAACCGCCTCAGTCGAACCGGCTATATCGACCATTTGCCGGGTTACTTTTTCTATCCCCCCGCTGCCTTCCCTGGCGTAGGCGGAAGCAGCTTCAGACGATTCCGCAATTTTTTGCATGTTGGCGGACACCTGTTCTACGGCGGTGCTGATTTCCCCCATTGTAGCCGCGTTTTCGCCGGCGGCGGCGGATGTCTGCTGGGAGTTTGAATCCAGTTGCCGGGCCGAAGAGGACAGGGCAGCCGCCTTTTCCACTATCTGCCTTACGAGATCCCTCATCTGGCCGATCATATCTTTAAAAGCCCCGGCCAGTCTGCCTATCTCATCCTTTGAACCCACGGCGACATCCGCAGTCAGATCTCCGGAATAAACGGTATTTGCCGCTTTCACCAAAGCAGCCACGGGAACAGTGATGCTGCGCGTGATCAATAAAGTGACGATTATACCCAGCGCTATTGCCGTCCCGCCTGCCAGAAACATCACGAAACGTGCGCCGGCATATGCATTCCGGGCTTCATCAAAAGCGGCCCTGCTGCTGTCTTCCTGTAATCTGACCAGTTCTTCCAGCGCGTTGTCTATCTTGACCATTGCCGGCCCGGATTCTTTCACCAGCAAAGGAAGCGCTTCTCCGTCCTTTTGCGCAAGACTCAGTGCGAGCACTTTATCATTTACATTTTTGGCGCTTGCAATAACTTCCGCGACCCTGGCGAGCTGTGCCCTGCCTTCTGCGGTATTATCCATTTCCTCAAGCTTGCTCAACGACTCCCCGTACTTTTCACGTGCGGCCTCAAGCCTCCTGTTCGCCTCCTGACTGGCGGCCTGTTCGTCCTCCAGCAAAATATTGCGCATCTCGAGAGAGATGGAGGACATGCACGTTCTCATTTCATTGGCCAGCGCTATCTTGACGTCATTGACCTTATAAATGTTTTCCAGATCGTCTTGAATTTTTCTCATATTATTAATTCCGATCAGTGTTATAAATGTTATAAGAGCCAGGAGCAGGCCGAAACCGAGCCCCAAACGCACGCCTATTTTCAAGTCTCCTATTCTCATGAAAGAAATCCTCCCTTCCGGCTGACTGGCAAGGCTGCTCCCCCACAATACATGCCTTTATTTTGCAACCTTCGACCCCGTTGTCCGTAGTCCATTGTAGAACAATGTCGTTAAAAGGGATATAGGGGTTTCCCTGATTTCAGCGCCGGATTTTCCCCTTCTTTCCAGCTAAAAAGGAGTAGGCCAAAGGGCGCATTCAGAACTCGAGGGAGGTCAGCCCCTCGCGGATGGCATATTTTGTCAGCTTTGCTATGCTTTTTACGCCAACTTTTCTCATGATTTGCCGCCGGTGACTCTCAACCGTTTTTTCGCTCAGGTAAAGAGCCGAAGAAATCTGGCTGGTAGTTTTGCCTTCGGCGAGAAGCTGAAGAACTTCGCGCTCCCTTGAGGTTAAAACGGCAAAAACCGAGTTGTCTCCTTTTGCCGGCAAACTGTCGACCAGATCCTTGATGACGATCCCCGCTACGGCAGGACTCAGGTAGTATCGGTCCTCAACCGCGGCATTGATAGCGCTGACCAGTTCCTCAAAGGCGCAGTCCTTGAGGAGGTACCCTGAAGCGCCGGCTCTCAGCATTTCAATGACATAACTCCTGTTTGAATACATCGAAAGTGCTACGACTTTGGTACCGGGGTTGTTTTCAACAATTTTCCTGGTAGCCTCCAGGCCGTTCAAATTGGGCATTACCACATCAATTACCACGACATCGGGAGACAACTCGCGGGCCAGTTTCACCGCCCCCTGACCGTCGGCCGCCTCCGCGATCACCTCGATATCAGGCTGATTTTGCAGCAAAGAACGAAGCCCTTCCCTCATAATCCTGTGATCATCGGCCAAAATCACCCTAATACCCATAGATACTCCTCCGTTAAGTCCAGGTTGGCATCTTCCAAGCAAAACAAAGGCAGCCCCCGGTACAATGGCGCCGCCTTTTTCCTGCGATTCGGTCCCCCGTTATTCGCAGTTCATTTTAGAACATTTTTCCTTAAAGGGATATAGGGGTTTCCCTGATTTCATTTTCAAATTTCCCCTTTCTTTCCGTGAACCTCCCCTCGATTGCCGAAGGCCGGCCCAATAATTATGCCGGTCTCAGGCCGGTTTTGCGGTTGGGGATGAGTTCCCCCAATAATCCTGTACTCACCGGCCAGGCCAAAAATCGCCCCAATATCCCGTCAATGCCACTCCATTAAATCTGGGCTATGCGTTTTTATTCAAGTTCAGAGGCACCTCAAGAGTAACCCTGGTACCGCAACCGGGTTTTGACTTTACTTTCAGATTCCCCCCCAAATACTTCAGGCGTTCATATATGCTGAACAACCCAAAACCCCCGCCTTTTGAGAAATTGGCGCCAAGCCCGGACGCATCAAAGCCGATTCCGTCGTCCACGACGTTTATTCGCAGCCTCCCGCCGGTTTTTCTTGCGGATATCAGCGTTTTACGCGCCCCGGCGTGTTTTGCGACATTGATCAACAACTCCCTTACCGCCTTAAAAAGAATAACGCTGACCTTGCCGTCGAGAGACTTCAGCACCCTGCCGTCCCTAAAAGTGACAAGGACCCCGGACTGCTCATTAATCTGCTCTCCCAGCCACTTTATCGCGGCTGTCAGACCCATATCGTACAGCACCGGGGGACTGAGCTCGAATGTCAGAGTTCTGGTGTATTCGATTGCCTCCTCAACAAGCTTGCGGATTTCCTCCAAGCTTTCAAAAGAAGCGGACGGGGACAATTTTTCACGGTAAATGCCCGCCTGTAACTTTCCCAATTTCATCTTCACGGTTGCGAGCGTTTGACCGATGCTGTCGTGAATACCGGTGGCGATGCGCCGCCTTTCCCGCTCCTCGGCCAAAGCCAGTTCGGCGGCCAGGTTTCTGAGCCTTGTCTGATAATCCGAAATCTTCATTTCAGCTTTTTTGCGCTCGCTGATGTCCTTACTTGTAAAAATTAAACCGGCAATCTTGCCATTATCGCCGATCACGGGACTGCCGCAGGTTTCCAGCCACATGTAATTTCCGTTTGCGTGCCTGATGCGCAGTTCTTTTCTTTCTTCCTTCTTATTTTTTAATAAAAGAGATTCGACGCTTTTCAACAAACCGGGCAAATCATCGGGATGCACGTAATCCAGCAAACTTTTTCCGATCAGGTTATCGGGTCTAAAACCGAGGTGCCGTTCATGAGAGGGGCTTGCCCACCGGTATACATAACCCCTGTCGACAAGGCAGATCAAATCTGCCATATTGTCCGTAATCAGGCGCAGGCGTTCCTCCTTTTCCCGCAACGCTTCTTCCGCCCGTTTCCGCTCGGTGATGTCGCGGGCGATCGAAAGCACGACACTTTTCCCCTTCAACACAAACAGGTGAGAACCGACCTCAACCGGTATTTTGAAACCGTTTTTAGCCACAAGAGCCGTTTCGCTGCCTTCTCTCATCAATTCTTCCGCTATTGACGGGAACTTGCCGGGGGTGTCTTCAGCTCTTATGTCCTTCGGCGACATTGCCAGCAATTCGTCTCTCTCGTATCCCAACCTCCGGCATGCAACATCATTTACCTCCACAAACCGGCCGGACATCTCCTCCGACAGTTCATACAAAAAAATTGCGTCATTTGCGTTGTTAAAAAGCTTCCGGTATTTTTCCTCATTTTCCCAAAGCGAGTTTTGCGCGTGCATTTTTTCCCGGTAAAGCCCCGCCATTCCCGAGATCACGCCGATTATTCCCATGTCTCCGCCGAGCCGCTCCCGGTATTTTTCCCATTCATTGAACCCCGCGCAGAATCTGCAGGGAAGCCTTATGCTTTGAAATTCCTTACAACGGGCATAGCCAACCGGAGTTTTCCCTTTTATATCCCAAAGGCACTTACCGGCGTGAAAAACGTCACATGTCACGGGGTCGGCCGCAAAAACAGCCCGGTTTATGCTGTTGTTCAACTCATCCTTCTTGACAGGCACGGCCGATACCTCCGAAAACTGCGGTTAATGCGGTGTAAAACAAAGCTATAATACATTTTTGTTAATATTACGACAAAAACGGCAATATCCCTACAATGCCCTTCAATGAAATTTTGCAGGTTCAGCGGAGCCGTCCGGTTTGTCCCAGCTTATTTTAAACCGCCGCAGTCTCAAGGCGTTGGTTACTACCGACACCGAACTGAAGGCCATGGCCGCGCCGGCGATAACGGGGTTGAGCAGGCCCAGGGCCGCCACCGGTATGCCCACCGTATTATAGAATAACGCCCAGAAGAGATTCTGCCTGATATTCCCGATGGTGGCCCGGCTTAAGCTTATCGCCGCGGCAATCCCTCTCAAATCGCCTTTGATCAGGGTGATATCCGCCGATTCAATGGCTACGTCCGCGCCGGTCCCTATGGCAAAACCGACATCGGCAGTCGCCAGCGCCGGGGCGTCGTTTATGCCGTCGCCGACCATCCCTACGACCTTGCCCTGCCCGCGTAATTTTTCGACCTGGCCGGCTTTTTCTTCCGGAAGCACTTCCGCCAGCACGTTCCCGATACCCACCTGCCGGGCAACGGCGGCGGCGGTCCGCCTGTTGTCCCCGGTCAGCATCCATACCTCCAGGCCCATTTCCTTGAGACGGGTTACGGCCTCCTTCGAGTTCTCTTTAATCGTGTCCGCCACGCCGATCACAGCCGCCGCTCTGCCGTCCACGGCCATATACATGACGGTCTTGCCCTCTTCTTCAAGTCTTTCGGCTTCCGGTAACAGTCCCGATATATCGACGGCATTTTCCGTCATCAGTTTTCTCGTGCCCAGGAAGACCTTCTTCCCGCCGATTTCCGCCACGACCCCCCGGCCGGGTACGGCCTTGAACCGCCGTGGGTCGGCCAAAACAGCGCCTTCTTCTTTAGCCCGCCCCACGATAGCCCGGGCAAGGGGATGTTCGGAATTTTTCTCCGCTCCGCCGGCCAGTTGCAGGAGCTCTTTCTCCCTCCCCGTGTACTCCGGCGATGGAAGCAGATCCGTCAGAGCGGGCTCCCCCCTGGTTATCGTTCCGGTTTTGTCAAGAACGACGGCCGTAAGTTTGTGGGCTTTCTCCAAATATTCACCGCTCTTGATCAGGATGCCGTTTTCAGCCCCTTTGCCGGTTCCCACCATGATGGAGGTGGGAGTGGCCAGCCCCAGGGCGCAGGGGCAGGCAATCACCAGGACGGCGGTAGCGTTTAAAAGAGCCCTGGTAAAGTCACCCGGCGCGCCGAAATAATACCAGGCCAAAAAGGTAGCCAGGCCGGCTGCCACCACCGCCGGCACGAAATAGGCGGAGATCACGTCGGCCGTGCGCTGGATCGGAGCCTTGGCCCCCTGCGCTTCCTCCACTATTTTGATGATCCGGGCCAGGGCGGTGTCCTTCCCCACCCTGGTCGCAACGAACTTGAAGGCGCCCAGCTTGTTGACGGTGGCGCCGATCACCTCATCACCGGCCTTCTTGTCCACCGGCACGCTTTCCCCGGTCAGCATGGACTCGTCAACCGCCGAATAGCCTTCTTTCACGACTCCGTCCACCGGTATCTTTTCGCCGGGACGAACCACGACCAGGTCTCCCGCTTCCACCTCTTCCACCGGTATGTCTATTTCCCGGCCGTTCCTTATTACACGCGCGTTTTTGGCCTGAAGACCGATCAGCTTTTTTATCGCCTCGGAGGTCCTGCCCCTGGCCATGGTTTCCAGCGTTTTACCCAGTAAAACCAGGGTGATGATAAGTGCGCCCGTTTCGTAATAAACCCCGGCCACCCCGATCTGTTCGCCGAAAAAGGTAGCGGCGACACTGTAGAGGTAGGCCGCGGTGGTCCCCAGGGCCACCAGCACCGACATGTTGGCGCTCCTGCCGCACAAGGATGCATAAGCTTCCTTATAGAAGCCGGCCCCGGCTATGAACTGGACCGGAGTGGCCAGGGCAAACTGAAAGTAAGGGCTTGTAAAAAACACCGGGATTGCATGGTGCAGGCTGAAAACCATCGCCAGCATGTAAAACAGAAGGGGCGCGGACAGGACACCGGCAAAAACAACCAGCGCCTTCTGGCGTCCGGCCTCCTTCCTCCTTTCCTCCTGTTCGATGTCCGCCGCGGCGCCGCCCTCAGCCTCGACAGCCCTGTATCCCATACCGGCAACAGTTTTCTTTATCTGGTGAATCCCGGTCTCGGCAGGGTTGAACTCCACCACGGCCTTCTCCGCTGCAAAGTTGACCGCGGCACGCGTAACGCCGGGAAGCTTGCTCAGTCCTTTCTCGATCCTGGCGGCGCAAGCCGCGCAGCCCATCCCTGAAAGCCTCAGCACGGTGCGCCCGGTTACGGGAGCATAGCCGGTTTCCCTGATTTTTTCAAAGATCTCCGCGCTGCTCACCATTGCCGGGTCGTAATCCACGGAAGCGGTCTCAACGGCAAAGTTCACGTGAGCGTTTTCAACGCCGGGAATCTTTGCAAGCGCTTTTTCGATCCTGGCGGCGCAGGCCGCACAGGACATCCCGTTTATCTTAACCGTCAGTCTGTTCTGTTTTCCCGCTCCGTTACGGGCGGCGCCGGATTCTGCCATTCTCATTCCACACCTCCAAAAAAGGACAGACAGATGTCCATCCGTAATTTCTCCAAACTTTTAAAAAGTAATCGACAACGGCAAGAACGCTCCGGTATATATGTTGGCCCGCGCCTGCCCGGTGTGTTTATAGGGAAAAAATCGTTCCGGCCGGCAGCCGGCTTGATACCGCCTCTTGTTCTCATTCCGCCTGTATTGTAACTTTGCGCTTAAAATCAAAAAACCTGCAACAATGGCGCCCGCAGCGGAGCAGGCGCCATGTTTTCTGCCATGCATTCTCCGGCAAAGCCGGCTTTGTTTTTACAATAAACCCTCTCATGATTAAGAGTCAAGTTCATTTTTCGACCCAGTTCTCACCTTTTCCCCCCTGACCCAGCATTTCCAAAAACGCTTCTATGCGGGTTTTAAGCTGCCCGGTGTCCTCCTGCCCGTAATCGGTTTCCAGGGTGAGAACGGGTATGCCGTTTTCCTTCAGCGTCTTCTCCACCCGGTTCGCCTCGATCAGGTAGGGGTCGCAAAACGCCAGCGAAACGTGGATAACGCCGTCCGCCTTATAATCCCTGACCAGTTGAACAATTCTTTCCATCCTTTGCCGGTTTGGTGAAAAACAGGCGCAGTTTATCTCCAGATACCTCCCGGCAATGGCGTCAACCATCTGCTCGACGCCGCCGCCGTCCTCGGCCACGGTGTTTTCAAAATAGCGCAGGCCGGTGCAGAGTTCCTCGGCCACAATGACGGCCCCGCTGGTTTCAATTAAATGGGGAACTTTCCAGTTCGGTACGGCCATCGGCGTGCCGCTGACGACAACGCGCAAATCCCCCTCTTTCTGGACTCCGCCGCCCTCCTTAACCCTGGTCTCCAGTTCTTCGCACAGTTCATTCACCTGCGCGGTAAACCTTTCCACGTCGTCGTACATGGCAATTTGCTCGATCAGGAGGGAGTCCTTGCCGCTTATGGGAGCCGGGCTGTTTTTACGGAGCTCCGACAGGCGCAGCAGCGCCCGGCGTTTTCCGTTCACTTCTCTTATAGAGCGCAGCAGGCTTTCCGGCGTTATTTTATTGCCGGTCAACTCCTCCATGGCCAGCGCGAAGTCCCGCACCTCGCTGCGCCACAGGGCAAAATCCTTGTCCCGCCTCATCTGGGGTATCTCCATAACATGAACGGGAATGTAGTCGTTCAGGATTTCAAACGCCTTCTTTTTGCCGTCGCAGGTGGTTTCCCCCACCACCATGTCGCAGGACTCGAAGTAAGGGCATACCCTGCTCAGTTTAAAACCCATAAAAGATTTTATCAGCGGGCAAATGCTCCTGGGCAGGACTTTTTCCGCCTGCGTCCTGCCGATCTCGACTCCCGAGCACAGCCCGACGCAAATGCCGCCGGCGGCGCGGACCACCTCCTCCGGCACGAACACGCAAAACGCGCCGACGACTTTCCCTCCTGCGGCCTTGTGCTCCTGCAGTTCCACTATGCGCTGCCCGTGCACCTCGCTTATTACAAAATCAAAATACTCCATTCCGGCCGGCCGGTTTTCCTGACTCATGTAAACACTGCCGTAAGTGGGCGGCAGAACCTCCATCAACTGGTCATGGGCCTCCAGGTCAACCCCCAACCTCTCCCACATTTTCCTGTAATCCGCAGACATTTTACCAAATCTCCTTCCTCGTTTTATTTTCGCCGCCGGGCCTTGTTACCGCACCCGCGAGCCGGAGTGCGAAAAACCCGCATCCGGTTTCTTGATAAATTCAACCTGAATTTTGGCCACAGCGCTAACCTCCTGTTGGCAACAATTATTTGTTCAATATTTCCCGGGCCAGCACGGCGGCGCCGAGGGCACCGGCAAGCTGGGACTCAGGCAGGGTGAACACCTCTTTTCCCATTTCCCTGGAAAGAAACTCCCTGACCCCTTCGTTTCTGGCCACGCCGCCGGTAAATAATATTACCCCGCCCGTGCCCAGCCTCTCGGCCATGGCAGCTATTCTGCCGGCAACAGAACGGTGGATGCCGGCTATTATCCTTTCTTTCTCCACCCCCTGCGCCAGCAGGCTGATTACCTCCGACTCGGCAAAAACCATGCACATGCTGCTGATCTGTACGGGTTCTGCTCCCCTCGACAACTCCGCCAGTTCACTGACATCGGCTCCAAGCGCGGCGGCCATCACCTGCAAAAACCGCCCGGTGCCGGCGGCGCACTTGTCGTTCATGGCAAAGTTCACCACATTGCCTTTCCCGTCCGTTACAATTACCTTGCTGTCCTGGCCGCCGATGTCGATGACTGTATGGACTCCTTCCAGAAGGTGGTGGGCTCCCCTGGCGTGGCAGGTTATCTCTGTAACAGCCTTGTCAATAAACGGCAGGGATACCCGCCCGTAACCGGTCCCGATGATAAAGCCGACATCTTTACGCGCCAGGCCGGCCCTGTCCAGAAGTTTTTCTAATGCTTCCCGTCCCGCTTCACGGGGGCTGCATCCGGTGGGCCTGATCACGCTCCGCCAGGCAGACCCGTTCAACAAAACCGCTTTGGTGGTAATAGACCCGACGTCTATACCTACGGTAATCATTATTCTCTC
Organism: Bacillota bacterium; assembly: GCA_035369845.1. Lineage (GTDB taxonomy): Bacteria > Bacillota > Desulfotomaculia > Desulfotomaculales > Pelotomaculaceae > DAOOVD01. The sequence goes on along the minus strand of DAOOVD010000024.1, from coordinate 12,047 downwards.
AACTCCCGCCAAGCATTTCAATAAACGCCGCGCGCGTTTTAAGCCGCTCCACGTCGGAAGCGGAGTAGTCGGTCTACAGCCGGATGTACGGCAGCCCGAAGTTTTCACTTACGTAGCGGCGGACCAGCTCGCCCTCGATAATGTATGTGTGGCAGGCCTGCCAGGTCAGGTTGACGACGCCGTCAACCCGGTATTCGCCGATCAGCCTGCCGATCAGTTCAAAACGTCCGTTATTCGGCGACATGCAGGAACAAGGTATTTTGAGATATCTTTCGGCAATGGCTTGAAGGGGATCTCTGTGTTCATCTTCGTCCACAAGGTACTCCAGGGTTTTGACGCCGCTGCAGTCCTCCAGGCAAACCACGCTGCCCCCGCACTCTTCCAGAAGCCTGATTACTTTTTCCGACCCGATACCATGTTTTCAAAAATTCTCATTGTTTCAGGTCTCACAGCAGTTCACCCTTTGTATAAAACTAAAAGGTGTTTTCACTATCTTTATATAAAATTCCTCTATAACATTAATTCATTTATTTTATTAAAAAAGAGGTGCTTATAAAGAAGTTGATTGAAAGACTCCTCTCTACAGAAGGGAAAAAATAAAACCGCCCACTAAGATGAAAACCGGGCGGTCAAAACAATACCTCAGCCTCGAGGTTTTTCTGAACCCATTTCTTTTTAAGCCCCGCCGGCTATTTCAATCCTGGAACAAGGCCGTGCTCAAATATCTTTCGCCGGTGTCCGGCAATACCGCCACGATAAGCTTGCCTTTGTTCTCCGGCCGCTTGGCGATCTGGAGGGCGGCAAACGCAGCCGCGCCGGATGAGATGCCAACTAACAGGCCCTCCTCCCGGGCCAGCCTCTGGCCGGTCTCAAAAGCTTCCTCATTTTTGACCTTGAAGATCTCGTCGACAATACCCAGGTTCAGCACATCGGGCACGAAGCCGGCGCCGATACCCTGAATCTTGTGAGGGCCCGGCCTTCCTCCGGACAGTACCGGGGAATCCATCGGCTCCACGGCCACTATCTTAAAATCCGGCTTGCGTTTCTTGATAACTTCACCAACTCCTGTAATGGTGCCGCCGGTACCGACACCGCCCACAACAATATCAACCCTGCCGTCGGTGTCTTCCCAGATTTCTTCCGCGGTGGTGGCCCGGTGAATTTCCGGGTTGGCCGGGTTTTTAAACTGCTGGGGCATAAAGGCGTTTGGTGTTTGAGCTACAAGTTCCTCCGCCTTCCGGATGGCGCCTTTCATTCCGTCCGCTCCCGGAGTCAGTACAAGTTCGGCCCCATAGGCTTTTAAGAGGTTCCGGCGCTCAACGCTCATGGTGTCGGGCATGGTCAGGATCAGCCTGTAACCCTTTGCCGCGGCCACAAAAGCCAGGGCGATGCCGGTGTTACCGCTGGTAGGTTCAATAATGACACTGTTCCTTTTAAGCAGACCTTTCTCCTCCGCGTCTTTTACCATGCTGTAACCGATCCGGTCTTTAACACTGCCCGCGGGGTTGAAGGACTCCAGCTTGGCGACTACTTCGGCTTCCAGTCCAGCCGTTACCCGGTTCAGCTTCAGCAGCGGAGTCTTTCCAATCAAATCGGTCAGGTTGTTTGCAATTTTTGCCATCGATTTCTTGCCTCCCTGGTTTTGATGAGTTTTCAGGCCGTTTCTTACAACCCTCGTGGAAAGGTAATCGCGAACGATCCGAATCTATTTCCTATTTATCCAGTCTACAATTAATTAATAGTATATTAATAGGATTAATTTACATTATATTTTCGCGTTATTGCCGTGTCAATACCTTATGAAAATATTCTCCGGATTTTTTTACCTCTTATAACGTAACCCGGCAGCTTCAATTATTTCAAAATCTTTACCGATTTCGTTGCCCGGCGTGGTAAGATAACCGCCTATCATCATTCCGTTTATAACCGCGAACAGGGCGTCAACCTGCTTTTCCCCGAGTTGCTCACGCCCGCCGCACAGGCGCAAAACCGCCCGAGGCATGATCAGGCGAAAAATTGCAATGGTCTTCAGGATTTCTTCCGCGGACAGTTGCTCTTGTCCGGCCAGAGGCGTACCCTGAATGGGATTTAAAATATTCACCGGCACCCATTTCACTCCCAGTTCCCTCAACTCAAGAACCATTTCCAGCCGGTCGGCCATTGCCTCCCCCATACCTATGATGCCGCCTGAGCAAACCTTCAGCCCGGCCGACTGAGCCGCTTTGATCGTCGCCACCCTTTCCTCGAATGTATGAGTGGTACAGATATGAGGGAAATACCTGCGTCCGGTTTCCACGTTGTGATGGTACATGGTTACCCCGGCCTCTCTCAGCCTCAACGCTTTTTCACGGTCGATGATCCCCAGGGAGGCACAGAGTTCCAATCGGGTTTCAGCCCTCAGGGTGCGGTAAATTTCAAGTGTCTTCTCAAAATCCTTTTCTCCGATACCCCTGCCGCTGATGATCAGCGAAAACCGCTTCGCCCCGGACGCTTCCATGCGCCTGGCTTTCTCCAAAGCCTTTTCCGCACTGATCAGGGGATATACCTCCGCGCCGGTATTGTAGCGGGATGACTGGGCGCAAAAACGGCAGTCTTCACCGCATAGCCCGGAACGGGCATTGATTATGGAACACAAATCAATCTCCCGCCCGCTGAAGCGCATACGCACCTCCCGCGACAATTCAAGCAGTTCCCCCAGCCTTTCCAGCGGCCAGCCGGCCAACTCGAAAGCCTCTTCCCCAGATAGACCCTCTCCGGCCAAAACCCTGGCTTTAATTTCCTGCCGCAAACAAAACCCTCCTTATTTTATTATGGTCAACCATTTTTTCGTTTCGGGTTAACAATTACAGCATTATAAGCTCCCGGCATTTCATTTTCTTAATTATATATCTTAATACTCGCAAAATAAACCGACAAAACGGAAAAGAAAAGCATATGACTCCGGAAGGAACCCCCTTCTTTGAATGAAATAAAACCGCCCGTTGAGGGCGGTCACAAGAACCGGTTTCTTCAAAGGGTTGTCCGACGGAATTCCTCTAGGCATTCCCACCCAGAATGTCGGCCAGGTCCCGGTCGGGCGTAGTTATCGGCTTTATGTTGAAATTCTGAACGAGCACCTGCAACACGTTCGGTGAAATGAAGGCGGGCAGGCTGGGACCAATGCGGATGTTCCTGATGCCCAGATGCAGGAGGGTCAGCAGGATGGCCACCGCTTTCTGCTCAAACCAGGAAAGGACCAGCGACAGGGGCAGGTCGTTCACCCCGCATCCGAAGGCGTTTGCCAGCGCAACAGCCACCTGCACCGCGGAGTACGCGTCATTGCACTGTCCGATGTCGAGCAGCCGCGGAATGCCGCCGATGTCGCCCAGCTTCTTGTCGTAAAAGCGGTATTTCCCACAGGCCAGCGTCAGGATGACCGTATCCTCAGGCGCCTTTTCCACAAACTCGCTGTAGTAGCTGCGCCCGGCCTTGGCTCCGTCGCATCCGCCCACCAGGAAGAAGTGTTTAATCGCGCCGCTTTTAACCGCCTCTATCACCTTGCCGGCCACGCCGAGCACGGCATTCCTGGCGAACCCCACCGTGACGCTGCCCTTGTCCTCATCCGAAGCAAAGCCGGGCATGGCCAGGGCTTTTTCGATCACCGGCTCGAAGTCGCCGTTCCGGACGTGTTTTGCGCCGGGCCAGCCCACCGGGCCCGTGGTGAATATATTGTCCAGGTATGTTTTTTGCGGCTCAAGGATGCAGTTGGTAGTCATCAGAATGGCGCCGGGGAAACCCGCGAACTCCCTCTTCTGGTTCTGCCAGGCTGTTCCGTAGTTGCCGTACAGATGTTTGTACTTCTTCAATCCGGGATAGCCGTGGGCCGGCAGCATCTCACAGTGGGTATAAACGTAAATGCCCTTGCCTTCCGTCTGCTTCAGGAGTTTTTCGAGGTCCTTCAGGTCGTGGCCGGAAACAAGGATGCACTTGCCCTGCTTGTAGCCGAGCGGCACTTCCGTCGGAACGGGATGACCGTACGTACCCGTGTTTGCCGCATCAAGCAGTTCCATAGCCCTCAGGTTGACCTCCCCGCATTTGAGCGCCAGGCCAATCCAGTCGTTTAAAGTCAGGTTTTTGCCGGCTATGGCTGCCAGCCCCTCATGAATGAAAGAATACACTTTGTCATCTTCCTGACCGAGGATCATGGCGTGGTCCGCGTAAGCGGCCACTCCCTTAATCCCGTAGAGCACGACCTGCTGGAGGGACTGGATGTCGGGATCTGCGCCGTGATCGCTGGCAATGCCCACCTCTTCACCCTGCCGGACGAGGGCCTCAAAATCGGCAGCCGGCTTGAAACTCGCAGACGGATCGGAAAAGTTAACATTTCCGCCGGCCCCGGCTACGTTCTCCTTCAATTCGCCGGCAAGCTCGGCACAGCGGGTCAATAACTGCTGAAACCGGGCCGGATCGAAGTTTACGTTGGTAAGCGTGGTAAACAGGGCTTTAACGGTAAACCTGTTCACTTCCGGATCGTTTACCCCCACTTTGCGGCCTTCGACGGCGTACAGCGACAACCCTTTGAGGGCGTGGACCAAAAGATCCTGCAGGGCAGCCACCTGCGGACTCTTGCCGCAAACCCCCGCCTGCGTGCAGCCTGTACCCCTGGCCGTCTGTTCGCACTGGTTGCAAAACATAATCAATTATCCTCCTTTTCATAATCAGTTTGTCAATCAGCAAAAAAGCAGAACAAACTCAGCATGGATTGCAGAGGTAGGTTTTGAATATTTCCCCCGGGCTACTTCCGGCAGCCGGCGCGCTCCAACATCTCTGCCGGGACGTTCGCGTCTTCTCACAAACAAAAGCCGGCAACCCGCGGGCCCTTGAATCACCTCCGTTACGAGCCGGGGCAAGCGCCCCGCGGCGCATTCACCCGGCCGCAGCTTCAGTTCAGCTCAGGCCGTTTTTTCAACACGCAAGCCCTGTTATCTTGTGGATAAATAAGACCTTTTTAGTCCTTAAATAAAATATACAATACTTCCCACCGGCTTGTCAAGAAAAAAAATAAATGCGCGAGCATCTGAGAAAAAACGCCATCCCGCGCAAAACGGTGATTTGGCTGCCTACCTTTTCAGCCTGCACCTGATGAAAATGTCCTTTAAGCGGGGAATCAGTTCAGAGTGGCTCTTGACGTGAATCAGGTACCTCGGAACGTGTTCGCCTCGCTCTCCGAGGTCCATCATGAAAGGTTCGCCCCAGAAAGTCAAAAGGGCCTCTTTTTCTTCCTTTCCAACGCCCACGTCGATCATTTGAAAGGCTATGCTCTCCTCCACATCGCACCAGACCGGCTCCAAAACCTTCTCTTTGCCCGCGCACTTTTCTATTTCCGGGAGGATTTCCCGCTCCCATATTTCCCTCATGGCGGGCCTCAACACAAAAATAATCTTTGAAGTGCGGGAACTTTCTATGGAGATCTTCAGCAACCCGTCAAAAAGCCGTTGTGAACAGAACATCGTCAAACAAGCGTTGAACCACCAGATCTCGCCCCTGTTCCGCAGGGCGAATTCCTCCGTCCGCGCCAAAAGCTCGCTGGGCTTGATCAGCTCCACTTCCGAAGCGCCGACCAGCACGTTCTGCCTGATTATATTCAGGTTCTCCCTGGTTTCTTCCCCTCTGATCGCGTCCTGCAGCGCGTGCAGGGCCAGAAGCAACAGCAGCAGGGAGACGACGTACGTTTCCGGAATTATCCCCAGGTGATGAAGAACGATAGCCGCCACACTGGCAATTATTATCGCCATGACGTCAAGGTTGTGAAAAAATTTTCCTTTTCCGGAACCGGCCATGATCCATTGTCTCTCTTCATGTTTTTTACTAGAAATTTCTTCGTGAACCGGCTTTTTCCTCCCCGACGCTTCATTTTAAAACTTCAGTTCATCCCGTTCTTGAAGCAATTGCACAAACAAGCGAATAACCGGTGGTTTTCCAGTAAATTAGAGGTTATACTAGAATTAAAAACAGGACGGCGGGTTTTCGGCGCCCTGCTGCAAGGGGAGGTGCGGGAATGGACTTTTACGGTATTGTAAGGGAGAAAATGAGGGAACTGAACGACTTGCTGACCCAGGTAACGGACAAGATGCGTGAGGTAAGGTCGCTTCACCCCTATCTGGATAAACTGCAAAACCTCGAACAGGCCGAGCTCAAAGAATTGATCGACCTGTGCGAGGAAAGCTCGGACAGCGTCTTCCGTTTCAGACAGAAGGTCAAATACTTGCAGCTTAACAGGTCCGAGGGCCGCCTTGCTTTAAACCCGGACGGCCATTTTACCCTGGCCGCGCGGGAACTTACAAAAGGAGATTACCTGGAGATTTTCGTGCCCGTTTCCAAAGAAGAGAGGAATGCGGGCTGGCAGTTCGGCCAGATCGAGCATGACGGCAAAAAATACTACTTCAGCGGGCAGCGGGTAAAACTGCCGCTGAAGGAAGGCATGCTGGCGGCCGTCCGCGCCAAGGAGAACCCGCGCAAGCCGAAGTCAAAATAATCCATTTTGCCGGCATTAAGAGCGGACAGAAAGCGCCGACACGGCCCGCCGGCGTGACAAGTTGCTTCCGCCAAAAACCGGCCTGCAAAGGAAAGGAGCCAGCCGTTGCTTGAAAAACAACTGCTTGAATTAAAGGACTGGTTTAAAACCTATATAAAAGGCTTCTACAACAACGATCCCTCCATCCAGGCGGGGATCGGGCAAAAGGAAAAACACACGTTGAGAGTATGCGAAAAAACAGTCCGGATCGGTCTTTCCCTGGACCTGGACAGTGAAGATATCCGCCTGGCTGAAACCGCCGCGCTGTTCCACGACATCGGGCGATTCAGGCAGTTCACCGTTTACCGCACTTTCAACGACAGGCGTTCGGAAAACCACGCCCTGCTCGGCGTGCGTGAGCTGAAAACAGCCGGCGTGCTGTCTTCGCTCGCGGAGGAAGAGCAGGAATTGATATTGACGGCAGTCGGATGTCACAACATGTTCAAGCTGCCGCCGGACCTGGGAGGCCGCGCCTTGCTTTTCTGCCGTCTTGTCCGCGATGCCGACAAGCTGGACATCATGGATTCGTTCGCAAACTATTACACCTACAATCCCAGCCCGCTGTTTGAATCAGACCTTCCGGAAACCCCCGGTTATTCCGCCGTCCTCGTCGAAAACCTGATCCGGCGGCAGGGGTGCAGCTACTCCGACATGAAAAACTACAACGACAGAAAGCTTCTGATTTTGTCATGGGTGTACGACATCAATTTCCCCTACGCTCTGGCGGAGATTGCCGAAAACCGCTGCCTTGAAAAGATCACCCGGAGCCTGCCCGGCACCGGAGAAATAAACGAGGCGTACAACAGCTTGCGGTCTTACATTGCCGCCCGTCTGGAGACTGTTTAAACAACACCATGCAAAGGCGTCGCGAAGCACCCGAGCGAGCGTTTCAACCTCAAGGCACTTTGCAAACTATCACTGGCGAGAACGACGCCTTCGTCAGTGTAAACGGCATTACGCAGCGCCGGGCGGCCGGCACAAAAGCATTCAAGGCCGGCCCCATATTCGATAAGAACCCAATATCTTCAGCCCGCACGTAATTGCCGCCACTTCGCGCAAAACCTCCCGGACCGCCGCCTGTCCCTGCCCCCCCGCGAAATCGATGAAGAACATGTAATCGCCGAGATTTCTCTTCGCCGGCCTCGATTCTATGCGGGTGAGATTGATATCGCGCAGGGCAAATTCCCGGAGCACCGCGTACAGCGCTCCGGGCCGGTGCTCAACGCCGAAAATGATGGAGGTTTTGCAGTCGTGCTCCAGGAGATCCGGCAGTTGCTCCCTTCCAACCGCCCAAAAGCGGGTGACGTTGTCCGGATAATCATTGGCGGCCGGCACGACAACCTGCAGGCCGTACTCCGCGGCGGCCCCGGCCGGACCCAGAGCCGCCGAGGGACAGATGTCCGCGGCCACCTGCGCGGCAGCCGCCGCCGTGCTGGAACACTCCGCCGGCAAAGCAAAAGGAAGCCTTTGCCGTAAAAAATTCCGGCACTGGGCCAGCGCCTGCGGATGGGAAAAAACTCTCTCCACCTGCTCAAGCTTTACTCCGGGCCGGGTCATCAGGGACTGGCAGACAGGCAGGATAATTTCCCCGCGCACCGCCAGGCTGAACGGGCCTGCGAGCAGGTCAAGCACCGCGCTGACGGAACCCTCGGTTGAATTTTCCACCGGGACGACTCCTTCGTCGAGCCTTCCTTCCGCAACGCCCGTGAAAATTTCGTCTATGGAGGCGCAATCCGCCAATTCCCAGTTCCTGCCCGCCCTGTAGAGGCCGGCGGCCTCTCCCGAAAAAGTGCCGCGCGGCCCGAGGTATCCGATTTTGTACAATTCGTATCACCCTTTCCCGGCAAATAAAACAAACCTGCCGCTTCCTGAAAACAAGGGACGAAAGCGGCAGGCTTCCGCGGTACCACCCTGATTGGCCGAAACGGCCCGCTCTCGAGGCACGGGAATATTTCACGGGAGTTGTTGCAACCGTATACGCCCTGAAAAAACAAGCTTCTCATCCGTTCAGGGACGAGAAGCTCAAATGCTTTCCGCGGTACCACCCCGGTTGGCCCGTAAAAAACTACGGTACCCGCTTTAAATTCAGAGTACGGGAACAAATATTCCGATACCCCCTCCCGGGTAACGTCGGGAGCCTACGGCCAAACCTACTTGCCGCGCCTGGCGGTTTCAGCCGGCGTCTCCGGAGAGAACTTCGACAGGGCAGACTCCGGGAGCGCTTCCAGTCAACGGCGCTCCCTCCCTGGGGAACTGGAACCTGTTTACTTTTCTCCTTCACTGACGTTGTCATGTAAACTTATTAAATACTATAGACCGGGCTCGATAAAAAGGCAAGAGCAATTTTGACAAACAGGGTGCACGGGCATTACATCTTTCTGCCCACTGCTTCTGCAACCCTCTTCAAGTCGGACATCATTGCGGCGAAATTGCCCGGCGTCAGAGACTGCTGGCCGTCGCAGAGAGCCTCGGACGGGTTCGGGTGCACCTCTACAAGCAGCCCGTCTGCGCCGGCAGCCACGGCTGACCTGGCCATGACCGGCACGAAGCGCCACTTGCCTATGGCGTGACTTGGATCGACAATCACCGGCAAGTGAGACAGGTGCTTCACCACGGCTACGGCGGTAAGGTCCAGGGTGTTCCTGGTGTAACTTTCAAAACTGCGGATGCCGCGCTCGCACAGAATTATGTTGTAATTTCCGCCCGACATGATATATTCAGCCGCCATCAGCCACTCTTCAACGGTGGCCGACAGGCCCCTTTTCAATATGACCGGCTTATCCACCTTGGCCACTTCCTTCAGGAGAAAGAAGTTTTGCATGTTTCTGGCGCCAATCTGCAGTATGTCCGCATATTCGGCAACCATCGGCAGCGTCCTGGCGTCCATAATCTCGGTAACCACAAGCAGCCCGGTCTCCTGCCGGGCTTCGGCAAGCAGCTTCAAGCCCTCCTCCTCCAGACCCTGGAAGGAATACGGAGAAGTCCTGGGCTTGAAGGCGCCGCCGCGCAGCATGGTGGCGCCCGCTTCCCTGACCAGCCTCGCCGTCGTCAATAGCTGTTCCCTGTTTTCGACCGCGCACGGGCCGGCTATTACGTGAACGGTTTCGCCTCCGATTTCGATGTCGCCAACCCTGATTACCGTTCCTTCTTCCTGGAAAGTCCTGCTGGCAAGCTTGTAGGGCTGGAGAATGGGGACCACCTTCTCCACGCCCGGCATCGCCTCCAGCCCGATATCCCCGATACGGGTTTTGTCTCCGATGGCGCCAATGATGGTGCGTTCAACCCCGCGGGAAAGGTGGATTTGGAAACCCGACCTCTCCAGCCGGACCAGCACCGATTCAATTTCGTTTTCAGTGGCGCCGTAGCTCATTACCACAATCAACTTAACAACCCCCTGAATTGAACTGTTGACGAGGCTTTTCCTGTGTTGAAACCGCTTGGCTCAAAGTGCTCCGCGTCGATTGAACTAACAGCTTGCTTCGGGCGAAATTGGACCGCCCTCAACTCACCGTCCATGGTTCGGTTCAGGCTTTCGCGGACGTCCTGTCCGCTCATCCAATTCGCAGCCTCGCTGCGCTGAGTTCATTTGACGACGCTACGCAATAGAGCAGCGGCTTCAACAGCAGGAAACTTTTATTGTACCTTAATTAATATTCAGTCAATACCTTATGAATAAAACACCCCCGAGAGGAGTGCTTATCCTGACCATAAGTACATACCTGCCGACCCCCCCTGCCGTTCTTCCGTACTTCCCTTTTGTCCGGATTCCGCGCCGTTCCGGGGTTGATCTCCCCCGGCAAAACCGTCCTGCCGTACCGGCTTCTGCAAGTGCTATACTTCTACAGTGCTATAATTAAAATCTTTCCATACAAAACACAAAAAATCAACACCTTTTTAATCACCGAGCAAATTATAGCCTTCCTTCATCCAGCGCGGCCCTGATTCGCCCGACCAGAGCCGCCGCTTCCCGGCCTGCGGACGGATCTTTCCCGTATTCTGCAATTATGCTCACTATGGCGCTTCCAACCACCACAGCGTCGCAGTGCGCCGAAACCCGCACCGCCTGTTCCGGGCCGGCGATACCGAATCCCAGGGCCAGCGGCAGGGCGGTGTGCCAGCGCACCAGGCCGGTAAACGCCTCAAGATCGGTCTCGATTACCTCCCTGGCGCCGGTCACGCCAGTCACCGAAACGCAGTATATAAAGCCCCGGGCAGCCGCGGCAATTCTCGCCAGTCTCCGGCCGGTAGTGGTGGGGGCCACAAGGGGGATGAGGTCCACCCCCGCTTCCCGCGCCGCATCCCTCAGCGGGCCGGACTCCTCGTAAGGCAGGTCCGGAACAATTACCCCGTTGACTCCGGCCCCGGACGCATCCGCCGCGAACCGCACCGCACCGTACCTGTAAATGGGGTTGTAATAGCCCATCAGGACCAGCGGCTTGCCGCAGCGCCTTCTTATTTCCCGCACCGTCTCGAGGATCCGCGGGATCGTGGCGCCGCGGGCAAGCGCCCTTTGGGAAGCCTGCTGGATTACCGGTCCGTCGGCCAGCGGATCGGAAAAGGGAATGCCCAGTTCGATGATGTCCGCCCCCGCCCCGGCCATGCTCAGCGCAATTTCAACCGTCTCCGCCAAACCCGGATCGCCCGCGGTGATAAAGGCGATCAGCCCTTTCTTCCCCGCCGCGCGCAGGCCGTCCAGGCATTCTGAAATCATGCCGTTCCTGCTCATATGTTCACCCCCGGATCGCCGGCAACCGCCGGGATGTCTTTGTCGCCCCGGCCGGAGAGGTTGACGACGATAATTTTGTCGGATGGTAGTCCGGCCGCGATTTTCATCGCTTCAGCCAGGGCATGGGCGCTCTCCAGGGCCGGAATGATCCCTTCGGTCCGGCCGAGCAGTCTGAACGCCTCCAGCGCTTCCGCATCAGTTGCCGATGTGTATTCAACCCGTCCGCTTTCTTTAAGATGCGAATGCTCCGGCCCGACGCCGGGGTAGTCCAATCCCGCCGAAACCGAATGAGCGCATTGAATCTGGCCTTCCTCATCCTGCAAAACATAGCTCAGCGAGCCGTGCAGCACACCCGGGCAGCCGCGGCTTAAAGTCGCCGCATGTTCCCCCGTATCCAACCCCCGCCCCGCCGCCTCGACTCCGACCAGCCTTACTTCGGGTTCGGCGAGAAAAGGATAAAAAATTCCCATCGCGTTGCTGCCGCCGCCCACGCAGGCCACGATACAATCCGGAAGGCGGCCGGCCTGCTCCAGCACCTGAGCCCTCGTCTCAATCCCGATCACCGACTGAAAATCCCTCACCATCACCGGGTAGGGATGGGGTCCGGCCACCGATCCGATCATGTAGTAAGTGTGCCGCACGTTGGTCACCCAGTCGCGGATGGCCTCGTTCATGGCGTCCTTCAGCGTCCTGCTCCCGCTGCACACCGGGATCACCTCAGCGCCCAGCAGGCGCATCCTGAACACGTTGGGGCTCTGCCGCCTGATG
>DAOOVD010000023.1:1739-37411 GCA_035369845.1 Bacillota bacterium | reverse complement strand
ACGGAGGCCTGCTGGATTATTATGCAATGGCTGGCTACCTGAACGCCAGCCAGAAAGAATTTCATTATATCCTCCTTTCGGATTTTGTCCTGGCGGAGCCCAAAACCGGCATCGGCCGCGATAAGGCCACCGGAACGGCAAAGGACCATATGCTTTACCGGGTGACAATGCGGCGGCTGGAGCCGCGGATGCGGAAGGGTTCAGAAAACCAGGCAACTTCCATCCTGGTGGACTTTACCGGCCTGGACCTGCCGGAAAGGGGCCTGTTGAAGCTGGGCGGGGAGGGCAAAGCCGTTTTCTATGAGACCCCCGGCCCGGATGTGGAGAAGTCGCTTTGCTTTACCGCTCCGGAATTGTGTGGCGGCAGGTTTAAGCTGTACCTGGCCACCCCGGCCCTTTTTGCCGGCGGCTGGCTGCCCGGCTGGCTGGACGAAAAGACTTTGACCGGGGAATACCGCGGCCTCAAGCTGAGGCTGTTGACGGCGGCTACGGGCAAATATCTTTCCATCGGCGGTTTCGATATGCAGGCGGGAAAGCCGAAGGTAATGCGCCGGGCGGTGCCGGCCGGCAGTGTCTATTACTTTGAGGTGACCGGCGGTGACCCGTCAGAGGTAATGGAGGTTTTTCACCGGGCCAACCTGTCGGATTATTGTCCGGAACAGGGCTTCGGCCATGTTTTAGTGGGAGGAGTGGAAGATGATTAAAGTTATCACCACTGTGGGCACGTCCCTTTTTAATAATTACCTGGAAAACAGCAGGGACATCGAAGTCCCGCTAAAATACCTTAAAAACAAACCTTTCAGAGAGTATCATAACCTTGGCCCGAGGATCAGGCAGATTAAGGAGAAAGTCGCACCATGGGCTAAAAATGACATTGAGGCTTCGGCGGAAATCAAGAGCCTGCACAAGATTCAAAAAAAACTGGCCGATAATTTGGATGTCTACCTCCTGGCCACGGACACCGCCGTTTCGGCCCTGGCGGCGGAAATCATTCAGGACAGTTTTGCTAGAAGTAAAGAGTTCCGGTTGAATTTCAACCCCCAAAAAGATGTGATCGGCGGCCTCCAGGTGGACAATTACCAGTTGTTTGTCCTGACCGGCCTGCCGGGTCTTGTGAGAAGGGTTGAGAATATTGCCGGTGGCAATTTTGGTGATGTTGTGTTCAATATCGCCGGGGGATATAAAGGGATCATTCCGTACCTGACAGTGATGGGCCTGATCAATAACTGCGACATTTATTACATTTTTGAAGAATCACAGACTGTGATTGAAATCCCCAAGGTGCCGCTGGAAATCAATTATTCATTGTTCGAAAAATACAGCGCGGAAATTGGCCGGCTGGAGAACATTATCGGAAACTACAACGATGAAAAAAAGAAAAATTTTATCGCTTTTTCCGAACTGGAAAAGACGGGCATGGTGGAGATAGCGGATGATATGGCGGTTTTGAGTCCCCTGGGTGTGATCTTTCACGAGAAGTACCGGAGAAGTATTTTCGAGTTTTACTGCAGCGACGAAGTTTGGGAGGAGATTAACAAACAGAAGGACATCCAGCGGATCATCACCGAAAAGTTCAGTGACAGAACTATCCGGGCGAACAAAACTGAAACCAAGGGTGTGCACAGGGTCTACGACGACGGCGACAACCCCAACAGGATTTACTATTTTGAAGACATGGGCGGCATTTACATTTACAAAACATTTCAAAATGAGGAGGCCGCCAAAGAATTTATCAAAACCCCGTTAAACAGGGAAGAAGTAATGAAAAACGCCAGAAAAAGAAAGTGGGGGCTGACGAATGTATAAAACGGCGAGACCTCTGTTTTTTGCCTGCGAGACGCCGCTGCACGCCGGCAGCGGGACTGACCTGGGCATAGTGGACCTGCCGGTGCAGCGGGAACGGCACACCGGGTTTCCCAAGCTGGAAGGCTCCGGCGTCAAGGGCTGCATCCGGGAAGCCTTTGAAAAAAAGAAAGAAAGAGAGGGCAGGTTGATAATCTGCGGCAAAGAGATAAGGGAAGAAGATAAAATGAAAAAAGCCATTGAACTGACCTTTGGCCCGGAAGAGGGGGACAAGCACGCCGGCGCGCTGGGCTTTACCGATGCCAGGCTGCTGCTGTTCCCGGTAAAATCCATGAAGGGCGTGTTCGCCTGGCTCACCTGCCCCAGGGTGCTGGAGCGCCTGCGGAGGGACCTGGCCCTTTGCAGCGTGAAAACGGACTGGGAAGTGCCCCCGGCGAACAGAGCGCCCAAGGATTGCGGCCTGTACGTCCGGGACAATAAGATTGTCCTGGAGGAGTATACGTTTACAATAAATCAGGACGAGGAAAAATGCACCACTTTGGCCGACCGGTTGTCCGGGTGGATATTCCCGGAGGGAGATATCCACAGGTACTGGCGCGAAAAGGCAAAGAAGGACATCGTGGTGCTCTCCGACGACGACTTTCGCGATTTCGTGAGCCTATCCACTGAAGTGGTGACCAGGACTAAAATCGACCCCGCAACCGGGACCGTGGCGGACAAATCACTGTTCACCGAAGAGTACCTGCCACAGGAAACCGTACTGTACTCGCTGGTATTGGCCGGACCTGTTCTCAGCGGGGACAAGGGCCCGTTCGGGCAGGATGAGAAAAGCGGCGGAGGGAAAAGAGAAGAAGAAGAGGACCTGTTGGACTTCGTTGCCGAGAATATGCCCCCGGTCATTCAACTGGGGGGCAACGCCACTTTAGGCAAAGGCCTGGTCTGGACCAGCATTTGCAGGTATTGGGTTTAGGGGAGGTGAAATCATGCCGGAAGGATGCACGGTTTTAAAAGACATTGAACGGAGCCGGGCTCAATTTGCTTATGAAAAGGTGAACGAGGCCAAAGAAGAATTTGCTGCGGACAAAAAAGACGGTGTGAAAAAACAGTCGAAATATAAATCGCTCGCCAGAAAGATCCCCATGCTCATTAAAACCAACGGTCTGGGGGCTACATTTGCTTTTATCAGTGCTAAAAAGGAGCGTCCCCACCAGTTGCTCTATGAGCAAGTCGGCCAGTGGCTTAAAGGTTACGACGGACAGACCTTCGGCAAAAACGAGGACCTGGTCAAGGTGCTGGTTTCCCTTTCTTCTCCCGAATACCGGGCGGTGACGGGGGGAGTCCTGGCCTTGTTCGGCTGGCTACGCCGCTTTGCCGAAGGGCTCCTCGAAGGGGATGAAACGGATGGAGATTAAAGGTAAAATTAAGAAATACAATGCCGAAAAGGGTTATGGGTTTATCTCCTACGAGGACGACTGTACTGAAAAGGACATCTTTTTTCACAAGTCAGATATTATAACAAAAGATACAAGGCCGGCTGAAGGTCTCGAAGTGTCATTTACTCCCGGTGACGGCAAAAAGGGGCCGGCGGCCAGGAAAATAAAAATCTGCGGCAGCGGGGAAACAGCCTGCCCTCCCTACTGTATGCCCGCGGATACTTTAAAAATCACGGATCCCCTCACTATTGACAACATTTCTTTGTTTTTGAACAAGACAGCCTATTTCGACGGGAAAAAGTTTTGCCACCGGCTGGATGAGATCGGCAGAGAAATCCGCTTAAAGCCTGAGCGGTACCGTGGCGTCCCCTTTTCCCAGTTGGTTGAACGCCGCAGGGCTGCTTTGCGGGAAATGGGCCTCGCCTGCGAAGCCAGGGAGATGCAGGTGGACTGGCGGCTGGCGGTTGGCCTGGGCTGCGCCTCGGTGTACGAAACAGCCATGACCCTGCACCATGTTTACGGCGCACCTTACCTGCCGGGCAGCGCCGTCAAGGGCGTGACCAGGAATATGGTGGTTGCGGAGTTTTTTGGTAGTGATGAGGGAGACAGCCAGAGGGGCGCCCTGGCCGATCCGGGCTTTTGCCTTATTTTTGGCAGTCCGGAAAACAGCGTTGCCGGCGCGCGCCGGGGCGTGGCACATTTTTTTGACGCGTTCCCCTTCACCGCCCCCACCCTCCGCCTGGATGTGATGAACCTGCATTACAGTCCTTATTACACCGGTGACCAGCCGCCGGCCGATTACCATGATCCGAAGCCGATATCCTTTTTAACGGTGGAAAAAACCACTTTTATGATTTGGGTCGGGGTGGAGGAAAAGGAAAATAGGCCTGTCGCCGGTGGGGTGTTTGATGGTAAGACTCCCCTGGCGGTGGCTGTTGAATGGATGGAGCGGGCTATGAAGGAGCAGGGAGTCGGGGCCAAAACTTCCGTGGGATATGGATATTTTGTATGAATTCCAAGCTGCTGTCTCCCAGGGCCGGGATAGTTCCTGCGGTGCAAAAAATCCATCCCCGGACTGACTTCTTGCTAATTCTTGCTAAAATAATAAAGATGTAGTACGATTTATTTATCGATATAAAATAAGTAAAACAGGTGATGCATATGGGAGAAGTAACCATATCCAGTAAATTTCAAATCGTTATCCCCCGGGAAGTAAGAAAACAGCTCGGCCTAAAGGCGGGTCAAAAGCTGAAGGTGGTGGTGAGGGGCCGGGTGATTAGTCTCGTGCCGGAAGTGCCCCTTTCTGAAATGAGGGGCTTTTTGAAAGGGATGGATACTTCCGGAGTCAGAGAAGATGAGGAAAGGTTATGATCCTTGTTGATTCATGCGGCTGGATTGAGTTCCTTACCGACGGGGAAAAATCCGGTGAATATGCGAAATACCTGATGGATTACTGCGATATTGTCACCCCTTCCATTGTGATCTATGAGGTGTACAAAAAAGTCTTGCGGGAACTTGGCGAGGAAACAGCTCTCATAGTCGCCGCGCAAATGAACAATACAATGGTTGTCGAACTGACTGCCGGCCTATCGCTGCTGGCTGCCGGACTTAGTATAAAAAACAGACTCCCGATGGCTGACGCGATAGTGTACGCCACAGCAAAAACTTTGAATTGCCGGGTTGCCACCAGTGATAAGCACTTTATGGACCTGGAAAATGTTATTTTTATCTGACCCATGGGGTGGTTCTTATAGTGGATAACCAGGAAATAAACGTCAGCGGCACCCTGGTGTGGTACTACTGTATCTGTCCCAGGCAGGTCTGGCTGATCGGCCACCAGATCAATCCGGACGAAGACGACGCCAACGTCAGCCTGGGGCGCTTCATCCAGGATTATTCCTACCCGCGGGAGCGCAAGGAACTGCTGGTGGGCCACAGCAAAATGGACGTTTTTCGCGCCACAGATGAGGGTCTGGTCATCGGGGAAGTCAAAAAAAGCTCCAAATACCTCAAAAGCGCCCGCATGCAGCTGGCGTTCTACCTGAGCGAGTTGAAGCAGCGCGGCGTCGTGGCCAGGGGCGAATTGCGCTTCCCCAGGGAAAAGCGCAAAGAAGAAGTGGTGCTGGACGAACAAACGGAACTGGAACTGGACAAGGTGCGCCGTGAGATCCTGCGCATCCTTTACCTGCCCGGTCCGCCGGCGCCGGTGAGGATAAACTTGTGTAAGAAGTGTGCTTATGCTGAATTTTGCTGGTCCTGATCTTTATCATCAGGCGGGGGGTGGATGATTGTGAAAAAGACCCTTTACATTTTCTCCAATGGCGAACTTTCCCGCAAAGACAACACGCTTTACTTCGAGACAGAGGAAGGCAGGCGCTTCATCCCGGTCGAGGATACCGGTGAGATTATGATTTTCGGCGAAGTAGACCTAAACAAAAAGCTCCTGGAATTTCTTTCTATAAAAGAGATTACCCTGCACTTCTTTAATTACCACGGCTATTACATGGGCTCCTTCTACCCGCGCGAACACCTGAACTCCGGTTACATGACTTTAAGACAGGCGGAACACTACCTGGATGAAGAAAAACGACTGGCCATCGCGAAGGAGTTTGTGCGTGGCGCGGCCAAAAACATCCGACAGGTCTTAAAATACTACCGTAACCGGGAAAAGGATGTGGCCGGCAAAATAAATGCCGTGGAAAATCTGCTTGCGCCTATAGAAGAATGCAAAGATACCTCAGTTCTGATGGCCCTGGAGGGAAATATCCGCGAGCATTACTATCAGGCCTTTGATAAAATAGTGGGCAACCCTGACTTTGCCTTCCAGGAGCGCAGCCGCCGCCCGCCGAAAAATTATTTAAACACCCTGATTAGTTTTGGAAACTCTCTCATGTACACCATCTGTCTCAGCGAAATCTACAAAACCCACTTGGACCCTCGCATCGGCTATCTGCATGCCACTAATTTCCGCCGCTTTACGCTGAACCTGGATATAGCCGAAATATTCAAGCCGGTTATAGTAGACAGGCTGATTTTTACCCTACTTGGGAAAAGGATGATTACAAAAGACGATTTCGAACGGGATACAGAAGGTGTAATGATGAAAGAAAAGGCTAGAAAATGCTTTGTGGAGAACCTGGACGAGAAGCTGAAGACCACCATCAACCACAGGGATATTGGACGGCCGGTCTCTTACCGCAGGTTGATCCGTTTGGAGTTGTACAAACTGGAAAAACACCTGATCGGTGAAAAGGAATACCAGGCCTTTGTGGCCAGGTGGTAAAATAATTAGACGCCGGCCACCGAGAAGGATTAGTCGGTTGGCATGTTATTATAAATAAGGCTGGTGACCCTGCCGTGTTTGTTATCCTGGTTTACGATGTCAACCAAAAAAGGGTGGCCAAGGTCCTGAAAAAGTGCCGCCAGTACCTTAATTGGGTACAGAACTCCGTATTCGAAGGGGAGATTTCCGACGCTAATTTAAAGAAGTTGAAGATGGAATTGGAGAGAATTATCAGGAAAGACGAGGACTCGGTTATTTTTTATCACCTGCGTACGACGAAATATTCTTCCCGGGAAATAATAGGCTTGAAGAAAGGCGGGGATGAAAATATAATTTGATATGAAAGCCGAGTGGAAATTGTCGTCGAACACCGGTAGCGCAGAAATGCCGGGGGAACGACGACAGCTTCGGGATGTTAAAAACCTTGCGGCAACGGGATCGTTAAGAAAGTTAAAATTAAAAATTACACACAGACCAAAGCAAAAAGGCCTTATTTTTTGGGCAACATGATGGGTTTTTAGCCTGCCTATAAGGAATTGAAACAACGGGGGACCACACCGGCAACTATGACCCTCACGGTTTTTAGCCTGCCTATAAGGAATTGAAACAAGCGAAATAGTACGCAAGAGTCACACGGCCCGGCCATGCGTTTTTAGCCTGCCTATAAGGAATTGAAACTCAACGGACTTGGGCTCGCCGTACCACCCAAGCCCGTGTTTTTAGCCTGCCTATAAGGAATTGAAACCTCCCTTCGCGGTAATAATTTCCATACTACCTAACTTCCGTTTTTAGCCTGCCTATAAGGAATTGAAACCAAAACAGTTCCCGCTGGTTTTTTGCCGGCGGGTTGAAGTTTTTAGCCTGCCTATAAGGAATTGAAACTTTTCTGAAAAAAAAGAAAAAGCCCGGCTCAGTCCGGGTTTTTAGCCTGCCTATAAGGAATTGAAACTCGCGGAGCCAGTCCACCAGCTCCGCGACGGTCAGGGTTTTTAGCCTGCCTATAAGGAATTGAAACCCGCGAAAGCAGCCGGAGTAGTAGAAGTCATAGAAAGTTTTTAGCCTGCCTATAAGGAATTGAAACTTCGCCGGCCACCACCTGGCCGGCGAGGATCCGGTATTGTTTTTAGCCTGCCTATAAGGAATTGAAACACGAGTTCCCAGATCATGTCTGTGCTCAACCATCCTTCATAAAAACATCTCCCCCTCGCAGGTAAAAGTTGTTTCAGGTGGATGTTTCTTCGGACAAGGGCTTCATTTCGTTTGCAATGAAGACGGCTGTGATCAGGACTGAAAGACCGTCCGCAATGGGAGCCGTTCTCCATACGCCGTTTATGCCCCAGAAACGGGGGAGGATAAGCAGCAGCGGGATGAACAGCAGGACCTGCCGGGACAGGCTGAGTATGGCCGCCTGCACCGCCTTGCCCACGGCCTGGAAATAGTGCGAGCATACGATTTGAAAGCCGATCACGAAGACCATGCAGAAGAACACGCCCATCGCGTCCGCGGTCATTCTGGTAAGGGCAATATCGCCCTTGGTAAATATTCCCGCGATCTCGTCCGGCCAGATGTGCATAATCAGGTAACCGGTAACGGAAACGCAACTGGCGGCGGTCGCCGCTTTTTTCAGGGTCGCCTTTACCCGGCCGAACCGGCGGGCGCCGTAATTGAATCCGATGAGCGGCTGTGCGCCCTGGCTGATACCCAGAATGGGCATGAACAATAACGTGATGATACTCATCAGTATTCCTACCGCGGAAAGACCCATATCGCCGCCGTGCGCCGAAACGGATTTATTCAGGATCACCTGTTGCAGACAGGTGGCCAGTTGCATGGCAAACGGGGCGAAACCTATGGAAACGATGCTTGAGAGAATCGTCAGCCGTGGCCGGAAGTTTCTCAGCCTCAATTTAATAAGGCTGCGGCCGGTCAAATAATAGCTCAGTACCCATACCGTGGAAAACAACTGACCCAGCACGGTTGCCAGAGCCGAGCCTTTGATCCCCATTCCCAGCTGAAAAACGAACGTATAATTCAATATTATGTTGATCAGGGTGCCCAGCACCTGTGTGGACATGGCCATCAAGGGATTGCCTTCCGCCCGGATGAAATTGTTCATTCCCATGCTGAGGCTTCCGAATACCGACCCCAGCATAATGATGTGCGTGAAATCGCGGGCGTAAGGAAGAACCTCGGTACTGGCGCCGAACAGCCGCAAAACTGATTCCGAAGATAACAAGTAAAATATTGAAAACAATAGAGGCAACAGGATCAGCAATGCTGTGGCGTTGGCTGCCACAATTTCGGCCTCTTCCTTTTTTTGTTCTCCCAGCCGGATGGAAATCAGGGCGGTGGCGCCTACTCCAATCAAAAGGGATAAAGCAAGTAATATTATCATTATGGGAAAGGCCACGGTCGTGGCGGCAATGGCCAGGGTGCCGACCCCGCGTCCCACGAAGGCCCGGTCTACCACGTTATAGAGGGCATTGCACATCATTCCCACTATGGCCGGCCATGAAAAGCGCCACAGCAAGCGCCCGATTGGGGCGGACTCAAGTTCCCGGGAACGTCCGTCTGTCATATCGCATCTTCCTTTCACAGTCGTTCGATTATTTCTGCCGCTCTCGACAAATTAGCCGTCAATTCCTCAACTTCCGGCCTGTCGAGTCTCTTCAGGATATTTAGAAGTATTTCCTGGTGTTCGGACATGACCTTTTCCATATGAGCCCTTCCCCGGCCGGTGAGTATAACTATATTTTTTCGCCGGTCGCCGGGCGCCTCCACTCTGTTGACAAGTCCCGCTTCCTCTAAAGAATCCAAAAGTGTGGTAACTCCCCCCTTCTCCAGATCGAGTTTTCTGCTGAGTTCACTTGGAGTCGCTTGCCCTTCGAAGAAAAGAAAGGCAATTAATTTTTCCTGGTTCTTCTTTAGCTTTGTACCACAGCTTCCACCGGCCCGGAAGGCGCGCAGAAACTTCTGGTGATGCAGCCCGGTGAGCTTTATAAGGATTTTGTGCAGTTCCCCGGCCAGTTCCCTGTCTACACCTGCATTTATTCCCGGCTCTGTTTTCACACTTTTGCCTCCCCGCAACTCGTGTTTGTGCCTGTCGTTTATCTGTTATTTGATTAGAATTATTACAGTAAGAATTCTAACATAGAAAGGGGATTCAATCAATTAGACTGTGTTTGGACTTATGCCTCCGCTTACCGCACTTGCGGGGAAAGACGGTTTGGCTTCGACGGCCGTCCCAGATTGTCTTGTGGTTTTCCTTCTTAAAACATATAATTTTTATTGAAGACTGCCGGAAAGTGGCAGTTGTATCGGGCCGTAAGGCGGAATAAAAAATTTTTTTGGCAAGGGGGAACTGACAATGACGATTAAAGTAGTTGCTTTTAACGGGAGTCCCCGTCCCCGGGGCAATACTTTCCACTCGCTTCGGACGGTTTTGGAGGTTATGGGTAAAGAGGGTATCGAGGGTGAGATGGTTCAGTTGGGCGGAAAGATGCTGGCGGGGTGCAGGGCGTGCTTCAGATGCCATGAGACGAAGGACAAACGATGCGCCCGGGAAGATGACGAAATGAACCATTTCATTGAAAAGGCGCTGGCTGCCGACGGTATCCTGATCGGGTCGCCGGTGTACTTCAGCAACGTTTCCACCGAGGTCAAAGCCTTCATTGACCGGTGCGGCATGGTTGCCAAGGCCAACGACGACATGCTCAAGGGAAAGGCTGGTGCGGCGGTGATTTCGGTGCGCCGCGCGGGGGCCACCTTCGCCTACTCCGCGGTGAATTTCTTTTTCGGCATATCCCAGATGATAATCCCCTGTTCCAACTACTGGAACACAGGTATCGGCATGGAGCCCGGGGACGTGCTGAAAGATCAGGAGGGCGTGGAGACTTTTCAAACCCTCGGCAGGAACATGGCCTGTCTTCTAAAGCGGATCTGTTGAAACACATATAACGGTATGAGTCGCCTCGACAGGGAAAAGTGGTCGGCACCCGATCATTTTTGTCAAGCTCTTGCTGCTGACAACAAGTCCGCAACTATTCGGGCGATGGTGCGCCGGCTGGAAATCGGTCAGGCGGCAAAAGTGGTTGGGGATTGTCTCCAACGACTTTTTATACCCTTGATTTGTGTTAGACCCTTGCCTTGAGAGTTTTAAACCTCCCCGGAAACCGGGACTTGTCTGCGAACCTGTTTGCTTATTTCAACCAACACCAGCGGCATAACGCTTAAACCGAGAACAACCGCCCAGTCCGAAGGGCGGAGTATAACTGTTTCAAAAATACCTCTGAGAAATGGCACGAATATTACTATTGACAGCGCCATCAATGAAACTGCGAGCGCAAAAATCAAACTCCGGTTCGTGCCGGGCCCTATTGCAAAGAGGGAATGCTCGATGCTCCTTACGTTAAACGAATGCACCAATTGTGACAGTGACATCGTTACGAAAGTCATGGTGCGGGCTTCTTCGAGGGTTCGGCCCCAACGGAGAGCCACCCAGTAAGCGGTAAGGGACAGCAGTCCGATCATGGCGCCCTGCCATATTATTTTTACACCCACGCCTCCGGAGAATAAACTTTCCTTGGGCTTGCGGGGCGGCTTATTCATAATTCCTTTTTTATGAGGCTCCAGCCCCAGAGCCAGTGCGGGCGGCCCATCGGTAACCAGGTTGAGCCACAGGATCTGGATAGGGTTTAAGGGGCTGCCCAGTCCAAACAGCAGCGACGAAAGAATTGCAACAATTTCTCCGGTATTGCAGGAAAGAAGGTACTGTATGGAGCTGCGGATATTGTTGTATATGGTTCGCCCTTCTTCCACCGCCTTTACAATTGTAACAAAATTATCATCCTGAAGGACCATGTCCGAGGCTTCCTTTGCCACCTCGGTTCCACTGATGCCCATGGATGCCCCGATATCGGCCCGTTTGAGGGCCGGGGCGTCGTTAACGCCGTCACCTGTCATGGCTACAATATGACCGTGATGCTTCAATGCTTCAACGATGCGCAGTTTGTGTTCGGGGGATACCCTGGCGTAGACAGTAACGCGGTTTGCCGCCTGTCTCAACTCATCTTCGCTCATTTGGTCAAGCTGTTCGCCTGTCAGGCTGTCGTCGCCCGGCTGCAGTATGCCCAGTTCCCTTGCGATGGTTTTGGCGGTCTCCGGATGGTCACCGGTTATCATTACAGTACGGATTCCTGCCCTGCGGCACCGTGCCACCGCCTCTTTGGCCTCGGTGCGGGGGGGATCCATGATGGCAAAGAAGCCGACAAACGTCAGGTCCTGCTCTGCCGTCTCCGGCAAAAGGCTGTCCGGTATTTCGGGCCAAAGGCGGGTGGCCAGAGCCAGTACACGCTGTCCTTGTGACGCCAATTCAGAATTTACTTTCATGAGGTTGTTCCGGGTTTCCTCATTGAGGCCGGCAGTCCCGTTTTGTGTCAATACACTGGTGCAGCGCCTTAAGAGCACATCTGGCGCCCCCTTGGTAAAAGACCGGACAAATCCGTCCATGCGGTGGAAGGTTGTCATCATTTTACGGATCGAATCAAAGGGAATCTCGGCCAGCCGGGGATTTGTTTTGCCGGCTGCCTTTCTCGACAAGCCTGTTTTGGCCGCAACGACCACCAAAGCGCCTTCAGTGGGGTCTCCAACCACGCGATAGCTCTTTCCGTCGTCCTCCAACTCCGCATTGTTGTTTAACAAACCGCCGGTAACAATCAGTTCCAGGTTTTCATCGCTTACAAGCGAAACCTCATTTCCGCCCCGATCCAGGATTTTTCCTTCGGGAACGTAGCCGCTTCCGGTGACTTCATATAATTTGTCCGCAACGTAAATTCTTGTCACGGTCATTTCATTTTTTGTAAGGGTGCCTGTTTTGTCAGAGCAGATTACAGTGGCTGTGCCGAGTGTTTCCACTGCCGGCAGTTTTCTGACAATAGCCTTGCGGCGGCTCATTCTGGTCACGCCGAGAGCCAGGACAATGGTTACCACTGCAGGCAGACCTTCAGGGACTACTGCCACAGCAAGGCTGATGGCAATCATGAACATGTCCAGTAAATTTTCTCTGCGCCACAATCCCAGGAAAAATACCAGCGCCACAATGGCCAAGGCGACCATACCCAGTGTTTTTCCCATCTTTTCCAGCCGCTGCTGCAGGGGGGTGGATTCCTGAACTGCCTCATCAAGCAGTTGGGCGATACGGCCCAGTTGGGTTTTCATACCTGTCGCCACCACAACGGCTTTGCCGCGTCCGCCGGTTGCGGTTGTACCCATAAAGAGCATGTTTTTGCGATCTCCTACAGATACCTGTTCGGTTTTTATCACGCCGGTCTCTTTTTCCACCGGCAAAGATTCGCCGGTCAGGGCGGATTCGTCGGCCTGCAGCGAGGCTGCTTCAATTAACCTTGCGTCGGCCGGGATCAGGTCGCCTGCCTCTACCAGTATGAGGTCGCCGGGGACCACTTCCTCGGCGTTGACCTGCAAGACTTTCTCACCCCTGACTACTTTGGCAAAAGGCTTGGTCATATCCTTTAAAGCTTTAAGCGCGTTTTCCGCCTTGTTTTCCTGAAATATTCCAATTGCTGCGTTTAGAATCACGATCGCAATGATAACAAGGGAGTCCTCCCACTCGCCAAGAAAACCCGATATAACGGCCGCGGCAATCAGGATCAAAACCAGGGTTTCCTTAACCTGGGCGATAAACATGGATAAAAGGCTGCGCGGGGGCTTTTCCTGAAGGGCATTGGGACCGAAATTTTTTAAACGGCCGGCAGCCTCATTATTATCTAGCCCCCGCTCCGGGTGGGTCCCAAGCTTCAGGCAGGTTTCGTCAATGTTCAGAGAATACCAGTGTTGTTCGTATTTCATAACGTTTCCCTCCGCAAGTTCGGCTATGTTAGGTCAAGCAAGCAAATTAAGAGACCTTTGCATTAAATTCTTTATGCAAAGGTCTTTTTCTATATATTTTACTTCAGATTCTACTTAATTATTAAGAAAAGAAAGCTGCTGTTGTTCAGGATTGGCCCGCTTTTGCAGTTCTTCTACGACCGTGGCGGTAAATCCGGTGTGTGCTCAAATGACATACTTTGACAAATTACCGCCGATTTCCTTCAAAAAGGCATAAGTCCAAAAAATATTTCGCTTTATGTGTCAACCGGACGGGCGGGAGATACGGGCAATAAGCAATGGTCCCCACGGCAGTAATGTCTGATCAGGACCCCTATGTGATTATCAATCTTTCCTGCTATTCCCCTGAATTACTGTGACATTCTTCAGGTTCGCATTATTGCCTTTTAATACGGCGCAAGTCATCAACAACGCTGCGATTAACTCAAGGAAAAAATTTTAGAGTAGAGAACAAAACAGCTGGCTCTTACTAAACCAGCTTTAGAAAAAAAAGCGCAACTACTAAAGGATTACATTGAAAGTCGCATTCTGATGCGCGGTTTTTTGGTGGTGTCGGAGGCGGGACTTGAACCCGCACGGTTACCCACACGCCCCTCAAACGTGCGCGTCTGCCTATTCCGCCACTCCGACAGGTTTGATTAAAAAAATTTTTATTTCTGTCTTCCTCGCAAAGGTTATTATACCAAACAGGTATTTTGAAAGCAAGTGTAACCGCCGCCAGTTTTTCATTATTTATGGCTTTTGAAAGTTACCGCCGGAAGTCCGGGCGGCTTTCAGGAAGATGGGGAGGCGGGCGCGGACGCCTTAAGGAGAAAGGTCTTTACAGTGCCGGAAACATGGTTTAAAGTCGTATTATATAATGACGCGCTTTTTCGTTTCCGGGAAAAAGTATCGGTCAAGTGTGGGGGAAAGAGCTTGTATCCACAGACACACGTGTACTTTGCCGGTTTCATTCTGGGAAAGCAGGGAGATCCGGTCACCCTTGGCAGCATCCTGCCGGATATGCTGACCGGCGGCGGTTTCGACCACGCCGAGGCTCACAGCAAGGGTGCGGAAATATTCAAATTCCTGAAAAGGCAGCAATCGCTGGCGGATTTCGGAAAGGCGGTCCTGACTCACGGTTTTGAACCGAAGGGCCTTGACTATTACGGAGACGAGAAGTACCTGGACTTTGAAAAGGGATACTGTTTTGAAAAAGCGAGGCCGTTTATTTCAAAGACGGTCGAGTACTGCAACATTCCCTCCGGAATGGGCTGGTGGAAGGCCCACAACATCATTGAAATGGGCGTGGAGCTTTTGATAGGCTCTGCCGGTTATTACTATGAACTGATAAAGAGCGCCTTCACAAACCGTGACCTGGTTTCCGATGTGGATGAAGCGCTGCGCTGTCTCTGGAAGGACAGTGATTTCAGGTTGGCCCGCCGGGTGGAAAAGTTTGCAGGGTTTATCGTGCTGGAAAAACCGAGCGCGGAATCTCTGGCCGAAAAATACGGCCTGCAGATGTATTTCAAGCACCGTGTGGAAATAGATACGAAAAAAGTTGCCCGCCTTATTGAAAAGGCGGCGGAAAGCGTGGACGGGGACGTTCACGAATTTTTCGGCAACGCGGCTTCCATGGTCGGCAGCAATATTGAAGGGCTGGTGGGATAAAAATTAAATCTTCGGAATCTTTACCGTGCTGATCATTGCCAGTGACAAGAGGAATGCCAGGGCCAGGACCGCCGTGGGATTCGGAATAAAGAAAACCGCGACGGCCAAGATGGAACCGGCCGCGGTTATCGGTACGCCCAGGAAGTGGGAACCGTTGTCTAAAACATTGAACCTGG
The DNA here is from genome assembly GCA_035369845.1 of Bacillota bacterium. Classification (GTDB taxonomy): domain Bacteria; phylum Bacillota; class Desulfotomaculia; order Desulfotomaculales; family Pelotomaculaceae; genus DAOOVD01. The sequence goes on along the minus strand of DAOOVD010000023.1, from coordinate 22,163 downwards.
CTAGACGGAAAGCCCCACAGAGCGTGAAAAAAGCGAAGCAGGCGAGGCCGGCGGGATTTTGCATGTTCAAAGAGCTGTAGAGCAGGGAGGAGGGCGCCACCCCGAAGGAGACCAGGTCCGCCAGGGAATCGAACTCTTTTCCGAAAGACGAGGATATGTCGTAGCGGCGGGCTACCAGACCGTCAACCCGGTCGAAGGCGGCGGCCAGGATGATCAGGACTACTGACAGCCGGAAGTTACAGTTCATGACGGCAGCTATCGCCCCGACGCCGAGCATAAGGTTTGCAGCGGTACACAGGTTTGGCATGAAATGTATCTTGACCACTTCTTCACCCCATTGTCCGATTGATACCCGGCAAAATTCCTATGACCGTTTCTCCTGCCTTCACTTTGTCTCCCTTTTTTACCAAAAGATTTGTCTCCGTAGGGATAAACAGTTCGGTTCCCGATCCGAACCTGATTATTCCGATGAGATCTCCCCCGGCCAGATTTTTGCCCTCGTCCACCCAGCAGGTTATGCGGCGGGCGATGAATCCGGTAATCTGGCATATCATCACTTTTATACCGGAGTTCTCTATGCCCAGGAAATTTTTCTCGTTGTACTCGGAAGCGTGGCTTTTGAATGCCGGAAGAAACTTGCCCGGGCGGTAGTGCTTGTACTTTACTTCTCCTGTGAGCGGCGAACGGTTGAAATGAACGTCAAGGATGGATAAAAAGATGCTCACACGAATGGTTTTGTCCTTGAAAAACCTGTCTTCGAAAACCTCGCCTATTTCAAGAATGACACCGTCGGCGGGGGAGAGGATGAGATTTTCGCCGGCGGGTACCGTTCTTTTCGGATTGCGGAAAAAATACAGGATGAAAGCAGCAAGCATCCCGGGGACAATTGCGAAAACCGGGTGAGTAAGACAGAATATCGCGGCCAGGCCGGCGAGAACCAGCAGGTAGCGCCATGCAAGCTTTAGAGTGAGAGCGAACCTGCCGGTAATGCTGTTACAGTCGGTTACCACCAAGTTTTCCCCTTTGCAGCAAGGTTAATCAGTTATATAAAATAAATACCCAGTTAATCATAACCTGTTGTTCAAATCATTTCAAGATTAAAGGTTTGTCAAGATATGCCGGTTGATGACCCGGAGGCGTTTTCCGGAAAAACCGGTTTTATGTTAGAATGATCATGAAACATCCGGCAGGGGGTGAACATTGTGAAATCGGCCCGCTACAACCGCTATTCCGAGCATCTGCTCAACAAATTCGGGACGAAAGTGTATAAAATCCCGGTCAACCTTCCGGGCACCTGTCCCAACCGCGACGGCAGGTACGGCACCGGCGGCTGCATATACTGTGACGAACAGGGAGCCGGGTTTGAATGCCTCCCGGGCACCCTGCCGGTTAAACAGCAGATATGTGTGAATAAAGCCTTTTTCAGGAAACGATATAATGCCGAAAAATTTATCGTTTATTTTCAGGCCTTTACGAACACCTACCTGCCTCTCGGGCGTTTCGAGGAGAATATTCGCGAAGCCGCGGGCGAAGACGACGTGGTGGGCATATCCGTTTCCACCAGGCCCGACTGCGTGAACGACCGCTACCTCGACTTCTTGTATGAGATAAAAGAAAATAAGGGGCTCGACATAAATATCGAACTTGGCCTGCAGACGGTCAACTACCACACTCTGGAAAGGATCAACCGGGGTCATACCCTGGCGGAATTTATCGATGCGGCGCTGCGGATCAAGAAAAGGTCTTTTGAGATATGCGTTCACCTCATCTTGAACCTGCCCGGGGACGATATGGCGGACGTGGTGGAAAACGCGAAGGTTCTCTCCGCCCTGGGGGTGGAATACGTCAAGCTGCACTCGCTCTACGTGGTGAAGGGGACGCCCCTGGGCGACATGTACGAGAGGGGAGAAGTGGGGATGATTTCCATGGACGAGTACGTTGAAAGGGCGGCCGTTTTTCTCGAATACCTGGATCCGGCCGTGGTTATCCAGAGACTGGTGGGGAGGGGACCGCGGGAGAGCCTTCTTTTCTGCAACTGGGGTGTCAGCTGGTGGCTTGTCAAGCAGAGGATTGAAGAATATCTGGAGAAAAACGATATCAAACAGGGAAAAAAGTTCGACTACCTCAACGGTAAAGCAGTAAAACATATGTTTTAATAAAAAACCGCCTTCACGGCGGTTTTTTCAACCAGGTTTCGATAACTCCGCCAGAACATTTTATTTCTTAATATTACCTGTCAAAATCCCGATTTTAACGTGCATGAAAAAATTACATTTGACTTGGTTGAGAGATTAATTTATACTTGCAAAGTTCCCCGGGAGATAAAAAAAGGGGTGATAACTGTGATTCTTTGGAATAGATTTGATGAAATGAAGAAAGAAATATGTAAATGGTTAAATTGCGCTAACGTAAGGAAAAAAGCATGCATATGGACAGGTATATTGCTTATACCGGCAAGTCTTTTAATGTTCCCAATAGCGGCAGCGCAAAAGGCAGCTATAACCGGCAGGATGGAACAGCAGGTGATTGGCCCCCGGGAAGATACCCGGGCCTCTGCCGGGTCCGGACGGGAGGAGCCAGCCGGACCGGTAAACAATGGGGAAGGCTCTTCAGTTTCCAGGGGGGAGATTGACCGCAGCACGGTTTACCTGCTGGCCCGGCTGATTGAGGGCGAAGCCGCGGACGAACCGTATGAAGGAAAGGTGGCGGTAGGAGCTGTGGTGGTCAACAGGACTAAAAGCTCTAAGTTTCCGCGTACAATCCCGGGGGTTATATACCAGGCGGACGCCTTTGAATCGGTAAGCAACGGCCAGATAAACAGGCCTTTGAGCAGGGATTCGCTTGACGCGGCAGTTGACGCTCTGAACGGAAAAGACCCTACCGGCGGTGCCCTGTACTTCTGGAACCCTGCTACGTCAACAAGCCCGTGGGTTTGGTCGCGGCCGGTAGTAACCCGGATCGGCGGTCACATGTTTGCCAGGTGACGAGTCAGGGAGGCCTCAGCGTCCCTGACTGTACAGGAGTCTGTAAATGTACCGGTACTTCAGCACTTTTTTTACGAAGTGGCGGGTCTCCGGAAAGGGTATCTGTTCGACGGTGCTTTCCCCGCCGGTCAACTCCCGGTTTGCAAGCCATTCTTTCACGTTGCTGCGGCCTCCGTTGTAAGCCGCCAGGACCAGCACGGGGTCGCCGTGAAATTCTTCGGCCAGGTCCGCAATGTACCAGGAACCGTATTTTATATTGGTTTCCGGATCGAAAAGCTGGTCCGGGTTAAAAGCGGTATCTCCGAGCTGGCCGGCCACCCAACCGCCGGTTTCGGGCATGATCTGCATCAAACCTCTGGCTCCCCTGTCGGAAACCGCGTATTTGTTGAAATTGCTTTCGCCTTTTATCACGGCGGCAATCAAAAAGGGGTCCACGCCGAACCGGCGGGCGTACTGAAATGTTGTCTCCCTGTACGGGAACGGGTAAAAAAACCGGCCGATGTCGCCAAGGTTCACAAAAAAAAGTATCAATAAAAAAATTACAACTGCCCTTCTCATCAGTTTGCCGGTAGCAGTCCTTTTTTTGAAAACTGCGGCCAAATTCATCACTCCGCTGTCTGTCTTACAGTAACTTATATGACGGTTGTTGCTTCGTAATGTTCTTTTATGAAGTCGGCCCAGTGGCGCTTCACCTGTTTTTCCGTTTCTGCGGGACCGCCGCTGTTGTCGATGACCCGGCTGGCGTACCTCAATTTTTCGCTTTGGGGCAGTTGTGCGGCAATGCGGGCCCGTGCCTCCCCGGGAGTAAGGCCGTCTCTTTGAGCGAGGCGTTCGATCTGATCGTTCTCGTTTACTTTTATGACCCAGATCTCGTCCACGTCGTTCTGCAGGCCCACTTCTATCAACAGGGGGGCTTCGACGACCAGCACGCCGGGCTCACCCCGCGACTTGAATTCTTCGATCTCCCGGCGGATTGCTTCTTTTATTCGCGGGTGGGTTATTTCGTTGAGCTTTGCCCTGGCCAGGGGATCTTCAAAAACCAGCGCCCCCATTTTTTTTCGATCGAGTGACCCGTCTTCGGTCAAAATGTCCGACCCGAAATACCCGACGATTTCTTTAAGGGCCGGCGTTCCGCGTTGCACCACTTGCCTGGCCACCCGGTCCGCGTCGACGACCTTTGCCCCGAGGTTTTTCAGAAGGCCGGCCACGGTGCTTTTACCGCTCCCGATATTTCCGGTAAGTCCGATTACGACCATCGTACCTCTCCAAACAAATATAATTTTTGTTACTTCTAGCTGAAGCCTGTTGTTCCTTTTTAATATCCCATTTTTTATTCCAAATTAAAAACATCCCTTTGCAGAGATGTTCATACTGTCAATATCCCTTTACGGGCATGTTAGAAGCATGCAGGGCTTCAGAAGTTGGGGGGCTGTCTTCAGTGCATTTTTGACAGGCCCAGCAGGATTAAAATGCAGCCCGGCAAGGCGGAAAGACGGCGTCCCGCTTTAGTGGACAGAAAAGTGCCCCCGGCCAGAATCCCCGCCACGGTTAGAAGGAAGTGACCGAGGCCCACGACGAGAACTGTTATGCCTACTGAAAAACCGAGCATGGATACTGCGAAACCCGCCCCGAAGGCGTCCATGGCAAGGGCGGTGCCCAGGACGAGGGCTTCCCCGGCCGAGATCGTGCCGGAACTGTCAAGGTCGGCGCGTACCGGTTCTCTCAGGATTTGAATGACCAGGCCGGGAGGACGGATGCGTATTTCCATCTTCCCGGCGGCGGTGTTTGCCTCCGGGCTTTTCGGGGCTGCCGGGGCGGCTTCATGCCTGGTTTGCAGCAGCGCCCAGGCTCCAATCGCCAGAAGCAGGACTCCGCCGAGCCGGTGGCTGAAGGCCGGCGGTATGAAGACCTGCAGCATTTGGCTGCCGAGCATGGAGAGGCTGATGGCAGCCATGGAAACGAGGCTGATGATCATCAGGGAAAAGAAGGGGACTTTTATCTGCCTGGTCCCGTAAGCCAGGCCGGCTACAAATGAGTCGAGGTTGAGCGCAAGGGCGAAGACGGCGTACGAAAGCAACTCCAAAATACCGCACCTCCGTTATCGGGTCATCTTCTTTAATCTATGGAAGTGCGGGGAAGTTGGTTACTGCCGATGAAATGTTAAGAATCCCCTCAATGTTTCTGGCAGGAAGGGCAGAAGTAAGAACTGCGGCCTCCGACTTTTTTCCTGACAATTGTTTTCCCGCATTGGGGGCAGGGCTCGCCCTCGCGGCTGTATACCCTCAGCATTTCCTGATACCCGCCGGGACGGCCGTCCCCGTCGGCGAAGTCCCGTACCGTGGTCCCCCGGTTCTCTATGCCTTCGCTCAGCACGTCCCTGATTGAGTGATAGAGGCGTGCAATTTCCCGCGGTGTGAGGGTGGTCGCCAGGCGCTCCGGGTTGATTCTGGCCCTGTGCAGCACCTCGTCAGTGTAAATGTTGCCCAGTCCCGCGATGAACGTCTGGTCGAGGAGGAGGGGCTTAATCTTGGCGTGGCGGCGCCTCAGTTCTTTTTTTAGAAACTCTCTTGTGAATAGTTCTCCCAGCGGTTCTACCCCCAGGTTTTTCAGCCCCGCCAGGGATCCGAGGGAATCTGTCGGTACCAGCCACAGCCTTCCGAACTGTCTCACGTCCGCAAATCGCAACTGATGGTCGTTGTTCAGGTGAAAGATAACGTGGGTATATCTGGACGGGGCGGGATTCCCTCCGACGTACAAGAGCCTTCCGGTCATGCGCAGGTGGGCAACCAGGGTGAAACCTCCGGACAGGCTGATCATCAGGTATTTGCCCCGCCTGCTTATCTTTATGATCCTTTTGCCCGCAACCTTCTCTGCAAATTCTTCCGGTTCAGGAGCCTTTATCACTTTCGGCAGAATGATTTCAACTCCGGTTACGGTGAGCCCGGCCAGTTTCGGCTGAAGGGTGCGCCTTATTGTTTCAACCTCCGGAAGTTCGGGCATCATTTCATCTCCCATCTCAATCTTCTGGACCGTTCTTCAAACAACTCCGTTTGCCGGCCTCATATCTTTTCGACGTCGTACCAGTTGGGGCCTGCTTTGATGTCCACCAGCAGGGGGACGTCCAAAATCATCGCGTTTTCCATGCAGCGCTTGACCAGTTCCTTCAGGGGGCCGATTTCTTCCGCCGGGCAGTCGAATATCAGCTCGTCGTGCACCTGCAGGATCATCTTGGCTTTAAAGCCGTGTTCCTTGAGCTCCCGGTGAATATTGACCATGGCCAGTTTGATGATGTCGGCGGCGCTTCCCTGTATGGGGGTGTTCATGGCCGTGCGCTCGCCGAAATTGCGTATGGTCCGGTTGGGACTGAACAGGTCGGGGAGGTAGCGCCGCCTGTTCAAAAGGGTGGTTACGTATCCCTTTTCCCTGGCCTCCTTGATTACCCGGCCGATATAGGCCTTGACCCCGGCGTAGCGGGTGAAGTAATTTTCGATGTAGAGCCTCGCTTCCTGTCTGCTTACCTTTATGTCCCTGGCCAGGCCGAAGTCGCTCAAACCGTAGACGATGCCGAAATTAACCGCCTTGGCCCTGCTGCGCATCTCCCTGGTCACGTCTTCCGGCCGCACTCCGAAAATTTCCGCCGCCGTCCTGGTATGGATGTCCTCCCCGTTTTTAAAGGCGCTGATCAGGACCGGATCGCCGCTTACGTGAGCGAGTATGCGCAATTCAATCTGGGAGTAATCCGCTGCGAGCAGCAGGTTTTCTTCCCGCGAGGGAATGAATACCTTTCTGATCAGCCGCCCCACTTCGAGCCGGATCGGTATGTTCTGAAGGTTCGGCTCGGAACTGGAGAGCCTGCCGGTGGCGGTAACCGTTTGATGGAGCGTGGTGTGCAGCCGTCCGGTCTCGGGGTTTATCAGGGCGGCCAGTCCGTCGGCGTATGTGGACTTCAGCTTCATCAACTGCCGGTATTCCAGAACCCTGGCCACTATTTCGTGGGACACCGCCAGTTCATCCAGCACCTCGGCGTCGGTGGAGTAGCCGGTCTTTGTTTTTTTGACCACGGGAAGTTTCAGTTTCTCAAACAGTATTCTGCCCAGTTGCTTGGTGGAATTTATATTAAACTCTTCCCCGGCCAGCCGGTAAATTTCTCCTGCGAGTTCTTCAATCTGTTTTCCGAGCTCTTTCGACATGGTTTCAAGCTGATTTTTGTCTACTGCCACGCCTTCTATTTCCATATCCGCAAGAACCTGAACAAGCGGCAGTTCCACCTGGTAAAAGAGCCTGTCCTGCTCAAAAAGCCTCAGCTTGCCGTCCAATATCTGGGCTAGTTGCAAAATGCACAGCGCCCCGGCGGGAAGTTCTTTTTCTCCGGCGGGCAGGACTGCGTTCAAATGTTCGAGGGAGACGTCCTTGATCTCGCGGTTGGGTGAGGCGGGATTCAACAGGTATGAAGCAATCATGGTGTCGAAGGCGAGACGGGCAAGTTTTATGCCACGCCGGTGCAGGAGCCAAATCAGTTCTTTTCCGTTGTGGCAGTATTTCTTGATGCTGTCGTCTTCGCATATGGCCCGCAGGGTTTTCAGGGCCTCCCCGTAAAAAGTGCCGTTGTTCTGCGAATGAGTCTCGCTTGCTGAAAACAAAAGGGTGTTCCCGTCCGCCGTGTCCGGCCGCCCGTTGTTCGGCGCGCTGAGGACCAGGTGGTAAACCCTGTTTTCGTCCAGGGCAAGGCCGGCGGAAACGAGGCGGCCGCGGGCGTCGCCGGCAGCCGTCAGGTATACGGCGCCGGCCCGCTGCACGGCCCTGAGGAGATTTTTCAGTTTTGGTCCGGTGTCCACGCGCTGGTACTCGACCGGGCAGGTTTCCATGTCCGGTTCGGGCAGCGCCTGGCCGGCTGTTTTTTGGCCCCGGCCTTTGGGGGTCTGTGCCGCGGTTTTTTGCTTGTCCCAGAAGATAGACTTGATCAGTGATTTGAACTCGAGTTTTTGAAATACTTCGAGAAGTTCCCTGTAATCCGGCCCCTGCCAGCGGCAAAGGTCCAGATTTATTTCCACCGGCGCGTCGCGGCGGATTTCGACCAGCTTTTTGGAGAGTTCCGCCTGCCGGCCGTACATTTTTACCTGCTCGCCGACCCGGTGGTTCAACCCGCCGGCGTTGGCAAGCACTTCTTCGAGGCTGCCGTATTCCTGGAGCAGCCGGGTGGCCGTCTTTTCCCCGATGCCGGGAACGCCGGGTATGTTGTCCGACGCGTCCCCGGTCAGCCCCTTGAAGTCCGTGTACTGGTGAGGAGTGATTCCGTACCTGTCCCATACCTTTCCCTCGTCGTACTCCTCGAACTCGCTTATTCCCTTTCTGGTAAGCCTGACCCTGGTGAGCGGGGAGACGAGCTGCAGGGCGTCCCTGTCTCCGGTTATGATGATGTTCTTGATTCCCACCTGCTCCGCTTTTGCGGACAGCGTTCCAATCAGGTCGTCGGCTTCATAGCCGTCCGCTTCATATATTTGAATCCGCATGGCCTTCAGTACTTCTTTCAGAACGGGGAACTGCGGCCGCAGATCCTCCGGGGTGGCGGCACGGTGGGCTTTGTATTCCCTGAAATCTTCGTGGCGAAAAGTGACCCTGCCTTTGTCGAAGGCCACCGCAATGAGGGCGGGGTTTTCTTCAGCAATTATTTTGAGCAGCATGTTGGTAAAGCCGTATACTGCGTTGACAACCGTTCCCCGGCTGGTGGACAGCGGCGGAATGGCGTGAAAAGCCCGGTGGGCCAGGCTGTTGCCGTCGATAATAATCATGGTGTCGGGGGTCACTTTCCCACCTCTTCCTCGAAATACTTTACTAAGTATTTCACCGCATGTGTCCAAAATACCTTTCCGCCCGGCTAATATCTCCCCGGGCAAAAAATGTGCAGGACTTTACCCGGCGGGGGCGAATTTAAATCTCATTACAATTTTGAGGTGATTGGTGTTGAAAAGAAATCCCGTAGCCGGCCTCGTCCTGGTCCTGCTGCTGCTCTTATGTTTTGCCGTACCCGCCGCGGCGGAAAGTCAGGACGCCGGAATCCATACGTTTGAAGAGGTTTATGATTATATCCGCACCATGCACATAAGCAAACCGGACCCGGGCGACCTCATGCGCGGCGCTGTTGACGGCATGATTGACCGGTTGGAAGACCCCTATACCGAGTATTTGTCTCCGGAGGATTTAAAGGACTTCAGCAGCGTAATCGACGGGGATTACGTGGGTGTGGGCGTCCAGCTCCTGCCGGGCGAGGAATACCCGGAGGTGACCGGAATTATTGAAAACTCCCCTGCCAGCAAGTCGGATATCAGGCCGGGTGACCTGATCATAAGGGTTGACGGGGCTGACGTGGCGAAAGAGTCTTTGAACAGGATTGTACAAAAAATACGCGGTCCGGAAAATACAAAAGTGCGTCTGACAATACGCAGGAAAGACGTGGGGGATTTCGAAGTCGAACTCGTCCGGTCCGATATAGATTTGCCCACTGTGAACGGGAGGATGCTCAGCGGGGATATAGGCTATGTCAGGATAAACACGTTCGGCTACTCCAGCGCAAAAGAATTCGAAAGAACCGTGGCGGACCTTGTCCGGCAGGGGGCGGACAAGATTATGATGGATTTGAGGGACAACCCCGGCGGTGTTTTGCAGTCCGCGGTGAATATTTGCGGCAATTTCGTCGATACGGGAACATTGGTGGTAAGCACCGTCGACCGCAACGGCGGGAAAACGGAATACCGCACGGAAGAATCCCCGGTTTTTAAGGGCCTGCCGGTAGCGGTGCTGATCAACACGAACAGCGCGAGCGCGTCCGAGATATTGGCGGGCGCCCTTCAGGACTACGGGGCGGCTCTGCTCCTCGGCAGCCGGACTTACGGAAAAGGTACCGTTCAGGCGGTGATCCCTTTGGAGGAGGGCGGCGCCTTGAAGCTCACCGTGGCAAAATATTATACGCCCAAGGACAGGGTTATTGACGGCGCCGGGCTCGTGCCCGACAGGCAGGTCCTCACGCCCGACCTGCAGGTTCCGGTGGCGATGAGTTTTCTGAGCCGTTTGGAGAAAAACGTGGTGGTTTTTGACCTGGAAAAAAACGAGGTGCAGTTAAACGGAAACCCCGTCCCGTTCAGGCAAAAAACCTTCCAGTCTTCCTCGGGGGAAGTTTACCTGCCGCTCAGGTTCGTCTTTGAGGCTCTCGGCTACAGGGTGGACTGGCGGCCCGACAACAGTGTGATGGTCACCGGCAACGGTTCCGGGATGATCTTTAACCCTGGTGACGGGATCGTTTCCAGCGGGGGAAGGAATGTGGAAGGAGCCGAGCCTCTTTTGTACGAGGACGGGACAAATTACGTCCCGGTGTCGGACCTTACCCTTTTGGGTTTGAACGTGAAGGTTGACGGCGGCAAAGTGACAGTGGAGAAATAAGACATAAATAGTTGCAAATTTGGTCAAAAATATTGGGTATGATGGCATAACCTATATGGGGAGGTGTTGGGGATGCCCCGGACCCAAAAACCGTGTCCGTGCGGGAGCGGAATCCCGTTTGTGAAATGCTGCCGCGGCAGTCAGGTTTTGAGTTCCCTTGAACAGGCCCGGTGGCGGCGTGCAGCTCAGCAGTTGCGTTTCCGCCTTGGAGAGTTTGCCGACGGCCCCGATTTTGCCTGGGAGGCGGCCAGAGCGCAGGATCTCTATCTCGGCTGCCTTGACATAAATCTTTTCAGCAGCTACGACAGCTTTACCATGGAACGCTGTTTCGAATGGTTTATTTTTGATTTTGAGCTCCTCGACAAAATGACTGTAATCGACTGTTTTCTGGAAAAGGAAGCCGGAAATTTGGGTGATCTGGAGGTAACGCTGCTGAAAGATTGGGCGGCTTCCTGCATTTCGCTCTACCGGATAGAGGAGATTGTTCCCGGCCGGGGGTATAAGGTGAGAAACCTGCTCTACCGCGAGGAGCTTTTTGTCCGGGAGCCGGACGCGTCCGGGGAAATTGAGGCGGGCAGCGTGTTGTTGATAAGGGTGTTGAAAGTCGGGGGGGAGTACGAGTTTTCAACAAGCGGGCTGGTTGTCCCGGGAGAGTGCCGGGATTCTATTGTTGAAAAGATCCGGAATGAGCGCCGGGCGTTTTTGCAGAAAAACAGGACGAAAAGCCGGAAGTGGAAGTCTTACCTGAAGGAACAGGCGCACAGGATCAACTCCCTGGTGATGGATTTAGGAAATGAGAAGCGCACAGCCGCAAATAATTCCCCGGCGGGGGAAAGCGGGAAGTGCAAGGACGTTCTGGCCGTGAACGGCTGGCAGGATGTTCTTGCGATTATCAGCGGGTCTGAGGTGTTCGGCCTGATCAAAGTGGTGAAGGACGGCAGGGGCGCCTTCCGGCACGCTACGGCGGCGATTTTCGGGGAATTCCGCGGACAGAGAAAGCCGCCTGAAGTTCCGGCCGCCAGGCCGGAACTTGAAGAGGAGACTTCCGTCTCAGGCGAAGCCCGTCTCAGAACGGTGCTAGGGCACCTGACCCTTACCACCAGGTTTATGGTTGTAACGGCGGTCAATCCGGAACTGCTTGCCGAGTGCAAAAGGATTGCCGAAGAATACTTCGGAGGCCTGATTGAAGAAAAAGCAAGCAGAAAGCACAAGCGTGAAGATGCTCCGGGCGAGGGGGACGTTTTGTCGTGGCCCTCCCCCCGTTATGCAATCGTGGCCGGGATGGTCCGGGAGGAGCTTGAAGCGCTCGGCTGCAACACCAGGCAGTTGAGAAGCGCCCTTAAACTTTGGTTCGACTACTGCTCGAAGGAGCGTCCGTCCATCAGAAAAACCGCCGTCTGGACGGCGGCCGTAATATATACGTTTGCATGGATGGAAATGAAAGACAGGTTGAAGCAGCAAGAACTGGCCTGGCGGCACGGAGTGGCCTCCTCCACGATTTCGTCCAGGTTCAGGCAGTTGTGCAAATCACTCGGGCTTAAAGCCCGCGACATGCGTTACTCCACTGAAAAACCGCCGGTTTTGAGACCACCTGAGAGTTCTCCGCCAAACGAGCCGTAAGGGCCGGCAGTCGGTTTTTCCCTCTTGATGCCTGATAATGGAGAACCGAAATTTTACGTATCCCGTACAAAGGTTGCGGTGCGGGGATCGTTTTTTTTGCGGGGGGAGTTTTTTGACGGAAATCATTGAAGCAGTGGTAAGAGTTATGACGAACGCGGTTTCGGCCATGGGTTACTGGGGAATAGGCATAGGAATGGCTATCGAAAGCGCGAACATTCCCCTGCCCAGCGAGGTTATACTTCCTTTCGGGGGATACCTGGTATCCACCGGGAGGCTGGAGTTTTACCGGACTGTACTGGCAGGAACCCTGGGGGGCACGGTGGGTTCGGCGCTTTCATATTATCTCGGTTTGCTGGGAGGCCGTCCCTTCCTGATAAAATACGGGAGGTACTTCGGCTTTTCCTTAAAGCATCTGGAACTGGCCGACCGCTGGTTTGAGCGCTACGGGGAAGCCACGGTTTTTTTTACCAGGCTGATGCCCGTTATCCGCACTTTTATATCCCTGCCGGCCGGCATTGCCGGCATGAATTTTAAAAAATTTCTGGTGTATACTTTTTTGGGCTCGCTCCCCTGGAGCCTGCTGCTCACCTATATCGGGCTGAAACTCGGGCAGAACTGGAAGGCTATCGAGCCGTGGTTCCACAAGCTCGACGTGCTGGTAGTGCTGGGCATTCTGGCGGCGGCCTTCTATCTCTGGCGCAGAAAAAAAACGGGTTTCAAGCTGTAGCAGGTTGCGGGGAGTTGTCGAGAAGCAGATGTTGGAAAACTTCGTTGCTTTTGTCAAAAGAGTTGATACCGGCTGGTTTTACTCTATCAATCACGGCCTGCACAACACCGTTTTCAACAAGGTTATGCCCGCCGTGAGCAACGCCGGGACCGACGGGCTCGTATGGATAGCTTTGGGTCTGGTTTTGCTGATACTGGGGAGAAAGGAAACGAAAAGGGCCTCCGTTCTGATGATGCTGGCCCTTCTTGTCAGCTATCTTCTGGGAGAGGAGGGATTGAAGACATTGTTCCACCGGCCCAGGCCTTTTGAAACCCTTCCGGGTGTCCACCTGCTGGTGTTTCCCCCCGATACCTACTCTTTCCCTTCCGGCCATGCGGCAAACGCTTTTGCCTGTGCGCTAGTGCTGGCCCGCAAAATACGGAATATCTCCCTCCCCGTCTGTATCTTTGCTGTGATAATGGCTTTTTCCAGGGTTTACGTGGGAGTTCACTACCCGCTCGACGTTCTCGCCGGCGCATTGCTGGGAGTTGCCTGCGCATCCTTTATCATAGCATGTGAAAAGCGGTTTTTCAGAACGGAGAGCATGAAACCCCCCTTTATCCCATAATATAACATTCCTAATCCAAAATATGACGAATAACTTAGAAATAAGGTTTTGAATAGTTTAAAAGCGGCGGGTAAAGCATGCGGATTTAGCCCTTTAGCTTTGAGCTTGAATTGAAGGAATCCGGTTATTGAAAGGTTTTGTTCCAATACTCAGGTGAAGGAGGCGTACCGTTGCCTTCCCGTGGTATGCCGATGGTTACCAATATATGGTCGAAAGTAATTGAGAGCGGGTGGCACAAAACCTTTTCCAGGATCGTTGTTGAGTCAACCGGGCTTTTGGATTACAGCATTGCAAGAGACGGCTGCAATGTGATCCTGGAAGCGGCCGGAGCGGCGGCGAACATGCCGGAGGGGCTGATCGAAGTCAACGACGGCCTTGTCGGAAGCGTATTGCTTGAACAGTCCGGCCCGGACAGGTTGACGGTGCGGATACTGGCCGAGCACCCCGCAGAGTGCCTGGTTGAAGTTACCGAAGGGATACCCGTAAGAACGTCTGTAATCCTGGACCGCTCCTTTCTGGTTTCTCTGCTCGAAGGCAGGAGAATCGTAATCGATCCAGGCCACGGGGGGAACGACGCCGGCGGGAAGGGGCCGGTCAACCTTCTTGAAAAGAACGTGGTAATGCCCATTGCCGCCAACCTGAAAAGATTGTTTGAACAGGCAGACGCCGAAGTGCTGCTCACCCGTAACGCGGACGTATACGTGCCCCCGTCTGGGAGAGCCGAAGTGGCGGAAAGGGAGAAGGCGGATCTTTTCATCAGTATTCACACTTATTCCTCCAAAAGCAGTAAAGTCGGCGGCGCCGCGGTGCTTTACGGCCCTCACCCCGGCAGTGCGGACCTTGCCGGTCATATCAAAGAGGAACTGGTCAAAAAACTCAAATTGAGAGACAGGGGCACGGGCATGGGCAGGGAGTGCGCGGCCCTCAAAAACATGCCGTCTGTAACGGTGGAGGTAGTGACGATAACGAACTGGGTGGAGGAAGGGCTGTTGCGAAGCCCGACGTTTCATAGAAAAGCGGCCGAAGGCATTTTCAACGGAGTTAAGAATTATTTTGCCCGTCAGGCAAATATTTAAGAGGGTGTTGCCGTGATAATCGGAAAGATTCCGATCAGAACCCATGTTATCACGGAAGGTGACGATATCGTAGAAGTTGTTAAAAAATACACCGGCAAAATTGCCGGACCGGGCGACATCGTCGCCATAGCCGAAAGCGTCGTGGCCATTACCCAGGGAAGGGCCGTCCTCCCCGAAAGGGTGAGGCCCGGACCCCTGGCCAGGTTTCTCTGTACTTTTCCGGGCAAAGACGGCAGCCTTGCCACCCCTCAGGCAATGCAACTGGCCATTGAGGAAACCGGCGCACCCCGTATCCTGCTCGGCGCTGCTGCGGCCGCCCTGGGCAGGATTGTCGGCCGCAAGGGTGACTTTTACCGGGTGGCCGGCCGCCACCTGACTCTGATAGACGACGTTGCCGGAACAATGTGGCCGTTTGAGCGGCATATCGTCCTGGGGCCCAAGGACCCGCAAAAAATCGTGGACAGGATCAAGGAAGTAACCGGTCTGGAAGCGATTATAGCGGATGTGAACGACATCAGGAATGTGGATATACTCGCTGCTTCCAGCGGTGTGGATCAAAACAGGCTGATTAAGGATCTGGAAGATAATCCCTTCGGGAACGACGACCAGCAGACTCCCATCGTCATATTGAAAACGGCCCCCGGTAGCCCGCCATAAGGTTGTTTGCACAGCCCCGCGAGCAGCCGGGTCTTTTTTTTGGGAATAAGTTTAAGAACATTTGAGATAATAGCAGTGGAAAGGAGGGTGAAGGTTGTGAGAATTCTTGTGAAACTGGCCGGCCTGGTTATGACGGTTGTGATCGGACTGACCTTTGCCGCCGGCTGCAGCGCCTTGAGAAAGCCGGCCCCGCAGAACCCGCCGGCCGCCCAGGCTCCCCAGACCGGAACGCCGTCCGGCCAGCAGATGCCCACCGATCCGGGTGAAGTCGGCAGGATCGCGTCGAATCTTTCCAGCGCTGCCGCCAGGGTGTCCGGAGTGAACAGGGCAACAGTGGTGATTGCGGGTACCACCGCCTATGTGGGTATCGACCAGAAAGCCGGGCTGGAAAAAGGTCAGACTGAAAGAATAAAAGAGGAAGTAAGCAGCGAGGTGAAGAAAGCGGAACCCCGCCTTACCGCCGTGTTCGTCAGCAGCGATCCCGATGTGGTGACCCGCCTGCGCAGAATTGCCGACGGTGTGGCTTCCGGACAGCCGGTTTCCGCTTTTGACAGCGAACTGGCCGAGATTGCCAAGAGGATTTCGCCGACCGCAAAGTAAATGGACGGCCGCGTTTTTTAATTGAGGTTTTCGGGGCACTCAGTCCGCAACGCCGGGTCCCAGTTCTAAGAGAGAGGAGACCGTAACCAGTTCATAGCCTGCGGATTTCAGCCGCTCGATTACGGCGGGAAGCGCGCCCGGGGTTTCAGAGGCGGTGTCGCATGCGTTCATGAGGATGATGGCTCCGGGGTGTACCTTTCCGGTAACGTTGCTGATGATGCTGTTTTTTCCAGGAGTCTGGATGTCCTGAGAATCCACGCTCCATTTAATGACGGTGTAGCCCGACTCCGATGCCGCGGCCAGAACCGGGCCGTTTCCGTTGCCGCCGGGAGTCCTGAGCAGGGCGGCGGTGCTGCCGGTCGCTTCCCTGATAGACTCCCCGCTCTTGACCAGTTCTTTCTTTACGGTTGATTTGGTCATGGCGGCCCGGTCGATCGGGGGGTATCCGATATTTCCGATTTCATGACCTTCCGCCGTGATGCGGCGGGCGGTTTCGGGATATTGTCCCGCCCATGACCCGGAGACGAAGAAAGTGGCTTTTACGTCCTGTTTTTTAAGAACGTCCAGAACCGCGCCGGGTACCCTGCTTCCCCAGTTGATGTCGAAGGTAAGGGCGGCAGCTTTTTTTTCGGTTATTACCTTGCAGACGGCATGCGGCTTGGTTTGCGCGGACGGCATACCGCCGTGTTTCAACAGGGCGGACGTCAGCAGCAGCGTTATGAGGAAAAATAACGACCCGGATGCGGCGGCTTTTTTAATTCTGCTCAGGCTGAAACAGCAGGTTTTCATTCTTCACCTCAAAAATAGTAGGATTTACCAAAATATTATTAGCCATACGGGTAAAATATGACTGATGTTTCGGCAATTGCTGTTTCAGGAGGATGAAGATGGCATTGCTTGCGCGGAAGAAGTGTTTGTGGTTGGTTCTGCTGTCGTTGCTCTGTCTTTTTCCGGACGCGGCGGCGGCTGCGGAGCCGCGGGTGACCGCGGACGATGCCGTGCTGATGGAGGTGGAGACAGGGCAGGTTTATTTTGCCAGGAACCACACCCGGCGGGCGGACCCGGCAAGCCTGACCAAAATTATGACGGCGGTGGTGGCCCTGGAAAACGGCGACCCGAATGATGTCGTAACTGTGAGCGGCAGGGCCGCGTCGGTGTCCATGGGCTCGATTATCGATTTGAGAAAGGGAGAAAAGATCAAACTGGACGAACTGCTCAAAGCCGCCCTCATCTGTTCGGCCAACGACTCGACGGTGGCGATAGCGGAGCACGTGGGCGGGAGCCACGACCGCTTCGTCATGATGATGAACGCAAAGGCTGCCGCGCTCGGTCTTTTCGGGACGAGATTCGTCAATACCAACGGCTACCACCACCCGAACCACTACACCACCGCGTATGATCTGGCCGTTTTGACGAGATACGCGCTCGGCATCCCGAGGTTCAACGAGCTTGTACAAACCGCGGAAACAACAGTGTACTGGGTCGAGCCGGAGAAAAGGGAGGAAAAGATCAGCAACAGCAACCGGCTTCTCCACAGTGATTATGAGGGGATAGACGGGGTCAAAACCGGCACCACCCCCACGGCCGGCAACTGCCTGATTGCTTCGGCTTCGAGGGACGGCCGCCGGTTGATTGCGGTGGCGCTGCACAGCGACGACCGCTACCGGGATTGCGTCAGGATGCTGGATTACGGATTCAAAGTAATCAAGCCCGTTCCGGTGGTCAACTCCGGTGAGCGGTTTGCGGTTTCTCCGGTAAAGGACGGAGCCTCCCCCTCGGTTGATGTCGTGGCTGAAAAAAACCTCGAGGTGAGAATCGACCCCGACGATCTGCCCGAACTGGAAAAGAAGACGGAGGTGTTTGCTCCCCCGGCGGCGCCGGTAAAAAAAGGCCAGAGTCTGGGCCGGGTCGTCTTTTCGCTGCACGGGCAGGAAATCGGCGCGGTCAATCTGGTGGCAGGTGCGGACGTGCCCCGGAAGGGCTGGTACGGACAGCTCCGGGACAGGCTGTTTTCGTAGATAAGCTTGACTTTTGGGCGGCTATCGGTAATAATATATGTACCGGGCGGGTAGTTCAGTGGGAGAACGTCTGCTTGACACGCAGAAGGTCGCAAGTTCAATTCTTGTCCCGCCCACCAGTGAAATCAAGCCTTCCGAGATTCGGAAGGCTTTTCGTTTGTGTGCCCGGCATGGGCGTTATATCTTCTTAAGGTCCACCATTAACTCTTTTTGTTCCGGTCAGTGAAATTTGCCCTTCTCCAACCAGCGGTAATGGAGCTTATGGCACAATTTCAAAAACAGTGCCTTGATTAAAATCAAGCACCTGCATAGAGCCATAAACTCCTAAAAATAGTCTGGATTGATCCAGGTTCGTTCCCAAACTGACATAATAAGCTGATTTTGATCCAAAATTATAATCGGTCTCGATAACGCTGAAATCATTTAATTTGCAATTTGTCCCGGCTCTGGTATAAGCCAAAACTCCTCTGCCCGGAGGTTCAGCCCCCTCATTTCGTGCCAGGTCGGTAAAAACAACACTTCCCGTTAAACTGGGGATTCTATTCCCCATATATACCTGGACCCCTGTAAGGGCAGTTCCTGCAAACTTAGCGGGCCGGGGATCTTCATGAAAATAACTGATTAGAGGATAAAGACGCTGCGTTGAAGTTTTTACTGCTTCATTATAATAAGCAGTCACTTTCTCGTTTAAATCTGGATTTACAGAGCATTCTCGGATAATTGAAGTAGGAAGAACGCCTTCCCATGCTCTCCATCCGAAGTTGATAAATCCTTGTGGGTCAAATTCAACTTTTTTTAAAAGAGCTTGAGTAAACTGGGTAACTGGTATAGGCTTATAGTAAACAAATGAAAAAACAGACTCTACCAAATCCTGCCCGACATTTCCCACGTATTTGATAAAATGATTGCCAAACCTTTGATAAGAAATACCTGGTATATTGCGGACACCTTTAGCAATTACGGTGAGAGTTTCTTGAATAGATGCGGGAAGTTCGTCAAAGCGGGTGACCACGGGTGGATTATAGATAAAAGTATCCTTTGCCACATCAATTTCAATTATTTTACCGGCGATTTCGTTATTATCCTGACTTAAATTAAACGGATCATAGCCTGATCCGCCATCTCCGGTAGTTAAAACGAGTTTTCTTGTTTCAGGTGAAAAGTTTAAGCTGCTTACACCATTATGATTAAAAAATGGCCTTCTTAAATTAAGTAATGTCCGCCGTTTTCGGGGTTGGCCGTTTGGTTGCAAGACCCATTCTTCAACTGTATCAATATGATCATATTTGACTTCTCTATTTGCCCACTTCAGGTTTAAAGTGCCGGGATCACACGGGTCAGGCGTAAAAGGACCTGGAAGAGCACCCGGACCTTGTGTTCCTGCTACCGAATAATGAAGATAAAATAACCCGTTATAATAAAATTCGGGATGAAATGCCAGTCCCAGTAATCCCCGTTCATCATATCCACCACCAAAAACACCAAGTTTTATGATTCTCTGGCGAATATCTAAAAAAGTCCTTATAACTCCGTTTCTTATAAAAAAAATCTCCCCTACTTGTGTTGCAATAAATAAACTTTCGGTTGCATCACCTGGAAGTATGGCTGTTTTCAAAACAGTGGGCAGATTTATATTGCTGATAATGGGACCTAATCCAACTTTAACTTTTGTCAAATTGCTTTACGCTCCTTTTTATTGTTTCTTTTCATAAATAGAATATGATTGGATTGTTTTATATGTAACCAATTTAGCAAGACTGATGAACAGACCAGTGACCTGCACCGGCGCCAAAGAGCCGAAAGATTCCGGGAAAGCGGCATTTGCAGAAAAATATTTGCAATTGGCAAGTTTTCTGCATATAATTAGATCAGGTGGTTGATTTGGCTGATTTGCGTGAAACCATGCAAAACTTTTACCGGTGGCTCGGTCTTTTGAATGCGAGCTGTTGTAACTGTTGCTGCGGGGAGGAAATCTCCCTGGTTCAAATACACATTCTTTATGAAATCAGGAGAATGGGCAATCCGTCCATGCAGCAGGTGGCGGAAACGCTCGGGATGGATATAACCACCTTCAGCAAGCAGATAAAAAGCCTGGTGAAGAAAGGATTTGTCGAGAAAAAAGCCGCCCCGGGGGACAGGAGGGTCAACTTGCTGGACCTGACCGGGCAGGGCAGGAGCATTGAGCGCAAGGTAAGCGAGCAAATGAGCGGATACCTTGAAAAAATTTTTTCCCGCTTTACCGGTTTTGAGCGTGAAACGGTGGTCCGTTCCCTGGACTTGCTGAACAGGGCAATCTTCGAGGAGGGATTGTGCTGTTCCGGGAAACAGGTTAAAAAACTTGCAAAATGCAATTAAAACGGGCTCAATTTTATTTTGGAGGGGATTTTCGTGCCGGAAGAAATCAGGGAATTGGTCAGGCAAAAGTATTCGGAGATTATAACCAAAAGAACGGGCTGTTGCAGTACCGGCGGTGAGGGATCATGCTGCTGCGGTGACCTGTATGCCGGGGCGGAAAAGATGATAACCGGCGACCTGTATGGAGCTGACGAGGTAAAGGGACTGCCTGGGGACGCTGTGGCCGCATCCCTCGGCTGCGGTAATCCGGCTGCCCTGGCGGGATTGCGGGAGGGCGAGGTCGTGTTGGATCTGGGCAGCGGCGCGGGCCTGGATGTGTTGCTGTCGGCACGACGGGTAGGTCCGG
>DAOOVD010000023.1:0-1729 GCA_035369845.1 Bacillota bacterium | reverse complement strand
GTATGTGGGCCCAAACGGCAAGGTTTACGGGTTGGATATGACTGACGAGATGCTTGCAGAAGCTGAAAAAAACCTGAAAAAAGCCGGAGTGGCCAATGCGGAGCTTTTGAAGGGGTTTATCGAGGATATTCCGCTGCCGGACAACGCCGTGGACGTGATCATTTCAAACTGTGTGATCAATCTTTCCGCAGACAAGGACAAGGTATTGAAGGAAGCGTTCCGGGTTTTAAAGCCGGGCGGCAGGTTTGCAGTTTCGGACATAGTTCTTTCCAGGAGGCTGCCGGGCAAAATAAGGGAAAGCCTGATGGCCTGGGCGGGATGTGTGGCGGGCGCCCTGCTGGAGGAGGAGTACCGGGAAAAACTTAAGGCAGCCGGTTTTGTAAACATAGAAGTTTTGAAAACCAGGGTTTATGATCTGACCAGCCCGACCGCGGAAATGATCCTTCCGGGAGTTGCCGAATCCGAGCGGATTGAAGCCGACGGTTCCGTGGCAAGCGCGTTTATCCGGGCGACAAAGCCGGCATGAAATAACCCGGCGTGGCCGGGTTATTGGCCGCTGTCAACGGCGGCCCTGTATCGGGGGTATTGCTTTACCCTGGTACATTTTATGCTTTTAAGCGGGTGTTGTTGTTTTCAGTTTTTCAAAACGGACGGGCTGACTTTAAAAGTCAGCCCGTCAGCTGATTTTTCTTTCATTTCTTAAACTGACCAGTTCGTCAACGAGTCCGCGTTCCATCATTTTTCTCCAGAAAGGCAGCGCCTCCTCGTAAATATCATTTACGCAAATCCTTTTAAATTTTGGGCGCAGAAGTTTCAGCATCTCCTGGCCGTAGCCCTTTCTCCTCGGATTTTCGCCCAGGGATATGATTCTCAGGTCGAAATGGAGGCCGGTAATGTAACCGATAATTTTTGCACCGTTGCTGAATTGATATACAGTGGCGGGTTTGTTTCTGTATAGGAATTCATATTCACAGATTTCCGACAGACTCGTTTTTTCCGCATCTTTTTCCTGTTCGTACAGTTCGAGCAGCCGGTACATTTTTCTCCCCCCTTCCAGGAGCTTTCCTGTTTTTATCTTACCCTGGAAGAATATTTTTTTACAATGTCTATTATTCAGAATAATATAAAAATTCAGACCATAATTTGCGATTATGTCACTCTTGTTTATTTTTGCCTACGGTTTCATCAAAAGAATATAAAGTGAAAAAAAAGTTTCTAATTTGGCAGGAAAATGCTGATGAAGGTAGAATAACATCATTGCATAACATCTCCGAATCATAAAGCCTTCAGCCTCAGAGTTAAAAGGTACGGCTTTATGGTCGTCAGGGTGCAGGGGGAAACCGCTGCGCCTCCCATTGCGGAAAGGAGAACATTGCTTGTTTGTCAGGGCTTTGTCCTTTCTCTGTACTGGGGACGGAGCCTGTTTTGTTTGATATTTACAACTTGAAGACACTCTCCGAGCCATACGGCCTAAAGCGTCTAAGCCATGGCTGTAAGGCCGGCAGGGTCCGCCGGGAAACCGGCGCGCCTTCCATTGTGAAAAGGAGAGCTTGATTGGTATTTGTGCCGGGCAGGCCAATTTTCACAATATGTCTGCCCGGCATTTTTTTGCACAACCTGTCGTGTTGAACGATGTACTTGCTTCTACGGCGCCGAAAAGGTTCGTTTTTTGACTGATCCGCAACCCTCCCCAATCTGCTAAAATATTTGCAGTTTCTTTGGGGAGGTT
>DAOOVD010000022.1:0-38597 GCA_035369845.1 Bacillota bacterium | reverse complement strand
CCTATGACCACGGAACAACGGCGGTTTACTCCTGCTACGGCAGACTCAAACGCTACCACAGAGATGGGAGTCCTACATGCGATTCTCCAAGAATTCCTGCTGACTGGCTCGACCAACAGGTTGTGCTGAAGGTATTGGAAGCTTTGCAGAAACCAGAACAGATGAAAGAAGCGATTATGGCTCACTTAGAAAGCTGGGAACGAAGAAAACGGGAACTGGAGCTTATAATTGGGCCTTCAGTAAAACAGATGAAGGAATTGCAGGAGGAGCAGGAAAGGTTGAACTACCTCTTCCGCAAAGGAAGAATATCGGTATCAGAATACGAGAAGGAAGCTTCTGCGCTGGATAAGAAGATAGCTGAACTTCGTGAGCAGCATAAACACCAAACGAATGAACTCCGTCACCTACAGAAGCTCGAAAAGGACTTGGACTTCATCAAGCAAGCTCTTGAGAACGGCTACTGGAAAGTAGAGTACGAAGCACTGCAAAGCGAAATAAAAATGATATGGGACACCGCTTTAACTATTGACAATAAGACAGGAGAGGTAGTTGTTACCACTCCCAGACAGGAAAAGAAAGTTACTGTTGATTTTAGCGAAACTGGTAAGCAAGTGCAGGAACAGGAAGAACTATTGACTTTTGCAATGCACGGAGGTGGTAAGATAGCGATACGTCAGCTATTTGATAAGCTCCATATTACCGTTCACGTATACCATGACCGAGTGGAGGTGAGAGGGTTAATACCAGTCGGGAATATCAATATTAGTTCGTTTCAAGAATGAAGAAGTAAGCAACATCAACGTATTTACCATCTTTCTTACTCTTCACAATGAAGAGAGGATGGTGGGTGGCGAGATTATCCGGTGCTCCTTCATAATGATTTGTTGCAAAGAGCTTAAGAAATCTTTCTTGCTCTTCAGTCAGGGTGATTGTAACTTCGTTCATGTTCATCCTCCTATTGTAATATAGAAGCGACAGTTCACTTTTCTATAAAATATGTTTTCTGTAAACTGTTGCGTTTGACCTGTTTTAGCTGCTCTTTACTTGAGCACCCGCCCGGCACCACGGGGAGACACAGGCTTTTAAAGCCGGGCACGGGGAAGCGAGCGTTTTCTGACCCGCTTCCTGTTTTTGAATAGCATCAACTTGCTTTTTCTTCAGGAATGCTCTCTGTTTCTGTTATTTTATTCCCGTAAGGATCGACCACCTCCAGTTCATTTTTCCCAGGGACTACCCATGCGAGAAAATATTGAGTGTCAGAATCAGCGTATTGGGCAGCCCTTGAGATGCACTCTGCGTTATCAATAAAACAAGGAATGTTTATCCCGGACAGTTTCCTGAACACCTGAGCCAGCTCCAGCCCTACGCGCACTTTTTCCGAGGTACTCAGGAACTGCTGAGGCTTGCCATCGTACAGGAGTTTAAATGTCGGCGTGAGTTCGCCGGTACTCTTTACCACGTCGAAAAGCTTAACTTCGACGCGGTCCAGGTGCTCTTTTATCTTTGCCGCGTGCAATTCATTTTTCTTCAGCTCGTATGCGGAAAGGCTACCCAGCAACACTTTGCACTCCTGAATATCTTCCTTTACGCTATTGATTTCTTTCCCAAGCGCCTCTAGGCTGGCCGTGATCTCATTTTGTCTAGATTCGCGCGACTTGATTTCTGCTGCAATGCCTGTTATCGCTTCGATTTCCCTGGCAACCGCGGATAATTCCTCCTGCTTTTTCTTCCATACCTCCAAAGCCCTGCTGTAGGCTTCTTTTGCAGCAGCGTTTTTTTCTTCGGCTGCTTTGAGCTCAGCATTTAGTGTCTTGCCTTCATCAACGATTTCCTGCTTCTGAGCATCGGCACTTTCCTTGAGCTTCGCTACTGCTTCGGCTGTAACCGTTTGACCGCAGGACGGACAGGTGTCGCCGGGGTTAAATGCGACTTTGATTTTTAAATATTTCCCGCGCAGTTGTTCAATTTGCTGCTTCAATTTGGCTGTGTTGACTTCCTCCAGTGTCGGCGGATTCCCAAGCGTCCTTTCAAGCTCTTTTCTTTTTCGTTGCAACGCTGCCAGGTTTTCTTTAATGTCCTGGGACGCATTAGGCACTTCTTTTTCCAACAGCTGAGCTAATTGACTTTTTAGAAGTTCTGCCTGGCTTTCTAATCCAAACTTCTTCCTTTCCAACTCGGAAAGCTCTTTTTTGAGCTTGGCATGGTCCCGCATATCAGTTTGCTCCAGTATTTCCCTTTCCTCCGGCGTCAACTGCGCCAGCACTTCTGCTTCGGTAGGCGGCATTATTACAGAAGTTACAACTTTTTGGAGTTCATCGGAACTGAGCGTTTCATAGTACATAGGGCTGAAACTTAGAAGAAACTGTTTTGCGTTAAAATGACCCAAGATTTTTTCTTGAACAGCTTTTGATGATGCCTTAGTACCGTTAATAAACACTTCGGGCTTGGTTTCCTCCGGTTTTCCCGACTCTCTAACAACCCTTACAATTCGCCGAATGGTGTATTCCTTATCGTTAACACTAACTACTACTGTCGCTTCGGCAACTTTCGGTTCAGCGCCAGTTTTTATCAATTTATCTAACCCATGGTTTGAACCGTAAATATTTACGCCGTACAAGGCAAAGACAATGCCTTCTGCGACAGAAGACTTACCTGTTCCGTTGTCGCCGAAAATGTGGTTATCTAAATTAAATTTAAACTCAATATCATCGAAATTACGGAAGTTCTTCAGACGGAGTTTTTTAACCTGCAGCTTATTAATTGTCAACACCCCCCAGTTTCAGCTAAATGGTTAAAGTATATTTCCCCGGATGCAACATTTACCCCGATTACAGGGTCCACAGGGCCTAAGTTGTCTTTTTTCTTTACTATGGCTGTTATGACATCTGTAGCGTAAAAATGATAGCGCATCAGCTGCGTTTTGCATAAAACCATCCCCCTGTTTTTGTAAAGAGGAGGGGTTTTACCCCCCCCCTCCTCTCAAAATGGTATGGATTCGAAGTTTTCTACCAGCACAAACCGCTTGCCGCTTTCTTCCTTCAACTGACCCGTGACGTCAACCACGTCATCGGGCTTTAAATTAAGAAAGGCATCTTTGATGTCACTGCCAGCTTCACAGAGAAGCATTAATTTTCCACCTTGGGCCTCCCCAAAAGCGACGATTCTTTTGCCTTTATCAGCAGGCGGCGACAATATGGTTACCATGCTCTGGTAAGGAACAGCTTCTCCTTCGCGTGATGCTGCCGCATTGTTGTCTTGTATTGCCGGCTCAACACCGGAATCCACCGTTTCACTGCCGGTTTCTCCCGCTTCGCTTTCTTCCGACCCTTCCGGCGGATAAAGCAACTCCGGCTTTACT
The DNA here is from genome assembly GCA_035369845.1 of Bacillota bacterium. Lineage (GTDB taxonomy): Bacteria > Bacillota > Desulfotomaculia > Desulfotomaculales > Pelotomaculaceae > DAOOVD01. The sequence continues at coordinate 35,239 of DAOOVD010000022.1, read as the reverse complement.
TCATCGTCCGGCGGCTCAATCGTCATCGAAAGTGCAGCAGGCATATGCGCAACGGCCAGGAGCCTTTGCTCCCTCGCCATTCGCAGCACGTCTTCCAGGGTGTACTGCCCTAAGTCGATGTACATAACCGGGACGAAGCGCTTGATCTGAATGGTTTTGCCGTCTTTTTCAATTGACGGGTTCTTTTCTTGCATAGTCACTTTTAGCTTTAAAGGTATTAGGGAGATACGCCCAAACATCGCCCTGAGCATTTGCAAGGCGTTTTTGATGTTTTGATAGCTGTTGAATGAACCGGTGTCAATGCTGTATACGCCGATGCCACCAGGAACTTTATACAATAGAACAGACAGTATGGCAACTTCCCTGCACTTCTTTGCTTTATAGGATGGGCAGTCTTTATAAGCGCAGGGTATCTTTATATACTTCCTTCCTTTTATCGCCTCTACAGTAAGGACTTCACCCGTGCCCTTCGATACGTACCTGCCGTTTTGCCAAACAACACCGTATTCCGCGAGATTGCCGTAATTGATGGATAAGTGCGCCGCCTCTCCGTCACCACGGCAGATCAGCCCGAACTTGTCGCCATACCGCTTCAGGTATGCGGGCATAACGACTTCCAGGTCTTCGTGAGGCAACATGATGTCCAACTCCCGCGGTGTACTACCGTATACTTCTTGCACTTCAGGAGGTACGACAAAGTAATCCACAGCCTTCGGGGCGTTATTGCCCTCGTCGATGTAACCGAGGGCAATTACTCCCGTCCTCGGCAACCTGGCCCCGTCGGTCCAACCTTTAATCGGCACTTTAGAATCCCTCCTTCTAAAGGAAAGGAACTTGGCTTAAGTTGCCAGGCCCCTTTTGTGATCTTAAAACGGAATTTCGTCTTCGTTAAATTCAAACTCGCCTTCGTCAGTTTGACCATCGGGTTGGGCTCCGCTGCTCCTCAAATGCGGTGGCACGTCGTCATCGCCGGGAATGTATCCGCCCGTGCCGCTGCCGTTTCCATCCCTGGCACGATCCAGGAAGCGGATATTCTCCGCTACTACCTCAGCAGCTTTTCGGCGAATTCCCTGGCTGTCTTCATAAGAGCGGATCTGCAGCCGTCCCTCGATAGCGACCAACCGCCCCTTGCCAATGTGGTTGGCGCAGGTTTCAGCCATCTTCTGCCACACAACCACGTCGATAAAGTCAGTCTGCTTCTCTCCATCTTTCTGGAACCGTCGGTCTACGGCGATGGTGAACTTGGCCACCGCCACGCCGCTCGGCGTGTAGCGGAGCTCAACGTCTCTGGTCAACCGGCCAATTAGAATTGACTTGTTTAACACTAAAAATCGCCTCCTTTATTGTTTTAAAAATTAAAAACCCCGCAAAGTTAATTGCCGGGTTCTTGTTCTACCAGGACAGCCCCAAACTGTTGTGGACCGCCTTTTCCACTTCATGCATTTTTTCGGCGCTTATTTGACCGATCTTTTTAACCAGCCTTTTCTTACTTACTGTAAGTATCTGCTCCAACAACACCGTACTTGGTTTTGGAAGGCCACATTCTTCAGGTTCAAGGCGGACTTGGAAGGGATACGTTTTCCCTGATGCAGTGGTAACGGCTGCAACTATGGTAGTAGCGCTGTATCTGTTACCTATATCATTTTGTAGAACCAGGGCAGGCCGCAGCCCGGTTTGCTCGCTGCCCCTGCCTGGGCTCCAGTCAACCAGATAAATTTCACCACGCTTAATCTGCAATCCGCAGCACCACCTCGGCTTGAGCCAGCAGGTATAACTCAACGTCATTTTCCGCCATAGCTTTATAACCTTCTTCCATTTCTTTCTCTAAACACTTCCTTTCCGTTTCCTGGAGAAGTCGGGCAAAAACTCCGCTTCTAGTTGTTTTCCATGCGATAGCTAAACTGTCCAGAGTATTGACAAGTTCATCCGGAATGCTTATTGTGAACTTTTGAGCCATTGGTGACACCCCCTGTGATATATTTATCATACCAGGGGTAATACTGTCAATCATACTTTTTCTCTTACCCTTTCCCTATTCTTCCAGAGGAACGACCTCTCTGCCGTTGCCGCATACCTTGATAACGCCTGGGACCAGTTCAATCACCATCCGGGTGTTTTTAGGCATATCGAGCTTGGCTTTCTTGATCTCAGCGTTGTCGCCAGCTACAACCTCCACCCGAACGTACCCCGGGAAGAACGGGATGGCTGACACAATTTCTTTGCATTTGCGTGCGGCTTTTTTGATCCTTTCCGCTACGGTAGCTTCACTGCCACTGCGGGTGGCAACAACGTAATTCATGGTGTTCAGCGTTGCTGTTTGCATTTTAAAAACCCTCCTGGTAATTTTAAGAAATTACCCCCGGCATTTTAAGCCCCCGGGGGCTAAAGGCTTTGCCCCCGGTTTTGCCGGGTTTGGAAGGTGTGTTAAATTAGTTAACGTGCAATTGCTCTTGTTGTTCCTGTTTCGACCTTATCCAGCTCTTCGAGAATCTCGTTTTGGTTTTTTAGTTTGCCTTTTAAAGCATTGTTTTCTTCTATTAATTTCTCGTTTTCTTTTTTAACCTTACTCATCGAAGGGACCGGTTCTCCTTTGATCGCAGCATCCAGCTCTTTGATGTTCCAGCCTTCATCTTGCTCATAATCCCTTATTTTAATGTCAAAACAGTCTTTCTTGGGTTGCGATGTCAATGCAACCACAACATGATCACCGCGCGAATAAAAAAACCAGTCGGTACTTATTATTACCGCTGGTCTGTTCTTGGGTTTTACCTGAACCAGGCTTGCAAATTGGTTTGTCGGAGGAAATGGCAGGAGGACAACATCGCCTTGCTTATAAATCGTCATATACCGCATCCTCTTCATTATCCCAAAAATCAAATGACGGGGACAAGAAATTCAGTTTTTGGAAAAGAAAACTGAACAATTTGCTTTTTTCGGCTTCAGAAAGGTTTTCTATTTCTCTGAGAATTTCATCGGCATTCACAGAAACCACCCCTGACGCCATTATATCACCTTCCTTTGTTTTTGATAAGATCCGCGGGCCTGGCGGCCACGTGTGTACAGTGGCCGCCCTTTAGCCCCGGCGGTCGGGTGAGTTTCTTTATTTTTCCGCAATTGCCCGAACAATGTTTACGAATCGTTCAAACCGCTGATCGCGGCTTTTGTCGTTCTGTTCAATCCATCCGGGCAGATAATCGACGAGCCAGTCAGTTACCTGCTTCAGATACTGCCAGAAGTCCTTGCCTCTCACTTCAGTGAGCGGGTTGCCCCACACACCATACCTGGTATAATCGATGTAAAAACCGGGTGGCTCGCTTTGTTTTTCGCCACGCCATGTGGTATACCTAAAATAAAGCGAGCTGTGCTTAGGAGTATACTTGCCCTGGGCTTTGTCGAATACCGCTACCCAGAGCACGTTCATATACTCTGGGTTAGTATTTTCCCCCACTATGTTCTCAAACATAGGGGCAAGTTCTTCCTCCAGTTTTTCCAGGTAGCTTACCGCCGTCGCTCTGCGGCGGTTCTCCTTTTCCTGGAGCTCCTGTAACTTTTGAATAATATCCACTTCCTGGAGCTCCTGTAACTTTTGAATAATATCCACAATAACCACTCCTTTCGGCGATAGGTCGCCACCCGTTATTTAAAAAAAGGCCATTATTTGGCCTCCTTTTCTAAATTCAATAGTTCCGATTGCAGAATAACCGGAACCGGTTTTTTACCATTAACACAGCCGGCTGTTTGAATAATACAAAACAAGCTGTGTCCGTTTTTTTAATTTGAAAGAAATTGAAAAATGAAAGCTGTCCCTTACTTGATCTAACTGTCTTAGTTGCCTTTTGGGCATCCACCCGGTACCACGTGGAGGTGCAGTTTTACCACCGGGCACAAAAAGAAATTGCTTACTTTCAGGCAAGTGTAAGGGAAAGCACTGACCGGGTTAGTTAACGCCCAGTCAGTGCCATTTCTAAACCATCAACGAGATCTTCCTCCGTCTTACAAAGAGGTTCGATCGGCCACTCCGCGAGACGCTCAGGCAGGACACTACTTCCAGCTGTCCACCACCCAGCCTAGTTCAGGATGGGGCAGGCACTTCACCGTCCGGCCGTACAACTTGCCAGCTTCCTTCCAGTCATGGAAGATGGCCGGCACATACGCTTGGTCATGCCCCGAATAAGGGCCCTTAACGATAGCACAAAAACTGTTCCCGTTGTCATCGCTATAAGCACAGCTTGCTATAGCGACGACTTCAAATTTTTTCATCATTGCTTCCTCCTTATAGAGTTAATTTTAATTAGCTCCAAGCCAATAGACTTGATCCTTGACAACCACATAGGAATCCTGGGACAACCCGTATAAATATTCTCGTAGAGGCAGGGGGCTTCGATCTCCTCCTTGGGAAGCAATGCTGTCTCTCAGCCCCCCAGTTTTTACACTACATCACCCAAAGCACACTCTTTCGAGTGTGTCCAGGCAATAGTTGCGCCCGTTCCGGGCTGGAACAGCGCGATAGCCTTGGCAGTGCCATGGTAGGCCATCGCCAGGCTAGCCGCCAGCCAGTTCGGCATGCGACCGCTCAGGATTATCTTTGCACCCATTGGCACTACCGGCGGGGTAACATTTGTCAGATCCGCCGGGTCCAGCGGGATGCTCGGATCAGCCTGCTGGCAGGTCACCAGTAGCCAGCCGTCAGGTCCCTCCTCGACACGGAACTCCAGGTTCTTTCCGGAGCCCACGCCTTCGGGACGGCGACAGCCTACCGGGACAAACCCATCAGGCGAGTTTAATGATACGGCTCTAGGATGGCACTCGTGTGCCAGGGCCGTAACGAGCCATGCCGGGGCAGGGCCGTCGATTTTCACGTGTTCTGGAAGATCGCCGGAAACATTATGCAGAAGGCGGGAGATGTCGGCCAGGTCGCTCCCCTGCCATACGATCTGGGACACCACGTGCCCATTGGGCAAAGTCCGCTGTACGGGCTCCTTGCCCAGGGCCTGGGCCAGAGCCGGAATAGACAAAATACCATCCTGAATGAAAGTCATAACTTTCTCCTCCTTTAATAAATTTAGTATTATTTCCGCCACCCGCTGGATCACCGGGCGGCTAGAGACATCTTCACCGCGCTCCAGATGGTGGACCACCATCGGCGCGGTGTCTGCCACATCTTCTGTGGCATGGTAATCACTGACGATAGACGCCAGGATTTCCACGCCGTAGGAGCGGCAGAAGTCTTCCCATTCTGGAATAGCTACCGGGTCGCCGCTAAGCACAATGGCATAGTCCACGCGACCATCCCTGAGAATACGGGCATTTTCTGGCGACATCCTGCCGCCCATATCCACCAGGACAACGGGGGCAAGGTTACATGTGGACAGGCACTTTATGTACCAGTCCACAATTTCAGAGGTGAAACCCCCTTTTCTCCGGTATCTGGCGGCTTCAGGCGACCGCCAGGTCCAGGTTCCCTCGCCATCCGGGCATGCCCGGAAAAGATAGCGGGACGCCCGGGGAAGCAGGGTACAGAGGCTCTGCAGGAACACGCTCTTACCGCTGTGGGGCGGGCCCACAACGGCAAACTTAACACTCTTTGACATAGATTTAGCCTGCCGAAGCAGGCCCCACCTCCTTTTTATTTTTTCACGAAGCTGATCGCGCCAGCTTCGTTTTTTTTGATAAGAAAAGTACCCAAAATCATGTGTTGGGTACTTATTCACTCCTTTATGCACTACCGATCATGTCTGTAGTGCCAGTTTTTCTTAAAAAAACATAAAAAGTAAACTTTAGTAGTTTTTTGGCCTGCCTTAGTTGCTCGCATAGAGCATCCACCCAGCGCCACGCGGAGGCGCAGGCCGTGCCGGGCATTAGAAGGGGGAGGTAGAGCTGCTTTTGCCTCACCTTATTTTTCTTTCTTTCACGCCTTATAGGTAAAACCAAAACCCCGCCCCTTCGCGATGGCGTTCTCCGCCTGTTTCGCTTTCACACCTTATAGGTAAAACCAAAACTCACCCTGGTTGCTCATGTGCCCCTGCGCCCCGCTTTGGTTTTTACACCTTATAGGTAAAACCAAAACTTTCCAACACCTCCTAAGAGATCTTAAGATATCTTGTTTTCACACCTTATAGGCAAAACCAAAACCGAACATACGGAGAAAATGAGAGCGAATATGACAAACAGTTTTCACACCTTATAGGTAAAACCAAAACTACGTTTCCGCCGCCGCTTGGTCCTCAGGTGAAAACGTTTTCACACCTTATAGGTAAAATCAAAACGTTCACCAGTCCGCACCAGGATGTAAACCTTGACGATCTCGTTTTCACACCTTATAGGTAAAATCAAAACGGCAAAGCTTCGCCCACCTCACGGATGGTATATGGTGTTTTCACACCTTATAGGTAAAATCAAAACACACCGGCCGGCCAGGTTTTTCTTGGGCTAGATGAGTTTTCACACCTTATAGGTAAAATCAAAACTTCAAAACTTTCATCCATACTGATCACCTCACCGGGCATTTGTTTTCACACCTTATAGGTAAAATCAAAACTCATCTCCGATTTTCCCGTCCGCAGCTATTGCTATGTTTTCACACCTTATAGGTAAAATCAAAACCAGGGGAGGCATCTTCTACCTATGTTGCGGCATGGGGTTTTCACACCTTATAGGTAAAATCAAAACAAAAGGCGGTATTCTTGCGCCTTCTGGGTTTGAGAGTTTTCACACCTTATAGGTAAAATCAAAACTAAAGCCTGAAAAACTGCTTGAGGGGGCACTGTCGGGTTTTCACACCTTATAGGTAAAATTAAAACCCCCCTTTCCAAATAATTCATAATCCTGGCCTGATTCTCGTTTTCACACCTTATAGGTAAAATCAAAACTTTCAAAAAACCTACCCTTCAACCGCTTCTGCCCCGGGTTTTCACACCTTATAGGTAAAATCAAAACAGCGGTATGCCCGGAAAACCAGCCCCGGAACCGACATCGTTTTCACACCTTATAGGTAAAATCAAAACTGTCCAGAAAATCTTGTGTTATCGGATACATCTTAGACGTTTTCACACCTTATAGGTAAAATCAAAACCCATTCCGAAAACATGACAAGCTGTATATTACCGGAATGCAAAAAGATGATTTTTGTCGTCGATCTCCAGTAACGCAATATTTCCCTGAAGACCGACGACAAATACTTAATTAATCGGCAACCATCTGTAAATAGGGGGAACCCAGCATAAACCCTTGTTGTCAGCAAGCCAGTACGGCGGTTTGTAACTGCAGTGATCCCGCAACCAAATACAACTGTTTTTATTTTCTGCTTCCGATACAGGTATGGGGCGGGCCGGATAGTTTCTCGCATCAAACACACTGTAATCTTTTTCCGATTCCCTTACCGTCACCTTTGCAACTCTGCCCATCCCGATTGACGTCTTTGTCCCAACGCTCTTGAGATCCTTAAGCAGATCTACAATAACAGCTTTGTCTCCAACACAATGGAAGCGTATGGCTGGCACTATTATACCTTTTAGCAACTCCAGCGCCCCGCGGTACAGGTTGCTGCCCTCAATTCTCCTCAACGATCTGGCATATCTTGACAAGTTTTCTTCGTCAGGCCAGTCGGTCCGTCCGGCTACACTTAAAGAAGTCCACCTTGCCGCGCTCTGGTCTATTTCCATCGCGCTGGCGCAGTAATATTTCTTTTTGCTGCCGGCAACTGCCAGCGGTACGCCTGCCGCATTCGTCTCAGGCGCATAGGGATCATCGCTATATTCATTGTAAGGATATTCGACCTGTCCAGCCCGCAGGGACATGATCTCTATCAGCAGAGAGTCAAACATGAGCGGAAACGGCCTGGTCTTTACCGGAAATATTAAAGGACTCGAAAGGTATATTGTTATACTGAGGGGTTCCATTTTGCCCTACCCCCTCATGCCATTCTGCTGCTTTTCCTCTTTTTGTTTCTGCTTGCTCTTTTCCTGACGTTCTTTCTCCTTTTCGGTCGCCTCGTCCGAAGCTTTGATTATTTTAGGGAATTCTTTAATCATATATTCGTTTATTTCATTTTTCTTGGCGCGCAAGTGTTCCCAATACATTTTCGACTTAGATGGGTCAAATCTCGTGCCATCACCGTAGAAATACTCAGCATTAACTCTGCCGCAGCCTTTGGCTATATAACCTCCCAGAGTGCCAATTTCCAGAAGCGTTTCGACGAAAGCGTTCAATGCGCTGTCAAGTAAATTGTTGCCATTGTAACGCACGCCGCAAACATTAAACAGCGGCACGCCTGCGGGAAGCGCTTCCGCGCTGAATATTGCGCCTTTTATTTTTGCAGCTTCGTTGTTTTCTTCCGCTCCGTTTTCTTTGAATTCTTCAATTTCTTCTTCGATGGCGCCAGCCGAATATATCTGCAACTCGTCACCAACACTCTGCTTGCACATACGGATTGTGAATATCCTTGAGTCAACATCACCCGCGGCCGGGTGCTCGCGTTCAGCGACCATGGCTTCCAAGGGAGTGCCGACGAGCATCCAACTGGTCTCCTTCACCACAGGGTACACCATGCCGGTTTTCAGCATCCCCTTGAGAAACATGCCACATACGGAACCTCCCAACAGATCGATAAAAGGCATATTTTTGCGCATCTCTGTTTTATACATGTACTGGTTAGACGGAGTTGTCTGGCCTTTCGAGGTTGATCCCCCCGATGCCAGCAAGTGGACCAACATGGGATGAAGTGACCGCTCCGGCGTTTCCAGCGCTTCAAGCGTTTTTGCTATGAACCGCCTGCGCCCCTGCCCGCGAACGCTGTTCCCGCTAATCACAGGTATTCTCGCGAATTCGTATTTTATTTTTCCTTTTTCATTTACGAGAGGATAAGCTATATTTATACGGTTAAATTCCAGGGGGGCGCCTTTGGGCCGCTTCGCGTTGAATTCAGGTATACTTCCATGAACGACAGGCTCCAGCGTGATTATGTGACCGTATATCATTTTCCCAACACTCCTTTGTGGTTTAATTTATTTTTTGATTGACTTTTTCCTTAAAAACAATATAGGAAGCCAAATGGGCTTCGGGGCCATATGTTGCGGGGCTTAATACCGGAGTATCTGGATTGCTTTTTTTCAACTCGTTAACCATATGAAGCGTTTTCAAGGGCGAAAAATTAAATCCGGATATTGTCCCAATCTGTTTGCCTGCTCCTGCCCAATGACCAAACACAAATAAAGCTGACGCGTACTGTTTACTGTAGTTTACCGTCGTGAAATAGACCAAGTGCTTGCGCATCAATCCCTGAAATGTCTTAAACACCAATACATATGGTTCGTCCGGCAGGTTTTCCAATACCATTAAAACATCCTCGTGTGTCTTTATGTTTTTGAAACTGTTTTGTGTAGCAATATACCCCCCCAATCCTTTGCTGTATAATTTCTTTGATAAATTACAAGGCTGACATACCAGGAAGCTTTTCGGGTTTTTTATAAAAGCTTCGTCAACCCAATTGTCGCTGTAAAACTCTTTAGATGTCATTATTTCCCCCAGCAGGGGGCCGCCGCATATCCGGCATGTTCCTTCTTCTGATATCTCCAGTTTCCGACTGTTCATGCCAGACCAAGTAATTTGCACCCCAGAAAGCATCTTTTTCCCCTCCCCTCTATGCAATCATTCCCAAGCCTATGCTGTTTTTCTGGCCCAACCCTACGGCTTGGGCAAATTTGACAATTTCGGGCGGACCGTATAGTTCCAGCTTTCCACTGAAACCAAGTATCCTGCCTTCGTTAAAAAACTCCAGCCTCCGGCGAGGCTTCAAAAACCTGAAGCTCGCTATTCCTTTCTTGCCCGTCCAAGACTCGTAGCGGTTCAAAAGCGCTTTAACGACAGCATCATTAAACTCAGGATTTTCCGGCGTGAGGTATCTTTCCCCGTTTTTTACTGTTAAGGGGGACAGGCAATAGAATACCCCTCCATGATTTTTAAGGGGTATCCGCTTAATATCGTGAACCTGAAACTTTTCTCCACCTATAACCACTGAACCAACCGCAGAAAACGCTGTTTCCAGCAAGGACAGCAGTTTTCTGTCGGCGCTTCCAAACTTATAGCTCCAAATATTGTTGAGGCTGACAAGCCCGTCCGGGGTATATGCCGGTTCTTTGGGTGTAAAGGCGTAGGTGTAATATTTGTAGTATCTGCCACAAATATCTCTATACCCCACGCTATGCAGCTTCTGCGCCATAACAGGCGCCACGTTTTCAAGAAGCGTATAAAACAGACCTAAAAGCTTGTCCCTGTAACCATACCTAACAACAGTGTTTTTAGCATCTCTGTTTCCAACAAGATCCACTTCCAAACGATAATCTACACACATTTCAGACCTTCCTTTCCTTTTTTTGACTTAAAAAGACTATTTGCGCAAAAATTCAGCGTATTTCTGAAAACGCCTCACAAAACATAAATATATTTAAAAACCCCGCCGTAACCCGGCAGGGTTCTGTTTTTAAAATTAAAACAACCCCTGTCGTGCAGGGGCTGCATTTCAGCCGTTACGCAATTTTTAATTTTTTTCTACATAAAAAATAAAAACCCGCATGCGCTCCCGTTTTTTGAAAGGAAATATCCGCCTTCACAAAGGCACGCAAATTCCTTCATCACGAGCGCATTGCAGGTTTTTCTCTTTTAGTATGCCGGGGCCGATCATGCCGGCACCGGCTATTTTGGCGATTGCCTTATTTTGTATCGAACATGCCAGTCACGCGCGTGACCAGCACCAATAGCCGCATTACGCGGCTATGTAAAAATTATAAACCAGTGCTTTCAAGCCTGTCAATAGTTTTCTGCGGATTTTCCCAAAATATTTTTCGGGGATGCGGTAACCGTATCCACAACAAACGTCCTTCCGTCAAACCGGTACAGCGCAAAACCGTCTTTTAGCTCATCGTCCCAGGTGTAGCGCACAAGTCTGCCGGGCGGGCAGTTCAACGCTATTTCCAGAGCGGCTTCTTCGCCTGGAGCCACCACAAAAAACCTTTCGTTGACCCTGTTCAGGTGCTTTACAGCCAGGATTTTTTCAAACTGCCCCGCCCTCGGGGACAGGACGGCGTACTTTATGCCCAGCCGCGTCAGCACAGGAACTTCGCCAAGCGTGTTCCAGCCCGAGTTCGGCCAGGCGTCCCTGGCCTGCAGCCAGAACTGGTTGGCCGCAACCAACCTCAACAGACCACTGGTGTCCCAAATGCGGTAGGGAACTCCGAGCAACTCAGCTCCTTTTTCGGAAAGGCTGTACAGCTTCGGCGCGCTCGAAGACTCGTAACAGTCCAGGTAGCCTTTACCGGCAAGTTTCGGTATAATTTTCCTGGAATACCTGCTCGCGCCGGACAGAATTATCAACTGGTGAGACGACAAAACCCCGCATGCGGCCAGCGCCTGCATCATCCTGCACCCGCTTTCCTCGACGAGCATCCTGCCGGTGTATATTCCTTTTATGTGCTTGTATCCTATGCCTTCCCTGCCAAACAACCCCACGTTAATCACCTCAAAAATTAGCAGGGCTGCTCAAACACAGCCCTGCTTCCAAAATGGTTAAACCGCCCAGCGGGATTCCCCGGCGATGAACCCTCTGATATAACGCCTGCCCTTGTCCACGACATTCACCTTCACCCGCACGACGGAGCCGACGGATGGGTTGTTAAGCGGCAGCCGCTGGCATATGGCGACCACGCCCGGCTCCAGCTCGACTATCAGATTGCCGTTCTTGCTCAGCCGCTTGACTTCGCCGGCATAAATGCCGCCTCTCAGATATCTTTCAGCGGCGTTTTCCCAGGGATCGGGCATCAACGCGCGAAGGGAAGCCCTCATCCACTGGGTCTCGAAATCTATACGAATGATCCTGATGTCGAAAGATTCACCCGGACGGAGGAATTCCCTGGCGTCCTCGACGCGGCCCCAGGTTATCTCGTGTGCGGGCAAATAAACAGGCACGCCGCCTATGTCTAAAAAGGCCCCGTCTTTCATCACTGCCCTCACGGTGCCGACGCGCACGGGGCCAACTTTCCGGGCCTGAACTGCCAACTCGCGGAGTTTAGCGCGGTCTTCTTCGGGTATTTCAACGCCCTCTTCTTTTGGTTTAAGCGCGTCCATTTGCTCCAGTATTTCAAGGAGCTTCTCGCTGTCGCGCCTGAGATCTTTCATGGTAGCCTTAGACATCTCGGTTATGGCTTCTTTCCTGGACAGGTAGGCCACCTTATTGGGCCTGTCAACCCGTATGATCTTGAAAGCCACAGCTCCATCAACAAAGACGGACAGCCTCTTCGGCTGGGGCTCGCCTATCTCTTCGTTGGGAATTATGCCGTTTATTGGCCCGATATCGACGTAAAGGTCCTTACCGTCAGGGCTCACGCCCCTCACTTTGCCCTGAAGGATCTCGCCCTTCTCCATCGACTGATAAATATTTTCCCACGGGTCTTCGCTTACGGCTTTTTCGCCGGTATAGCCTTCGCTCATACCGGGAGCAATTTTGGTCACGTTGCGGAAAAGGCTTTTAAGCATTTACATTCCTCCTTCCGATTTTTGCGTCGCTCTGGACTTTGCCCAGAACTTTCACCTCTTTACTTTTGCCCCCTTGAACAACCATAGCCTTTTTCGCCGCCACTTCAAGCATCTGCCCCACTTCGAGCAGCACCTGGGACCATTTAACCAAATGCGTCGCCGTGTTGGCTTCAATGGGGCATTCCAGCAGAGCCGCTATTTTGGGTTTCGCGCCTGCTATCGGGCGCACAAGCTCTTCCACCACGCTGACTAGGGCGGCTCCGCTGTTCAACAGTTTTTCACGGGCGCGGACGGCAGCGTTGGCGAAGTCCGCCAGGTCGTATTCAAGGGTTTTCTTCTTGTTTCGAAGCGCCAGGATGCGCTTCTCAAGATCTGCTATGTCGCCTTCCTTTTTGCGCCTCTGCTCAAGCTCCGCTTCGAGTTCTTTGAGCTTTTTCTGCATCACCTCCAGTACAAGGTATCCCCGGTCGTTCTGCTCTTTGAGCTTCGTCACGTAGCCGGGTTCGATGTGCTTTATGTCATCCCCCAGGTAATCAAAAAGCTCCCTCTGGATTTCCTGAGGGAGACCGCCTATTTTGGATGCCAGGCTTAACGCTATAGCGTTGTTATCGACCATTTCTTGGAGTTCGGGAATTAAGCCGTTCAAGTTGTCATACAGGTAGAATGTGCTTTTGCTTATTTTCAACTTTTCAAAAATAATTGTCCAATCGTTGGACTTTTTTTCTTCTGCGCCGGGACGGCCACGGCGCTTACTATACTTCTCTTTTAACTTCCTGAATTCGCGGGCCTTTTCCATCACCGATTTTTCCCGCTGCGTGCGGTTGTGCTCGACCAGTATCTCTTCTTCGTTCGCTTCGCCGGTATCTTTTATCACGATACAGGGCAACGACTCCAAACCCGCAATCTTTGAGGCCAGTTTTCTCCTGTGACCGGCTATTATCACATACCGGCCGCCTTCCTTCTCCTTCACATGCAGGGGCTCCAGCACGCCGTATACACCGATGCTGGCCGCCAGTTCCCTTACGCTTTCCTCGGTGATGTTGTAAATCGAGTTGTCTGGGTGATCATCAAGCAGGCTCAGAGGTATTTGTCTAATTTCCGCGTCTAATTGCACTTTAGCGTTGTTATTATATACCATAATTGCCACCTCCTTTTTGTTTTGTAATATTAAGGCACTTTTCACAGAGATAGTTCTTGCCTTTTGCCGTAAGCGCTTCAACCCACCTGCTTTCCTGTGTTTCCACAGCACCGCATCTGGCGCAAATTGCTTTTACTGGGTTAATTATCTTATAGCAGGCCGGGAATATCTCGTCGCTCACCTGCCAGGTGTCCAAGAGATAAAGGTGGCTCTTAAGCGCGAGCTGCCACTCGCGGGGCGACATACGCGCGCCTTCTTTAAACGTGCCGTAAAACATCTGCTTGATCCTGTACGGCAGGTTTGACCAGATAAAATTCCAGGGCGGGCCAGGGGTGTAATAGCCTCCTTTTTCACCTAAGGGGTACGGAAATTCAAGTAGCCTCATCCTGCCAGGCATAACACCTGCGCCAGGCGAAAAGGGGTGTTTGCCGGGAAATAAAATCATGAATAAGAGCACGGCCAGCCCGTAATATTCCTGCTCGCGGGTTGCCAGCACCGGGCCTGTTTTTTTATGTTTGACTTCCGGAGCAACAAAGTCAGGATCAATGCAAAGGCAGGGGCAATTGTCTATCTGCATCTCATCAACGTTAACTATTTTTACTTTTCCATCGCTGTCCACGAGTATATTGGAGGGGCTGACACTTCCAAACAACACGCCTGCGCTGTGGAGGCGGTCCACAACTGCCGCCACGTCAATACATAAATGCACCAGGTTCCTGCGCGTCCAGTGAGGATATACCTTTGCCAACCGTCCTTTCGGGAATATCGCGTCTTTTACGGAAATTCCGATTAACGGCATAGCCAGGTACCCGGCTATGCCGCTATTTTTATGCATAACCGCGTCTACGGGCCAGCAGATTTCTTCAGCGCTCATGTGCATGTTGAGCATTTTCAGGAGTTTTTTCCTCTGCAGCACCGCATATTCGGGGGAATATATTTTGCAAACCAGGTTGCTGCCGGCGGCGTAGAAGACGCCGCTTGCGCTTTCAAATATCTTTTCCTTAAGTTTCACCGGGCCTCTTGAAGAATACACTACACTTCCGGTTGACGGCAGGGAGGGCTTTTCTGCCAAAGCGCCGCGGCGAATCACTGCTGGCGGTTTCGACGCTGCCGTTTTTCCATAAATACCCCCGTCAATCTCCCACTCTACCAAACCGTCTTTTTCGAATTTGAGCAGCAAAAACTGCTTTTGTCCCTGCACCGACCGGTGCTGACCCAAATTGTGTATATCCAATGCCAGGTTTTTGTCCTGGGTTATCAATGCTAAATTGGACTCCAACCTTAACCTGGTGAAAGTATATAGAAAATAGTTGTCTACAAATGTGCTGCCTTCTTCCGCGCCAGACAATTCCAGCACGCCCGCTTCAAGCATGGCGGCAACCGCTTTCATGCCCATAGATGCCTGTATTCCGGCGTCGCCCTCTCTGTTTTGCAATTTCCGGAGTTCATCGAGCACGTGGAGCGGCACGGTCACGGTCATGCCATTCGCTCTCAATTCGGGTATTAGGGTGCCTGATATATACTGCCACGCAGGCGGGTGCATGAGGCTGCAAGTGTCGAAGTAGGTTTTGTAGTTCGATAACTGCTTAATGTCGAACATATTTATCCCTCCAAAAAACAAAGAACCGCCCTGTTAAGGCAGCAGGCTCTGCTGCAGGCGGCGCAGTGTTTTTCACCGTTTTTTTTCAATGACAATAATTGCCAAGTTATGCTTAAGTCTCAGCTTTGTTTGTTTCAATCCACGCCCCCGCACGGGGGGCGACTTGCGCCCGGTTGTGTCTGAGATGTACGGCTGTCCAGGTTTCAATCCACGCCCCCGTGCGGGGGGCGACCCCGCAGTTCGGAAATGCTGGCCTGTTTCTTCAGGTTTCAATCCACGCCCCCGCACGGGGGGCGACGGCAAAGGTATTGCTCCGAATACTGCCCGTTGATGTTTCAATCCACGCCCCCGCACGGGGGGCGACGCCCACCCACCGGGCAGAAGGCGATCAATCTCAAAGTTTCAATCCACGCCCCCGCACGGGGGGCGACTTAGCGGCCCTGGCATTAAACACGTAACAACAGCAGTTTCAATCCACGCCCCCGCACGGGGGGCGACGCGGGTGAATGCAAGCCCTTAAATTGATCAAGCTGTTTCAATCCACGCCCCCGCACGGGGGGCGACGATAGGTAGGCTCAGACAGGCGGCCAGGCAGTACCCGGTTTCAATCCACGCCCCCGCACGGGGGGCGACAGGGACATCACCGATCATGTACGCGCCATATTGGTTTCAATCCACGCCCCCGCACGGGGGGCGACCGACTCGCCGTAGACGGTGAAGGTGATTGCGTTATTCATGTTTCAATCCACGCCCCCGCACGGGGGGCGACCGACCGTATCCTCGTCAATCCTAATGGTGACAAGGCTTTTAAACACTGTTTCCGCGAACCTTAACTATCTACCCACAAAACAGTAATTTCAACAAATAATAAAAATCTGGCAGCAGTTGAGCCGTCTGTATCGCGACTGAACAGGAATTCTTATGCACACTTGCGGTTCGCGCCGGCTGGCTAAACCAATAAAACGCCTTCCGGATCGTACCCTGGCTTTGTCCCAATATGCTCAACCCGTCTTTTCCAATTTGCGCCCAGGCAATATATCCGCAGGCTGTCCCTCTCTTTGTCAATAATACCCTCCAGCCGGTTTTTCAAATCGGCCAGTTGCGCCGGGTCAACAAGGCATTCAAAGACAGAGTTCTGCACCCTTTGACCAAAGTTTTCACACTGTTTTGCTACCAGCCGCAACCTTTTTCTGCCGGCAGCCGTTTCGGTGTTTACATCGTATGTGATTAAAACCATCATCAAAAGCCACCTCATTTCCAACGGAACGGTGGATATCCATCCAGATCACCGCGCAAGTGCCGGGCTAAAAGCAGCGCCTGTACATGCGGCAATAACCCCAGGGGGATCTTCTCCTCAATGAAAGGGTGAGTTATTTCGTCTCTCTTCCTGGTCTGGTAAGCTGTTAAAACCTCCTTTCGTGTTATCTCATCCATGTAAACAGCCCCCGTTTCGCGCCTTTCAAAGCCTTTGCCTTTAACCTGACGGCGATTAACCAAAGTGAGGGCCAACCTGTCGGCCAAAACCGGCCGCAGTTCCTCCATTAAGTCAAGCGCCAGCCCAGGCCGGCCCGGCCTGTCGCGGTGCAGGAAACCAACCGCCGGGTCCAGCCCCACTCCCTGCAGCGCTGCTGCAACGTCATGCGTCAGCATGGTATACAAAAAAGAGAGGAGTACATTCATATTATCCAGCGGCGGCCGTTTGGAGCGCTGACGGAAATAAAAATCTTCTTTTTGCGCCAGGATTAAGTGATCAAATACAGCAAAATACGTCCTTGCCGCTTCGCCTTCTATACCCCGCACAATATCCAAAAAACAGGGCTGCTGAAGTTTTTCCAAAATCTTAGCCATTTTTTTTGCTGCAGTTCTTACTTGCCCTGCTCCCGGACAATCCGGGCTGTCCCGTAAAGCCCGAAGCAATACTGTGCGACAGTTGATAATCTTGCCGATCACCATGGTGCGGGCCAGTTCAGCCGCCTCCTGCTGTTGATCGGCCCGGCGGTACTGGGCGCGACGCAACAGCACATTGCCGGAAACTGGCCCTTCCACCCGGGCCAAAAACTCACCGTGTTCAGTGAAAAATGCCAGTGTAACATTGCGCTCACCGCAAAACCCTATCAGGTAGGGGCTACAGGACACCTGGCCAAAGCAAACTATGCTACCCAGATTGTGAATTGGCACTTTTAACCTGGTTTCATTTTCCAGACGGACATTTACTGTGTCACCCTCTTTGGCCAGGTAAGTCCCCTGGGTAGTGACATATAAAGTGTTGAGCAGCTTCTTCACGGGGTTCAATCATTCCCTTCGGCATGCTCTTTAATTATTTGTGTTATATAGGATACGGCGCTCTTACCTTCTCCAGCTACCCGAGGCAGGCAATATTCGTATAAGGAGCAGCTCAGGCACGCTTTAGAATACTTGCCCCGGGGCGTTATGCCCTGCCGGGTCAACTGGTGCAGCCGGATGGCCGCTTCTTCGGTAGCCTGGCGCAATAAGGCATTGAAATATACCTCGCTGCGACGGCGCGGCCGACCGTAAAACAGTGCTCCGTAATCTACGGGGACTCCCAGCATTTCTTCCAGGCACAGAGCCTGAGCGCAAAGCTGGATTTCATCGCAGTTATCAATTTTTGGCTTGCCCAGTTTATATTCCACCGGTACGGGACGCCACAGCCCCCGCCGGCCTTCCAACCTGATTCCTTTGGCACCGTCTGCTTCTTCCAACTTAATGAATTCCACCACATCAGCCCTGCCTGCCAGACCAAGCCGCAACGATCGGATATGCATTCCGCGGGTGATGACTACATCTCCCCTCGCTTCGCATGCCATTCCGTCAACCTTTTCATGCATAATCTGACCTTTTGTAGTTAACAGGTTCTCCACCCAGACTTGCTCCAGGTGGATCAGCCCCCACTGTCGCTCACAAAAAACCAAGTGCTGCAGGGCGGATACAGGAAGCAGACTGTCTTCCAGGTTCTCCTCTTTTTGATTTATATTCTCGTATCGAGGCGGTTCACAAAAAGACAGGGACATGATTTACCTCACATAAATATTTTCAAGTCTACAATGCTTTCCGCCTCTGCGCCTGCCGGCAGGATCACTAGCTTTTTACCGGCGCGGCCGATGCTCAGGCTATCCACGTCATCCGGCAGTATACTGCCGCCAACCTTTACAGTATAATCACCGAAGGAGCGGGGAGAAATAGCCGGGTCCCCGGGAGCAACTTCAATTAACTCAAACAACTTGTGAGCAGGAGCTTTGCCTAGGCCATTTTCATCTTTATGACTAAAGATATACAGGCCCCGGCAGGACATTTCTCCCCGGGCGGCGGAGCGGTCGTAGTCGAACATATTCTGCAGAGCTTCCCAAAGCAGTTTCAAATCGTCGGAGGTAACCGGGTTGCCACTGGAAGCAAGTTTCTCCCCCAGCTTGGGGTTGTAAAAGCCGTGCGCCCGGTAAAGACCGTAGGGTATGATAGGTTTGCGTCCCATCTCGGTCTGTTTTTTTTCTTTATCGACTTCACGGGTGATAGCCACCCTGGTGATGCTGATATCCAACGGCAGAACCGGCGAAATGGAACGGGCAAATGTCAGCTGAACCGGTCCTCTTACCTGCCCTGCGTTGGTTCCGGCAGTAAGTACTGCTCCAAACATACGCATATCGTAATATCTGGATACCATTGACTCTTTAATTTCGTCCTTCTGTTTATTGCTCAGATTTTTGGCTCCACCGGCTTTTACCAGATCATTGGCCAGCTTTTTAATCTTTGGCAGCAAATCTTGGGGAACATTTATTTCTTCTTCCTTCAGTTTATCCATAATATCTTTTGCTTTTTCAAACTCAGCATCAAATTTGGCTTTTTTAATTCCGTCATCCTCTATTACATCGAACAACTCCTTAGCATCTTTGCGCAGCCACTCCAGCAACACCTCGTCATCCACCTTAACCCAATCTGGCTCGATCCCTATTTCAGACATAGCCCGATCATAAAGTGTATTCAAAGCTATTTCGCTTTGAATGTAGATTTTCTTATCGTGTACCATGGCAACGTAATCCCGGATTTTTCTCTTTAAAGCCACGTCGGTGACAAAACCATGGTTTGTTTCCGGATCAAAACGCGGCATATTTCCTGCATCTGGATTGCCATTGGGATTGCCATTAACAACATCGAAGAGCAAAATAAAATCATGCCGTTTGTTTGAATCGAGATAAGTTTCCATTAACTATTCCTCCTTTGAAAAATTTGATTCGTCTACCTGCTCGGATTCTGAATTTTTAACTGCCGGTTTTTTAACATTCGCATACCGGGCTTTCAGATCAGCTCGCTGGTGATAAAAACCTAATGCAAATTCCCCCTGCTGGTTTAAGAACAGTGTAGCAGGAAAACCTCCGGCGCAATCAATGCTGGTCATAATTTGTTCCAGCAAATTTTCCAGTTCAGTATAGCCGCGGGTATTTTTGCGGACTTTTGGCAGGTGGGCCTTTGTCGCCATACTCAACAGAACAGGGAAAACGGTTTTTGGCGAAGTTGACACCGCCCCGTAATAACGCTCTGTGATGGTGGTAAGCAGTTCTGTCGTAGCTGCACGCCGCTGGATCTGCTCCAGGACAGCCAATAACCTGCCGCACTGGTATGCGGGATTACTCCTTTCCATAACAAGACCTTCCATTATAACAGCATCCTCCTTATCAAAAGTCAGATAATATTTAATTATTGTGCATAACTTTTGTAATACTTCATTCGCTTCTTTCCTGCTATCAGTCTTTCTCTGGCTGCTACCTTTAGCACTAGAAATACGCAACCGCCTGATTGCCGCTTGAAACAGCGAAAACGGAGGAATGTCACCCAGATACGCGCTCCGGAGCAGGTCTTTGGCCATATTGGGATCGACATCACTCAAAGGTGCAAGCAGTTCCTGTATGGTGTAGGGCCGCATTTTTTGACCACGGACGTCAACAAGTCTCAGCGCTTCGAAGTAGCGGCAAAGGTTTCCTTTTACCCTGCCCGCAGATACCTGTATCCAGTCCCGTGCGGCAATACGTCCGGTACCATTGGGCGAAAGGATAACAAGATAAAATGTGTTCTCGTCCAGGTTTAAGCTCTGATCCTTCCCTGTCCAGGGGCTTTGTAAAAATCCATGGATCAGGGCTTCTGTCGTTTCCACCTGGATATCGCCCAGATACAGGGGGGCCTGCAATAAATCCAGCAGATTGTATTCCTGACCCGCAATGGAAAGAGTTGTTTCGTCTTTTAACCAGTATACGGCAACCTGGTTTCTGGTACTATTATAGTTAATTTTGCCTTTGGCCGTTTTGTCTAAATAAATAGTACGATTGTTATACTCACTCTTAAGCAGGTAATTTAAGGCCTGGGCAGATTTCTCCGCACAGGAGAGGCAAATCCCCAAAGGAACATTTTTATTTTTCAGACGAAAAGAAACAAAGGCATCCTTGTTGAAACTGGCCAACTGGCGGCGGCCGCCCAGCAGATTTACTTTAGTCGGTATATTCGCAACTATTTCTGTTTCCCGGCCGCAAATACTGCATTCGCTATTGTACGAGCTTCTGGTTTTAGCAGAAACATATTCCGCCCAAAAGGCTGTTGTCTCAGGAGTTTCATGCAGGTACCTGTTTTGTAGGCATCCGTTTTCATACACAAATGCCACCCAATCTTTAGAAGAAATTTTCTTGCCGGCAAAAGCTTCTTTAATTGTTCCGTCTTTTATCTTTTGATAAATGTACTTTATTGCCTCAACGTATAAGGGAGAGGCGAAATGTGGTGATTGAGACATGTTTTCCAGTAACTTTAAGTAATTTTCATGCTTTTTAGCTGCATTTAGATCAATCTTTCCCTTGTTGTTCTCTTCCACACCAAGGACGTACACTGCTTCGTCAGCAAACGGGTAGGGCAAATCACTACTGCTGGTACGATTTGATAATGCAGGCCTGGGCCTGTTCTCGGTATATTCTTCAACATAAACCCGGTCTTCCTCCGGATAGAGATGGACCACCCACTTGATGGGCTCCGAGTATTTACTGTAGCCGACAGGAGGCAGCTCATCCTGCCGTGCCAGCTTTTCCGCCTGTTCAACAAGCTCCTTTAACATGAACTCCCTCCCACCTGTACAGTTCCATGTATTTATCCCATGGCACCTTCATTATCCCCTGTTGCAACCGGGCGGTGAAAAATAGCGGCCTGGCAAAGCCAGAAACGGTTTTCCGTTTCCCTGACAGGTGCTGTAAAAATTCCATGTCCTTTTGCCGGCTGTTGCAGCAGTAGGCAATGTCAAACAGCATATTGCCAATTTCCAGATCAAGCGGCTGCGGCTCTTCATTACCGTCGGCCGGGGCAAAGAAAGCCGTGCACTCCCTGGTCCCCAGATAGGGCTGATGGTGGCAGGATCCTCGTAAAAGGTGCCGGGTCACCTGTTCCAGGTACTTTTTCTTGGTGTGTATCACACCTTCTTTTAATCTGATGTCGGCTAAAACCAGGTATTTTGGTTCTTTTAAAAACAGGCCGGTGCGCTGCTGCCGTCTGTCCTCAATAAAAATCGGCCCACTCCGAATCCCCTGGCGATTTTCTATCTCGTTGCGCATTATGGCTATTTCCTTAATCGGGTTAAGTACCCAGATCTCACGAATTTCCCAGCGTATTTCCGGCTTCCAGAAGATAGCCTCCAGGACCCCGCGAGCAGCCGAAGGCGTCATTACCGGGTAGGTGACCCGGTCCACCTTAAACTCCGGTCTGGTAAAACAGGCTAGATCTCCCCAGAATTTCACCGCCACGTCACAGGTAGTCAAAACATTACTCAACTTCAAACCTCCTTACTATACAATCAGGTCGGCGGGATCAAACTCAAATCGGCCAATCCCCAGTAAGTTATCATACGATCCTTCCCAGATATACAATCCCTCTGTAACACTGGACAGCAAACCATCCCTTAGCAACTGCTTGGCTTCCCATTCGAATACATTTACAATATACGGCTGAAGCTTACGCCAATTACTTTTCCCCGGTTGTCTGGTCCATTCATTCAGAACACGAGCATAATCGCCATACCGGACCAGCACGGGAAGGGTGCTTTCTTTAATTAAGCGGTATTCGGCAGCTGTAGCCGGATAGTTGAGTTTTCCCCTCTTTTCCTGGATTTTTCTGGCGTCCAGGTCATTACCCACAGTGCGGTAAAGCCTAGTGAAATAGGTTTCATATATCTCAGGTTTAGTCAGTACTTCCAGAGATTTTTGTTCTGCAAGCAGCATTTTGGCTATCTCAAGACCCGCCTTGTAAGGCCCGCGTGGCGACCGCTCATCGGTTAGCTCAAATATAACCACCTTTCCCAAATTCGGCAGCCCGCCTTCCCTGTTGCAACGGCCAGCGGCCTGCACGATACGGTCCAGCGGGCCGATGGCACGGAAGACTACCGGAAAGTCTAGATCTACGCCCGCTTCTACCACCTGGGTACTGACTAAGCGGACAGGCTTTTTTTCTTCCAACTGACGGTTTTCATCCAGCCGGCAATGTACTTCTCGCAACACCTGCCGGCGGTGAGTGGCGCATAAAAAGGTGGAAAGATAAAATAACCCTTCCCGGCATCCTTTTTTAACTAAAGCTTTAATCAGTTCAACAGATTTTTTCCTAGTATTTAGTATTACCAGCACCTGTTGATGTTTTAATATCTCCTCTGCAAATTCGTCAACTGACACTAATCTATTGTTGGTTACAACAAGGCGCTCATAGTATACTCTCTTCAACTGGGCAAAATGTTGCTTGTAATCGGGCACAATTTCCGTTATCTCAACATCTTGTAATTCCGGCAGGTATTCTCCCTGCAAAGCTGGCTGAGTAGCTGTTGACAACACTACAGTTACGCCATAGTTTTCTACCAGATCACGTAATACCTGCATGGTCGGTCGAAGTAATTCTACAGGCAGGCTCTGGGCTTCATCAAGCACTACCACACTACCGGCAATACGGTGTAGCTTGCGGCACTTTGCAGGGCTGTTGTTAAAAAGGCTTTCAAAAAACTGAACGGTAGTGGTAACAACCAAAGGCATGTCCCAGTTTTCTGCCGCCAGCTTTAGTCGAACCGCAATTTCATCCTCATCTTCATCATCATCCGGCAGCAAAACCTGGCTGTGGTGTTCAAGCACAGCATCTTCTCCCAAAATATCCCGATACACTCCTGCCGTCTGGTCAATAATACTGGTATAGGGCAAGGCAAATATCACTCGCTCCTGTCCGTTAATCAGGGCGTGATTTAAGGCAAAAGCCAGAACACTGCGCGTTTTGCCGCCTCCGGTGGGCACCGTCAGGCGGAAAAAACCCGGCTTCAAAGATGCCTTCTTCACGCAGGCCTCGTACACTTGGCGACGGATATTGTTTACTTTTGACGGCCTGCTTTGCGCAATAAGTTCCTGTTGAGCATCCTGCAACTTTTCCGCGAGCTCGGCCAGCGCTCTGTTTTTCTGCCGCAGCAGGCGGCTCTGCGGGTAAAAGTGCGCTTCCGTATCCAGTCTGTCTGCATCCACCAGAGCGGAGAAAAGCATACGGATTAACAGTTCCCTCTGCACGGGGGTCAGTCCCGGTATCTGTAAAATGCCGGCTGGTATCCCTCTGCGCAACAATACCTGGAAAACACTGTGCATAAGGGTTATAATTTCTTTTACCCGCTCCTGTTCCAAGCTGTAATTTTTTATTTTGGCCGTCAGGTCACCATATTCACTCAGGCCAGCGTGGTGCCCGGCTACCGGCAGGGTCAGTTCATGCTGCAGGGGAAATCTGTTCAGGGCGAGATGTACAAAAGCGGCGCCCCAGGGCGAATGCGGCATCTTTAGGCAACTCTTCCCCTCCTGCTGCGCTTGCAAGTATTCCTGAAACGAGGGGTGAGCTTTTCCCAGGTCGTGGAGCAAACCAATCAACCAGGCCAGTGATGTAAATTGTCCATTGTAAAAATTTTTTACAAAAGCTTTTGCTTTATCCGCTACCGAACAGAGATGATCCACAAGGAGATGTTCTTTACCTTGGCTATTCTTTGTATGTGCTTTCAATCCACGCTCCCGCATGGGGAGCAGCATATCCATCTGCATACCCCCTATTTGATTTTTTTTCAATCCACACGTGAATTCATCTAAATACTTTTTTAAATTCCTCAAAGGACGATAACTTACCATGTGATAGTTGTATTTCAGCATATTTTAAAGCAATTATTTTAAAAATTCAACCAAATTCGGACTATAATGTGTTTATTCTGTGATAATGTCACCCTGAAATATTTCTATGAAAATGTCACCCAGGTTAAAATGGAGGGATGATATTATCAATGACACAGGATGAACGAAACAAGCTATATGTGGCCCGTTACTTACTCGACGGAAAAATGACTATCAGTGAAGCAGCAGAGATTTTAGGCTTGAGCGAACGCCAGGTAAAACGCATTAAAAAGGGGGTAAAGGAATACGGCGAGGCGTTCGTAATCCACAAAAACAGAGGCCGGAAACCTCCGCATGCTCTAACTGATGAAGTTCAGAACTTAGTTGTCAATCATAAAAAATCTGAGAAATACTCAAAAGCCAATTTTTCGCATTTTCAGGAGTTGCTTTTCGAATATGAGTCCATTAGCCTTAGCAAGTCTTCGTTCTACAGAATACTTGTTTCAAATGGGTTTGCAAGCCCCAAAAAGCATTCCAAAGTAAAACATCATAAACGCAGGAAAAGGAAGCCCCAAAGAGGTATGCTGGTGATTATTGATGCCAGCCCCCACGCCTGGCTTTTTAACAATGAGGAATGTTCACTGCATGGAGCCGTTGATGATGCTACAGGGGAGATATTAGCCTTGTTTTTCATGCGTAACGAGTGCCTTGAAGGGCATTTCCGGATTATGAAGACTGTAATCTCGAATAACGGTGTGCCGCTGGCCGTTTATGTGGATTGTCATACCATCTTCCGTTCTCCTAAATCAGACAAGTTATCACTCGAAGACGAATTAAACGGCAAAAAGGTCAAGGTTACTCAATTTGGTAGGGCTATGGCTGAACTAGGCACTAACCTTATTTGGGCAAAATCTGCTCAAGCAAAGGGGCGTATCGAAAGGTTATGGGAAACCCTGCAAAGCAGACTTCCCGTTGAATTAAGTATTGCCGGCGTATCTACTATGGAGGAAGCAAATGCTTTCTTGGCTACATTTATTAATAAGTACAATGAAAAGTTTGCTGTTGAGCCTAAGGATCCTCAGTCCGCCTTCCGCAAGCTTGAGAATAACATTAACCCCGACTATATTTTATGCATCAAGGAAACTAGGCAGGTTGACCACGGTTCTGCGTTTTCTTACGGAGGTGTTTATTACAGGGTTGTTCGTAACGGTAAAGCAATGCCGATAATTCCTAAAGCTAAAATTACTGTGTTAAAAAGCCCTCAGTTCGGCTTAAAGGTGCAGTACAGTGGCTCAATCTATGATGTTGAGGTATTGGAAGCGTTACCACCAAAGGATGCGGCTCCCAAACAGCCAAGGCAGCCTCGTAAACCTGTTGCTCCCGCAGAAAACCACCCCTGGAGGACCAAATCTGTTAGATTCCCTGCAACCATGTACGATGAATCGGACCGGGAAATCCTTAATGCCCTTTACAGTTCAAGGCTTGCCTGGAAATAAATTAACTTATGCTTTGAGCCGGAACTCTGAGCTCGTGTTTTGGGCGGCTGCTAGTTTTAACCCTTGACATGTGGGCTAAAATTAGTAATCGGCGAAGGGGCTACGGATATGTTCTTATGCCTCTCGCCGTTGCCCCTCGCTTGTTTAAAAATCAGCCTACACGTCAAGGGCAGCCGCCCCTTTCCCCCTGCTCTTTTTGATTCTTTAGATCCTTAAGGAGTGACATTTTCTCAGAATAAAACTCCCCCTTTTAGGTGACATTTTCATAGAATATTGACACCAAATTCGGACTATAAATTTTCATTTTTTCAAATCGTTGACTTCTCGCAAATCCCAGCATCCATAAGAAACCGCGACAGTTTCTTTTTTCGGTCGGCATATCCAGTCAGGTACAACGTGTCCCTCGCCCGGGTTACCCCAACATAAAATATCCGCCGCTCTTCCTCAAGACTCCCTTCCTCCACAGACCTTGCATACGGGAAATACCCCTCGGTGCAGTTCACCAGAAACACAACCGGAAATTCCAGCCCCTTGGCGCTGTGGACGGTCATGAGCTGCACGCCGTCTCTGTTTTTGTCTTCCTTGCCGTTCAGCTTTGTCCTGTTCACCCACCTGACGAAATCCGCCGCCGACCTGAATCTTGACGCAATGCTTTCTATTATATCCAAGCGCTCGGACTCGGCTTCACTGCCGTACCAGCTCTCGATGAACTTCTCCCTTACGTACGCCACCACCAAACCGGCGTTCGGCATGCGGAGCAGGTTCATGTTCAACAACTGGCAGCAGAATTCCTGAACCTTTTCGTCATCCAGTTTCACAGAGGTTTTGGTTATTACAGCCATAGGGTCTCCATCCGGCGTTTCGGCCAGCGCGTTCTCGTACCCTGTGACCTTGTCCGTCCGTTTGGGCACAACCAAACTTTTCAGCAGCGCTGCCTTGAACTCCCGAGTATTCCGAAATTCCGGCAGGACAAGCACCAGATGGTTCAGCAAAGCCTCAACTTCGCAGTGCTGAAAGAGCGATTTCCCGTCCCTGTGAACGCAATGGGGTATGTCTTTGTCCTTTAAGCATGCCGCTACAGCGTCTCCCTGGACGTTTATACGGTAGAGGGCTGCTATCTCTCCGGGTTTTGTGCCGCTGTCCGTAAGCGCTTTGATCTCCTGGGCTATCCACTCGTATTCCGCTCCGGCGCTTGTGAAAAACTTCGACTTCACCACGCCTTCCGTTCCTTCCCTGTACGCCACAATATCCTTGTTTCGCCGCAAGACATTTTTCCGGATCATCCGGTCTGCCGCCTTAACTATCTCGGGCCGGCAGCGGTAATTAACCTTCAAGTACATCTCCTTCATACAAGGAT
Source organism: Bacillota bacterium (assembly GCA_035369845.1). Taxonomy (GTDB): domain Bacteria; phylum Bacillota; class Desulfotomaculia; order Desulfotomaculales; family Pelotomaculaceae; genus DAOOVD01. The sequence goes on along the minus strand of DAOOVD010000022.1, from coordinate 7,977 downwards.
AACTTTTGTTCAACGCCAATATGCGGTTAACGTCGCTGCCGCGGAACGTATACAGGAGCTGGTCTTCATCGCCCACAAAAAACACGTTGTCCCAGGGGGTAAAAAACCTCGTCAGCACGTCCTGGGCAAGGTTGTTATCCTGCGCTTCGTCTACCAAAACAAAGTGCCACCTTCCCCTCGGGTAGCCGGGCGGGTCGCCGGGAGCCGCATAGTCCATCAGCGCGTGCCTCTTCTTCGGATCGCTGAGAAGCATTTCGTACAGCTTCATCAACAGAAAATCCTGGTCGTACAGGCGGTGTTTCTCAAGGTATTCCCAATACGCCTGGTACAGCCTTTTCATCTGCCACTGGCTATCGCTGTTGGCTTTTGCTATTCCGGGCGGGGTCAGGCTGTTCAGCTGGAGGCTTATGAAGCTGTCGGCGTCTTCTACAGATATCTTATAGTTGAACGTGTCTTCAAACATCAATTCCCGCAGCACTTTATACCTGTCGGTTATGAGGCTGGGAACGCGCCCCTCAAATTCGGCTATCAACTGGTATGCAAGAGCATGGTAAGTCTTTACCGTAACTGCCTTCCCGGGTTCGCCGAGTTCTCTGGCCAAGCGCTCCCGCATCTCCTGGGCGGCTTTTTTGGTGAACGTCAGGCACAGCACGCGCTCCGGCTTAATTCCCCGCTTGATCAACATCACCACCCTCGCTGTCAGGGTGGTGGTCTTGCCGGAACCGGCCGGCGCTATTACAAGGGCTGGACCTAAATAGTGGGCTGCCGCCTGAGCCTGCTCGGCGTCCAGCTTCATCCCGATTTCAACCGGGCCGCACCCTTTCGCCTGCGGGAACCTGGCCTTACTGATGTCGTCAACCCTCGGCAGCCTCTGCAGGTGCCGCACGGCTTTCTCGGCAGTCAAGGGGCATCCCACCGGCGGGGGATCTGATATCGAAAGCACGGCGCGGAAAAACTTGTCCGGATCTTCTATCGCGTATGCGGTTGGGGTGTTACTAAGGTAGTGGGAGTAGATCGCGTTAAAATAAATACCCTGTAATTCTGCGTAACCCGAAGGCTTCTTTAGTTTGTATACTTGAATACCGCCAGTATTAATAACGGTTCCGACTTTCCCGGCATTTTTTCCAATAAGAAGGCACGCCATCATTTTCTGTAACCTCTTTGACCTGTTTTCTAAACTGGAAAGTTGTAACTCTTTCTACCTTTCCTGGATTTTTTGTTTTGAAACATGTTTCCGATTCTTTGAAGCGCACGCCAAAATGACATAGCATCGTAGTCTTTGCAGAGATAATCCTAAAAATATCCTATTTCCTGCAGGAGAAAATCTTTCATACGAAGTGGTACTGCCCGCCGCCCTTATGCCTGTTGTTCCCGCCTGATAGCCTCGGCCAACAGGCATTTTATATCCCTACCGTCTATATCGTTTCCTATTGCATCCCAACCCGGCACCTTCTTCCTGGCGAACAGCTCGATGCGGGGCAAGTCTCCCATCAACTGAACGATCCTGCCCCTGGTTTCGTCCGGCTTTTGGGAGTGTTCCCTTACCGTGGCCATGATCACCGAATGGACAGCGGTGCTGATCCTGGTCGGGTGCCCCTTCACACCCAGCAAGCAAACTTCTGCGTTGCTCCTGGTCCAGTTGCCCATACCCCAGAACAACTTACCGTTCCGGGTGGTCTTAACCCAGGTAAAAGCCACGGTTTTGTAAATAAAACCCCAGGCCTGGATCACTTCCAAACCTTCGGACAGCATTGGGAACGTGACCCATAAAAACAAAGCGCAATCGGCTGCAGCCAAGGCGTTGACAGGCAACGCCTTGATCTGCTCAACCGACATGCAAGGATATTTGTATTCCGCACCACGCTTTCCAGCTCTGGCTTTGTCGCGGTAAGACCATGGCGGATCAGCATAGATGATTTGGTATTTTTTCACCAACAAATTCTCCTTTTTGACGGTTTTGTTTCCGTAGCACCAAAACAAAAACTCTTCCGGCGCGATGGCAAGGCGCTTCAAGATGAACGACACCTCCCACCGATCCAACCGTCGTCCCGGGTGATAGCGAATCGTGAAAGACAGGCCGCGCCGGTTTTTACCCCCAAAACAAGTCTCTGCCGACATTTTCCCGGGCAGGCTCTCTTTTTTCCGTCCCGGCGTTTTCATCTCCGCTTTCAGTCTCACCTGCCCTTGCCGCTATTTCTGTATCGTCCCCTGGTGAATAAACCGGTTTATACGGTACTGCTCCACCGGCACCTGCCAGTCCTGCCAGACTCTCTTTCCTCAAATATTCCACCGCCCAGGGCGGCATGTACTCGTTTATGTGGCGCTCCTCAAGCTCTGACGCAAACGGGTGCTTCGTGTAAAACATCTTTTGAATCTTCAGAGTCCTCCCGTCTGCTATCCTGAGCAGGGCTTCGTCGGGACTTAAACGACTCACCTCAGAGGAATCCAAAAGCATCCGCTTCTTCGGGCTGACGCTAATACTACCCTTAAAGGGACTCAAGCCGTCAAGCCCTTTGGGCCGGGTGTCCTTCTCTTCTTCTATCGTGGTAGGACCGATTATCTCACTGATGTACTTCGAAGTGTCAAGCTCTTTTGCGCCCAAAAGCAGCCAGTAGTCGCAGTCGCCAAGTATGACTTCCCATTGTTTGTTGGGGTACATTTGCTGCAGCTGGGGCATGTTCTGGAATATAATCGAGCAGGCTATGCCCCTGGAACGCATCGTGGACAGCTTCTTGGTGAATTCGGGTATGGCCGGAATGTTGCAGAATTCGTCCAGCAGGAAGTTCACAGGCACGTTTAGTCTGTTGTCTTTGTTTCTGTCGGCTAAATCCATCAGGTCCATGAACAGGAAGCTGAAAAACAGGCTCGCTAAAAAGTTGAACGTGCTCTTGTTGTCGGGCAGTACGCAGAAGTAAGCGCACTTTTTCTTACCAGGAAGGGCCAGGTTTATGCCGGTTTCGTCGTAAACAGAGGTAAGCTCGCACACCAGCTTCTCCTGGAACACCCCAAGCCGGTTGCCCAGGCCCAGTATCACGCCGCTGCGGACAGTGCCGGTGGTCTCGCAGAAAAGGTTGTATGGAAGCCTGGCTGGATGGCCGTTGGGCAACAAAGAAAACATCTTGTCCAGCTGCCGGGAATCTCCGCTGGCCAGCATCCTGTACAACTCCCCCAAGTTCCTCTGCGGCGGGGGAAGCTCCTTGACTATATATAACACCAGGGCTTTCAAAAGGTTCAACTCGGCGTTGGCCCAGAAGTCGTCGTCCCCGCCTTTTCTCGCAGGAGCGGATGTGTTGGCTATGACCACTTTGCAAAAATCCTGGGCGGATATGCCGTCCTTTACCGCGCTCAGGGGGTTCCAGCGGTCGGAATTGAGCATGTCCTTCAGGTTGAATATCTTCACGACGTACCCGCGCTTCTCCAACCACACGGCGAACTCTTTAACCATCTCGCCTTTGGGGTCGGTCACGATTATGGACCAGCCGGACATCACTGCTTGCAGAATGTTATTCTTGATGTACGATGCTGATTTGCCGCTGCCGGGCGGCCCAAACACGGACACGTTGAGGTTGCTCCTGACACCGGGACGGAGTATGACGGGCTTCAGGCTGTTCCAGCTTTTTATCCCGCCGAACATGATGCCAGGGCTGAATTTGTATAAAAATACGTCTTTAGCTTCGCTGGGGTCCACAAATTCCGAGGTGCCTGCTTCCGTGCGCTTCTTTTTTATGTGCTTCCTGAGATACATGCCTACTGCCGCGCTCAACCCAAAAAAGATGTTCAGCCCCACCCAGGTGTTATACACGGAGGCATCATTTATAGGCGCCCCTAAAGTGTGGCGCAAAAATATCCACGATGTTTTGAAAGGGTGGGTGAAATACCAGCCCGGCCCTAGCATGTCGGGCGGCGGCATCCCTTTGAAGACCGACACTGCCTTGATGACGCTATTTACCAGCCCGGCCGACATGCCTCCGAGCAGGGCCGCGTCCAATACGAAAGCCCCGACGGCTATGCCAGCCCACTTCAACGGAGGAAGCAAGGGTTTTAATTTAATCCCTTTTTCAAGGTATCTAGCAGTTTTGTCAACTATCCAGTTTTTCTGCTGCTTAAGTTGATGCATATGTTTGTTGTTTAGTTCCACAGTTAAACTCACCTCCAGGAAATTGCCTTAAAAAACAGACACCGGGTTGTCTGCCCGGTGTTACTGATATTTCCTCATTCGATTGGCGTTGGCCCTTATATATCTGCCGAGAATACCCCTCAATTTTATTGAGGGGATTAAAGCCTCCTCGCACTCCCCCGTTATTCTAAATAAGGCAATCGAGTAGGAGGGGGCGGCTAGCCCCCGGCCTCTCACACCACCTAGCATGCGGGTCCGCACTAGGCGGTTCCCAAAGGTTGACGAAGTTCCAGATAACGAGCAAGTAAACTTTTCAGCCCTTGCGCCTTCCAATAGGAGGTGTCAAGGGCATTATTTAAGTTACGGGACATACACCAGCACCCCTTACGGGAGTTGGCCATCATAAAAGCAGCCCAGTCCACAACGCCTAAAGAACGTAACTTCCTGAGCCGAGTTTTGGCGCGTTTCCATTGCTTCCACAAGCACATGCGCAGGCGACGCCTAATCCAGCTATCCAGCGATTCACAGTGGCCTTTAGCGGAGGCAATGCAAAAATAGCCTACCCAGCCCATGAGGTAGCGGTTTAGTCGTTCAATCCGCTCCAGCATTGGCAGCGGTTTTGTGCGGGAGGTTAGCTCACGCACTTTGTCTTTAAAGCGTTCTAATGTCTTTGGGGCCAGTCGTATAGTGGCCTGCTTGTTTGACAAGAAGCTGAAGCCTAGAAATTTACGTTTCCAAGGCCGGTCCACCGCACTTTTGTCCCGATTTACTTTTAGTTTTAACTTGCCTTCTACAAAGTGTGTGACTGTTGCCATAACCCTTTCTCCGGCCCGTCTGCTCTTAACGAAGATGTTAGCATCATCGGCATAGCGCACAAACCGATGGCCCCGTTTGGCGAGTTCTTTGTCCAAGTCATCCAAAAGTATGTTCGCCAAAAGCGGACTCAATGGGCCTCCCTGTGGAGTACCCTCTACGGTCTCCTTGGTGACCCCGTGTTCCATAATTCCGGCATTCAAGTAGGTACGGATTAGTTTTAGAACATGTTTGTCTTTAACTTTCCGGGCTACTCTAGCCATGAGGATATCGTGGTTAACGCGGTCAAAGAATTTCTCCAGGTCCATGTCCACTACCCAGCGGTATCCTTGTTGGATGTATTCCTGTGCCCGCCTAACGGCATCGTGGGCACGTTTACCGGGCCGAAAGCCGTAGCTGTTCGGTGAAAAGTCGGGGTCGAATATGGGGGTCATCACTTGTAGAAGTGCCTGCTGGATTAAGCGGTCCAATACGGTAGGAATACCTAAAAGCCGTATTCCGCCACCGGGTTTGGGGATCTCCACCCGTTTAACGGGCATAGGCCGGTAGGTTCCAGTTAGGAGCTGGTTTTTCACTGTTTCCCAGTGTTGAATTAAGTGAGCTTGTAGCTGTTCTACTGTCACTCCGTCAACGCCGGGAGCTCCGCCGTTGTGTTTAACCCGCTTGTAAGCAAGGAGCATGTTATCCCTTGCCAGCATCTGTTCCAGCAAGCCGTTCTGGCCTGCGCGAGAGGAAGGGGCGAATTGTGCCGGCGAAGAACTCGGCGCTCCGGCATACCCTGGCGGCTTCACCGCTACTCTTTGCCGTGAGCCCTCTTTGTTTGAGGTTGGCTGCTGTCGTTGCTCTTTGCGCGAACGCATCGGTTTCCTCTCTCCTTTGAGTTCGGTCCTTCCGGGTTCGGGCGTCCCCTACTGCCGTACTATGACCCCGGCTGACTCCTGCAGGTTCAGCGCCGCCTTACGACGGCGGTTACCAAGCTACTTGGCATACCCTGCAGGCCTCCCCAGATAAGAACGTCATCTTTCCGCTCATATACCCGCCCAAGTCTACTGCATCAGCCCTTGGCGGCTTTGGACTTTGTTATGTCGTGGTAACTCATCCGACTGAAACAGCCTCAAATTGGGTTTGTGTACCTCGGGTCAAGCGTTTGCCTCCAGCTTCCTTCGGATTCCGCCTCGCGACAGACACCCTTGCCTTTGGCTAACGGTAGGCGCTCGCCAGCCCCCGTTCGGGACTTTCACCTTAGAGATGACGCCCATGCTGGGCGTACACAGAGAAAGCCATCTTCCTGTTAGAAGATGGCTTTTCTCATAATTAATTTGCTTTTATGTTAATTAAAAAGTATTTTTTAAGTATCATAACTATAGTTGCTGATAAGAAAACGATCATTTTTAAGATTTTATACCAATTACTTTCATCAGTTTCTGCAAACAAAAAATTTTCTATGGCATCCTTAATTTTCTTGGGTCCATATATATATAAGATTAAGATAGTTATAATAAAAGTTGATATTCGAAAAAGTGATTCTAAAAAATTTGAATCTTGAACAATGAAAAATACAATAAATACTATCAAAGCGTATAATATAACTGAAATTAAACAAATTATTTCAAATATTTTCTTGTTTATGCGAAACACTTTAATAACATAGGATAAAAATAAAATTAAGCTTAATAATAATATTATGTCATCGTAATTAAATTCTTTCAGTTGTTTATAAAATTGATACAACATTTAGCATCCTTCCAATTATTGTAATTATTACCAATAACATATATATTATTTTAACATAAAGGTCAATTTCTTGGAAGGATTATAATTTTTGTTTCGTGTTAAGCTATATAAGCCTCCAAAAGCACTACGACGTAATTATATACGGCCATTGACCAGTTGCAACACCGTAACATTCTGTATCATGGAAGCGTATATCCCTCCTAATTCTGACAGAAACCGTTATTAACCTGTAATCGCTCATACTTCTCGTTTCTTAATCTCCTCGATAATTGATTCTTGCTTCTTTTTGAATTACTGGCAGGCGATAACGACCATCATCGTCTTTAAAGAAAAGAACAACAACATCTTTGTTAATCTACTCCCCTTGCTTTTTTTCTAACAATTTCGCGTGCTGCTTTGCGATTCATTGTAAGTCTCAATCACTTGATTTTACCAAGTCCGGCGGCAGCCCACGCGCCACCCATCGAAGGGCCGCCTTGCCGTAGTCACCGCCAAAGCCGCCTGCGGCTTCTTCCAGCCATTCAACTGATTCGACGCCAAACCTTACCCCCGCATACTCGGTTAATTTTTCTACTTTTGCCTTGCTGTAACCATCTAAACCACCGGTTTTGAGCCCGGCAAAATCGCGAAATCTCGCTTTTTCGCCCAGGTTGAGGAGTTTGTCTAACCCCCTGCGGCACTCGGGTTTTGTCATGGGCAAGTTCGCAATTTGCTGCTTGTCAGGCACATAGTCGCTGCGCCAGGCAATTACCTTGTCTCCTCTTATCACGGCCTGCGGCATTCCGGCTGCCTTGGAAGCAAGCGCATCGGCCTGCTTGTTCTGCTCCCTGGGAACCCAGGCGAACTTCACTTCCCCCGGGAATTGTTTTGCCAGCGATTTCACCTTCCCGTGTAGCCTGGCCAGGTGGGGATAGTTGATGCGGTACGCGCCGGTTAACTGGCATATGACCAACTGGGAATCGGACTTGACGATTACCGATTCGGGCTGCAACGGCAAAGTCATTTCCAGCGCTTTTATAACTGCCAGGTATTCGGCTTCGTTGTTGGTGCCTAATCCCGCCGGCTCGGAAAAGGTCAAGGCTTTCTCTTCGGGATAGTTCTGGCGGATTACACCGCCGATACCCATCAGGCCGGGATTGCCGGCGCAGGCGCCATCAGTGTTTATCATTACCTGGAAAATAGTTTTATTCTTTTTAGGCATCGTTGCTATTCCTTTCCTAAAAGCTGTTCTTCAAACCAAAGCTTGGCCGCTCGCCAGTCCGCTTCAGCCTCATCACGCAGTCGTCGGGCCTCTTCGCGGCGGCGGCGGACTT
>DAOOVD010000021.1:0-38917 GCA_035369845.1 Bacillota bacterium | reverse complement strand
ACCTTGATAACGTTCTCGGGACGCGCATTTTTATTTTCCGACAGCAACTGAAAAGCCAGCGTAAGCAGGGCGTCCCCGGCCAAAATAGCCATAGCTTCTCCGAATACCTTGTGGCTTGTCAGTTTTCCCCTACGGTAGTCGTCGTTGTCCATAGCGGGAAGGTCGTCGTGTATTAGCGAATAAGCGTGAATGAGCTCGAGTGCGCAAGCCGCGGGCAGGACGTCAAAGGGACTGCCTCCCACCGATTCGGCGGAAGCAATTGCGAGGACCGGCCTCAGCCTTTTGCCACCGCCTATCGTGCTGTAGCGCATCGCCCGGTGAATAACCGGCGGGTGGGCGTCCTCCGGCGGCAGGTAGCGTTCAAGAGCCTGTTCCACAATCGAAGCCCTTTTTTTCAACTCTTCTTTGAAATTCAAGGTTTAGCCTCCCCCGGCGCGAAAGAGCTCATTTCCTTCAGGGTAATGCCGCCCTTTTCGTCTGCAGTCAGGATCGCAATCCGCTGTTCCGCTTCCTCCAGGTACCGGCTGCAAATTTTTGAAAGCCCTATCCCTTCGGCAAAGAGTTCGAGAGACCTCTCCAGGGGCAGCCGGCCGTCCTCCAGTTCTTTCACCACAGCTTCCAGCCGCGCCAGAGCTTCTTCGAAATTCATTTTTTCATTCTCTGTTTTCATCATATCCTCCTGCATTCTTTCTCTGCAACTACAACGGGTTCACTTTTCCCGACTGCATGTCATAAGCTTTTATAACGTTCTTCAGAATGAGGGCCGAGGTCAGGCTCCCCACGCCTCCGGGCACCGGTGATATGGCGCTGGCTTTTTCTTTGACATTTTCGAAATCAACGTCCCCGCAGATACCGCCGCCCTCCATTTCGTTGATGCCCACGTCCAGCACCACCGCACCGGGCTTGATCATATCGGCTGTAATCATTTTCGGCTTTCCCACAGCCGCGACGAGGATATCAGCCTGACGGGTATGATACGCCAGATCCTTCGTCCTGCTGTGACATACGGTAACGGTGGCGTTATGATTCAGCATCATGAAGATAAGCGGCTTTCCCACGGATTCCCCGCGGCCCACCAGGACCGCATGCCTGCTTGCTATCTCGATGCCGTTCCGCAGCATAATCTCAATACAGCTTTGCGGCGTGGTGGGATAAAGGCCTCCGCTGTTGCTCAGGTTGTACCCGCGATTGATCGGGTGTACCCCGTCAACATCCTTGACCGGGGAAACGGCCTCCAAAACTCTCCTCTTGTTCATGCCCCTGGGTAGCGGCAATTCTATCATGATTCCGTGGACGGAAGCGTCCCAGTTCAGCCTTTCGATTACGTCAACCACTTCGTCCTCATGTGCGGCGTCCGGCAGAGCGAACAGTTCGAAATCCACTCCCGCGTTCCGGCAGGACTTCTCTATGGAACGGGAATACAGAAGTGAGGCCGGGTCATCTCCCACCAGCACGACAGCCAGCTTCAAAACAACACCCTTCTCCCTGAGCAGCGCCGCCTCGGCCCTGACCTCTTCCCTGATGGCGGCGGCCACTTTTTTACCGTCGATAATGACTGCCATCTTCTACATCCTTCCCGGACAACCGGGCCGTCTGCAACATATTCGGCCGCGGCCGTCCTTCCCGCAGTTTTGCTACGCGCTTTCCAGGTCTGTCGTTCTGTCCCGCCCCTCCACGATACACTCGAGTCTTCCTCTGTGCAGGCGCAGGTTCAGCCTGTCGCCCGAGCGAACCGAAGCGGCGTCGGTTACGACCGATCCGCCGTCCTCCGTGGTGCATATGCTGTAACCCCTCGCCAGCGTGGCCAGCGGGCTCAGGCTTTGCAAGCATCCTGCCAGCACCGACAGCCGTCCCCGTTCACGCTGGACTATACCAAGAACTCCATGGACGAGCCGGTGCCCGAGAAAATCAAGGGCTTGTTGCCTGGCCCCGAACAGCGTGTCGTCCGGTCTGGCAAACACTCTGCTTCTGAGACACGCTTCCAGCCGTTTTCCGTATTCGCCCTTTGTCTTTTCCATTGCCCTGAGGAGACGGGTCCTTAACGTCTGCAGATACCTCTCCATCTCCCGCCTGTCCGGCACGGCCATTTCAGCCGCGGCTGAAGGGGTTGCGGCCCGGGCATCGGCAACAAAGTCGGAGATGGTAAAGTCCGTCTCGTGACCGACCGCCGATATGACCGGAATTGCTGAATCGAATATGCTGCGGGCCACTACTTCAGTATTGAACGCCCAAAGTTCTTCAATCGATCCTCCGCCGCGGCCGACGATGATCAAATCGATGTCCCCGATGCGGTTCAGTGCTTGAATGCCGCGCGCGATAGCCGGGGGCGCGGTTTCGCCCTGAACCTGTACCGGAACCAGGATAATCTCCCGTCCGGGCCAGCGGCGCTTGATTATTTCCGCCATATCCTTTATCACGGCACCTGTCGGCGAGGTGACAATCCCTATCCGGCGCGGCAACAGCGGCAGAGCCTTCTTGTACTTCCGGTCAAAAAGTCCTTCTTTTTGGAGCCTCTCTTTCAATTGCTCAAAGGCCAGGTACAGCGCGCCGACGCCGTCCGGCTCCATTTCCTCCGCGTAAAGCTGGTAGCTGCCGTCGCGCTCAAAAACCGATACATAGCCGCGCACGATTACCGCCATGCCGTTTTCAGGACGGAACGGAACGGCGCGGCGTTTGGAACGGAACATTACCGTTTTGATGCTGCTGTGCTCGTCCTTCAAGGTAAAATAGAAATGCCCCGAGGACGCAGCCTTGAAATTCAATATCTCTCCTTTTACCCAGACATTGGCTAGCAAAAAGTCCTCTTCGAGCAAGGTTTTAATATGCCTGGTGAGCTCCGAGACAGATAAAATACGCATATGGCCTTTCCTCTGATAGCATTCTTGGAGTATTCCGGCTCAGCATTTTTCAGATATATATTTATGGATCGATCTTGCGGCTGCCCGTCCCGCTCCCATGGCCAGAATAACGGTGGCGGCGCCAGTAACCACGTCTCCGCCTGCAAAGACGCCTGGTTTCGATGTCGCACCGGTTTGCGGGTCGGCGATGATATTGCCCCTCTTATTGCATGCGAGGCCTGCAGTTGTCTTTTGCACCAGGGGGTTCGGACCCTGGCCGATAGCGACCACGACGGTGTCGAAATCCAAAACGTGCTCCGAGCCATGCACAGGTACCGGGCTCCGGCGCCCGGAAGCGTCAGGCTCTCCCAGTTCATAGCGCAGGCATTCCATGCCGGTAACCCAGTAATCATCGTTGTGCAGAATTCTTACCGGACTGGTCAAAAAAGCGAATTTGACACCTTCCTCCTCAGCATGTTCAATCTCCTCCCGCCGGGCCGGCATCTCCGCCCTGGTCCGCCGGTAAACGATCCAGGACTCTTCCGCCCCGAGGCGCAGGGCGGTTCTGGCGGAATCCATGGCCACATTCCCGCCCCCCAGCACGGCTACCTTCCTGCCGACCCTGATGGGAGTGTCGTACTCCGGAAAGAGGTATGCCTTCATCAGGTTGGTGCGCGTCAGAAATTCATTGGCCGAGTATACTCCGCAGGCATTTTCGCCGGGTATCCCCATAAAGTGGGGCAGTCCCGCACCGGTGCCTATGAATACAGCGTCAAATCCCTGTTCATTCATCAGTTCATCTACGGTTGAAAACTTTCCCACCACGGCATCGACAATTATTTCCACGCCCAGCTTTTTCAGGTTTTCCACTTCCGCCCGGACAACCGCTTTGGGCAGGCGAAACTCGGGAATACCGTACATCAATACCCCTCCGGGCACGTGCAGGGCTTCGTAAACCTTGACACTGTGCCCGAGCTTCGCCAGGTCGGCGGCGCACGTCAGTCCCGCAGGGCCGGATCCGACTACAGCCACTTTCCTGCCTGATGCCGGCGCCGTTTCCTGCTTCTGCAATCCGTTTTTCAGTTCCCAATCAGCGACAAACCGCTCCAGGCGGCCTATTCCCACCGGTTCGTATCTCTTCCCCAGAGTGCAGTGTTTTTCACACTGAACTTCCTGCGGACATACCCTCCCGCATACGGCGGGCAGGGCGTTTTTCTCCTTGAGCTTTCTGCCTGCGCCGGCAAAATCACCGGCGGCGGCAAGCCTGATAAAAGCAGGTATGTCAACCTCGACCGGACAACCCTGCCGGCACGGGGCATTTCTGCACTGGAGACAGCGTTTTGCCTCGGCCGCCGCCGTTTCCTCATCGTAACCCAGCGCCACCTCGTTGAAATTCCCCGTCCTCGTATGCGGATCCTGGGCCGGCATCGCGTGCTTCCGTGGCATGATCCTCCTTTTTTGTTCCGTCACTATTCCCCACCCCCCGCACTGCAGCCGCATCTGTGCGCCGCCCTGTTCAGATGGATTTCCATCGACCTTTTTTCCTGGTCTCTGTATATGACGGACCGCCTGATCATTTCCGCAAAGTCCACCTTGTGCCCGTCGAACTCTGGCCCGTCAACACAGGTGAATTTTGTTTCGCCGCCTACGGTAACGCGGCAGCTGCCGCACATGCCGGTGCCGTCGACCATGATGCTGTTGAGGCTGACCAGGGTTTTTAGGTTGTATTTCTTCGTCAGGTCGCAGACCGCCTTCATCATCGGCAGGGGTCCGATGGCTATGCACAGGTCCGGCTTTTCATCATCCTCCGCAATCTCCTTCAGAATATCGGTTACAAAACCCTTTCGCCCGTAAGATCCGTCATCCGTGCAGACGTGCAGGGCATTACTGACGGCCCTCATCCTGTCTTCCCAGAAAAGAAGAGCCCCGGTTCTGGCCCCCATTATGCCGATTACTTCGTTACCTGCCGCCTTCAAAGACCTGGCGATGGGGTAAACGGGTGCGACCCCCACACCGCCGCCGACGCAGACAACCCGTCCGAAATTTTCAATATGGGAAGGAGTTCCTAGAGGTCCCACAAAATCGGAAATGCTGTCGCCCTCCCGCAAACTGCCCAGTTCGATGGTGGTTTTGCCGGCTTCCTGGAAAACGCAGGTAACGGTTCCCTTTTCCCGGTCGAAGTCGGCAATGGTCAGAGGTATACGCTCACCCTTTTCAGTCAGTCGGAGTATGATGAAGTGTCCCGCCTCCGCTTTTCTGGCAACCGCGGGAGCGGCTACCTCAACAAGGTGGATGGTAGGGGAAAGTCTTGTTTTTCTCAAAATCCTGTACATTTTCTTTTCTCCTTTTCTTGTCGAAAACGGCCGCGAGCGCGTGGCCCAAGGATTGGAAGCAGACCGCAAAAAGCAAGTGCTAACGCGGTTGGTACGGCGAACCGCCGGCGGACATAGGTGCGGTCTCCCGTCAAATTGATTCTAGATTCAAGCAGTTTATCCTTCTTGCAATGTATCACACGGCAATAAACCTAAAAAAGCAGACCCGGAACGGGCACTGCCCTTAAAAAACACCGAACGGACTGCGGGCAATTTTATTGTCTACAGGGCCTGAACTGGTCCGGGTTTTCAAGCACTTTTCCCAGTATCCCGTTGATAAATTTTCCGGATTCCTCCCCTCCGAAGGTTTTTCCCATCTCAATGGCTTCATTCACCGAAACGCTGTCCGGAATATCATCGCAGAAAAGTATTTCGTACAGCGCCAGCCTCATGATGTTCCTGTCCACATACGCCATTCTTTTTATGTCCCAGTCTTTGCTTATACCCGCAATAATCCCGTCAATAAACCCCAAATTTTCCAGCGTGCCGCGCACTAGCCTCACGGCAAAGTCCCCATGCCTGACCAGAGTCCCGAAGTTCTCGTCCATCTGCGAAAACGCTTCGTCCTCGTCGGCCCCGGCCATGTCTACCTGAAAAAGAACCTGGAGCGCCCTTTCCCTGGCCAGCCTCCTGCTCATCAACATCCTCCTAAAAACGTTCAGTGCGATCGGATACCCTGTATTGAGGCCCTGCATTTGTTCAACAGGAGAAATTCTAACGGTCCCGGAACCTGGCTAAAAAATCTCCGAAATCTATCTTTTCATCCAGTTTTTTGCCGATGTAATAACCCGCCAGAACACACAACAGGACGAAGATTGCTTTAAAAAAGCCGTACTTGATGGCAAACCATCCAAAAACGAGGCCTACCAAAACCCCCAGCACTTTTCCCAGGTGCTTGTCCAAAATGTCATGCAAGATCGTCATCACATACACTCCATTCGCCTGTTTTACTCAACCCTGGGCCTTGATGCGGAAATATTCTCCACCGAAATTCTGATATTTTTTACAGTCAGTCCTGTAACCTCAAGGATCTTGTCTTTGACCAGGGTTTGAATCTCAACTGAAAGCTCCGGCACTTTCACGTCCGGGGTCACCGAAACGCGAACCTGCATTCCCACACCCTGCGGAACCGGAACTATGCGGGGCTTGACTTCTCTCACTCCCTTTAATTGAGATACCACTTTTTCAACCAGGCTTTCGATTGCCACAAGGGATACTCTGATTTGCCCCAAAGCGCTTTCGGCAAGAATTACGTGCCTTCCTTTCGGCTTGAACAGGCTGACCCAGAACAGCCTGAGCCCGGCCAGAACGATCAGCAGCATCAGAGGCCAGAAATACTCAGGCCGGCCGGGATAAAACAAATCCTTCAGCAAAAACACCGGCATGGTCCACCCGAGAACGACCGCAGAAAAAAGAACAAAAACCGCCGTCAGGAAAAATGTATAAACTGCCAGTAAAACCCGGTCAAAAGGCCCCACCAACATACCTCCTCAAAAGCCAACCCCCTGGGACGGGGGTTGATTACGAAGTTTACCTGACCCTGTGCTCTTCCTCTTTTGCCTCTGACGCAAAAGCAACGCCCTGAACGTTGACGTTTACCTCGACTACCGACAGCCCGGACATATTCTCCACGGCGCTTTTCACCTTCTGCTGAATTTCCGCTGCCACATCGGGGATATGAACGCCGTATTCAATTATAACATAAATGTCGACGGCGGCTTCCTTCTCGCCGACTTCCACTTTGATTCCCTTCGTGAAATTCTTTCTGCCGAGCATTTCTGCAATTCCGCCGACAAGACCGCCGCTCATTCCCGCGACTCCCTTCACTTCAACGGCGGCAAGACCGGCTATTACCTTGACCACTTCGTCGGAGATCCTGATCGAGCCCAGGCTGTTCTTTTCCTCCCGGATAAATTCATTCTGCTCCACTGTTGTTCACCTCCGTATGCAGACGGCACTGTCTTTTAAAAACCTTACATAATTTGGCGCAAAACAATAAATTCGCCCACAATACACGTTTATTATAGCAAAAATGGCAAGTTAACGCAAATTATAAAAATTAGGTCTTCAAACAGCTCAACCTTCCGGCAGGATCCGCCGCTGGACGAAGTTGGTGTAAACTTCTCCCCGTCTGAAAAACGCATTGCCCAACACTCGCTGATGAAAAGGAATGGTGGTTTGCACGCCTTCAATAACATACTCGTTTAAAGCCCGTTGCGCCCTGGCAACGGCTTCCTCCCTGTCCCTGCCCCACACGATAAGCTTGCTGATCATTGAATCATAAAACGTGGGAATGACATAGCCCTCGTAGACCGCACTGTCAACGCGCACTCCGGGACCTCCGGGCGGTATGTATCTGATGATCTTCCCCGGACAGGGCGCGAAATTTTTCTTCGTGTCCTCGGCGTTGATCCTGCACTCAATGGCATGTCCCCTGATAAACACTTCTTCCTGGGACAACGAGAGCTTTTCACCGGCGGCGATGCGTATCTGCTCCTTTATCAAGTCCACACCGGTGACCATTTCCGTTACAGGGTGCTCCACCTGAATTCGCGTATTCATTTCCATAAAATAGTAATTATTATGCTTGTCGAGAAGGAATTCAACCGTTCCGGCGTTGTAGTAATCTACCGACCGTGCGGCGGATACCGCCGTTTCGCCCATTTTATTCCGCAGTTCCGGCGTAAGCGCTATTGAAGGCGCTTCTTCAATGATTTTTTGATTTCTCCTTTGAACGGAGCAGTCCCTTTCCCCCAGGTGCATAATGTTGCCGTGCATGTCGCCGATGATTTGAAATTCGATATGCCTGGGTTCCTCCAGATATTTCTCAAGGTAAATCCGGCTGTCTCCGAAAGCCGCCTTCGCTTCAACCCGGGCGGTTCTAACGGCGCTCTCGAGCTCTCCCTTGCCGTGAACCACCCTCATTCCGCGCCCTCCGCCCCCGGCGCTCGCTTTGATAATAACCGGGTAACCGATCTCGTCGGCGATTCTAAATGCGTCGCCGGTTTCCTCTACAATTCCGTCCGAACCCGGCACAACCGGCACTCCGGCTTTGATCATCGTTTCCCTGGCCAGGGCCTTTGAACCCATAAGCTGTACAGCCCTTGCCGGAGGCCCGATGAATACCACCCCGCAGCTTGCGCACACCTCCGCGAAGTCAGCGTTCTCCGCCAAAAAACCGTAACCGGGGTGGATGGCGTCCGCCCCGGAAACAAGCGCTGAACTGATGATGTTGTTGATATTCAGGTAACTCTTCAAACCGGGGGCCGGCCCCACGCAAAACGCCTCGTCGGCCCAAAGGACGTGAAGGCTGTCGCGATCCGCCTCGGAGAACACGGCAACTGTCTTTATGTCCATTTCCCTGCAGGCTCTGATTATCCTTACCGCAATTTCGCCCCGGTTGGCAATCAGAATTTTTTTGAACATTATACCGTCTCACCTACTCTTTTATCAGAAACAGGGTCTGACCGTACTCCACGGCATGTCCGTTTTCTGCCATGATTTCAACAATTTCCCCTTCTACCTCTGATTCAATTTCATTCATGAGCTTCATCGCTTCGATGATGCAAAGGATTTGACCTTTTTTTACACGGTCCCCCTCCTTCACATAAGGCGGCTGGTCCGGCGACGGAGAACGGTAGAACACGCCCACCATCGGCGACACCACCGGGGTCAGGCCGGGCCTGAATTCTTTGGCGGGCTTTACCGGCGCGGGCGGCGCGGCGGCCTTTGCCTGCCTGGAGGGCTGTTCCGGCATTTCAAATACTTGCTGTAACTGTCCGGTACTACGGCAGTCGCTTCCTTTCTTGATGGCCACCTTCACCCCCGCGCTCTCCATCAAAAGTTCGTTGATACCTGTTTCATTTACAATTTTTATCAATTCTTTAATATCCCGAAGGTCCAACTTGCTTACCTCCTTTTCCGTCACTCCGCCTGACGTCCCACTCCCGGCCGATGCGCCTGCGGACCCTCCGGCTTCTTTTTTGACTGCAGGAGCGGAAGCGTTCTCAGCCGGCCGGTTTTTGTCCGGAACAGGAGGTTCGGGTTCCGGCAAGACGCCCTTCTGCCTCATCTCCAGGAAACGCCTGGCAACCTGCGGAAACAGGGCGTAAGATATTACATCCTCATCGCTTTTCGCCAGATCCTTAACTTCGCTCCTCGCCTTATCCATAACCGGCTCCAGCAAATCCGCCGGCCTGCATTTTATCGGCTCGCGATCTCCAAGCACTTTCCGGCCGATCTCCGGGTCGACGGGGGCGGGGGGACTGCCATAGCTGCCTTTAATGTAATCGCGCACCTCCCCCGGAACGAGCTTGTACCTCTCTCCTGTCAGCACGTTGAGCACGGCCTGGGTGCCCACAATCTGACTGGCCGGGGTGACAAGCGGAGGATAGCCCAGTTCCCGCCTGACCCTGGGAATCTCCTCCAGAACCTCGCCAATCCTGTAGAGAGCTTTCTGCTCCTCCAGTTGCGTCACCAGGTTGGCAATTGTCCCGCCGGGAACCTGGTGGTCGAAAACGCGCATATCGATAATCCTGGTTACGCCCCTGTCAAAACCGCTGTTTTTGCGCAAATCCTCAAAATACCGGGCTATCTCAAAGAGTTCGTGAATATTCAGGCCCGTGTCGTACGGCGAATCTTGCAGCGCCCTTACGACGGTCTCAACAGGCGGAAGAGAGGCGCCAAACGCCAGGGGGAGGGTAGCGGTGTCGATCACGTCGACCCCCGCTTCGGCTGCTTTCAAATAAGCGCCTAGGGCCAAACCGCCAATGTAATGAACGTGGCACTGAACCGGCAGGCCGACCTCGTCTTTTACCAGTTTTATCAGATTATAAGCATGGTATGGGTCCAGCAGGCCCGCCATGTCCTTGATGCATATTGAGTCGGCCCCCATTTCCGCCAGGCGGAGGGCTAGTTCCAGGTAGTGCCGGCTGTCATGTATGGGGCTGACCGTATAGACCATGGCGGCCTGAACGTGCGCGCCCGCTTTCTTTACCGCCCCTATGGCGGTCTCGAGGCTGCGGATGTCATTCAAGGCGTCGAATACTCTGACGATACTGATGCCGTTTTCGACCGCCTTGGCAATGAAAGCTTCGACCAGATCGTCTGGATAGTGTTTATACCCGACCAGTGACTGGCCCCTGAGCAGCATTTGCAGGGGCGTCTTTTTGATGTGTTTTTTCAACTGCCTGAGGCGTTCCCAGGGATCTTCGTTGAGATACCTCAGACAGACGTCAAAAGTAAGTCCGCCCCAAACCTCCAGAGAATGATAGCCGATGTTGTCCAGTTTTTCTGCAATAGGCAGCATATCCGCGGTGCGCATTCGCGTCGCCCAAAGACTCTGGTGGGCGTCCCTCAATGTGGTGTCCGTAATTTTTACACGGCTCACAGCAATTCTCCCTCCCCGCACACATAACATAAAAAACCAGGTTGCCACTATCCGGTAACAACCTGATTGTCAGGTATGATCAATAAAGAACATTAATAACATTATAGTAAAAAACACAACTTTTGGGAACATGTTTGTTACAAGTATACAATATTCGAGAAAAATATCAATAAAAAACTCCTTCCTGAACTATGATTTTGGAACAATTACTATATTTTGCGATTCAATACCGGTTTCTTTTGAGATCAGATCTTTGAGGTAGGCCGTTTCTTCTCTGGTCAAGCTGTTTGACGCTATGATTACCGTCACCGCCCTGTCGTCCACCATGGCGGCGGCATCTTTAAAACCTTTTGCCCTGATCAGGTTTTCCAGATCAACTTCTTTTTCCATGTTCCTGCTGATGGTAATAAGATGCTCTTGCGCCTTTTGTCTTATTTCACCTGTAGAATTGTTATTATTGATAACCTCCCGCAAATACTCGACCCTCTGTCCTCTCGCCCTTTCTTTTTCCAGGCGGCATTCCACGAAGAAATCCGGCGCTTCCCCGGATGGTTTCCCGGCGGCTTCCCCGTACAGCGGTGGCACCGCTGTTTCTGAAACCACCCCGTTTACAGCGGGCAGGCTGATTTTGCTTTTCGCACCTGAGTCCACGGTTTTCAGCACGTTCAGCACGTCCGCCCGCCACCCGGCAAAAACCAGACCGATGCCGATCACGCCCAAGGCCGCAAGAGCAAGTGTCCTTTTTCTAACAACCAGTGATAACATCATTTTCCCATCTCCATCGGCAAAACAATTATCCTGTGGGACTCAACACCGAGCGCAACCCTGGCCGCCTCGAAAATTTTTTCCTTGACTCCGGCGTTTCCCGCACCCTCCGCCACTATCATCACACCGGCCACCTTGGGCGCCAGTTTCTGTTCCACCACGGGCTGTTCACCTCCCGTACCGTTTTTGTTCATAACCAGCTGATCGCTGCCGGTGTCCTCGGTAATCAGCCGCGTACCGCCTGACTGGTCCCGCTCCTGGGTTGTTTTTTTCCCGGTGGACGTATTTACCGCGTATTCTGACCTGGCCGAGCTTGCCAAACGGACGGCGGCCTCCACCTTTCCGGCCCCTTCCACCCGTCCCAGCATTTCACTCAGCTTTCTGCTCAACTCCTGCTCCTCCTCGGACATTTCGCTTTTTACCGGGCCCGGCCCGTTCCGGTCCGAGGCCTCCTGACGGGACGGCTGTATTCCGGCCTCCTTTTTGCCGGTCCCGGAGACGACCATCAAAAAAATACCCAGGGCTGCGATTCCGATCAGCCATAGGTTACGCCTGTTTTGATCCTTGCCGGGAAAGTTTTTCAGCCTCCCGGCACCGAAAAGGTCCAGAATCCTTCGCAAAATTTCCACCTCCCGCGATAATCAGGATATCCCCGCTCATCTGTACACCACCTTTACCTGCTCCGGACTTAGGTTGTAAAAATTCGCCACCATGCCTGCTATACGTTCCGCCGAATCCCGTAAAATGGCCCGTCCCTCCGGTTCGTTCCCGCTGCTCTGACTACCTGCGCCGACATTTACGGGCTTAATTCCGTCATTGTCCTTTACGTCTTTTTTCTCTGTCACCGTCAAAACGACTTCCTTTATCCGGCCGAATCCGGCTTCTTCCTGATTGGACTCGACTATCACGTCAACACCGGCGATATCCACCTCCCCGTTCAGCCGGACCAGCCCCGAAATCTGACCGGATATCGCCTTCCGGTACTCATCGAGAGCCTCTTCCATCTGAACCGAAGATAATCTTTCACCCTCCTCGATGATCCCCGAAATTCTTTTTTTATCCCCGGCCTCCGCAAACAGCGGCAAATCGCCCGGAATTCCCCTCGGGAAAAGTTCCGCCGCCGCCTGAAGCACGGCCACGATGATCAGCAGCCCCATAACCATTTTGACATACTTTTTCATTTCGCCTACAGGCAAAAGCATTTCCAGGAAAACTGCCAGAATGATAATGTATATCAGATTCTGTATGAGATTGTTTATTATTGCCATATCCTGCCTCCCGGCCAGTCATTTCAGCATTACGGAGATATTTCCCACGCATACGACGATGGTAACTGTGAAGAAGAACAGCAGGCCCACAACCGCCACAGCGGCAAAGACCAAAAGCAGGTTGTTGCCCAAGTCGTTAAGACATTTCACAATTTGACCCTCTCCGACCGGCTGGACAAGAGCACCGGCCAGTTTGTAAATAAAAGCCAGGCAAGCGATTTTTACGAGCGGGACCAGCAGTATGGCCCCTATCGCCGCAATTCCGGCTATCCCCACGGCATTTTTTATCAGCAGGGACGAACTGATCACCGCTGCCAGTGCATCGGAAAATACCCTGCCAACTACGGGAACGAACGTATCGACGCTTAATTTGGCCGTCTTGAAAACAACCGAGTCTCCCACAGCCCCCGCAACTCCCTGAATGGCCAGGACCCCCAGGAAAACCGTCGAAAACATGCCCATCATCCACATGGCCGCCGTCTTCAACAGTTCCGCCAGGTTAGAAACCCTGTACCGGTCTGAAATATTCCCGACTATTCCGAGAACGGCTATAAAAAAGAACAATGGCAAAATGACGTTTTTGATCAGGGTGCCGAACACGCTCAAAGTTGCCAGGATAATCGGACTTAGAACGGCCGCTGAAGCTGCTCCCCCGACCGCAACGAGGAGCGTCAGCAGTACGGGGGTAAGAGCCTGCATGAAGGCGACAAGGGTGTCCACGACCTGCCGGCCGGCGTTGATCGAGATGGAAAAAGAACCGACGGCGATTGTTATCAGCACAAGGTAAACTACGCTGTAGGTCAGTTGCCCGGTAGTGCCTTTTTCAAACGAACAAACCAAATTTTGAAGTACAGCGCAAATAATCGCCAGAACGACCAGCTTGCCGAGCAGGTCGAAATTTGCAACAACCTCCTTGAAAACTTGATTGGCAATGTTCCTGAATATATCAGACGGCTTCCATTCAAGTTCGCCTTTCATCAGCTTGTTTACGGTTTCCTTAAAGTTCAACTGCGGAATTGACCGCTTTATTTCGCTGTCCAGCCTGTCTATATGCTCCTGAACGGCGCTCATGGCACCGGCATCAATCCCTTCGGCTCCTTGCCCGGCCGTCTGGACGGCGCCGGCGTTCAGCGGAAACAGGGCAAACACAAAGACCGCGATCAGCAAGAAAAGTCTGGGCACATCGAACACCACCGGTTAATCAGTTGCATTTAGAGGGGCAGCAGTTTTAAAAGCGACTGGAGGACGGCAACAATTATCGGTACTGCGAGAACCATTATGAGAACCTTGGCTGCGAATTCAATCTTCGCCGCAACGGCGCCCTCTCCCGTGTCGCGACAGATTTGCGCGCCGAATTCCGCAATGTATGCTATACCGACGATTTTTAAAATAGTGCCGAGATAGACCATGTTTATCCCGGCCTTGAAGGACAGTTCCCTCAGAACGTCAATGACGGCGCCGATCTTCCCCAGTACCAGCGAAAACAGAATTACTCCGGCAGCCAGGCTCAACAGCACTGCCATTTCGGGTCTGTGCACCTTCACAACGCCGACAAGCACCGCAGCGGTCAGACCTATGGCCACATACTGTAGCACTTCCATTTGCAATTCTCCTTGCAGGACCGTTTAAAAAAGCTTGAATACTGATTTAACCTGTTCGAACAGGCTGCCCAGAAGCTGAATGACCCATATGAACACTATTGCGATACCGGCAAGCGTGACTACGACACCCTGCTCGTCTTTCCCCGCATTTTTCAAGATCGTGTGCAGCACGGCCACAAGGATTCCCACACCTGCAATTTTTAAAATCAAATCAATACCGCCGACCATTGACAACCCCTCTTCCCGCTAATATAAAACGAGCACTGCCATAAGGCCGCCGAGAAACCCCAGATAACTCCAGAGCTTTACGTTGCGGGCCGCTTCTTCTTCAGCCGCGGTTATCTCCCTTCCTATCCGCTCCATGGCCAGACGAAGGTGTTTCATCTGATCTTCCCGTCCGGAAATGCCGATCGAGGAGCCGAGATCGCGGAGTATCGACAAATCCTGTGGCTTTAACGCCGTTTCCGGGTAGCAGCGTTCCATCGACTTCAACCACGCTTCAGCCGCTGTCGTACCGCGGGATTCCGAGAGCATGCCCGCCACCCCGCCGAAGAGCGGGGCGACTGTCCGGTCGCAGCGGGCAGCCACCTGCGACAGAGCTTCTTTTAAAGGAGTCGCGCCGTATCCGATTTCTGTTTCCAGCATCTGGAAAGCAGATCTCAGCGCCCTCAACTCCCCCGGACGGCGTGCATAACTGCCGGCCACGGCCATGCCCGTAAGACCGCTCGCTGCTATAACCATGACGGAACCAATGAGCTTCAACATTTTTTCATCACCAGCGACCTCATGTTTTTCCCGTCGATGACGTCCTCCAAAGTGCCGGCGCCCCTGGAACGGCCTAGAATGATAAACCGCTCGACTGTTTTTGAGCCGATAATGCCGCTCAAAACCGGTCTTTCCGCCAGTTCCTCCAGCGATGAACCGTGCGCGGAAGCCAGAATCTTCACTCCGGCGTTCAAAACTTCTTCCAGGGCCTCCGCGTCCTCAGCCTTTCCGATTTCGTCAACTGCGATCACCCGCGGGCTCATTGCCCGCAAGAGCATCATCATCCCTTCCGCTTTGGGGCATCCGTCGAGGACGTCGGTCCGCATTCCGACATCCCGCTGCGGAACTCCTTTAAAACAGCCGGCTATTTCCGAACGCTCGTCCACCAAACCCACGGACAGGCCCTGAAAGCCTGCACTTGAAATACCGTCGCTTATTTGCCTGACCATGTCCCTGAGCATGGTGGTTTTTCCGCAACGGGGCGGGGAAACTATGAGAGTGTGATAAATACCGGCGCCCCTCCTGTCGATAATGTAAGGCAAAACTTGTTCGGCGGCCCCTCTGATCTCCCTGGACACCCGGATATTCACGGAGGAAATGTATTTTAAAGTTCTCACCTTTCCGCCTTCGAGCAGCGCTTTGCCCGCCAGTCCAACCCGGTGGCCGCCGGGCAGGGTGATAAAGCCGCTTTTCAGCTCTTCCTCGAACGCGTACAACGAAGAACCGCTCACCAGACCAATCAAACGTTCCATGTCCGCTGACGTGACCTGGTATGCCTCCCCGGCATCGCGTACCGGCCTTCCCTCCCTGTCCAAAAAGACGTCCCCGTCGTTCAGAGTAATGGTCAGCGGCCTTTCCTGCCTGATCCTTATTTCTTCAATTCTGCACCTTACTGACTCCGGTAACGACGACACGAGACAACGTATGTTCCCCGGCAGAACGGGCAGAATCTCAGGCAAAGCCCGGTCTTCAGCCGCCCGCGCCGCGGGCTGGATGCCGACAGTTCTCACGGTTTGTCCTCCTTTCTTAAATAAATATTGATATATCCGGAAAGATATACCATGATTTTGGTTTAATAATTTTTCACCCGGCATTAACAGGTATCACTCACTAAATCCATTTCCCGGAATAGTTATATATCAAAGCCTTTTATAAAAAACAGGAAGTGATATGTTCATGCAGAACGGGTTAAATGAGCTTGCGGCTTTTGTCTTTCCGCTGCCCGACGCTTTGAGGGAGCAATATGAAGAATGGATCGCCTCGTTGAAACAAACGCAATCAGAAAAAAACTCGGACCAGGGCTGCAATCCGGTTTTCGTTCCCGTATACCCGGCCTGCCCCGGCCTTGTTCCTTACCCGGCCGCCGGAAACTGGCCCACAAATAAAAGAACGCCGGCGTGGCCGGCAGGCATAAATCCTTTTTCTCTTTTCCTGATCTTTCTGCTTCTTTTTATCGGGTTTAAAAAGGATCAGATCCTGGCCGCTTTACGCAAGCTGATTATGAAGCAGGAGTAGAAACGGGCGGTTCGCACCGCCCGTTTTTTATATATCCTCCTCGGATGTTTCACGCCCATCGCTACTTTTACCCGGCGGCAACGCGCTGCCGCCCTCTTTCGGATATTCCCCGCCGTTTACAAAAACAACTTCGTTGCAATTGGGGCAGACTACTTCCACGACATCATCGTCCTCTAAAATCTCCGAGTCAAAATACACCTTTTCTCCGCACTTGCGGCACAAAACCTCTACAAAATCCTCCGGTGAACCGTCTTCCGCCTCTTCCTCCCCCCCGTATATTTCGTCTTCCAGGCTGTAAAGATCATCGTCTATGCTCTCCAGGTAATCTTCCAGCTTCTCGTGTGACTCTTCCAGGCTGACCACGGAATCCGCAAACTCGTCAAGTATTTCAATAATGCCGTTCAAAATTCTGGCTTCTTTGCTTTCCGCGTTCAGATCAAAACCTGCAGAAAGCCCCTGCAGGTATGCCACTTTTGCTTTAAGATTACTCATCAGGCCGAACCCCCCTGTGGCTGATTTTGGCTTTCTTAGTATGCCTCCATCAGAGGAGTTTTAAACATAAACGCTATACACGTTTAATATAATTGCCCGTTCTGGTATCTATTTGAAGCTTGTCCCCCACATTGATGAAAAAGGGCACTTGCACCACGGCCCCCGTTTCCAGCGTTGCCGGTTTGGAACCGCCGGAAGCAGTGTCGCCTTTGATGCCGGGCGCCGTTTCAACGACCTCGAGTTCAACAAAGTTAGGCAACTCGACCCCCAGTGATTTTCCTTGAAAATTCAGGACCTGTATGCTCATGTTCTCTTTCAGGTATTTGACCGCATCCCCAAGCTGTTCCGCCGTTATGGTTATCTGGTCGTATGTTTCCATGTCCATAAAATTATACTCTTTCCCGTCGTTGTAAAGATACTGCATCTCCCGCCTGTCTATTCTAGCCCTGGGAACCTTTTCCCCCGCATTGAAAGTCTTTTCTATCACAGCGCCGGTTCTCATGTTTCTCAGCTTCGATCTGACAAAAGCCGAGCCTTTCCCGGGTTTCACGTGCTGAAACTCGATTACCTGGTAGACCTCCCCCTCCAGTTCGATAGTCAGCCCCGTTCTGAAATCGTTTGTAGATATCACTGCTTCAAGCCTCCCCTTAGATAATAATATAAGTCATAAAACCGCGAGGTTATTGACAAAGCACCTTGAGGTTTTGAAACGTTCGCTTTAGCGCTTCGCGTCGAGTGAACCAAAGGCTCGCATCACGCGATATTGTACCACCCTCAACTCGCCGTCCCGGATCGGTTCAGGCTTTCGCGGACACAAATTAGGGACATTCCTCGTCCCAAAAGGAATGCTCCATACAGAGGTGTGTCCCCCAACCGCTGTCCCCGCTCATCCAATATCGCACCCTCACTTCGCCCGGTTCTTTTCAGACGCTGCGCAATACCGCTCGCTTCCTTCAACCTCAAGGTCCCGGACAGTTTGTTAACAGTCTGAGTCATAAAACCGTCAATTTTTCTTTCGGAGTTTCAGTTAGAACACGGCAGCCGCCTTCTTTCACGATTACGGTATCCTCAATCCTTACCCCCCCCCATCCGGGGAGATATATCCCGGGTTCCACTGTCACCACCATTCCCTCCCGGAGAACAGTTTCATCCCCGGTTGTCAGCCGCGGTCCTTCGTGAACGCCCAGACCCAGGCCGTGTCCGGTACCATGGCCGAAATACCCTCCATATCCCTTCGATTCTATAACTTCTCTCGCGGCACGGTCCACTTCGGAAGCCCGCACACCGGCCCGCAGCCTGGAAATGGCGCTCATCTGCGCCTGCAAGACGATATTGTAGATGTCCGTCTGCTTCCGGTCCGGCTTTCCCAACACCACCGTTCTAGTCATGTCGGAGTGATAGCGGTTGCACACGGCGCCGAAATCAATAGTGACCAGTTCTCCATGCTTAATCTTTTTTGCTGACGCCACCCCGTGCGGAAGCGCCGAACGGTAACCCGAGGCCACAATGACGCTGAAAGGAATCTTTTCCGACCCCAGTCGCCGCATGGTGTACTCCAGCTCAACGGCAATCTCCGACTCCTGGATGCCGGGCCTCAGCAGGGGAAGTATTTTACAAAAAGCGCTGTCCGCTATCCGCACAGCTTCTTCTATATTTCCAATCTCGCCGCGATCCTTGCAAAGCCTCAACCGCTCAACAAAACCAGTAAAAGGCTTCAACTCGACTTTTTCGAGCCTCCCCCGGATTTCGGCGAAGCTGCTCCAGGTCAGGAAATCGCCTTCACAACCCAGGCGGGAAATCTTTTCATCCGTTACGATCTCGAACAGCGAACCAGCGTAATTGGCCCCCTGAACCTTTCTGATTTCAAAACCGGGGCACTCATAAGCAGCCTGGCTCGTATACCTGAAATCGGTCAGCAGATAACGCTTTTTCATGCAAATCAACAGGGCGCCGGCCGTACCGGAAAAACCGCTCAGATAATACCGGTTTTCCGGATTTGCCACATAAAAAGCATCTATCCCGGCTTCTTCAAACAAACCCCGCAGTCTTTCAATCCGCTCCGGCAAACGTTTACCTCCCAAGGCCGGCAAGCCCGGCCGCCGCACGCAGGGCAAGCAGATAACCGTTGAGGCCGAAGCCGCTGATCTGCCCGGAGGCGACCGGGGCAATCACCGATTGTCTGCGGAAATCCTCGCGCGCGTAAATATTTGAAAGATGGACCTCAACAGTCGGAATTCCAATGGCTGCGACGGCATCGCGCAGAGCAAGGCTGTAATGCGTAAAAGCGCCCGGGTTTAAAACAACGGCGCTGACCTCCGGCGCATACTCGTGAAGAATGTCAATCAACTCTCCTTCGTGGTTGGACTGCCTCAAAACAAGAGCGACGCCCAGTTCCGCAGCCAGTTCTTCGAGCTTCCTGTTTATTTCCACCAGAGTGACGCTACCGTAAACCGAAGCTTCGCGCTTTCCCAGAAGATTCAGGTTCGGGCCGTTCAACACCAGAATTTTCAACACCTTGCACCCCGTCCTCTTTTTTTGAAAAACCTTTTACTGCCCGCTGACGGTCATTTCAGCAATCCTTAAAGTCGGAGAACCTCTCCCTCCGAAGAATTTCAAATCGTTCCCCACGGCATCGACTTTTTCAAGAAGCTCGACGAAATTGCCTCCCATTGCCATGCCGCGCACGGGTCTGGTGTACTCTCCGTTCTCAATCAAAAGTCCGGCAACACCCACCGAAAAGTCGCCTGAAATGGGATTGGCGGTATGCATCCCCATAACTTCGGTAATGTAAAGACCTTTCTTTACCTCCCTTATCAGATCTTGAACGGGCATCGACCCGTTTGCAATGAAAAAATTGGTGCAGCCGACCTCGGGAGTGCTTTTGAACGACCCCCGGACCCCGTTGCCGGTAGATTTCACCCCGTCTTTGGCAGCCGTATAAGTGTTGTGCAGGTATTTCTTCAAAATACCGTTTTCGACCAGCACGTTCCTTGATGTCGCCACGCCTTCCCCGTCAAACGGGGCGGACGCTATCCCGCCCGTCATGGCGCCGTCGTCAACAATGCTGACTATTTTGGAGGCAACGGCTTTCCCTATTTTCCCGGCAAAAAGCGAACGTCCTTTTTGCACGGCCTCCCCCGTCAGGGCCGGCCCGACCAGGGACAGAAACCCGGCGGCAACATACGGATCGAGCACGACCGTCACTTTGCGGGTGGTCACCGGACCGGCGCCGAGCATCTGGACGGCTCTTCTGGCCGCTTCCCTTCCCACCCGCTCCGGATTCAGTTTCCCGTACTTCAAACTGAAATCAAGGGCAAAGCCGGTCTGGCTGCTGTCGCCATCCCCGGCCGCCAGGGTGATGTAAATACCGCAATACGCCCCCCGGTAGGTCAGTTTGACGCCGAGGCTGTTCAGTACAGTCACCAGCATTTCTCCGTCCTGGTAAGTGGAACTCTCTATCGTTCTTATCCTCGGATCATAAGCGCGCGCCGACTCCTCCATCACTTTTGCCAGGCCGATTTTTTGTTCGACGGCGGCACCCCTGATTTCCGGATCGTAAATATCGAGTTGCGGGTATACTGGATCGGGACAAGGGAGGACATTGCACGGGTCCCCGGCGGTCTTTGCGCAATTCGCCATTGCCTGCCCGACCGCCTCTTCCACGCCGCGCGGACTCAAGTCGGTGCTAAAAGAAAAACCCGCCCGGCTGCCCGTTATAACCCTCAGGCCAAGCCCGCGGTCCTCGGCAAATTTCAAAGTTTCGACCCGTCCCTCTCTTACATCGATATTTAACTCCTTGGAACTGCATATGTACGCCTCAGCCATCTCGGCGCCCATATTCCGCGCTTTCTTGACGGCAGTTTCGGCACTGTCCCAAAAAAAGTCTTCTTTCTTCAAACGGAATAACCCCTCTCACGTAGCGCCTTAATGATAAACGCTGCCCCCGTCAGGCGCATTTCACTTTCTGTTGAAGCTCGATCCGTTGCACTAGTATAATTCAATGTCAGTCAAAATATTCCTTTTGGCGGACACAAAAAACTGCCGTCCGACGGCAGCTAATGAACAAAAAGAGGTGTCGTAAGGGCAAACAGGTGTCTGGCCGATATGGGCGCCAGGTCATCCACGGAAGCCTCCACGATAAGGCTGGGGTCGAGCAGGGCGAGGATTGCCACCCGCTCACCCGTAGCCTGGTTTGTATAAAAACCTATAATACAAAACTGCATGTCCTCTCCATATATTTTCCTGGTAACTATGTCCCCTATTTTCATTTCTATACCCCCTGTGAAAGTAAAGGCACAGTATCACCCGAGGTTAACCGTATTCATCTTATAAAATATGCCTTTGCAAAAAGAGTTGTGTATAATTGCAACCCTCAAATGCCGCAGCCAATTAAGACCAGTGCAAGCAAATGCATGTTTTTGAATCAATTAATTCAACAATTAATCAAATTTTGCAAATAATTCCGTAAAGCAGCACTTTGGCGGCAGCTTCCAGGGACTGCGCCGGGAAATAAACTTCGTGCGGGATTCCTCTTCTAAATCCTTCTTATTCGTCCGTTCGTACTGCCGTAAGCTGTTCCTCCCACGATGAGCCGCCTGACAGCCAAGGTCGGCTGAGCGTCGCTGACCGGAACTCCCTGACCGTCTTTCCCACAGGTGCCTATGGTAAACCCCAGGTCGCTGCCGACCGCGTCAACAATTCTGAGCACCTCGGGGCCGTTGCCCGTAAGGGTGGCGCCCCTCACCATTGGGCCGATTTCGCCTTCCTCAATAACGTAACCTTCGGCCACGTCGAACACAAAGTCACCGGTGGCGGTGTTCACCTGGCCGCCTCCCATTTTTTTAACCAGCAGCCCGTTTTTTGTCTCCCTGATGATTTTTTCCGGATCCGTCTTTCCGGGGGCGATATAGGTGTTACCCATCCTTGGAACGGGTTTGTGCTGATACGATTCCCTTCTTCCGTGGCCGTTCGACTTGCGGCCGTCCTTACCTGCGGTCAGACGGTCATAAAGAAAATCGGTCAAAACACCTTTCTCAATCAGGCTGACTTTACGCGAAGGAACCCCTTCGTCGTCGATGCCGTAAGATCCATAACGCCGGTCGATAGTGGCGTCGTCAATCACACTGACCTCTTCGGAGGCTACCTTTTCACCCTTCTTGCCGGTATACACCGAGAGCCCCTTTTGAACCAGGTCCGCTTCCAGGCCGTGGCCGCATGCTTCGTGCACCATGGTGCCGCCGGCCTCGCCGGCCAATACCACCGGCATTTTCCCCGAAGGAGCGGGCCTGGCCTCCAGCATTTGCACAGCCCTTGCCGCCGCAGTCTCGGCAACTTTGTCGGGAAGGTATTTTTCAAAAAGCTCAAAACCGGACAGGCTGCCCACCGCCTCAAATCCCGTCTGAATAGATGTCCCGGAAGCTGCAACCGCCTGAACAACCAGCCTGGTCCGGATGCGCTCGTCCTCCACATAGTCTCCTTCGCTGTTGGCTATGGTTACTTTCTGGACCACGTCGCCGTAGGCAACGATCACCTGTTTGACGCGTTCTTTATCCACTGCGCGCGCGGAGCGGTCAGCCGCTTCCACCAGAGACGTTTTGCGTTCGGTCGGCACCTCCTCCGGACGCTCTTTGAATGAAAATTCAACTAAAGGTTTTACCCTCCGCAAATCTAGATTGATCTCCTTTTTGTCGCCTCTCGCAGCATGGCTGACTATTTCAGCCACTTCAAGCAACCCTTTCCTGGAAAGATCATTTGTGTAGGCGTAGGCGGTCGAATCGCCCGAAACGACCCTGATACCGGCGCCGATGTCGGTTCCGGTTTGCACCCTCTCAATTCTCTCCGCCTCGCAACTTATCCCGGTGCTCCTCTTCTCTTCGACAAATATATCCGAGAAGTCCCCTCCATTGGAGAGCGCTCTTTCCAGGACCTCTTTCAAGAATGATTTTTCAAACACGGGTCGAAACCTCCATATAATATTCAGATACTAGTACCCGGATACTAGTATCTGAGATTGTTGACAAGGCACCTTGAGGTCGAAAATCTCTCCGTGTGCGGTTTTTTACGCACCCTGCGCCCTTTCGGGCAGGTCTGCAGATTGACGGTTGCTTCCTTCAACCTCAAGGCTTCGTATAAATGTCCACAGTCTGAACGAAGGTACCGCTTTTTTGCATCTTGCTTTTATGTCCGCGCAGGTCTGCAGATTATCGGTCCGCTTCCTTCAACCTCAAGTTCCCGACAGTTTGTCACAACCTGAAACCGGTACCTGATATCAGTATCTTTATTTTTTTAACTCGCTTTCCTTGCAATAAATGGATTCGCCAATAATTCTTTTTTAAATTAATTATTTTTATACATTACATCGATAAATTCCTCTACAACTGAGAAAATTAATTTATTGCACACATGAAGCGGCAACAGAACGCAGCCGCAGCCGGTAAAATGCGTCACGGCAGGACGGGAGAGGCGGACTCTAAAAAAGGATTTCCCCTGCCGGCGGGCCAGAGGTCCATCTCAATGCGCTCAGCCTCACTCAGGTAATTACTGTCTGCGTACATGAGCATGCTCAATTCGGCTGTCACCGCTCCCCGCTCCTCCTGCAAACCGGGCCCGGTCCCGGCTTCATCCGCCGGTTTCCTTGCCGCGGCCGGACGTTCACGCGGCTTTATAACCAGGTGCACGATTTGGTTCAAACAGAATTTTTTCTCAAGCTGCTCCAAGAAAGCCAGGACGTCACGGTAATCGCCGCTTACCGTGATCTTCAGCAGGATTTCGGTACAGCCGCCCTCCTTAACTGACAGAACCCCGGCCTGACACGACCGGACCACCACCCTGGTCTCTTTAGTGATGCGGTCCAAAATAAAAAGGACGGTGCCGTCCTGCATGCCCGCTGAAAGTTGCGCGCCGATCACCCGGCGACGCTCGGCGGCAGCGTTGACCGCATCGTTTTCATTCTCAATCGAGCCGGCAATCGCGTCCAGCGTTTCAACCCTGCTCCTCAACTCTTCCAGATCCGATTTCCCGGCGAGGTACGCCTTGATCCCCGGCGCGAGCAACTGTAAGTTCGCAAATACGAACAGGGTCAGCAGCAACAACACCAAAAGCAGGTTCCGGCCTCTCCTGCCGGAAACCGGTATAACGGAGCCCGCCCTGGGGAGCATCAGTTTTCACCCCTGTACATAAATGCGGTAAGGCTGAAATCATACAAACCGTTGTTTTCATTTTTGCGAATATCGCCAACGTGTACTTCGCGGAAGCACTCCGCGCCGGAAAGCTTCTTTACCAGCACGGCGACAAGCGCAACCGAGCGCGACTCCCCGGTTATCACAACAGCGTCAGGCGGCATGTTTCCGGGCGTGCCCTGTATCCCGCCGTCAGTTTTGCCCGTTTCATCCGCAACCCGGTAACTGCCGTTATCAGCGGCGGCCGCCTGCCGGCCGGAAGCCGGCCGGTATTCCCCGCCTTCGTTGTAAAACTTCAACTCCGTGAACCGCATGCCTGCAGGCACATTTTTGCCGATCTCCTCAATAACCGGGAAAATCGGGACTCTCCTGCCCGCCAGGCTTTCGAGTTCGGACGCCTCCTTTTCCAACTCAGCCCTCCGGCTTTTTAAATTCTCCAGAACGGTTGCAGCCTGTTGCATTTCAGCGGCCTTCTTTTCCAGCAGCTTGATTTCAGCTGCCGTGCGGCCCGATATATACAGAAATAAGCAATATACCAGAACGCATAAAACGGCCAGAACGGCCAGAAGAACAGGGAACGCCTTCTTATGCTCTTGAATCAGTTCGTCCGGCAAAAGATTAAGCCTGTACACGGGCCGTCACCTCCCGCAAGGCAAGCCCGACGGCAACGGAAAAGGACGGATCGACCGCCCGCCGCTCCAATCCACGGCCATCGGAAACGGGCATCTCCGGAAATCCAATTTCCACGGGAAGACGCAGACTGGCGGAAAGATACGGTACGGCCCCATCCAATTTGCTCGCGCCGCCGGTAAGAATTACTTTCTCCAGCGGAATTCCCCGGTTCTGCAAAACGTACTCGCCGATGGCATCCTTTATCCTGCCGAACAGCCGGCAATAATCCCCCCGACCCGGCCAATCTTCCTCCTCTTTGCCGGAATTTATGAATTTATCTATAAAAAACCCGCCTTTCTTCAACCGGTCCCCGCTTGAAGATTCAAACGCTCCCGCCTGATCCGCGGAGAAACAAGTTACGTAGCTGATGTTTCCCCTGTCTGATATGACGATATTCGCCGACTGTTTGCCGACGTCGACGACCGCAGAAGAAGCCGCGCCCGCTTTGTTGCGGACCAGCGCCCTCCACAGAGCGAAAGCTTGAATATCAATTGCGGTCACTTCGAGGCCAGCACGGGCGAAAATTTCCAAATAGCCGTAAACAGTCTCCTTCGGAACTGAAGCGATCAGCATGTCGAACTGTTTGCTCCCGTTCACCTTTGATTCACTCAGTTTGAAATAACGCAAAACGGTATCCTCAACCGGCACGGCAATATATTTTTCCGCTTCCCACCTGACAGCCCCGGCCAGTTCCCGGGGCGGCATTTCAGGCAGTTTGATGATCGCAACGAACGCCTGCTCGCTGCCGACGGAGGTGACAATTCTTTTGCAGCCCAGCCCCGCAGACCTCACCGCTTCCTTCACGGCGTCCGACAGTTCTTCAACCCGGATGCCGCCGGAGAGGCTCCCTTCAGGCGTCGGGCAGGCGATCGACGCATCAATAAATGCCCTTTTTCGCCTCACTTTTATCTCAATGATCTTGATTCTGCTTGCGCCGATATCGACGGCGGCAAAACTCTTATCGCTTGTAAATGCAGATTTCCGTAAAAAAGGCAACAGACCACCCCTCCCTTTCCAGCCTAAAACACTCCGTATTTCTCCATCCATGACACGACGGTGATTTCAAAATTGCCGCCGGCACCGCCTTCGTCCTGCCGTTCAACAACCCGCGCGGTGACGACCACAGTCCGGTTGCTGGCGCCGAACCGGCCCCTCGACTCCACAGTCAGCAAATATCCGCCTGAAATCGCCTGCTTTTCAATTTTTGTGTAGACAATGCGCCCGCCGGCCAGAGGAATATCGAGCAGGCAGGGAGACGGGGATTCTTCAAGCCATTTCCGGTCGCTGACAGTCTTCGCCAGCGCCTTTTCCACCCCCGCCTCCGCAATATACAAAGCCTGCATCTGCTCTTTGAAGGAAATCGAATCTTTTTTGCTGTTTGCCGCCGCCGAGAGCAAGGCCGTACCAAGCAAAAACAAAACCACGGCCGTCATTATTACCATGAGCATGGCGTAACCGCTCTCTTTGACATCCTTTTCATCTTCAGACATGAGAACGTCACCGGGTGCGTTTTATTGTTGCCGGAAAGTTATCGAGGTCGCCAGACTGTACTCGCCGGTCGTACCGCTGCAGCCGGAAAGGGTGACTTTTACCCGGGTGGCTCCGGCCTGGCCACCCTGCCCTGAAGGGTACCATTCCACCTGAAGTCCTCCGCTTTCCTTGATATGGTTAGATAAAGGCTCGAAATTGCCGTAACCCGATCTCCTTCTCAAAACCGTACCGCTGACCTCATACCTCACAACCGCGCCGTCATGACCGACGAACTCCAATACGTCGTTGGGCGTGGCCCGGCTTGTCGTGTTTGAAGTCAGCCGCCTGGCTTGACGCAGCTCCCTGGACACGCGATCCAGTCCGATCCTGATGTTGTCCTGCACTTCAATCCTTTTTTCACCCCTGTTCCAGAGTATTACTCCCCTGACATACAGATCAACGATTACGGCCAAGACTATGGACAGTATCAAAACCGCCGAAACCGCTTCGACCAGGGTAAAGCCGCGATCGTCCAGGGATATCACCTCTTCAGCTTTGTTATGGTGAGTTCGACGCTTCTGCCACCGTCTCCGTCGCCGCAGGATACTTTGACCGTGGCGATTTTTATCAGAAAGGAATACTCGGGATCGGGCGTTACGGTCAACTCGTAGGCATATTCAGGGTTTTCGGGAAAAACCCCGCTCTGACAGACTACATCGTCGAAGGGCAGGTCCTTCACTTCCTCCAGCTTTGACTGGGCCAGGTTCAGGGCCGTCGTTTCAAACCAGGAGTCGGCGGAAATCCGGCTGCTCCTTGAAAAAATCTCCAGCAGGGGTGTCAACACAATACCGAGAAGCAGTACCGCAATCATCAGCTCCAAAAGGGTGAAGCCTTTGTTTTTCGTGCCGATACGTTTTTCCTTGCTCATGCTGATCCCCTTTCGCGGTTAATCGGGAGGGAGAGTGTCAATCCTGATCCGCCCGGTAAGAGCGTAAACAATTACGTACCTCGTTTCGCCGGTAGTCTCTCCGCAAATTTTTACATGCCCGTTCTTTACAGGCAGGCCTTTTAAATTTATGTTCAACTGGCCTGAGGGAAAATTGTTGTAGACCACCGCAACACCCGCCGGAAGGTTTACTCTTTTCAGGTTCGTGCTGTCCCTGCGAACCAGATAGAACGACGAAAAAAATACAATGTTATATCCATTGTCCTCCAGAGACAGAGCTGCCTGCTGCAGGCCGCGTATGTCCGACTCCAGTAGCCTTGCCGCGGTAACAACCCTGAAACGCTCGAGGGGATTCAACATGGCGGGGACGGCCAGGCTCAAAACAACTCCCGTGACGACTGCCGCAAAAACCGCCTCGAGAAAAGTAAAGCCGTTTTTTTGCCTTCGAACAACCGGCCGCGCTTTTCCTGAACGCCGCACATCATGCCCCTCCGCCCTCAAAAGAACGGACATCTTGCCGTCAGTTCCGCGCCCCACACTGCCGTCACGCCGCTTCCGAGGGCCAAAAAAGGAACAAAAGGCATGATGTCCCTTAATTTCATCTTTTTCAACAAAACCATAATTATTCCGGCAACACCCGCGAGACAGCAGCCGATAAAGACCGACAGCAAACCGAGGGGCCAGCCGAGAAAAAGTCCAATCACAGCGGCCAGTTTGATGTCACCGCCGCCCACGCCCCCCCGGCTTATCACCGTCAGGGCGAACAGGAAGCCCGTGCTGGAAACGGCGCCCAAAAAGGCCGATTTCCAATCGACGTCCTTGCAGACTAAAAGAAAAACGGCGCCGGCCACCAAGCCCGTCAGTACCAGTCCGTTCGGAACCATGTAGTGTTCCAGGTCGATAAACGACAACACAATCATTATTGAGATGAAAAAGAAAGTTTTGATCAAGACCGGTTGAAACCCCAGGCGCGCGTAGCCGGCCGCAAACAAAAGGCCGGTCAGCACTTCGACAATGAAGTAGCGAATGTTTATAAACGACCCGCAGTTGCGGCAGCGTCCCCGCAAAATCAGGTAGCTCGCCGCCGGGATCAAATCAAGCGGCGCCAGCCGGGAATTGCATGCCGTGCAGCGCGAGGCTGGAAGAAAGAGCGAAACGCCCCGCGGTATCCGGTAAATGCATACGTTCAGGAAACTACCGGTGACAAGTCCGAACACAAATACCCACAAAGTGTATAAAAACCTGTCCATGAAGCAACCTCACAGATATAGAAGCGCAAATTCCGCCTGTCTTTGAGCTTGGCGCCGCCCCAGCTCATTTTCTTCCGCGGGCCGCAACGGCGCGTCACGGGCGGCTGACGAAATTCCGGCCCGTTTAAGGCGCTTTGTAGGATAAAAAACCCGCCTTTCCGCTTCCTGCAGGCGGCTGTGAATCCATATGTATTTCGGTAGGCTCCTGCGTATGGGTAGCCTTCAGCTGGGTGTTGCCGGAACCCCACCCGTCCGGGCCGGTGCAGTATATTTCATATCCTGTGTCTTCCTCGCCGGTTTTGGCCACATACAGGTACCCGTTACCCCAGGGGTCCTTGTAGGTCCCCGTGGAATCATCAGTCCAGGAAATGCCGTTTTCCGCAAGCACGTCTTTTATCCCGTTTACTGTCCCGTTTGTGGCAGCCGCGGCCGGGTACTTTTTGTGCTCCGAAAAGTATATTTCCAGGATCTTTTGAACGCTCTTGATTTCGGCTTTGGCACGGCCGAGCCTGGCCCTGTCGGCCTGCTTGGAGAACTGGGGCATTGCAATCACGGCAAGAATGCCGATAATGACCACCACGGTCATCAGCTCAATCAATGTAAAGCCCCCGGTATCTTTCAGCCACGCAAATACTTTCATCAAACCCTCCTGTAACGCCGCTATCTGATTGACGAAACCATATTAAACATGGGCACCATTATGGAAATTACCACAAACCCGACCACAATCCCGGCTCCAAGTACGAGGAGCGGTTCCAGGACCGAAGACAGGCTTGAGGCCGCGTACTCCACCTCTTTCTCGTAATAAAGGGCAACTTTTTCGAGCAGCCTGTCCATAGCCCCGGTTTGTTCACCTACTGCAATCATGCCGGTGACCAGGGGCGGGAAAAAACCGCTCTTTTCCAGTTGCCCGGACAAACCTTGTCCTTCTCTTATCCCGTTTTGGGCATCGTCCAGAACTTTTACGATCACGGAACTCGAAGAAGACTTTTTAGCCACTTCCAGAGCGCCAAGCACCGGTATTCCCCCGCGCAGCAACGTGCAAAAAGTGCGTAAAAACTGTGCTATGACGATTTTTTTCATCAAACCGCCGGCAACGGGCATTTTAAAAACAATTTGATCGATACCGGCCTGTTTGAAGATCACCTGTTTGAACTGAACAAGGAGAAAAAAAGACACCAGCGGCAAAAGCAGCAACAAGTGCCAGTATTTACTCGCAAAGCCGCTCACGAAAAAAACAACGCGGGTATAAAAGGGCACTGTCACTTTCAAATCCTGAAATACTGTGAAAAAGCCGGGTACTACGGCCACCAGAAAAATTACCGCCACCGCGAAAGTAACACTCAGGACAAAAGCCGGATAAGCAGCGGCGGCTTTAATTTTTTCGCGAAATGCAAACTCTTTCTCGTACTGTTCGGACAGCCATTCAAACACCTGCTCCAGCATGCCGCCGCTTTCCCCCGCCTCCACCATTTTGACGAAGGCGGCCGGGAAAACACCGGTGTGCTTTTGCAGCGATTCAGCCAGGGTGCAGCCCCTGTGCAAATCCTTGATTATCGCCCCGCTGGCTGCCTTTAGCCGCCTGTTTTCAGTCTGTCTGCCGAGTATGGACAGACAGTCGACAAGTGGCACCCCGGTCTCAGTCATAGTGGCAAATTGACGGCAGTAAACCGACAGATCCTTCGCACCCACCCCGGCGGCAAAAAAGGGGACGGTCTTTTTAGACCTGCCGGTTTTTTCCGAAATATCGACAATTACATAGTTTTTCTCCCGTAAAGCAACAGCGGCGTCCGACCGGCTTTCGGCTTCGATTTCCCCGGTTACCGCCCTGCCCGTATAATCCCTGGCCCTGTAGCAGAAGATGTCCGCCATAACTGTTTCACACCCGCCGGGCTCCCAGCCCGCCTTTGATCCCCTTATTACAACATAAATATGACTTTTAAGTTAAAATACAACAATTTATGCTATTTGTAAACATGATCGACATAAAATACCATAATAATACAAATTATAACTGCGGTACCAAAAAACCGGCAATCGGATCAATTGCCGGCCTGCTGGCGCTTTATTCCCCGTAAGCCACTCTCATTACCTCTTCCACCGTCGTCAATCCCTTCAGCACTTTTTCCAAGCCGTCCCGCTTCAGGGTAATCGCCCCTTCCCTCACCGCCTGTTCCTTTATTTCGTCCGACGAACGTTTTCCGTGTATTAACTCTCTTATTTTTTTAGTCACAGTCACTATTTCATGAATACCCGTTCTTCCCCGGTAACCGGTATGGCCGCAGTAAGTGCAGCCTTTGCCGCGGTACAGTATCGCCGTCGCGCCGCCCGCCGCGCTTAAAAACGCCCTCTCTTCCGCCCCGCCGGGCGGCTCACAGGGCTCCTTGCAGTGCGGGCAGATAACACGCACCAGCCTTTGGGCGACCACTCCGAGAACGGACGAAGCCACGAGAAAAGGCTCGACGCCCATGTCAATCAGCCTGGTCAGGGCGCCGGCCGCGTCGTTGGTATGAAGAGTGGTGAGAACAAGGTGCCCGGTGCTTGCGGCACGCATTGCAATCTCCGCTGTTTCTGCGTCTCTGATCTCGCCGACCATGATTACGTCGGGATCCTGGCGGAGAATTGAACGCAGCCCGACGGCAAAAGTCAGTCCGGCTTTGGGGTGGACCTGAGTCTGGCTGACACCCTCGAGGATGTATTCCACCGGATCTTCTATCGTCACTATGTTCTTGTCGAGGCTGTTCATTTCATTCAGGGCTGCATACAGAGTGGTGGTTTTGCCGCAGCCGGTGGGACCCGTCAACAGAAGCATCCCGTGTGAATGCTTCAGAATGTTCATAAACGCTTCATGGTTTTTTTTACTGAAACCGAGCTGGTTGATCTCCATAAAGCGGCTGCTCTTGTCGAGAAGACGGATCACCGCTTTTTCGCCGAATATGTTCGGCATGGTGGAAACTCTGAGATCAACCGTAACGTTGCGGTATTTGACGTGAAAGCGCCCGTCCTGCGGTTTCCTCTTCTCGGCTATATCCATATTCGACAATATTTTCAGGCGTGAAATCAGCGGTTGTTTGGCCTTTTCGGGCAGGTTCACAATCTCGCGCAGCAGGCCGTCAATCCGGTAGCGAATGCGCATCCCGTTTTCCGCCGGCTCTATGTGAATGTCGCTGGCATTCTCCTCAACAGCGCAGGCAATTATCGAGTTCACCAGCTTTACCACGGGTGAGCGGCTGACGGCTGTCTTTTCCGGCCGACCGGCCCCGGCCGCCTCCCCGGGAAAATCGCTGGAAAGATGTTCAAGCTCTCTGATCGTACTGAGGAGATCCGCCATCCCCCAGTGTTCAATTATAACGGGAATTCCGGTCATGACAAGTCTCCCTCACGCGGTTAAGATCCCTGCGGGGCAACCCTCGGGATCAAGCTTTGGAACTTTTGAGGAATTTTAACAGCCCTTCCTCCTCCACATTCATCTCGATTACCATACCGATTCTCCTTGGGAGAATAAAAGTCAGTCTTCCTTCCTTTGATTTCTTGTCCCGGTAAAAACACTTGAGCAGATCTTCCGGCTGGAGGTTTTCCGGAAGCTTAACCGGCAGTCCGGCCCTGCCGATGATTTTGACAATCCTCTCGCATTCCGGCGCGCCGAGCAGGCCGACACCCTCCGCAAACCGCGCGGCTACAGCCATGCCCAGGCCTACCGCCTCACCGTGGGTGCAGGTTCCGTATCCAGTCAAAACCTCAACAGCGTGTCCGAAGGTGTGGCCGAAGTTTAAAACGGCGCGAAGGCCCCGTTCCGTTTCATCCGTCTCCACCACTTTGGCCTTGATCCGGCACGATTCGTATACAGCCGTGATCAATGCCCCGCTGTCCCGTTCAAGCAGCTTTCCGATATTATCTTCCAGCCATTCAAAAAACTGCCTGCTCCAGATGACGCCGTACTTGATTATTTCTGCCAGACCCGATTTTATTTCGCGTTCCGGAAGCGTCGACAGGGTTTCTATGTCGGTGAGAAC
Organism: Bacillota bacterium; assembly: GCA_035369845.1. Lineage (GTDB taxonomy): Bacteria > Bacillota > Desulfotomaculia > Desulfotomaculales > Pelotomaculaceae > DAOOVD01. The sequence continues at coordinate 6,384 of DAOOVD010000021.1, read as the reverse complement.
CAGCCGGGGCTGGTAGAAAGAACCGATTATGTTTTTGCCGCCCGGATGATTTACGGCTACCTTGCCCCCCACGCTGCTGTCCACCTGCGCCAGCAGGGTGGTGGGCACCTGGATGAAGGGCACCCCACGCAAGAACGTGGCCGCCACAAATCCGGCCACGTCACCGATCACGCCGCCGCCCAGGGCCACCACCGGACAGCGGCGGTCCAGCCCGTTCTCGAAAGCCAGGTCGTAGAGCTTTTCAGCAGTGGACAGTATTTTGTGCTCTTCTCCGTCCCCTATCTCACCGATTATCATTTCATACTTTTTCTCCTTCAGACCGGGTATGATACGGCTGCAGAAAAGACGGCGCACGGTGGGATTAGTCACCAGAAGAATTTTTCTGCCGGTTTCAAGCCGGTCGAGGTGCATACCCAGCATGGGTAAAATATTGGCGCCTATTTTTATGTCATAGCTTCGCATGCCCAAATCAACCCGGACTGTTTCCATCAACAAGGTTCCTTTCAGAAAGAAAATCAATTATCAGATCTACCACGGCTTCCTGGTTCAGTTCGCTCGTATCGACGGTATATTCGGCGACATCGTAAATGCCTCTCCGCTGTTCCAGCAGTTTTAAAACATTTTCTTTCAAATCGCCCTTCAAGAGCAGGGGACGGTTCCTTTTGTTCTTCAAGCGGCGGCAAATCACATCGGGTTCCGCCTTGAGAGCGATCAAAACCCCGCTTTTTCCGAGCAGTTCGACATTCTCGTGGTTTAGAACCATACCCCCTCCCGTGGAAATAACCATCCCTTTTTTGCTGCAGAGTTTCTTGACAAGCAGGGCCTCCTCCGAACGGAACCTGACGGGACCGTCCTTTTCAAATATCTGGGCCACGGTTTTACCGGTAATTCTCTCAATCTCGGCGTCAGTGTCGACAAACTCGCGGTTCAGCCGGGCGGCCAGCCTGCGTCCGACGGCGGTTTTCCCGGTCCCCATGAAACCGATCAAGACGATGTTTTTCAAAGGCCTACACCTTCCTTACATACGAGAGGTAGCAGTCCCAGTTGCCCTTCAATTCATCCATGCTGTCGCCGCCGAATTTTTCCAGGCAGGCTCTTGCCAGTTCCCAGGCCACCACCGCCTCGCCGATTACAGAGGCGGCCGGAACGGCGCACACATCGGAACGTTCCACCGAAGCCTCGCAGAGTTCTTTTGTCGCCAGATCAACGCTCTTCAACGGACGGGCGAGGGTAGGTATCGGCTTCATAGCGGCCCTTAGCACCAGAACTTCCCCGTTCGTAACCCCCCCTTCGATGCCGCCCGCCCTGTTGGTGTTCCGGTAAAAACCCCTTGTTCCGTCAAACATGATCTCGTCCTGCGCCTCGGAGCCCGTCTGCCGGGCGCATGTAAACCCCTCGCCCACCTCGACCCCCTTGACTGCCTGAATGCTCATCAACGCGGCGGCGAACCGCGAGTCGAGCCTGCAGTCCCAGTGAACGTAACTGCCCAGCCCGGGGGGTACGCCGTATGCCCTTATCTCGAAAACCCCGCCGAGGGTGTCCCCGGATTCCCTGGCGTTATCTATTCTCTCGACCATCGCCTTTTCGGCTTCGGGGTCGGCACAGTACAGTCTAGACCCGGCCAGTCTTTCTTCAAGCTCCTCAAGGGCAAAAACGGCCGCAGCCGACTGCACGTCTCCCACCGAGACCACGTGGCCGACAATCCTGATTCCCAGTTCCTCCAAAAGTCTTCTGGCCACACTCCCCGCCGCCACTCTGGCCGCCGTCTCCCTGGCGCTGGACCTCTCCAGCACGTTGCGGACATCCCTGTGGCGGTATTTTATCGCCCCGGCTAGATCCGCGTGCCCCGGCCGGGGCTTGGTGACCACCCTAAGGTCCGTCCTCGCGCCCGGCTCGGGGGACATTATTTCCGACCAGTTCGGCCAGTCCCTGTTTTCTACAACCAGCGCTATCGGGCTGCCGAGAGTCAGGCCGCCACGCACCCCGGACATGAATCTTACCCTGTCCTTCTCTATCTTCATCCTGGCGCCGCGGCCATAGCCCCCCTGGCGCCGCGCAAGCTGCCGGTCGATATAACCGGCGGTCAAGGGCAGGCCGGACGGAACGCCTTCCACGATGGCCGTCAAAGCCGGACCGTGCGATTCTCCCGCGGTAAGATACCTTAGCATTTTTTCCCTCCGGCAATTGTATTGTACAAAACCTCTTTCATCACTTCCAAAGGCGCCGCTAATGCCGTCCACAGTTCGAATGAAAGGGCGCCCTGGTACAGAAGCATGCCAAGTCCGTCAACAGTTTGAGCGCCGGCGAGGCGTGATTTCCTCAGAAATAGCGTCTCCGCGGGATTGTAAACCAGATCGCACACCAGTTGCCCCGGCCTCAGCGCGGTAAAGGGAAAGGGCACGGTCTCGCTGCTGCCTGGATACATGCCGAGCGAGGTGGTCTGCACTATCAGATCGATATCCCTCACTATCTCAGGCGGCAAAATACTGCCCTCACCGGCTGGCCAGGGAGCCACTTCCGCAAAGACGCCGGTCCTGCCGGAAACCAGGCGGGCCAGATCTTCAGCACGTTTCTTCGAACGGTTTGTCAAAACAATCCTGCTCACTCCGGAGAGAGCCAGTTGCACGGCGACCGCCCGGGCCGCGCCGCCCGCCCCCAAAACCAGGGCTTTCTTCCCGGCCGGGTCGAAACCCGCATTCTCCCTGAGCGAACGGATGAAGCCCCGGCCGTCGGTATTGCACCCCAGCAGCCTGCCGCGCCGGTTCACCACGGTATTTACCGCTCCCAGTATACCGGCCTCTTCGCTCAGTTCGTCCAGGAACGGGATTACGGCTTCCTTGTGGGGTATGGTCACGTTCACGCCAACCAGCCCGAAAACCCTTACCGCTTCGGTCGCAGTCCCCAAATCGCAGGGCTTCACCGGAAAGGGAATGTAAACGTAATCCAGGCCCAGCGCCCGGAAGGCGGCGTTGTGCATGGCCGGGGAAAAAGAGTGCTCCACCGGGTAGCCGATGATGCCGCACACTTTGGTTTTCCCGCTAATCCCACTTGCCATGGCAAACCTCCGGACGGTTTTTCAAGCGCGCCAAAATGAACTTCTCGAGAGGGCGGCTGATCATTCTTGTTCCGATGAACTCCCTCCCCTTCATCGGCGCAACAAGAATGGTATAGAGGCCGGCAAGATTGCCGCCGAATATATCGGTAAATATCTGGTCTCCAATCAGAGCGGTTTCTTCCGGGGCGGTTCCCATCATGTTCAGCGCCTGGCGGAACGGCTTCCTCCAGGGTTTGACCGCCCGGTGAACCGCCGGAATCCCCAGCGTATTTGCAATGGCGCCGACCCTCCGGCGTGAGTTGTTTGACACTATACCCAGCATGAAACCCCGCCCGCGCATCAAAGACAGCCATTCCAGAACCTCGGGAGAGAACTCTTCCGAGTCCCTGCGAATGATGGTATTGTCAAGATCAAGAATAACGCCTCTGATGCCCTTGTCTCTCAAAAAGCCCGGTTTGATGTCAAATATTGACGAAATATACATTCTGGGATAAAAAATCTTCAGCAAGTTTCCTCTCCCGTCTTTCCTTTTTTCCACGTCATGGACCTTGCCTTTTTCAGGTCCGAGGGGGTGTTCACGTTAAAAAAAGCAATCTCGATGTCCACAAATCTCTTTAAAATTTCTTCGCTAACATAATTTACCCGCACTTTCGAGTAAAAATCAACAATTTTATACCTTGACGCCCTCAAAGCCTCTTCAATAAAAGGTATGCACCTTTTGCCGTAAACTGCGAACAACGGCTGCAGGTAATCCCCATGGCGGGGCACGGCGATATCATAGCCGTCCGCCTGTTCTACCATATATCCGGCGAGTTCGGGGCTGATAAAGGGCATATCGCAGGCTGTAACAAAACATTTTTGGTGCCTTGCCCGGACGAGTCCGGCGTGAATGCCGCCAAGCGGCCCCCCGCCTTCAATTATGTCGGAAACGACCGTTAAACCCAGCCTTCTTCCAGTGTCCTCGCTTCCACCGCAAATCATCACCTCTGAAAATACTTTACCAAGCCCCGCGGCGATGCTTTTTATCATGGTATCCCCGCCCACCCGCAAAAAAGCCTTGTCAATACCCATCCGCCTGCTTTTGCCGCCCGCGAGGATCAACCCGGTGGCATCAATCATTGAGCGTCTCCTTCCCCGTACCGGGATCTGCATTTAAAAACGACTGAACCATCTCCAAAACCTGTTTCAAGTTGCGGACCGCTTCCTTATCTCCGCCGGGCGCCCTTCTTATCAACACCACCGGAATTTTCAGGGCAAGTGCCGCCGCAATCTTGGTATCCGTGCCGCTTTCCCGGCCGCTGTCCCTGGAAACCACTACATCAGCCCTGTATGCCTGAAAAATGGCCCGGTTGAACTTGATTGAAAAAGGACCTTGCAAGCCTACTATGTCTTTGGGGGAAAGGCCCAGATCCTGGCATTTCTTGATGACCTTTTGCTCGGGCAGGACCCTTACAACAACCCGCTTGCCTTTAACGGCCGGTTCCCTCAAAAAAACTTCCAGGTTGTTGCTGCCGGTGGTAAGAAATATCGTACTTCCAAGTTCAGCGGCCTTCACCGCAGCTTGACTCCACGAGTCAACCGGGTGGATCAGGGGGTTTTCCGGCAGCCTTGTTTCTTCCCTTTCGAACCTGATGTTGGGAATGCCGAGCTTCAGGCAGACCCTTCCGGCAGCCAGGGAAAGCTGTCCCGGAAAAGGATGAGTGGCGTCGATAACCAGTGATATGTTTTTATTCAAAATAAGCGTTTCCAGGTCGGAATCCTCCGGCTGCAGCGTATGAACCTCCACTTTGCCCCCCTGCCCGGCCAGCAAGCTGCCGTATTCCGTCTGAACCGCAGCGATCACCTTGATGCCTCTCGAGTCGAGCTCGGAGATGAGCTCCCTGGCCTCCCTCGTCCCGTATAAAACCAGGATCATCACATTCCTCCGAAAATTTTGTCGTATCTATAAATTCTTCTCCGGCAGCCGGCGGAATCCTCCAAAAATATTTTTCGACAGGACGTGCACAAAGATACCGATCATCCTCATATTATTAAATGCACTCGATTTTGGGGGGATCTGATGAATGCTGCCGGGGCTCTGGGCTTTGACCGTTGCGTCTCTGGTAAACGGCATCCTCTTGCTTGTTTCGTATATCGCCAACAACACTTTTCCGCATCCGCTATCGGAGGAAGAGGAGGCAAAGTACCTCCGGCTACTGAATCAGGGCGACGAAAACGCGCGAAACGTACTGACGGAAAGAAACCTCCGCCTCGTTGCGCATATCGTTAAAAAATTCGACAGCGCGGGAGAAGATTCAGATGACCTCATATCCATCGGAACAATTGGCTTGATCAAGGCAATCAACACGTACAACCCGAAAAAGGGGACCAGGCTGGCCACTTATGCCGCCCGCTGCATTGAAAATGAAATTCTGATGCATTTAAGATACCTTAAAAAGGCGAAGGCGGAAGTGTCGCTTTACGATCCAATCGGGGTCGACAAGGAAGGAAATGAAATAACCCTTATAGATATTCTCGGCACCCACCCGGAAGTGGTGGCGGAAATGGTGGAAAACGTATTTGAACAAAAACGACTGCGGGAAAAAGTCCACCAGTTGACGAGGCGCGAAAAAAAAGTGCTGGAACTGCGATTCGGGCTCGGGAACGGAGACCGGAAAACCCAGCGGGAAATCGCCAGAAGCCTCGGCATATCCCGTTCCTATGTGTCACGCATTGAGAAAAGGGCGTTGAGCAAGCTCACAAAGGAATTCACCCTGGAAGGCTGCCAGTAAGGGCAGCCTTCCTTTTACGGCAGAAACAGTTTTGCCTTAGCAAGCTTTGAATAAGTTCAAAGGGAAATAAAACTACCCGTTCCGGCCGATCCTTTTTCTCAAGGTCAAGCCGAGGAGACCGGCGATGAGGGGGAGACAGATTAACAAGTTGATGGCGAAATCTATCCCCGTTTTTTCCACCAGCAGCCCGACCAAGCCCACCCCGAGACCGCCGATTCCGATGCCGAAGCCCAGCATCAGGCCTGCCGCCACGGCATGGTGTCCGCTGACCACCTCCTGGGCCGCCACCACAGTCACCGAAAAGGAACCCAGAAGCGAAGCGCCAGCCAGCGCAAGGAAAAGGTAACTCAACGGCGCTCCGCTATTGAGGAACAGATAAAAGAGGGGACTTGCCAGTAACAGAGATCCCGCTATCACCATCTTTCTTCCAAAAAGATCGGACAGGTATCCGCCGGCCAGCCCGCCCGCCGCGCCCGAGAACAACATCAGGAAAAGAAGGCGGCTCCCGGCGAGAAGGGAGACGTTTTTCTGCTGGAGGTACAGCGCGAGAAAAGAGAC
>DAOOVD010000020.1:19796-40174 GCA_035369845.1 Bacillota bacterium | reverse complement strand
AAGAACCCCCGCGCCCGTGAAAAAACCATACTTTTCATCGGGCGCCTGGTGCCGGAGAAAGGCGTTCAGGTGCTTCTGGAGTCTTTTTCCCGCCTTTGCCTGGATGACAAGGACTTGAGGTTGCTTATTGCCGGCGCCGGGCCTTACGAGGGCCGCTTGAAGGCTCTGGCCGCTGATCTTGGGTTGGCCGGGAGAGTTGAGTTTTTGGGTTTTATCGACGAGCAACAACGCAACAGTTTGCTGAAGCAGGCTGATGTCGCCGTTTTTCCCAGTCTCTACGAGCCTTTCGGGATAGTGGCGCTGGAAGCCATGGCCGCCCAGGTTCCGGTGGTCGTTTCCGACACCGGCGGTCTCAGCGAGGTGGTTACACACGGCATCGATGGGTATAAAGTTGCGCCCGGCCGCCCTGATATTCTGGCCTATTATATTCAGGAGATCCTTGCAAATCCGGGGCTGGCCGGTGATCTGGCCAGGCAGGCCTGGAAAAAGGTGCTTACCGTGTACGACTGGACAAATATTGCGCTGGAAACGCTCGAGGTCTACAGTAAAATAATATCTTGATATTTTTTGACATGTTGTCCGTTTATTGACTATAATTTTACTATTGCGTATTAATTGCGGCGCCGGCAAGATAACAGTTCCGGGGTATAAGAAATGAAGCGTGTGGTCAGCGTGAGCTTGGGTTCCCCCCGCCGTGATTACGAGGTTGAAGTCAAGGTGCCTGGGAGCCGCCTGTCGATCAGGAGGGTGGGGACCGGGGGTGATCTCGGGCGGGCGGCGGCGCTCTTGAAAAGCCTGGACGGGGAAGTCGACGCTATCGGACTGGGCGGGGTCAACCTGTATTTCAGGGCTGGCCGGAGGCTGTACAGGCTGCGGGACGGAGCCAGGCTGGCCGCGTGCGTTGAAAAGACCCCGCTGGTTGACGGAAGCGGCATCAAGGACACTGTTGAAAGCGGTCTCGTCGATTATTTGCATGAGCGGCTTGGCTGGCCCGGGCGGAGACAGACGGTCCTGTTGGTGTCGGCCCTGGACCGTTACGGCCTGGCGGCGGCACTTGAACAGGCCGGTTGCCGTTTGATTATCGGAGACGCGGTTTTTGCCCTCGGCCTGCCGCTCCCGTTTTATTCTCTGTCTGCATTTAGACTGGCCGCGTATGCGGCCCTTCCGGCGCTCAGCAGGTTTCCAATCAACAGGCTTTATCCTTTGGGAGAAAAACAGGAAACGGCAAAACCCGCTTTCGGACGTTTATTCAGGGAAGCTTCCATTATCGCCGGTGATTTTCATTTTCTGCGCTACCGTCTACCGGCGGATTTGAGCGGCAAGGACGTCATAACGAGCACGGTAACAAGCGAAGACGTGAAACATTTGAAAGAAAGAGGGATCAGATGGCTTGTTACCACCGGGCCGTCTTTTAACGGCAGGTCTTTTGGAGCCAACGTCCTGGAAGCGGTATGCGTGGCTCTCCTGGGAGGAGGCGCCGGAAACACCGACCCTGCGCTGTACCCGGGCCTGTTCAGGGCCATGAAATGGGAGCCGCGGGTGGAGAAGCTGAACTAAAAAAATTGGTATCGGCAAAAATGTTGTTTTATTAAAACCTGAGAGGGGGTTGCAACGATGAGATTTGAGCCGGAAGGCCTGGCAACGGGAATAGGCAGCATGCCCTATACCGAGGCTGCAGACGCTTTGCTGATGATCAAAAAATATTTGCCCTTTATTCCCAACTGGCCTCAATTGCCGCAGAGAGGCAGCCGGGAACACTTTGTCAGCCAGTACCTCAAGCCTCTGGTTGCGGCCGGTTTGCTCATTGAGGAAGGCGGCAAGGCGTATTTCGATACGACGCGAGAGGACTGGACCGACAACCTGACGGAGTTTTACAGCATCTACCTGTCTGCAGAAGAAGGCGACCAATCGGCCCTGAAATATTTTTCTTTCCCGGAGGACTCCGCGCCGGGGTTTTACGCCTTTATGGACGAGATGGCGAAAGGAACGGGAGAAGCAGTTGTGTTAAAAGGGCAGGTAGTGGGGCCGCTGTCGGTGTCGTTTCAGGTTAAAGATGAAAAAGGCCGCTTTGCGTACTATGACGACTGCTTGAGGGACCTGGTCGTAAAAACCCTTGCCATGCATGCGGCCTGGCAGGCCGGAGAGCTCGGCAGGTTCGGCCCGGGGGCGATGATTTTTATCGATGAGCCGGCGGCGGGCGTTTACGGCCAGTCCGGCTTCATAACGGTTACCAGGGAAATGATCAAGGAAGATATCGGCGCGATAGCCGGTGCCGTGCACAGTGCCGGCGGCCTGGCCGGTGTGCACTGCTGCGACGCGATGGACTGGTCGATCCTGTTTGAGCTGGATTTGGACGTGGTAAGCTTTGACTCCTACAACTATTTCAGCTCTCTGGTTCCTTTCGCTGCTTCATTAAAAACTTTTTTCGGCAACGGCGGCTCCCTGGCCTGGGGTCTTGTGCCCACCACCCACAACCGTGCCGTGGCGGAGGACGGCGACTCCCTGCTGAAAATACTCGAAGGCCAGTGGAATGAGTTGTCCGGACGGGGCATTCCGCGGGATGTCCTTTTTAAGCGGTGCCTTGTCACACCGGCTTGCGGCACCGGGCTGCTCGACCGGGTCCAGGCGGAAAGGATTTTTCAACTGACCGCGCAAATTTCCGAGACTCTGCGTTCCGGCAAAGGATGTTGAAGGACAGTGATTCCTCCGGACTATCATCTCCATACCAGGCTTTGCGGGCACGCTTCCGGGGACGTCGGGGACTATCTTGAAAATGCGGCCCGGAAAGGTTTGCGCGAAGTCGGTTTTGCCGATCACCTTCCCCTCTATTTTTTGCCGCCGGGGGAAAAGATGCCCGGCTACGCCATGGGGGAAGAAGAGCTTCCGCTTTACGTCGAACTGGTGAACAGTCTCAGGGATGCTGCACCGGTGAGAGTCAAACTGGGCATTGAGGCGGATTACGTTCCCGGTTTCGAGAAGAAACTGGCCGCGCTGCTGTCTGCGTATTCTTTTGATTATGTCATGGGTTCCGTCCATTTTATTGACGGGTGGGGTTTCGACAACCCCGCTGAGATCCGGGAATACGGGAGCAGGGAGATAATACGTGTCTATGAAAGGTATTTCAGTCTGGTGCAGCAGGCTGCACTCACCGGTTTTTTTGATATCATGGCGCATCCCGATTTGATAAAAAAATTTGGTTTCCGTCCGCAAGCGGACCTGACACCCCTGTACGAGGAGACGGCACGGGTTTTCAAAAAGGCCGGGGTCTGCGCGGAGGTGAACACGGCCGGACTGAGGTGCGCTGCAAAAGAGATCTACCCTTCGCCGGCGTTGCTGGAGATTTTTTTCAAAAACGGAATTCCCGTCACTTTTGGTTCGGACGCGCACAGCCCCGGCCTTGCCGGGAAGGATCTGGAAAAGGCCTTTTCGCTGGTGAAAAACGCGGGTTACAGGGAATTTGCAGTCTTTGAGGGCAGAAAAAGAACATTTGTTAAAATATAACAGAAATAAAAGGAAAATTATTACATCTGCCGAACTCTTAAGATATTAACCCGGTCCTATTCCGAAAGGGCAATTCACCAGGCTGTGAAGCGCAAAGCACGGGGCCGCCGGCCGCCTTGCTGCCGAAGATAGGATTGAAGTGCGGGGGAGGGTTCGGGATGGAACCAGTAGGGTTCAGTCTTGTTTTGGCCTCTGTCGTTTTGTTTTTAGCCGCGCTTGGTTTTTCCACCAGGCCGTTGGAAAAGAATTCAAACGGCAGCAAAAATACTGATGAGCAGAGATCCATAGTGGTTAAATTTCCCAAAGACAGCATACTTCCGGGAGAATACACGCTGGATTTGAAAATTACAGTTTCAGGGATGAAAAAGGGGACAGGTGAGAAAGAAGCATCCGGAAAAGACCTGAGTGAAAAAAGGTTACGCAGGCTGGATGAATATATGTGAAAAGATGACCGGACAGAAGCTGTCCGGTTTTATTTTTGGCTGTTTTTATCAATTTTTAAAAAATTTTTCTTGTCTTTTCTTAGAATAGGCATTATTATTTTTTTAAGAATTGGTGGTGGAAAGTGGTGGCAAGTGGTAGAATTGCCACGGAAATGGTGATGGCCGCATGTTCATGGGAGAATATCGTCACAGCATTGACTTGAAAGGAAGGCTTTTTATCCCTGCCCGCTTCCGAGAAGGTCTGGGGGACCGTTTTGTGATTACAAAAGGTCTTGACGGATGCCTCTTTGCTTACCCTCGCCAGGAATGGGAGGCGCTGGAGCAAAAGCTGAAGTCCCTTCCCTTTACAAAGGGTGATGCCCGGGCCTTCGTTCGTTTTTTTTTCTCGGGGGCTGCGGAATGTGAGGTTGACAAGCAGGGAAGAATACTTGTTCCGGGAAATTTGAGAGATTATGCGCGGCTGGTCAAAGATGTCGTGATCATCGGAGTGTCGACCCGGGTGGAAATCTGGGCTTCAGACGAGTGGGAGAAGTACAGCGGCCAGGCGGCTGTCTCTTACGAGGAGATAGCAGAAAAACTGGTCGACTTTGCCCCGGGAGGAATTTGAGGCGATTTGTTTTCCCCAGAACCAGCTAATATGACGGTAAAGGAAAGTGGACATTCTACATGGACATGGAGTATGTTCACCAGCCGGTAATGTTGAACGAGGTGCTGGAAGGACTTGACTTGAAACCGGGCGGTGTTTATGTCGACTGCACGGTGGGAGGCGCCGGCCACAGTGAAGCAATTTTGAGACGGATTGCTCCCGGCGGCTGCCTGGTGGCGATTGACCGCGACGGAGAAGCTATTGCCGCGGCAGGCAAAAAATTGGCCGGGTTCGGAGACCGTGTGCGTCTGGTCCGGGAAAACTACGTCAACCTGCACAAGGTACTGGAGAGTCTGGGCATAAAAGAAGTCGACGGAATATTGTTCGACCTGGGCGTTTCCTCATACCAGCTTGAGAATCCAGGGAGGGGTTTCAGCTATCATACGGATTCGCCGCTGGACATGAGGATGAACCGGGAGCAAAAAATTACCGCCCGCGATCTAGTCAATGCGCTGCCGGCCGGTGAATTGGCGAGAATCATCAGGGACTACGGTGAGGAACGCTGGGCTTCAAGAATTGCGGAGTTTATCGCGGCTGAAAGGGAACGCCGCCCGGTCGAAACCACCGGGCAACTGGTGGAGATAATAAAAAAGGCTGTCCCTGCGGGCGCCAGGCGAAAAGGCCCGCACCCTGCCAGGAGAACGTTTCAGGCCCTTCGCATAGCCGTCAACAGGGAACTGGAAGATCTGCAGCCCGCGGTCGCTTCCGCGGTAAGGCTTCTACGCAGCGGCGGGAGGATCTGCGTTATTACATTTCATTCCCTGGAGGACAGGATCGTCAAGAACCTGTTTCGCCGCCTCGCTTCTCCCTGTGAATGTACCGGGAAGATTCCGGCCTGCGTCTGCGGCGGGAAGCGGGAAATAAGAATCATTACCCCAAAACCGCTGGCGCCCGCCGAACCGGAGTTGAAGACGAACCCGAGAAGCAGGAGCGCCAAATTGAGGATTGCGGAAAAGCTTTGAAAAAAGCTTCAAAATAAAGGCATAGCACAGTTTTCAAATTCTTTGCCGGTGTGCGTGCTGTCAGCAAAGTTCTAAGCCCGGGGGAGGTTGAATATTATTGATAGTAGCCCAGGAAAAGACAAGCTGCTGCAATGAGCTGCCCGGCAGGGTTACCCGGCCGAAAAAAGCAAGAAGGAACAGGCCGGTGCCGGCCGGCGGCAGGCTGGCCCTGACCGGGCTGGTTGTTGTTTTTTTTCTGGTGGGTATTATGATCACTTATTACTACTCGCGGGTGCTTACCCTGGGATTTCAAATCAGCCAACTGGAACAGGAACTCACCGTTCTGCGTGTCGAAAACCACAATCTGGACGGTGAAATACAAAAGCTTGTTTCACTTGATCGGGTTGAAGCTATAGCGGTGCACAAGCTCGGAATGATCAAGCCGGCCGGTAATGACGTGCTGTATGTGGCTGTTGCCGGCAAAACCCCGCAGCAGCCGGATTTTGCCGTAAATGAGGAACAGATTGCGGGCATTTCCCCTGCCGGGAAAGAAGAGAACCCTTTGATAAGAGCTTTTACCGAACTGGTCAACCGGCTGGAAAACAAAATCTGGCTCGGAAGCGGTATGAGCCCGGAGTCCGAGGAGGGGACGGATGCAAACGACAAACATACTTATCCGGAAAAGAATCACAGGGCTCTTTCTTTTTGGGATGCTGGCACTCACCGGGTTGATTCTACGCCTGGCCTGGATTCAGTTGGTTGAAGGAGACAGGCTTCGGGAAGAAGCCCTGGAGGTTCGGATGAGGGATGTGCCGGTCGAGGCCAGGAGGGGAACGATATTCGACCGCAATGGACAGGAATTGGTAAAGAGCGTGAGTGTCGATTCCGCCTACGCTTTTCCGCCTCAAATTGCAGACAAGCGTGACGCGGCCGATAAAATAGCCGTTGCCCTGGGAATGGATAGGGAGGAAGTATACAACAAGCTCACTCAAAACGTGGGCTTTGTCTGGCTTAAAAGGCGGATTGACTACCAGTCCGCCCAAAAGCTGAAGGCCTTGAAAATAAGCGGCGTCGAACTGGTGGAAGAAAACCGGCGGTTTTACAGCCAGGAGAATCTGGCGGCACATGTGCTCGGTTTCGCAGGAGATGACAACCAGGGCTTGACCGGTATAGAAAGTGTTTACGACAATGAATTGAAAGGGATTCCCGGCCGGATAGTGATTGAAAAAGACGCCGTAGGCCGGAACATACCCGAAGCCCTCCACAAATTCATTCCACCCACACCCGGTTACAATTTGACGCTTACCATAGACCAGACCGTTCAGTTTTTTGTAGAACGGGAACTGGACAAAATTGTGGAAGCTCATCATCCCAAGCTGGCAGTAATTATTGTAATGAATCCGAAAACCGGGGAAATACTGGCCATGGGCAACAGGCCGACCTTCAACCCCGGTGACTGGAGAAAATCGCCTCAGTCGGTATGGGACCATAACCCCAGCATCTGGTACAATTACGAGCCGGGCTCGACTTTCAAGATCATCACGGCGGCGGCCGCCCTGGAAGAAGGCGCCGTCAAACCGCAAGACACTTTTTACGACCCCGGCTTCATAAAGGTGGCCGACCGCACAATCCGTTGCTGGTACGATGGCGGGCACGGTTCCCAGACCTTCGAGGAGGTTACCCAAAACTCGTGCAACCCCGGTTTTATTACTGTGGGCTTGAGGCTGGGGAAAGAAAGGTTCTATAAATATATCAACGCTTTCGGGTTCGGCCGGAAGACAGGCATAAGCCTGCCCGGGGAAGAAAACGGCATCCAGATACCGCAACAGGACGCTACCGAGTTGAACATCGCCACCATGTCAATTGGGCAGTCCGTCGCCGTCACGCCCATACAACTCCTGACTGCGGCTTCAGCGATAGCGAACGGCGGTGTCCTGCTGAAACCTTCCCTGGTTAAAGCCGTTACAGACGCCGAAGGAAAGGTGATCAAGGAATTCAAGCCCGAACCCGTCCGCCAGGTCATTTCGAAAAAAACTGCTGAAACTCTTATGCGCCTCTTGACCGACGTGGTTCAGAAAGGCACCGGCAGGAACGCTTTTGTTGACGGTTATGGTGCGGCGGGCAAAACCGGAACGGCCCAGGTGGTGGAACCGGAGTCGGGGGGGTACGCCGAGGGAAAATTTGTCGCCTCCTTTGTCGGCTTCGCACCAGCCGACGACCCGCAGGTGGCGGCGCTTGTAATGGTCGCCGAGCCGACCGGCCCGGTTTATTTCGGAAGCCAGGTGGCCGCGCCCGCGTTCAAGGCAGTCGTCCAGGATACTTTGCGCTATTTGAGGGTCCCGGAAAGACCAGGCCTGGAAAAGCCACAATCTCCCTTTCAGTATGAAGAACCGAAAACCAGGGTCGTCGTGCCGAACGTGGTCAATTACCCTGTGGAAAACGCCCAAGGCATTCTTAAGAATGCCGGGTTAACTGCTCAAACGAGGGGACAGGGGAATATCGTATGCAACCAGATACCCAAGGGCGGGGCCGGGGTCTTGACTGGCACCAGCGTTATTCTCGAATTGCAGCCGTCTCCCGAAGTCACGCCGGGGGAGGTTACTTTGCCCGATTTGACGGGGCTCAGCATGAAGGAGGCCGGAATAGTCCTGGAAAAGCTCGGACTTCATCTGAGCCCGGCGGGAACCGGTATTGCCGTAAGTCAGCAATTTCCTCCGGGCACGAAGGTAACCAGGGGCACTGCCGTTGCCGTAGAGTTCCAACCCCCGGCAATTCAGGGGCTGAGCGATTGAAACAAGGACGAATGGGACAATGCTGGAATATATTTACTTTTCGTGGAAATACTAAGAAAAAGAACGAACAGCATTGGCGAGGAGGATCAGAAAATTGTTGTTTCGGGAACTGCTGGGCGCGGTGGAAGTTGATGCCGTTAACTGCGAAACTGATATAATAGTTAATGGAATAACGTATGATTCACGCCGGGTGAAACCGGGCTGCTTATTTGTAGCGGTGAAGGGGTTTAAACACGACGGGCACGATTACATCGAAGACGCGGTGGAACGGGGAGCCTCAGCGGTGGTTGCCGAACGGAAGGTGACGGTCCCGGCCGGCGTGGCATGGGCCGTCGTGCCGGATTCGAGACGCGCGCTGGCGCTTCTTTCCGCGCGGTTTTTCGGCTATCCGTCACTGAAGATGAGAATGATCGGTGTTACCGGCACCAACGGCAAAACTACCACTGCCAGCCTTTTGACGGCGGTGCTGAAAGCCGCCGGGGAAAAGACCGGATTGATTGGAACGGTGCACAATTTGATAGGCGATAAAGTTTTGCCCGTCAGTCATACAACTCCCGAGTCTGCCGACTTGCAGGAACTTCTTCACGATATGGCCGCCGCAGGGGTCGGTTCCTGCGTTATGGAGGTGTCGTCTCACGCGCTTGCCCTGCACCGGGTCGAGGGGTGCGAATTTGACGTAGCGGTCTTTACGAATTTGACCCAGGACCATCTTGACTTTCATTCCGGCATGGAAGACTATCTGGAGTCCAAGCTCAGGCTCTTCAGCAGTCTTGGCGGTTTTAACCGGAAAAAGGGAGGGAAATACGCCGTCATAAATGCCGATGACGCTTATGCCGGGAGGTTTTCTCAGGCTGCCGGAGGCAATGTCTGCACATACGGTCTGAAAGGACCTGCTGATGTTCTTGCAGAGGACATCAGCGTCACTCCGGGGGGCGTGATGTTCGGTGTGACTGGAAAGTGGGGCCGCTGCTTCCTTAACCTTAAGATAACCGGTATGTTCAACGTTTACAATGCGCTGGCGGCATTTACCGCGGCAGCCGCAATAGGCGTGCCGTTGGAAACAATCAGGAAAGGCCTTGAGAACAGTCCCGGAGTTGCGGGACGTTTTGAACTGGTCGACGCTGGCCAGGATTTTTCTGTAATAGTTGATTACGCCCACACCCCCGACGGATTGGAAAATGTTTTGAGAACCGCCCGCCAGATTACCGAAAAGCGTTTGATTACGGTGTTCGGATGCGGGGGCGACCGCGACCGCGCGAAAAGGCCGCTGATGGGCGAAATTGCCGTAAAATACAGCGATTATTCTGTCATAACGTCTGACAATCCGCGGACCGAGGACCCTTTGAAAATAATAAACGATATTGAGCAGGGAGTGAAGACGGGATCTGAGCGTGCCAGTTATACGGTAGAACCCGACCGGCGCAAGGCTATCAGACTGGCGGTGAAAACAGCCGGACGCGGTGATGTCGTGGTGATAGCCGGCAAAGGGCATGAGGATTACCAGATCATAGGTACTGTAAAGTATCCTTTCGACGACCGCCTGGAAGCGAAAGCCGCGATAGAGGAGAAAAACAAGGCAATTTATTCTGAGTAAAGCGCCGACTCGGGGCAGGCTGCCACCAGCATTACAGGCGGGAAAGGCGGCCCGGTTTCGCTCGATGCAAGCAGCAAGTGCCAGGCTTGAAAAGCCGTGGAGTGAACGGTAACGGGGAACTGCCCCTGGTTCATTCGACGCGAAGCGTAAAGCGAGCGTTAAGGCGTTTGCCACCAAAACAGCGCCTGAGCCCGCAGCTGAAAACGGGATACAGCTATTCGCGACGATGCTTTTCAACCCGTCTCCGGAGCAGGAGGTTTGTGATGAAACCTTTTACTTTGGCTGAAATTTCCGGAATAACCGGAGGAAAAATAATACAGGGCAATCCCGATGCGGTGTTCCGGTCGGTGTCTACCGATTCCAGAAACATCAGGGAAGGTGATCTGTTTTTTGCTCTGGCCGGGGAAAGATATGACGCCCACAGCTTTCTGGAGGAGGCGGCCGGGGCTGGTGCCGGGGGACTGGTAATAAGCCGGCGGGTGGAACTGCCCGCGGGGTTGCCGGTGCTCATGGTGAACGACACGCTGGCCTCTCTTCAGGTCCTGGCCTTCAATAACAGGCAAAGCTGCGATGCGGCCGTGGTGGGGATAACCGGAAGCACCGGCAAGACCTCCACCAAAGACATGGTCGCCAGTGTCTTGGCCGTCCGTTTCAACACTTTGAAAACCCGGGGCAATTTAAACAATGAAATCGGACTTCCCCTGACCCTGCTGGCTATGGACGGAGACTGCCAGGCGGCGGTGGTGGAGATGGCCATGCGGGGAGCCGGAGAGATCGACGCCCTGTCGCGGTTGGCCCGCCCGAACGGCGCGGTTATAACCAATATTGGCGAAACGCACCTGGAACTGCTCGGCACGGTAAGCAACATCGCTTCTGCCAAGGGTGAGATACTGGAGCACATCCCGCCTGACGGATTCGCCGTGCTGAACGCGGAAAGCCCTTTTATCCGCCGGGAGGCAGGGCGTTGCCGGGGCAAGGTGGTTTTTTTCGGGATTGAACAGCGCGCTGACATAATGGCGGTAAACATAAGGCCCCGGGGTGCCGGTTCCCGTTTCCGGGCCGTATTTGACGGCGGGGACGGCGAGTTTTACCTTCCGGTGCCGGGCAGGCACAACGTGATGAACGCCCTGGCCGCAATCGGGGTGGGTCTGGAAATGGGGCTTTCCGCGGAGGAAATAGCACGCGGGCTGGCAGGCGTGTCCCTGACCGGAATGCGGCTGGAAATTTTAGAAGCAGGCGGCCTGAAAGTGATAAATGATGCCTATAACGCCAGCCCGGCTTCTACCAGGGCCGCCCTGCAGGTTTTGAAGGAAATCGCGGTTTCCCGCCGCACCGTGGCGGTTCTCGGTAACATGCTGGAACTGGGCGGCCGCTCGGCGGAAGGCCACCGCGAGGTGGGGCGGGCTGCCGCCAAACTGGCCGACTGCCTCGTAACGGTGGGAGATCTGGCTTCCTGGATAGCCGAAGGCGCCCTGGAAGCGGGGATGCCGGAGAAAAGTGTTTTTAAATGCCCGGGCAGGGATGAAGCAAAGGATGTATTGGACGGATTGCTTCTTGAAGGCGACGTGGTTCTGGTAAAAGGGTCCAGGGGGATGAAGATGGAGCAGATCGTCCGGCATTTGCTGGAAACCAGGATTTCCAACGGTTAGGAGGTTCTCATGGTCAATTTGTGGACAGCTTTTTCAGTTTCGCTGCTGGTGACCCTGCTGATGGGCCCGCTGGCCATCCCCGCCTTGAAAAGACTGAAATTCGGGCAGAATATACGTTCCGACGGGCCGGCCAGGCATCTTCAGAAAGCCGGCACGCCTACAATGGGCGGGATCATGTTTCTCGCGGGCACTGTGGCCGGCGGGTTTTTGGCGATCCGGGGAATGAAAGACGGAATTGCTGTCCTGCTGATGACTGCCGGTTACGGTTTAATTGGTTTTCTTGACGATTACGTGAAGGTGGTGTTGAAGAGGTCGCTGGGACTCAGGGCGAGGGAAAAACTGCTCGGGCAGGTGCTGTTTGCAGCCGGACTCGCCGTGTGGTCGGTCTTTTTTATGGGACGCGGCACCGAGCTTGCGGTCCCGTTTTCCGGAATTTCGTTTTCCGGAGGCCTGCACCTGGAACTGGGATGGTGGCCGTTCTTTATTTTCACCATCCTATTAGTCGTATTCATGTCCAATGCGGTGAACCTGACTGACGGGCTGGACGGTCTGGCCGCGGGGGTAAGCGTGGTTGTCGCCCTTACGCTGATGCTGATTGCCTTGAAAACGGACAAAACCGGTGTGGCGGCCGTTATGGCTGCTCTGGCCGGCGGATGCCTCGGATTTTTATTTTACAATCGCCACCCGGCCAGGGTTTTTATGGGCGACACCGGTTCCCTTGCCATAGGCGGCGGACTGAGTGCCGCCGCCGTAATGACGGAAAGCGAGTTGTTTTATATTATTATAGGGGGAGTCTTTGTTCTTGAGGCGATTTCCGTAATAATTCAGGTAATTTCCTTCCAGACCACCGGACGCAGAATTTTACGCATGTCTCCGCTTCACCATCATTTCGAACTGGGTGGCTGGGGAGAGAACCGGGTCGTAATCGCATTCTGGTTTGCCGCCCTGATTTTCGCCCTGGCCGGGCTGGCCGGTTATTACCGGCTCGTCTGAAAAAAGTACTGAAAGGCGGATATTATGAATTTTGATGTTATGAATTTCAGGGGAAAGAGAGCGCTTGTTGTCGGCGCCGGCAAGAGCGGTCTGGCAGTTTCGCGCTTTCTTGCCGGGAAAGGCGCGGATGTGGTGCTTGCGGATTCCGGCGACCCGGTTTTTCCCGGAGAAGAGCTCGAAAAGCTAAAAACAATGGGGATTGAAATTGTTCGGGGCGGGTACCCGGAGGTGGAAAGAGGAAGCTTCGACCTGGTAGTGATGAGTCCCGGAGTTCCCCTCACGGCAGTTCCCGCCAGGCAAGCCCGGAAATGCGGTATTCCGGTCACGGGCGAACTGGAACTGGCTTTCAATTTTACACACGCGCCTGTTATTGCCGTAACCGGGACCAACGGCAAGACCACCACAACCGCCCTTATCGGAGAGATATTTAAAGATGCCGGTTGGAATACGCTGGTGGGCGGCAACATCGGGCTGCCGCTGATTGACGAAGTGGAAAAGTACGGTCCCGGGGACGCCGTCGTTGCCGAGGTCTCCAGCTTCCAGTTGGAGACGGCCGACAGTTTCAAGCCGAGGGTAGGAATAATACTGAACATAACTCCCGACCATCTGGACCGTCACGTCACCATGGAAAACTATATTGGGGCAAAGGCCAGAATCTTTATCAACCAGGACGCCGGCGACTTTACAGTATTGAATTACGACAATGACCTGACCGCCTCTCTGGCCGGGAAAACACCGGGCAGGACGGTTTTTTTCAGCAGGCTGGCGAAACTGCGGGAAGGCGTTTATGTCAGGGACGGAAGAATAACGGTCAACCTGGACGGGGTCGAAACTTGTGTCTGCAGGACCGATGAGTTGGGCATACCGGGCGCCCACAACCTTGAAAACGCACTGGCGGCCGTGGCCGCTGCCAAAGCTATGGGAATTGAAAACGGTTCCCTTGCGAAAACGTTGAGAAGGTTTGCCGGGGTGCCGCACCGGCTGGAATTTGTCGCTGAGATTAACGGCGTGAAATATGTCAATGATTCCAAGGGAACAAACCCGGACGCTTCAATAAAAGCCCTGGAGGCATACCGCGAACCGATCGTGCTCATTGCCGGAGGCAAGAACAAGGGCAGCGACTTTGGTGAATTTGCAGATAAAGTAAAGGAAAAAGCGAGGGTTTTGGTAGTGCTCGGGCAGAGTGCGCAGCTTATCGCCGAAGCGGCAAAAGCGAGAGGGTTTGAGAACATCCGGTACGCAGGCGGTTTCGAGGAAGCGGTTTACCTCGCTCATCGCGCCGCCCGTCCGGGCGAGATAGTGCTTCTGTCTCCGGCCTGTGCAAGCTGGGATATGTTTAAGAGTTTTGAAGAGCGCGGAGAACTGTTTAAAAAACTGGTGTCAGGCTTGAAGTCTCAATAACCCGGATTAATCCGGATTCAACTGCCGGAAATTCCGGACCCGCTTTAAAAGGGGGTTGAGAGTTTATGAGGCTCAAAAAGGGTTCCCCTGACTTCGTCCTGTTTCTGACGGTAATGAGCTTGTTGAGTCTCGGTTTGATCATGGTTTTCAGCGCAAGCGAATACAGCACCCTGATCTATTTCAACGACAGCTTTTATTTCTTCAAGCGTCAGCTGTTGTGGGCGCTGTTCGGCTTGACCGCCATGTTTGTAATGATGAATTATGATTACTGGCGGATAAAAAGGTTTGTGGGCCCTCTTATAGTCGTCGCTTTTATGATGCTTGTGCTGGTGCTCGTTCCGGGCATAGGAAAAGAGGTCAACGGGGCGAGGCGCTGGATCGGGATCGGTCCTCTACCTTTCGCCCCAGCCGAGCTTGTTAAACTGTGTGTGATCGTTTTCACCGCCTACGGCCTTGCCAGGCAAAGGGAAATGGTCAGGTATTTTGCCAGGGGCGTCCTCCCCTACCTGTCAGTTACGGGGCTGGCGGCCGGCCTCATTTTGATGCAGCCGGATTTGGGTACCGCAGTGTCTCTAGCCGGAGTAGTTTTCATAATGATCTATGCCGCCGGGGCGAGGTTGTCCCACCTCGGGGCTGTAGTTGTCGCCGGCCTGGTGGCTGTGTGTTTTGCCATTGCCCTCGAGCCGTACCGCCTGCAGCGCTTTCTGGCGTTTCTCGATCCCTGGGCCGATCCGCAGGGGAGCGGCTTTCACATTATCCAGGGTCTTTACGCCATCGGATCCGGCGGTCTGTTCGGATTGGGGCTGGGCCAGAGCAGGCAGAAGTTTCTGTACCTCCCCGAAAACCATACGGACTTCATCTTTGCCATAACCGCGGAGGAATTGGGTTTTATCGGGGCCTCCCTGGTAATAGTCCTTTTCATACTTTTCGTTTGGAGGGGTCTGAAAATTGCTGTCACCTCCCCGGACCCCTTTGCCAGCCTGCTCGCCACCGGTATTACCGCGTGGGTGGGAGTACAGGCTGTCATAAACATAGGGGTGGTCACCGGATCGCTGCCGGTTACAGGCATTCCGCTTCCATTCATCAGTTTCGGCGGCACCTCCCTGCTGTTTACCATGACCGGGGTGGGTATACTGCTGAATATATCGCGGTTTGCAGCCAACCGGTAGATGCGTGTTGCCGGCGGCAGCGGCATCGTTCGCCTGCGCCGGTGCTTCACGGTCCATATCCGTAGGCATATTTCGGCCTGCAAGGAGATGAAAAATGTGCGGTTTATGTTGACGGGCGGGGGAACCGGGGGACATATCTACCCGGCCCTGGCCATCGCCAGAGGAATCAGGGACAGGCACCCCGGTGCCGAGATTGTCTATATCGGAACAGCCCGGGGAATGGAAGCTGACATCATTCCCAAAGAGGGACTTCCTTTTATTGGTATTGCCGGCGCCGGACTGCAGAGGAAACTGTCCTTTAAGAACCTGCTGGTGCTCTGGCAGGCGTGCCGCGGTTTCAGCCAGGCGCTGGCGGCGATACGCCGCTTTCGCCCGCATGCCGTGATCGGGACCGGCGGATATGTTTGCGGGCCGGTCGTGCTGGCTGCGGTTTTATGCGGAATTCCCACGTTGATTCACGAACAAAACGCACTCCCCGGGATTACCAATCGCATCCTTTCCCGTTTTGTCGACCGTGTGGCCGTCACCTTTTCAGATTCGAAGAAGCACTTTCCGCGCAAGGAAAAGGTCAGGCTTACCGGTCTTCCCGTCAGGCCCGAAATTCTCCGGACCGGACGGAAGGAAGGCATGGAAAAGCTGGGTTTTAAAGAGAACCGTTTCCTGCTCCTGTCTTTCGGGGGGAGCCGTGGCGCCCGCACTATCAACCTTGCCATGCTTTACGTCCTTGAAAGATTTGCCGGTGACGCCCGGTTGAACATTCTCCATGTTACCGGAAATACGGGTTATGAGGAGTTTTTGGACAGGTGCCGAAAAGCTGGTGTCGACCTGGACAATGCCGGGAACGTAGCCGTCAAGCCGTACATCTACGACATGCAGGATGCCCTGGCGGCGGCCGACCTTGTGGTAAGCAGGGCGGGGGCGGCGACGTTGGCCGAGATAACCGCCCTGGGCGTTCCAGCCGTCCTGGTGCCTTACCCCTACGCTTCGGAAAACCACCAGGAATTTAATGCCCGGGCCCTGGAAAAAGAGGGGGCGGCGGTAGTTGTGCCGGACCGGGATTTAAACGGGGAACTGCTTTGCCGCTTGATATCAAAGTTGCTGGATGATCCGGCAAGGCTGGGCGCCATGGCGTCTGCCAGCAAAAAGTTGGGGAAAAAAAACGCGCTTCAAGATATAATAGATTGTGTGGACGAACTGATAAGAAACAAATAAACACGGCTGCACGGATTTGGTGGACAAGTTCTAAACCGGAGAATGTAACACCTTTTTTGAACTATGCATAATATATTTTGAGAATTTAAGCGAATAAGGACGAAAACTTTACCAGTCCGCGGAAGGAGATGTGACAGTGCAAACGGCACAGCATGTTCATTTTATCGGCATCGGCGGTTCTGGAATGAACGGTATTGCCGTCATTTTGCTGGGTTTGGGCTACCGGGTGACCGGATCGGACTTGAACCCCACGGCTGTTATTGAAAGATTGAGCGCTCTGGGGGTTACCTGTTACATCGGGCATGCCGGGGAAAACCTGGGGGACGCCGATTTTGTAGTCGCGTCGACGGCGATACCGCCTGACAACGTAGAGTTGGTGGAGGCGAAAAAAAGAGGCCTGCCGGTATTCCACAGGAGTGAAATGCTGGCCTGGCTGATGCGCAGGCAGAAGGGGATTGCGGTCGCGGGCGCCCACGGCAAAACCACGACGACCTCAATGACCGCTCTCGTTCTCGAAAAAAACAGCATGGACCCTACCATCATCATTGGAGGTGAATTGACGGAAATTGGCGGAAACGCCAAGCTCGGTAGGGGAGAATATCTTGTGGCGGAGGCCGACGAAAGTGACGGATCTTTTTTAAAGCTGGACCCGTATATCGAAATAATCACAAATATTGAGGATGATCATCTGGATTATTACAAATCGGTCGAAAACATCGTGGCCGCCTTCCGGCAGTTTATCTCCAAGGTCCCCGGGGACGGTCTGGCCGTCGTGTGTCTTGACGATCCGCTGATCAGGCAGTTGCTGCCGGAATACGGCGGTCCCCGCCTGACCTACGCTCTGGAGAACCACGAGGCTGATTATGTGATGCGCAACCTGGAACTGAACGGGCGGGTGACCGAGGGTGACGTTTATTACCATAACGAGTTTTTGGGCCGGCTCAAATTGAATGTTCCGGGACGCCACAACCTTTCCAACGCCCTGTCGGTAGTTGCCGCGGGCCGGTTTGTCGGCCTTTCCTTTGAAAGCATTGCCGTTGTCCTGGAGAAGTTTGAAGGCGCCGGACGCAGGTTCCAGCTCACGGGGGAGGTTGGCGGAGTAAGGGTGATAGACGATTACGCACATCACCCTTCGGAAATAAAAGCGACGCTGAAAGCGGCCAAACAGGTCAGGACGGGCAGACTGGTAAGCGTATTTCAACCGCACCGCTATACCAGGACTTTAATCCTTGGGGAACGTTTCGGAGAGGCTTTCGCAGATGCCGACGTGGTGATTGTCAGTGATATCTACAGCGCGGGAGAGAACCCGATAGAAGGAGTTTCGGCGGATATGATCGTCTCCGCCATTGAAAGACATAACGGCCGCAAGGCTGTTTACCTTTCGACCAGGAAGGAGATAGTGGAGTACCTGCTGCAGAGGGTCCGGCCCGGTGACATGGTTTTGACAATGGGGGCGGGCGACATCTGGAAGGCGGGAGTGGAACTCGTAGAAAGGTTAAAGGAGAGTCGAAAAATTGGCTGATGCGGCCCTGTTCCGTGAGCTTTGTAATCTTTTGCCCGGCCGGGTGCGGGCTGACGAACCGATGAAAAAACATACAAGCTGGCGCATAGGCGGGCCGTCTGATATCTTTGTAGACCCTGCAAGCCGCGAGGATTTGCGGCTTGTTGTATCCTACGCGCGTCACTGGGAGGTTCCCCTGACGGTGATCGGCAGGGGCTCGAACCTGTTGGTGACGGAAAGCGGGATCAGGGGGATTGTCGTCAAGATAGGGAGAGGCCTGAGCAGGATAACCGTAGACAGGAATACCGTCACAGCCGAGGCGGGGGCCGATCTCTCCGGAGTGGCCGCCAGAGCCTTGAGCGCCGGCTTGGGAGGATTTGAATTCACTGCGGGCATACCCGGGTCCGTCGGCGGTGCGGTGATAATGAACGCGGGGGCCAATGGCTCCTCGATAGGCGACCTGGTAACCGAAGTCCTTCTGCTGCGGTACGAAGGGGAGTTTCGCCGGATAGAAAAAGAAGAGCTTGATTTCGGTTATCGTTCGAGCGCCCTGCAGCGGGAGCTTGCTATAGTGGTAGAAGTAAACTTTGCCTGCCGTTACCGCGATAAAGACCTTATTCGGGAAGATATGGAAAGGTATATTTCCAGGCGCAGGTTGACACAGCCCTTGAATTACCCGAGCGCCGGGAGCGTCTTTAAAAACCCGCCGGGCGATTCTGCCGGCCGGCTTATTGAACTGGCGGGGTTGAAGGGGGTCAAGGTCGGAGACGCTCAAATTTCCACGGTTCACGCCAATTTTATCGTAAACCTGGGTTCTGCTACGGCCGGGGATGTTTTGGCCCTGATTGACAGGGCGAGGCAAACGGTGCACAGCCGTTTCGGCGTGGAGTTGAAACTGGAGGTAAAGATAATCGGCAACGAATAGGCGGAGGTGGCAGCGTGGAAAAGTTTGTGATTGTGGGCGGCAACTGCCTTAAAGGTACTGTTCGCGCCAGCGGCTCGAAAAATGCGACGCTCCCGGTATTGGCCGCATCGATCTTGAATGCGGGAAAAAGCGTCATTCATGAAGTTCCCAATCTCAGGGACGTTGCAGTGATTAAAGACGTGCTGAGGTACCTGGGGGCAAAGGTGGTCGACAACCAAAATACAGTGGAGGTGGACACTTCAAACATACAGTCGGTTGAAGTGTCTGAAGAGTTGATGCGCAGAATGCGGGCTTCAAACCTGGTTCTCGGGGCACTGCTGGGAAGGTTCGGCAGGGTGAAGGTGTCTTATCCAGGAGGCTGCCAGATTGGAAGCCGTCCGATGAACCTTCATTTTAAAGGTCTGCAGGCCCTGGGCGCAACCATTCAGGAGAAATACGGATACATAATCGCCGAGTCGAAAAAACTCACCGGCGCCGACATCCACCTGGACCTGCCAAGTGTCGGGGCCACTGAGAACATCATGATGGCGGCGGTTTTGGCGGAAGGGGTCACTTCAATAAAAAACGCCGCAAGGGAGCCTGAAATCGTGGACTTGCAGAATTTCCTCAACAACATGGGCTGCCATGTGAAGGGCGCCGGGACCGACACTATAAAGATTGAAGGGGTCAGGTTGAGTGATTTGAAGCCGGCGGCGCACACCGTTATTCCAGACCGGATTGAGGCCGGCACGCATATTGTGGCAGCGGTCATTACCGGCGGAGAGGTGACGGTTACCAACGTGATCCCGGAGCATATGGAACCTCTTCTGGCGAAGCTGCGGGAGGCGGGCGTCGAAATAACGGCAGGCGATGATTACGTGAAGGTGAAAGGGAACGGCCGGGTGAAGGCGGTAGACATAAAAACAATGCATTACCCCGGCTTTCCCACCGACATGCAGCCGCAGATGATGGCTCTGCTGAGCCTGGCCGAGGGAACGAGCGTGATTACCGAGACGATTTTCGAGAACCGCTTCAAACATGTTGGTGAACTGCGCAGAATGGGCGCGGACATAAAGGTGGAGGGCCAGTCGGCCATTGTAAAAGGGGTAAAAAAACTGAGCGGGGCTTACATTGAGGCCAGCGACTTGAGGGCCGGCGCGGCGCTGGTGCTGGCGGCCCTGGCGGCGGAGGAAGGGACCGTCCTGGAAAACGTTCACCACCTGGACCGGGGTTACGAACGTCTAGAGTTGAAATACAACTCTCTGGGGGCAAGGATTATCAGAGTTCACAACTAGTGGCTCTTTTTTTAGTCCCTTTATGGACAAGGACGGCTTGTATAAAAAGCGTATAAACAGAAAGCCGCCCTATTGCGGCCTCCTGTTCAGCACGTTTAGGGAATTGCGCAGCCACCGGGGAAGAAGAAGAAACCGAATCCAACAACGAGCAGAATCAGGATCAGGAACAGGATAAAAGCCCAGCTGCCCGTTGTAGAAGTACCTGCAACACCACCGGTACCGAATGCCATTTTCATACCCCCTTCTCACTCATAACTTGTAGTCCTAGATAAAGATGAAGCAAAAACCCAACACCAGCAGGATCAGGATCAGGAACAGGATAAAAGCCCAGTTGCCC
>DAOOVD010000020.1:0-19696 GCA_035369845.1 Bacillota bacterium | reverse complement strand
GATCAGGAACAGGATAAAAGCCCAGTTGCCCCACCCGGCAGGACCGACTCCCATCTGTTACGCCCCCCTTCTTCCTTTTATCCGCGACCTACATTATCCTATTCTTGGAGGAATTAAATGGTTACAGTGTCGCGCATCAGTATTTCTTAAAAAAACACCGGGCTTACCGGAGACGTGTATGGACAAGTAAAATACGGTTGGTATAATTACATATGGGGCAAACTATTCGGGGTTTGAATCGGAGTGAAAGGATTGAACGCTCGGACCCGCGGAAAGCTGAAGAAGTGGAACGCTGTTGAAAGTATTTTTTTTATTATGCTGGTACTCGTCAGCGGTTACATACTTCTCCGTTCGCCCCTGTTCGAGGTTAAAAGGATTTTGGTCCAGGGAAACCAGTATTTGAGCGAGGACAGGATCCGTTCCGCGGCTGGTATCGGTACGGGCACGAACATATTTAAGCTGGACGTTGCCGCAGCTTTGTCCGGCCTCAAGCTGTTGCCGCTGGTGAAAGAGGCGCATATTGCCAGGCGCCTTCCCTCTACGGTGGTGATCACAATCAGAGAACGCAGGCCGATTGCCCTGTTGCCCGTCAAAGACGGTTTCATTGAGGTGGATGCGGAGGGCGTGTATTTGATGAAATCCGGTGCCGGTGTTTCCGGATTGCCGATCATAACCGGCGTGCAGGTGGATATACCAGCCCCGGGACAGACCATAAAGGCGGAGAGACTGGGAGACGCTTTGGCGGTCGCCGGCAGGCTGCCGCCGGAGGCTGTTGCAAACCTGTCCGAGGTTCATGTAGACGTGAACGGACAGGTAAGATTATATACCATCGAGGGTATCCAGTGCCGCTTCGGGTTTGCGGAGGATGTGGAGGAAAAAGGGGAAGTGCTTGCCAGGCTTTTGCCGGAACTGCGCGAGCAGGAAGCCAAAGTCAGGTATGTCGACATCTCAAGCGCCGGCCAGCCGGTGGTGTCTTACGAAAAGAATTGACCGGGGGAGATCTTGTTGAGAAAAATTCAGTGGGCGCTGGCCGCTGTCGGCCTTATTCTCGGCATCATGCTGGCTTTTCAGTTCAGGATAACCAGGGAAATTCAGAAGACCGAATCGGTGCAGAGGGCCGAAGAACTTTCGGCTCAACTGACCCGCTTGAAAAAAGAACGCGATGCCGTTCAAGCCGAGGTGGACGGCTTGCGTTCCAGGCTTGACAAAATTTCCGCCGGGCCCAAGGAGGCGGGGTTGAAAGAGGAACTTGAACAGGCCAGGATCGAGGCCGGTGTCACTGAACTGACCGGTCCGGGGGTGGAAGTTACTCTTAACGACAGCAATATAAGCCTGAGAACCGGAGAAAACCCGAACCTCTTTGTATTACACGACGAAGACGTGCTGCGGGTTTTGAACGAACTGAGGGCGGCGGGCGCGGAAGCTGTTTCCATCAGCGGCCAGAGGCTGCTTGCGACCACCGAGGTCCGCTGCAACGGCCCCACCATTCTAATAAACAAGAAGCGTCTGGCCCCTCCCTACGTGATTACCGCGATAGGCAATCCCGATACGCTTGAGAGTTCTCTCAAAATGAGGGGCGGCGTGGCGGAAACCCTCCAATTCTGGGGGATTCAGGTGGCGGTAAAAAAAATGCCGCAGGTAACCGTTCCGGCTTATAACGGAGCTTTGAGATTCGATTATGCAAGGCCTGCCGGCTAAATCTTTTAGGGGAGATAATTTTGGTCAAATCAACCTTCGGTAGGGCGACTTATCTGTCCATTGCCATGGTCAGCGTGATTGTCGGCCTGTTGATAACTTTTCAGTTTCGCACAACGAGCAGTATCGAACAGAGTGTGCCGTTCGACCGGGTGCAGGAGTTGACTCTTGAGAAAAAGCAACTGGAGAGGGACCTGAGCCATCTGCAGGAGGAAGCTGCCGATTTGAACGCAAAACTTGAAGAGGCCGGGAAGGGGTACGCCGAAGCAGCCGGCGCCCTGGAAAGCGAACTCTCCAAGATAAAGCTCTATGCCGGGCTTACCCCGGTGGAAGGGCCGGGTGTCGAGGTTGTTCTTGAAAGTCAGAGCGGTCCGGCCAGGACCAGTTTTTATACGATCAAAGACGAAGATCTTTTAAAGGTGGTCAACGATCTGCGCGGCGCCGGGGCTGAAGCCATTGCCGTCAACGGCCAGCGCATACTCGCCACTTCTGAGATACGCCTCGCCGGCAATTACATCAACGTAAACTTGACCAGGCTGACCCCTCCTTACACAGTGACTGCGATCGGCAATCCGGGAACTTTAAAAAGCAGCCTTGAGATTAAAGGGGGGGTTGCCGAATACTTGAACGATCTGGGTGTTGCGGTGAAAGTACAGCCGAAAGACAGCATCCTGATTCCGGCGTATACCGGCACGCTTCACTTCGAACACGCCAAACCCGCTGCGAAGTAGAACGGTTGCCGCTCTGCCGGGCTGAGTTTTGATAAGGAAGACGGTATGGCAATCAATCCATTATAAAGGGTGACTGAAAAATGTTGTTGGGTCTGTGGCTGGCGATACTCGGCCTGGGAATCGGAATCGTGATCGGATTTAACGTGCCCCTTCTGCTTCCCCACGCTTATGCCAAATACATGTCTGTAGCGGCGCTTGCCGCCCTTGACTCGGTTTTCGGCGGCATCCGGGCCGCTATGGAGGACCATTTCGACAACACGATTTTTATTTCAGGATTTTTCAGCAACACTCTGCTGGCTGCAGGCCTGGCGTTCTTCGGCGAGAGACTGGGCATCGATCTCTATCTTGCCGCAGTGGTGGCTTTCGGCGTGAGGCTCTTTCAGAACCTTGCTATCATCCGCCGCCACCTTTTAAAAAAATAATTCAACAAAAAGGGAAATGAATTTTGGTGTTGAATCCTAACAAAACAAGCAAACTTTGGTCGGGAGGTGCCCGTTTTGGCCAAAGGGCGTCCTGCCGTACTGGCCGGCCTTGACATAGGCACTTCGAAGACTGTAGTGGTTGTTGCCGAACCGGTGAAGGGTTTCCCCAGGCTTTTGGGGGTTGGTGAAAGTCCGAGCCTGGGATTGCGGAAAGGGGTTGTTTCCGACCCTGGTTTGGCCTCCGGGGCAATTGCGCAGGCACTGGAAAAGGCTGAGAAAGCGTCAGGAATCAAGGTGGACGAAGTTTATGCGAGCTTCAACGGAGCCGGCATAAAGGTCAGGGATTGCCGGCTGGGCTCCGCTTCCGGTAATTGTGCCTTTTCATCAATCCCGCCGAACGGGTTTTCTGCCGGAATACCCCGCGAGGAGACGGTGCTCCAGTTTATTCCCCCGGCAGCAAGATTTGAAGGGTTCGATAAGGAGCAAAAAGCAAAGGCCGTTACCTGCAGAACCATGGATGTGGAGAGCGTTATTGAAAGCGCCCGTCTGGCCGGTCTGGCGGTAAAGGGAGTGGTGTACGGGCCTCTGGCTGCGGCCGAAGCGCTGTTAACCCGAGCGGAAAAAGAATTTGGAACCGTATTGGTTGATATCGGCGAAGGTTCGACATCAATAAGCCTTTTTTATAAAAGCATACTTGCCGAAACTGCCGTGCTTTCCATCGGCGGGGAGCACCTTTTAGGAGATTTGGCCGTCTGTCTGGGGACTTCCCTTGCCCAGGCGCGGGAGATCCTGAGCGGATTCTCCCTGGTTGTTCCGGGAGTTGATAAGGGCTTGAAACCCGGCCCGGGGGAAATCCGCAGGGTGAACGGCGGCGGCAGGGACTCTGCCGGGTTGATCGAACTGATAATTGAGGCAAGGATTAACGAAATTTTAAATATTATCGCCGAAACTATAAGGAAATTCAATTTTCCGGGATTGCTGCCGGGCGGTGCGGTTTTCTGCGGCGGCGTCTCAAGGATGAAAGGTCTGACCCTGTTGGCCGGGGAAAAACTGCGGATGCCCGTACGGACCGGACGGGTTGAGACAGAAGGAGTGGAACTGGATCCGGCGACCGTCAATGCTTTTGGTCTCGTCAGGCACGGCTGCGCCCGGATGCACGGAGAGGAAAGCCGTAGCAAGAAGTATTACGGGCCGGGCGGTTTGATCGGGAAGTTTTCGGATTGGTTCCAGCACAGGACAGTTAAAAAGGATTTTTTTAAAGGGAATTAGTTAGTTGTTCAAGTTTGCCCGGGCGGGCGCATGTTTTGGGTGGAGAAACAACGGAGGAGGACTAAGGCATGCTTGATTTTGATCTCGATCTGGAGCAGTTTGCCAACATCAAGGTCATAGGGGTCGGCGGGGGCGGCAACAATGCCGTAAACCGGATGATTAACGCCGGACTGAAAGGGGTGGAATTTATCGCGGTAAATACCGATGCCCAGGCCCTGTACCTTGCTCAGGCAAACCATAAGATTCAAATCGGCGCGAAGTTGACGAAAGGCCTGGGTTCGGGCGGAAACCCGGAGATCGGGCAAAAGGCGGCGGAGGAAAGCCGCGATGAGATATTTCAAGCCCTCAAAGGTTCCGATATGGTCTTTGTGACTGCGGGAATGGGGGGCGGAACCGGCACGGGCGCCGCCCCCATCGTGGCCGAGGTGGCGAAGGAGTTGGGCGCCCTTACCGTTGGCGTTGTTACCAAACCGTTTACTTTCGAGGGACGCAAAAGAGCGGCTCAGGCGGAAACAGGCATAGAGAATTTGAAAAATAAGGTGGATACGCTCATTACCATTCCCAACGACCGCCTCCTGCAGGTGATTGAAAAACACACCTCGATAGTTGAGGCTTTCCGGATAGCCGATGACGTTTTGAGACAGGGAGTGCAGGGGATTTCCGACCTGATTGCCGTTCCAGGCTTGATAAACCTGGATTTTGCCGATGTTAAGACGATAATGAAGGAAACCGGTTCGGCCTTGATGGGCATAGGCACCGCGAGCGGAGAGAGCAGGGCAACCGAGGCGGCCCGCACGGCTATTTCCAGCCCGCTGCTGGAGACGTCGATCGAAGGGGCGAGAGGGGTCCTGCTGAACATTACTGGGGGTACTTCCCTGGGTCTTTTTGAGGTAAACGAGGCCGCCGAGATAATCGCCCAGGCCGCCGACTCCGAGGCCAATATTATATTCGGCGCCGTCATTGATGAGTCAATGGAGGAAGAAGTGAGAGTCACCGTTATCGCCACCGGGTTTGACCAGAGAAGCCACAAGAAGGATCGCGGCAGGTCCGAACTCGAAATCAAGCCCTTCTCCACCCATGATGATCTGGATATTCCGGCTTTCCTCCGCCGGCGGTAATACATGAGAAAGACCCCTCTTTGACGGCATGGATTGTTTTAGGGATAAAAATGGACCCTTGTGCATAAAGAGATTGCCCTCCGGCGAAAGCTATTAAAAAAAAGCGGGAGGGAAACTATGCCTAAACACAAGCCGGATCTCGGAAAAGTTGAATTGAAGGGAAACCGGAAAAAAGATCTGAACCGCGTTCGCGGCCTGCAAAAGGTAATCGACCCGGAACGGGGCAGAAGCGGAGAAGGCAGGCCCCTTCCCGACTGATGAGCGCCGGGAAGGGGTTTTCCTCGGTTATCGGCCGGGGGTTTTGACGCAGGGGCGGAAAAGGAGTGAAACGATGCAGCAGGACAAAAAATACCGGCTTACCCGGATGGCAAAGTGTGCTGGATGAGCTGCCAAACTGGGTCCTCAGGACCTGGCACAGGTTCTGTGCCAGTTTGACCCGGTCCGGGACCCCGACCTGTTGGTCGGGGCCTCCACCTGCGATGATGCGGCCGTTTACCGCCTCACCAGCGAAATTGCCATCGTGCAGACAGTTGATTTTTTCACCCCGGTGGTTGACGATCCGTATACCTTCGGGCAGATAACGGCGGCGAATGCCTTGAGCGATGTCTACGCAATGGGGGCAAAGCCGCTGCTGGCATTGAATATTGTCGGATTCCCAAAGAAAACTCTGCCTCTGAATATCCTGGCGGAAATTCTTAAAGGAGGGGCCGACAAAGTCCGGGAAGCCGGAGCGCTTATAGCCGGCGGCCATACCATTGAAGACGACGAGCCGAAATACGGTCTCGCGGTGACGGGACTGGTTCATCCGGATCGCGTAATCACCAATTCCGGGGCGCGCCCCGGCGATGTCTTGATTCTAACCAAACCTTTGGGTACGGGTATAATAACGACGGCAATCAAAGGAGAACTTGCCGACGACTCGGTTTATGCCAGTGCCGTTGAGCAGATGACAGCGTTGAACGACCGCGCCGCTCAAATAATGCTGGAAGCGGGAGCTACGGCCTGTACCGATATCACGGGTTTCGGACTGCTCGGGCATCTCTATGAAATGATTTCGGCCGGCAATACGGCCGCCCGGATCTATTTCCGGAAGGTGCCTTTTCTGGAACAGGCCTATTCGCTCGCCTTGATGGGCATGGTGCCTGCCGGTGCTTACAGAAACCTGCAGTATCTCGAGAAACAGTTGCGCTGGGAGGCAAATATTGATGATGCGGAAAAGATTATCCTGGCCGATCCGCAGACCAGCGGCGGTCTCCTGATGGCTGTCCCGCGGGAAGAGGCAAGATCCGCATCGGAGGCTTTACTCAAAGCCGGAGTGAACGGTGCGGAGATCGGGGAGATTGTCGAATCCGGAGCACCGCTGATTTACGTTGCGGACTGACGCTTTAGGGCAGGCACAAAGACGGGTTTGAGTGAAACCGGATTGCCGACAAACCGTTCCGGAACCTCGGATATCGCGAGGCGCCGTAAGGTGAACCGGATGAAGTGATGACGCGGTATTGGATGACCCGGCACTCAATGTTATATTCCGTTTAGTATTCGAAAATGTTTTAAGTAAAAACGGTCTTTTACTGGAGCTGTATGTGCAGTTATTGAGTGCCGGGAACAGGATGTGAATTGGAGGCGGTCCAATACCGCCCGAAACAAGCCCCCGGTTCACCCGGCGAAAACATATGGGCGAGCGTTTCAATCTCAAGGCGCTTTGCAAACTACCCACAGACGAGAACGATACCTTGGCAAGCAGCAGGTGCTGCCGGCGTGAAGCACCGGGATGAGCGGTTACGGGGCGCCACCCCGCTTCATTCAACGCGAAGGATTATGTCGTTTCAACCTCAAGATACTTTGTCAACAACCTTACGGGTTTGGAACAACCCGTTTTATTTTTATACCGGTTTTTTTTGTTGGAAAATGTTTTCAAAAAAACCGTATGCATGCCACGACATGACAAATTGCCTGCCATCCGGGATGTATAATAAGACCAGGGTTGCTATCTTTTGAGCGGCCTGTCATAAAGGACTAATTACGGCAATATAATGGTAACAGAGTTTTTTTGCTTTTTGCCGGTTCCATTATCTTTTTTACTCGGGGTCGGACATGGCGGCGTACACCGTTTACATAGATCAGGTTTTCTTAGGGAACCTGGTGATAAATTATGCTATTCTCTGGGGCGCCGCAAAACTTAGCCGCATTCCGGCCCGCCCGGGGCGGATTTTTGCCGGTGCCGGACTGGGGGCGCTGTACTCCCTGGCGTTGTTTTTTCCAGGGAAAAATCTTTTGTTTTCCGTATGGTTTAAAATTGCCTCTTCGGTAATTATTACCGCCGTTGCTTTTGTTCCTCTTCCGCCCGGAAAGTTTTTGGCCTGCCTCGGCTGTTTTTATTTGACTTCTTTTGCCCTGGGCGGATTAATCTTTGGAATGATCTTTTTTATTCAATCGGGGCGGGCGGCCAGCTATCCCGGTATCGAGAAGGCGGTATCGGAATATTTCTGGCCCGGCCTCGTTGCCGGCCTGGCCGCATTCTGGGCCGCCGGAAAAGGTATTGCCGCAATGATCAAAAGGGGGGTTTTTGAAAACCTTTTTAAAATGTCTCTCTGCATCAAATCGGGAGGCGGTCAGGTGAATGTCGAGGCTTTTTTGGACACGGGTAACCGGCTTAAGGACCCTTTGACCGGGAGCCCGGTTATCGTGGTGGAATACGGTGTTATAAAGCCTCTCCTGCCAGCCGAGGTAAAGGCGTTTTTTGAAGGCGGGGGGGAGCCCGATGTCTGGCAGGTTCTGTCCTCGCTGGGTGAAAGCCGCCTGGCTTCCCGTTTCAGCGCAGTACCCTTCCGGTCTTTGGGCCGTGTCGACGGTTTGCTGGTAGGCTTCCGGCCCGATGAGGTGATTATTGAAAGAGGAGGGCGGGGGGATAAGATTGTCAAGGCGGTTGTAGCGGTTTACCATAAAAAAATTGACCCGAGCGGGTCCTGTCAGGCCTTGCTGAACCCCGACCTGCTGGAACTCACTGGTTAGACTGTATTGTTCGTGGTGTACGGGTGCCGCCCGGGGGAATTACGGGAGGGATAAGATTTGGCTCTGGGTAGAATTCGGCGGTTGAGGTGGACAGTCCGCCTGGCGGTCCTGCGCTTCCTGCTAAGGTTCGGCTACAGGCCCGGAGTTTACTACGTGGGGAGCAGCGAGGCCCTGCCTCCTCCGCTGACAACTGATGAGGAGACCTTCCTCATCGACCGTCTAGAGTCGGGGGACGGTGCGGTAAGGAGCGTTTTAATCGAAAGGAACCTGCGCCTGGTGGTTTACATTGCCCGCAAGTTTGAAAACACCGGAGTCGGCATCGAGGATCTCGTTTCCATAGGAACCATCGGCTTGATTAAAGCTGTGAATACTTTTGATCCGGCAAAGAAAATCAAGCTGGCAACATACGCTTCACGCTGCATAGAGAACGAAATCCTGATGTACCTGAGAAGGAACAACAAGACCAGGGCGGAGGTTTCTTTCGACGAGCCGCTGAATATAGACTGGGACGGCAACGAACTTCTCCTTTCAGATGTTCTGGGCACGGATAATGATATAATTCACAAGTATATCGAAGAAGAAGTCGACAAAAAGCTTCTTCACCTCGCCTTGCAAAAACTTTCCGGACGGGAGCGCAAGATAATGGAATTGCGTTTCGGTTTGAACAACGGGGTGGAAAAAACCCAAAAGGAAGTCGCAGATCTGATGGGGATTTCGCAATCATATATTTCCCGGCTTGAAAAGAGAATAATAAAAAGGCTGAAAAAAGAGATCCACCGGATGGAGTGAAACCTTAAAGGAAAAAGCCCTGTAAAAAGGGCTCAGTCCGCTGACATGCTCTGCCCGGGACCTTGAGGCTCCAAGGAAGCGGGCGATTTGCGAAAGCGCCGCAAGACAAACCGGGCGATTGAGGATGCGGTATCGGATGAGCGGGCAGCGGTTGGGGACACACCTCTCTCTGGAGCATTCCTCTTGAGACCAGGATGTGAGTTGAAGACGTCCGACATCGCGTGATGCAAACCCCCGGTTCACCCGGCGCGAAGTATTTGAGTAAGTGTTTCAACCCCAAGGCACTTGTCAGTAACTGAAGACGAGGGCAGTGCTTTGTCAAAAGCGAACGATTTTGCGCAGCGACGGCAACCGGACTCCCCAAACACAATCCCGCCGCCGCCTTTGCAGCGACGCTAGTCCAGTCCGCAGCAAGCCGCGGTGATGCCGGAGCGGAGCACCTGAGTGAGCGGTGACAAAGCACTGCCCAAACCCCAGTTTAACTCGACGCGAAGCATTTGAGTTGGCGTATCGGCCTCAAGATGCTTATGTCGACAGCACCAGCCCTGTTTAGGGCTTTTTTGTTGTCAGCGCCGATGTATAATTAAATTTTTGCACGGCAATAATGAGATTGAAAATTGCGGTTAAAGATGCTGGAAAGAGGTGGGGGCCATGCTGGTGAACAAGGTGGAGATTTGCGGTGTCAACACGTCAAAACTCCCGGTACTGACAGGAGGCCAGATGCAGGTTTTATTCGAGGCGATGCATAAAGGAGACGCCTCTGCCCGGACCCAGTTGATAAACGGCAATCTCCGGCTGGTTCTCAGCGTAATCCAGCGTTTTACGAACAGGGGGGAATATGTCGACGATCTTTTTCAGGTGGGCTGCATCGGTCTCATGAAAGCCATTGACAATTTCGACCTCTCCCAGAACGTGAAGTTTTCCACTTACGCAGTACCGATGATTATCGGTGAAATACGCCGGTATTTACGCGACAACAATCCGATCAGGGTTAGCCGCTCCCTTCGTGATGTAGCTTATAAGGCGCTCCAGGTACGGGACGCGCTGGTGAATAAATTTTCCCGTGAGCCTTCCATCAATGAAATCGCTGGTGAACTGAAAATACCGAGGGAAGAAATTGTTTTCGCCCTGGACGCTATCCAGGAGCCGATTTCCCTGTTTGAGCCGATTTACCACGACGGCGGGGACCCGATTTTTGTTATGGACCAGATTAGCGACGAGAAAAACCAGGACTTGAACTGGCTTGAGGGAATTGCCATCAGGGACGCGCTGAGAAAGCTGAGTGACCGCGAAAAACTCATCCTCACGCTGAGGTTTTACGAGGGCAAAACCCAAATGGAAGTCGCGGATGAAATAGGCATCTCGCAGGCGCAGGTTTCAAGGCTGGAGAAGGCGGCTCTAAATCATATGCGAAAACATATAAACACTTGAGAACAAAAACACGAGCATTTGGCAGGTACCATGCATGAAAGAGGCGGCTTTTGAAGCCGCTGAAATTTTTTTGTTCAGCCTTGGCGTACCTGTTCATATAAATCAAATGGGGAGGTGCAGTTCTATGGTAAAGGTTTCCGACCTTCGTTCGAGGGAGATTATCAATACCGTTGACGGGCGGCGGCTCGGCATGATCAAGGACATTGACATAGATCTGGAGGAAGGCAGGATTACCGCAATTATTTTACCCGGGGCGGGCGGCGGACGTTTTTTGGGGCTGATTGGGAAAGAAGAAGAAATCATTGTGCCCTGGGACAAAATAGTAAAAATCGGAATGGATGTTATCCTGGTGGAGGTCAGCAGTTTTACCAGCCCGAAAACAAGGATCTGACCGGATTATTTCTTAAAAAAATATGAAATTCAAACTGTTGACGAGCAAGGGGGAGCAAACACTCCCCCTTTCATTTTTTTGGCATTGTTTTGTGCTTTTATGCTTGTGATCTATATTGTAATCTATATATAGTATAGAATTGGACAACCAATATACCATATTGTGTATTTGGAGCCTTGCGTCCCAACGGGGCAGTGTAATTTATCAGAAGGGTGGAACGACAATGAGATGCCCCTTTTGCGGTTACTCGGATACCCGGGTGCTCGATTCCCGGCCCACTGTGGAAGGCAACGCGATCCGGCGGAGAAGGGAATGCGGCGGGTGTATCAAGAGGTTTACCACATACGAAAAAGTGGACGAACTGCCCCTCGTGGTGGTGAAGAAAGACGGCAGAAGGGAGCATTTCGACAGAAAAAAATTATTGGCCGGGATGACCAAGGCCTGTCAGAAAAGGCCGGTTCCCACTGAAAAACTCGAGACGGTGGTCGACGATATTGAAAGGGAACTGCGCAACACCATGGATACGGAAATAAAGAGCCACTATATCGGCGAACTGGTGATGGAGCAACTCAGGAAGATAGACGAGGTGGCCTATGTGCGTTTTGCTTCCGTCTACCGCGAGTTCAGGGACGCCGAAAGTTTTATGGAGGTAGTTGCGAATCTTTTGAGAAATAACACTGACAGCAAAGGAAGGGGACCTGGAGATCATGTTTAAGTCGATTCAAAAGCGCGACGGCCGGGAGGTCCCGTTTGACGAGACCAAGATTACCGACGCGATTTTCAAAGCTGCCCGGGCGGTAGGCGGGGAGGACCGCCAGACGGCCATGGAACTTACCATCGAAGTGATCAAGCTTTTGAAGAAGAGGTACAACGGGAATTTGTTCGGGGTGGAAGACGTCCAGGACATCGTGGAGAAAGTTCTGATCGAGGCCGGCCACGCCCGTACAGCCAAGGCGTATATTCTCTACCGCGACAGGCGGACGCGCATGCGTGAGGCCAAAAGCGAACTGATGGACGCGGTGGAGGAAATTCTTGAGGAAACCAACCGGGAAAATGCCAACATAAGCAATTCCCCGTCGGCAAAAATGCTTCAGATCGCGAGCGCCGCCAGCAAGAGGTACTACCTGACGCGTCTGATCCCCGAAGATATGTCGCGGGCGCACATACAGGGAGAAATTCACATACATGACCTCGACTTCTACGGGAAAACTCTCACCTGTTTACAGATTCCCCTGTTCAAAATGCTGTCGGAAGGGTTCAACACCGGGCACGGGTACATCCGGCCCCCCAAACGGCCCGGTACCGCAACTGCCCTGGCGGCCATAATACTGCAGAGTTCCCAGAACGACATGCACGGCGGCCAGTCCTTTGCCTTTTTCGACCGCGACATTGCGCCCTTTGTGGAGAACGCCACCGATTTTGAAACCTACCAGGCCATGGAGGCCCTGATTCACAACCTGAACTCGATGCATAGCAGGGCCGGCGCCCAGGTGCCTTTTTCATCAATAAACATAGGAACCGAAACCTCCGAAGCTGCCCGCAAGGTGGTGAGAAACCTGCTGCTTGCCTACGAGGCCGGGTTGGGGAACGGAGAAAATCCGATCTTTCCAAATATTATTTTCAGGGTTAAGGAAGGAGTCAACTTCAACCCGGGCGAGCCCAACTACGACCTGTTCAAGCTGGCGGTAAAAGTGGCCAGCAGGCGGTTGAACCCTACCTTCAGCTTTATGGATTCATCTTTCAACAAGGAGTGGGGGACGGAGGTAGCCTATATGGGCTGCCGGACGAGAGTTATGGCGAACCGGCGCGGCCCGTCGGTCACCGACCGGAGAGGGAACTTGTCCTTCACCACCGTTAACCTGCCCCGGGTGGCCATAAAGGCCGAGCGCAGCCTGGATGAATTCTACCGCAGGCTTTCAGAAGTGATGGACCTGGCTGTCCGCCAGCTTTTCCACCGCTACGGGGTCCAGAGCAGGCTGAGGGTCAAGGACATGCCGTTTATCATGGGGCAAAGGTTATACCTCGACTCGGAAAACCTGAGTCCCGAAGATCCGATTGCCGAGGCGATCAAGCACGGCACCCTTTCCATCGGTTTTATCGGGCTGGCCGAAGCCCTTACCGCGCTTACCGGGTACCATCACGGCGAAAGCGAGGAAGCTCAGGCCCTGGGGCTGGATATTGTTGAGTTCATGCGCAAAAAGGTCGACGATGCCGCGGAGGAGTACGACCTGAACTACACTTTCCTGGCTACTCCGGCTGAGGGGCTGTCCGGGCGTTTCATCAAACTGGACCGCAAAGAATTCGGCTTGATTCCGGGAGTGACCACGAAGGAATACTATACCAACTCGTTCCATATTCCCGTGGATTTCGCCATCAGCAGCTTCGACAAGATTAGTCTGGAAGGACCGTACCACAAGTTTTGCAATGCCGGGCACATAAGCTACGTGGAGATGTCTTCCCCGCCGTTGCACAACACGGAAGCCGTTGAGGCGGTGATCAGACACATGCGCAACTGCGACGTGGGTTACGGGGGGATAAACTATCCAGTCGACTTCTGCACCAACTGCAACTATACGGGTGTGTTCAGCGAGGATAACTGCCCTCGCTGCGGTTCGGCCTTCATCAGGCGCGTGCGCCGGATAACGGGGTATCTGAGCACCACCGACAGGTTCAACGACAGCAAGCTGGCCGAGTTGAGGGACAGGAGGCCGCATAAATGAATATATTGTTAAAAGAATGGCTGGCTAAAAGGGAAGAGCCTGGGAGTTGAGAGGGTATACACATGAAAAAACTTTTGATGGGGATTTGTAAAAGTAAAGATTGAATTTATGTGGGAGAATACGCTCTTACAACAAAATTCTAATTACAAAGGTTGAAAATTTATGAAACTTCGTATAGCGGGAATGGTCGGGGAAAGCGTGGCTGACGGCCCCGGCCTGAGGTTTGTGATATTTGTCCAGGGCTGCAGGCGCCGTTGCAAGGGCTGTCACAACCCGCATACCTGGGATCCGGAAGGCGGTACTGTTGTGCCGGCCGGTGAATTGCTGGAGCGGGTGAAAACCGCCGGGCTGATTAAGGGGGTGACCTTTTCCGGCGGGGAGCCGTTCCTCCAGGCGGGGCAACTGGCGTGGCTAGGCCGGGAAGTTAAAAAGCTGGGGCTTGACGTGATTACTTTTACCGGCTATACCTGGGAAGAACTCCTGGAACTGTCGCGGGAGGACGGAGCGGTAAAGGGTTTGCTGCTGGTTTCCGACTTTATCGTGGACGGTCCGTTTATTCTGGAAGAAAGGGACCTGGAGCTTCCCTTCCGGGGTTCGGGCAACCAGAGGATCATCGACGTGGCGAAATCCCTGCAGTCCGGCGGGGTGGTGAAGGCCGGATTCGCTTGAAGAAGGCCGCCGGTCAAGAATGAAGGGCTTGCTGCAGTTACCTCCGGAATCCTGCGGCAAGCCCGGTTCATTGAACAAGTTGTATCGATTTTAACACGGTTTAACGGTTTTTAGAAGTTGAAAACCGCGTCGAGTTCTTCCCTTAAAACGAATTTGGTCATATGGGGCTCCAGCGCCTCTTCGTGGAAGAACCAGGGCAGGCGGTCGTCAAGGCTTGTAAAGCCGGCTTTCTTGTTGAATTCGCGTTCCGTCTTCAGTATTTCTTTGCCGAGCGCCATCACGTCATCCTGGGTAAGGTTTACGCCGTACATGGCGTTAATCATTTCTATGATGGCGGGAAGCCCTTCCTGGTTGTCGAGCACGGCGAAGGCAACAAACAGGCATAGTCCGATACTGTCCACCGCGGCGGTGGCGATCTGCAGATTCCTGGAAAGATCGATCTGCCCCTCGTCACTGTTGGGGTCCACGAATCCGCCAACTTTCAGGATGTTCGCGGTAACCGCGTAGCCGGCGGTGTGGTCCGCGCCCATCGGGGAGGTTGCGTAGGTGACGCCGTTGCCCCTGCAGGACCTGGGGTCGTAAGCGGGAATGCTCTGCCCCTTTACCACCGGCACCCTGGTGATACCGTAAGCTTTGCCTGCCGAGGCGGCTCCCGAACCGATAATCCGTCCCAGAGCGGAGCCCTTGCCTACCTCTTCGAGGGCGGCGACGGCAGCTTCACCGTCTCCGAACGGAATAACGCCGGCCTCCATCAGAACGCCCAGTGTAACGCCCGCTTCAATGGTGTCCAGCCCGACGTCGTTGCAGATGTAGTTTAACCTGCCGATTATGTCGGGATCGTTTATTTGCAGGTTGGGACCGAATGCCCAGGCCGTTTCATATTCGACGGAACCGACTGAGCGTCCGTCCGGAAGAATGAATATGTTGGAGCAGCGTATAACGCAACCGGGATTGCAGGCGTGAGTAGCTTTCCCGCCGCGGTCGCGGCACAGTTCGGCGTACTTTTCTCCGCCGACCTGGCCGGCCCCGTCCCACCGGCCGTAGCGGAAGTTCCGGATGGGCAACGTGCCGGCCTCGTTGATGATATTCATCAGAACGTTGGTGCCGTAT
Source organism: Bacillota bacterium (assembly GCA_035369845.1). Lineage (GTDB taxonomy): Bacteria > Bacillota > Desulfotomaculia > Desulfotomaculales > Pelotomaculaceae > DAOOVD01. The sequence goes on along the minus strand of DAOOVD010000020.1, from coordinate 4,339 downwards.
GCGGGCAGTCCTTGTCCGGTGACCGGGTGATCCTGCAGGATCTTTGCGAATTTCCTGGCGGCTGCGGTAAACCGTTCCTTATCCTTGACTGCCGCCTCGAAAGTCTTCGGAGAGTCGATGACGATGGCCTTCAATCCCTTCGAACCCATGACGGCGCCCAGTCCGCCCCTGCCGGCATAGCGCCCCGCATTGCCTTCCGGGTCGTTGTTGCCTATTCCAGCGCCTGCCATCAGCATCTCACCTGCTGGGCCGATGAAGACGACCCCGACTTTGTCGCCGAATTTTTTCTTGAGCATGGACACTGTCTCGTAGCCGCCTCTGCCGGCAACTTCCCCCGCCGCCAGGAGTTCGGCGCCGTCAAGAGAAACCTTGAGGACGTACTTCTCTCCGGGGGCCGGTTTCCCCTCGACGATGACGGCCTTCAGGCCGAGGTTTGCAAGCTTCTGCGAGGCCACTCCGCCCGCGTTGGCCTCTTTGATTCCGCCGGTCAGCGGGCTCTTTGCGCCTGCGGAAAAGCGTCCGGAAGAAGGCGCATTTGTTCCGGAAAGCAGGCCGGGGGCAAAGACCAATTTGTTGAGGAGGCCCAGCGGTTCACAGGCCGGGTCGACTTCATCGTACAAAATCCGGGAAGTAAGACCCCTCCCGCCGAGCAGGGCGTATTTTTCCGGAACAGGCTCGTACTTCACTTCTTTCGTGGTCATGTTAACCCTCAGGATTCTTTTCACCGGCAATACCCTCCTTTAACTTTTTTAGAATATTTCAATTGTTGTGAATAAAAACCCTTTATTTGTTGTAATTTTTTAGCATAATTTTTTAACGGACAGCGCCCTCGTTGGCGGCGAACGACTTGCCCGGCACTCAGTGAAAACACCTTGGTTCCCGGCCGGCAATACTTGGGAGTACATTGTCCTGGCGGCAAATCATTATTACAACCTGAGTGCCGGGCCGGCCTGAACCAGGCCGGGACGGCGGGTTCCCGACCGCTGTGTAATTGGTAGTTTAATCGAAGATAATTTACTTTCGAGTAAAGCTGCCATACTCGGAGCAGGCTGCCGCCGGCATTACAGGCGGGGAAGGCTTCCCGGTTCCGCCTTAATGTTTGCAGTTTGGTGCTGCCTGCGCGAAAGCGGGGGAGCGAGCGGTGAAGGCGCTGCCCCGGTTCACCCGGGGCGAAGCGCTAAAGCGGGTGTTTCAACCTCAGGGCGCTTTGTCGACAACCTCCGGGCCGGTTATTCCTTACCATTGCCTTTGCGCACAAAGCCGAGCAGAACCCTGTACGGACCGGGGGTGCCCGGCGGCACAAAGGCCACCCTGTCGCCCGGTTTGACCGTCTGTTCCAGGGTCCGGGCCCTGCCGTTGACAAAAACGATTTCGATTTGGTCAAGCGGGATATCCAGCTTTTTGGCAAGTTCGGCGCCGCTGATCTTTTTGTCCAGGTGTACTTTTAGAGGAAAAGGCCATTTTCTTTCTTCAAAGAGTTTCATCAAACAGCCGAATCCCCTTACTTCAACGCAGTGCATAAGGCTACCTCCAGTCGTTGTTTTAGTGACTTGCGATGTTCAGCCGTAAAAATGGCATGAGATTCAAGCAGGCCCGACTTTGTCCTTGTGACGGGGCCCGTCCGGTGCAAGGCAGGGGGCCCGGTTTCTTCGCTTCTCCTTATCTTCACGGCCGGTGGCAGTTTCATCGCGGAAGGCATAAAATGAACCAAATAACTCATGATTTGACGGGGAGGAAATATAGTGGCGACGACTTATACGGTTAAGCCAGGCGACACGTTGTTTGCCATAGCGCAGAGATTCGGCACCACTGCCCAGAGACTGGCGCGGGTAAACAATATCACAAATCCGGATATGATTTTTCCGGGCCAGGTCCTGACAATACCCGAGGGCGGGGAAGATGCCGAACCGGCCGGCGCAAACGCCGTGTCGAGGCGGATTGAAGGATTGCTGTACACGATATATACCGACAAGTCTGTATACGGCAGGGGTGAGCCCGTGGCGATCACACTTGTCAAAAACAATGTTTCAGGCAGCAGTATAACGCTCCGGTACCGCACTTCGCAGCGTTTTGATTTCGCGGCCAGACGGGGTGCCGAACCGGCTGAAATCTGGCGCTGGTCATCCGGCAGAAGGTTTACCCAGGTTACGGAAAGAGTCGTTCTGGCGCCGGGAGAGAGCCAGGTCTTCCGGGCGGTATGGAACCAGCGGGATAACCGGGGACGGCAGGTTGCCGCCGGCACCTTCGCTATCGAGGGTTTCAATTTTGCCGAGGGCTTCAGGAACAGGGGTATTTCAACGACTATAAGGATACGGGCTGCTGTGCCGACTCCCACACCGACACCGACCGCTACGCCGTGCCCGGACGTGAACATTCTGGTCAACCCCGGGTTTGAAGACTGGCCCCGCCCGGCGTCTCCTCCGGCAGGCTGGACTGGAAGCAACCTTTCCCGCAGCACCCTGTCGCGCAGAGGCAACTACGCTGTTGAACTGGGAGCCAGGCACAACGAGAGGGCGGTTCTCTCCCAAAGGGTGGATATCGAGGCCGGAAGAATCTACGACTTGATCTGGTGGGCCAGGGAAAACGTTCAGCCGGGCGGTGTGGGTAGATTTGTTTTGTTCGTAGAAATCTTTTACTACAGCAGAACCGGTGAATTCGTGGGGAGAACCGAACCGCGGTTTTCGCAGGAAAACATACCAAACAATACTTACGACCGATACAGTTTGTCTACCGGCCGCATACCCGCCGGCGCGAGAACCGCCGAAGTGAGGTTTACCTTTGAGCCCTCGGCGGTCAACAATAACACGGTCAAAATCGATGACGTGGAACTGCGTTGCCGTTTTTAACAACTGGAAAGACCGGAGGAGGCAGAAGTCCATTCCGCCTCCTTTATTAATTATTACTGGCGGCCGGCTGCTAATGTCCGCAGTTGCTGCAGTCGTGCGAACTGCAGGTGCCGCATCCAGTTCCGGTTCCCTTCCCTCCTCCGGTTCCCGTGGAAATGAATGTCGACATGACCCTGTCCGGATGCCTGGCGCCGCAACCGGGGCACTTCAGGTTTTTCCCGCTTTCACCCATCGAACACAGTCTTTCAAAACGGATACCGCAGCTTGTGCAGCGGAATTCATATATCGGCATTTTGGAGTGCTCTCCTTTCTGAAAGCAATTTGGAAAGGTTGCCGCATTTTTAGATTAGCCTGGTTGCAGTGCGGTGTCAAGCGCGGGAAATACTTTTGTTCGGCAAAAAGAAGGGTTTGGAGTTGAACGGGGGGAATTTATTTTATAAACAGGTTGAGAGGTGGGGAAAATGCGGCTGCATTTTTTGGGAGCTGCCGGTACGGTTACCGGTTCGTGTTTTTTGCTGGATACCGGAAAAACGAAGGTTATGATTGATTGCGGCCTGTTTCAGGGGCCCAGGGAAATAAGGGAAAGGAATTACGGGGCTTTTCCAGTTCCGCCGGAGAGCGTGGATTTCGTTTTGCTCACGCACGCGCATATAGATCACAGCGGACTGATTCCGAAGCTGATCAAACATGGTTTTAAGGGCAGGATTTGGGCGACTCCTCCCACTGTCGCTCTTTGCGAGTACCTGCTTCCCGATTCGGGGCACATTCAGGAGATGGAGGTTGAACGGAAAAACCGCAAGTACCGCCGGGCGGGGCTGAATTTGATCGAGCCGATCTACACTGCCGGCGATGCGTATAACAGTCTTCCTTATTTTAATGTGGCCGGATACGGTGAGACCGTGCAGATTGCCCAGGATATAAAGGCCCGTTTTCTTGACGCGGGCCACATTCTGGGATCTGCCATAATTGAACTGTGGGCAAGTGAAAACGGCTCGGAGACAAAGCTGGTATTCTCGGGAGATCTCGGAAACAAGGACAGGCCGCTGGTAAAGGACCCCACCGCAGTAACGGAAGCGGATTATGTGGTTATGGAATCCACTTACGGTTCGCGTCTGCATGAAGACTGGGAAAATGAAATAGAAATATTACACGGCGTCATATGGGAAACATATAGGAAAGGCGGCAACCTGATTATCCCGGCATTTGCGGTGGAGCGGACACAGGACCTCCTTTACCACTTGAGTCTCTTGTATGAAGCCGGGAGAATGCCTCCCATGACGGTATATATAGACAGCCCGCTGGCCGCCGCTATTACTGCGGTTTTTCAGAAGAACCGCGATTTTTTTGACGAGGAGGCCGTCGAAATAGCCCTCAGGGGCGGGGACCCCGTTAATTTTCCCGGTCTCAAGTTTACCCAGTCGGCCCAGGAGTCCATGTCTTTGAACAATACGAGCGGTTCGATCATTATTTCCGCAAGCGGCATGTGCGAGGCC